>CAVBXD010000033.1:0-35095 GCA_963599465.1 Oscillospiraceae bacterium | reverse complement strand
TTTTCTCACACGGATTTTAAAGATTTGAAAGATTGCTACGCCGCAAGCGGCTACGCGATGGTTAATCACTGAGGTGCAGGATCAGTTGAAAAATGGTATTCGCACTCGGCGAAGCCGACATCTTTTAAATCTTTAAAATCCGTGTGAGAAAAAAAAATGTGAAATGTGAATGCCCACATGAATCAACATAGAACCATAATTTTCTTATTGGTCTCAAGCGTGAAAGTCTATGGTTTTTAGGTGTGCCACAAATTGGTCTTTCGGCTTCCCAATGTGCCCCGATGCCGTTACGTTAGAACGGCGTTGCCGTTACGTTAGAATGGCGTTGCCGTTACGTTAGAATGGCGTTGCCGTTACGTTAGAACGGCGATTGGCGTTTTAGACGTAATCCGGAATGCGGTCGAGAGATGACGAGAAAGTCTTGGTATAGAGAGATTTACGCTTGTGTGCGCTTGTTTATGGGAGAAGAGGCTCGAAGCCACGTGAAATAGGATTTCGGGTCTATAATGACAAAAAAAACGGCAAACCAGTTTGTAATGGTTTGCCGGATGTCATATAATAATGGAAAGTATGCTGTTCAGCAAAAATGGTGTTGTTTACTTCTTCAGCTCATAAAACTTTACCCAGTCGACGTGCATTTCCACAGGCAGTTGCTTGGGGTCAGCCTTGCCCACCCATGCCCCTTGAATTTGCATGTCGATGAGCAGGTAGTAAGGTGTGCCAAAGGGATATTGACTCTCATCGGTGGTATCGATGCGTGGATATGAGAACGATGTGCGCCCGTTGATGGAGAATACCAGCGAGTCGGGCAGTATTTCCACGGCGTAAGTGTTGTAGCCGTCACGATCTATGCCGAGAGTGGAGCCGTGGGGTGGGGTCTGGTCTTTCTTCAATACATAGGTGTAATAGGAATGTACCGTTTGGTAGGCTATGGTGTCGTGGTTGAGATGCTCCATGATGTCAATCTCTCCGCCGTTGGGCCATTGGATGTCGGCATCGGGCAGCATCCATATTGCTGGCCATGCGCCTTGCGCGCTTCCAAACTTGGCGCGGACTTCCACCTTGCCGTATTTTATGGTGCGCTTGTGGCGTGTGTAGAGACCGCCAGTGACGAAGCGTGCGGTGTCGGCTTCGAGATTGGTGTTTACGCAGCCGCGCAAAATCAACTTTCCGTCGCGCACGGCAAACAACGAGTCGGCGTAAGACATGTGACGTTTCCAATCGGCGTTGCCGCGCGGAATTTTTGTCCACGACTTGCTGTCGTATGTCGAGCCTTTGAAATGGTCTTGCCATACGAGGCGATATTTGTGCGGTGTGGTGGCCATTGAAGTCACGGCCAAGAGCAGAGAGATTAGTGTTGCTGCGATTTTCATGTTTTTGTGCTTTATGGTCTTTGGGTTTAAAATAATCTGTTAATGGAAAGTTATGGGTTTATTGATGAAATGATATAGGCGTCATCAAAGTTGTTAGTTTGTCATAGGTGGCAACGTCGACGTGTCGCCCGCGAAGCGATCTTACCCGTGGCATGTTCTCGAACCAACGGTTGTCTGTTGTGTACCAATGATACGCCACGACTTCTTTCACACCCTGAATCTTCGTATTTATTTCCTTTGCGAACTTTGGATTCACTGACGACAGGAAACGCTTGCCGTCTTTGGTCTCTATGGCGAGCACGACAAATTGCCTTATGATGGTCTTTGACCCCGTATAGGCTTTCTTTGTGCCTTCCATTTTTGTCATGACGCGAATATCCCAGCCTTCGCGGTTTAGCCGTGACATCATTCCACGAAACACGACGCCATGTGGAGAGGTGTCTTTCACGCCACTTGCGGCGATGCTAAGGTGAATCATCTCGTGAAGCAAGACGTTGCGGAATTGATATTCTGTTTGGTCGTAGAAATTACTCATCGAAAGGGTGAAGGCGTTTGCTGCGTTGCCGCGGTTGAAAAGCTGCCTGCCCAAGATGAGTCCACGCTTATATGCCAAGGAACCGAGCTGCGATTTAGAGCGGCCAATGAAGAAACGAGGCTCCGGCAGTTTGTCGCCGAAGTATTGTTTGTTGAATTGGCGAAAGTTGTCCCTAAGCCATATCATGTCAATCTGCATGGTGCTTACTTGCGAAAATGCCGCGCTTTTCCACGCTTGCCTGATTTGTGGTTCGGGTAAACGTCGCGGAATAGCGCGGCAATTATAATAGGGCCGAATTATTCGGCTTTATGTCAGTATGAATGATGTGCGATTACAGTTGGCAGAGTTCCAAGAGCTTGTCCACGGCGGCGTTGAGACCGTCGGCGTCTTTTCCGCCAGCCTGAGCGTAGTGAGGTTGTCCACCGCCGCCACCCTTGATGAGCTTAGCGGCCTCGCGCACGATTTTTCCGGCGTTGAGATTGTGTTCGCTCACCATGTCGTCGGAGAGCATGATGGAAAGCATTGGCTTGTCGTGGGCATTGCTGCCAATGGCGCAAACGAGATGCTCGGGGATGCGCTCGCGAATCTTGAACACGAGGTCCTTGGCACTGTTGGCCTCGAAAGGCACGATAGCCTTTATCACCTTGACCCCATTGACCTCCTTGGCATTGTCAACGAGGCGGTTGCACATCTGCTGCACCACCTGTGCCTGGAATTGCTCCACTTGCTTCCTGAGTTCGGAGCTCTCGTCGATTGACTTCTGAATTGCCTTGCCGAGATCCTTTGCGTTGTTGAACATGCCCCTGATGATGTTGAGGGTGTCTTGTACGGCATAGATGCCTTCTTCGGCGGCTTCGCCAGTAAGAGCCTCGATGCGGCGGATGCCAGCGGCAACGCTGCTCTCAGAGACAATCTTGAAGAAGCCGATGTGTCCGGTGCTCTTCACGTGGATACCACCGCAGAACTCTGCCGATGGCCCAAAGCGTACTACGCGAACCTTGTCGCCGTATTTCTCGCCAAAGAGTGCTACGGCACCAAGCTTCTTAGCCTCTTCGATAGGTGTGTCGCGATGCTCGTCGAGAGGAATGTCCTGGCGTATCATCTTGTTTACGATGCGCTCCACCTCCCTGAGTTGTTCGGGAGATACCTTCTGGAAATAGTTGAAGTCGAAACGCAGAACCTTCTCGTCGACATAAGAACCGCGTTGCTCAGTCTGCTCGCCGAGAACCTGTTTCAAGGCGTAGTCGAGAAGGTGGGTAGCGGTGTGGTTGCATGCGGAGCCCTCACGCTTCTGGGTGTCAACCTCGGCGTGGAGGTCGGCGGTGATGTCGTTGGGCAGTTTCTTTATGATGTGTACGCTTTGATTGTTCTCGCGCTTGGTGTCGATAACGTCGATGGTTTCCTCGTCGAAGACAAATTTACCCTTGTCGCCTACTTGTCCGCCCATCTCGCCGTAGAAAGGAGTCTGGTCGAGCACGACCTCGTAGAAGACACTCTTCTTTTGAGTCACCTTGCGGTAACGAAGTATGTGGGCGTCGCAAGTTTCGGCATCGTAGCCAACAAACTGCTGTTCGCCTTCTTTCACCGTCACCCAGTCGCTGTTTTCCACAGCGGCGGCGTTGCGTGCGCGCTCTTTTTGTTTCTTCATCTCCTCCTCGAAGCCCTTCTCGTCAACGGAGACACCGTTCTCGCCACAGATGAGCTCGGTGAGGTCGAGTGGAAATCCGTATGTGTCGAAGAGTCGGAAAGCCTTCTCTCCTTCAAGCACATCCTTGCCAGCGGCTTTCAGCTCTTCAATGTCTACAGACAGCAGGCTTATGCCACGGTCGAGGGTGCGGAGGAAGGAGTCTTCCTCTTGTTTCATTACCTTGGAGATAAGCTCTTGCTGAGCCTTCAGCTCGGGATATGCGCCGCCCATCTCTGCCACGAGCACGGGCACGAGTTTGAACATGAATGCCTCTTTCTGGTCGAGGAACGTGTAGGCATATCTCACGGCACGGCGAAGTATGCGGCGAATGACGTAACCAGCCTTGGCGTTGCTTGGCAACTGACCGTCGGCGATGGCGAATGCCACGGCGCGCAAGTGGTCGGCTACTACACGGATGGCAATGTCGACCTTCTGCTCTTCGTTAACGCCCTCGCCGTTGTGTCCCTCAGGGAATGTGTGGTTGTATTTGTGGCCAGACAGACGCTCTATCTCCTCGATAATCGGTGAGAAGATGTCGGTGTCGTAGTTGGAGGTCTTTCCCTGAAGCAGTCTGACGAGACGCTCGAAGCCCATGCCCGTGTCGATGACGTGCATCTTCAGAGGCTCCAACGAACCGTCGGCCTTGCGGTTGAACTGCATGAACACGATGTTCCAGATCTCGATTACCTGGGGATGGTCCTTGTTGACCAGCAGCTCTCCAGGCACCTTTTTCTTTTCCTCTTCGGGGCGGAAGTCGATATGGATCTCGGAACAAGGGCCGCAAGGTCCTGTGTCGCCCATTTCCCAGAAGTTGTCGTGCTTGTTTCCGTTCACGATATGGTTTGTCGGGAAATGCTTCTCCCAATATTTTGCGGCCTCGTCGTCGCGTGAGAGGTTCTCGGATGGGTCGCCTTCAAATACCGTTACATACAAATCCTTGGGGTCGAGATGCAGCACGTCGATAAGATATTCGTAGGCGTAGTCAATCGCGCCCTCTTTGAAATAATCGCCGAAGCTCCAGTTGCCCAACATCTCGAACATGGTATGGTGGGACAGGGCCGAGTCGCGTCCTACCTCTTCAAGGTCGTTGTGCTTTCCACTGACGCGCAGGCATTTCTGCGAGTCGGTGCGACGGCAAGGGTTAGGATCTTTTGTGCCGAGGATAATGTCTTTCCATTGGTTCATGCCGGCGTTGGTGAACATCAATGTTGGGTCGTCCTTCACCACAATTGGGGCAGAAGGCACGATGACGTGTCCTTTTGACTCGAAAAACTTCAAGTACGAGTCGCGGATTTCGTTTGCTGTCATCATCTGTATCTTGATTTTTTAATTATGTTCTTTTTATTTTGAAAATAGATGTATTGAAAACAGATGCAAAGTTACTAAATTCTTTGATTTTTAAGTATCTTTGCAGACAGAAAGAATAATAATTATGGAATCAGAAAGCGATAAGAACAAGAAACTTTATTATTCCATCAAGGAAGTGGCTGATATGGTTGGCGTTAGTGAGAGCACTCTGCGTTTTTGGGAGAAGGAGTTTCCTAATATAAAGCCAAAAACGGCAGGCACAAACAAGGTGCGCCACTATACCGACCGCAATATAGAAGACCTTAAAGTCATCTATAACCTCATAAAGGTTCGTGGCTTTAAGATTTCCGCTGCCCGCACCTATCTGCGCAACAACCGTGAGGGCGTGGACAAGAGCTCGGAGATTATCTCTTTGTTGCAAGACACTCTCGCCGAGCTGAAAAGCATAAAGAAGCATCTTGACCTTCTCTAAGCTTTTTCTTCATGTGGTTTATCTTATTTCAGATATGCTTCCCCCGTAAGGGAAGCAATTTGTTTTCTTAGAGGATTTGCCTTACGTCTTTTAGGTCGTCAACTTTCTTTAGGCGGCCAATAATGGTCTTGACATCGTCACGGTCGTGGACGCGAAGTTCTATCTGCCCGCTGAATATGCCTTCGTCGGCAGAGAACGACACACGGTGGATGTTTATGTTCATCTTGTTTGAGATGACCTCTGTCACGTCGTGAAGTATGCCTTTCCGGTCAATGCCTTTCACTTCTATCGTGGCGTCGAAGAAGAGCTGGCGATGCATGTCCCATACGGCGTCGAGAATGCGAGGGCCGAAACTTGCCTTTAGCTTGTTGGCAGTCGTGCAAGAGCGTTTGTGGATTTCCACGTGGTGCTTGCTGTCAATGAATCCGAGGATGTCGTCGCCGGGGATGGGGTGGCAGCAAGATGGGAAGATATACATTCCGATGGTTCGCTCGGAGAGGACGCAAGGTATCTTCTTGTTGAAGCTCTTGCCTGTCACAAGCAACGCGTCGCTGATAGGCTGTGTGTTGTCTTCCTTCTTTTTCCTTCCGATGAACGGCACGAATTTCTTCCAGCCCGACATTGGCGAGCTTTTCTTCTCGTTGATGACCTCACCGTCGCTATCGCCGAGAATCACAACCTTCTTGCCCAAAGCTTCGAAGAATTCCTCGTGGGTCTTTATCTCATGATATTCGCAGAGCTTGTCAATGATGTCGGGAGATGCCTTGATGTCCTTCTCTTTAAGCCATTGCTTGAAGATGTCCTCACCCGTGCTTTGTTGTTCACGACTGTTCCTCCTTAGTATTGCCTGAATCTTGGAGCGGGCCTTGGCGGTGTAAACGAAGTTTATCCACGAAGGTTGCACGTGTTGCGAGTTTGACGAAAGCACTTCCACCTGGTCGCCACTTTGCAACTTGTGGCTTAATGGCACAAGCTTGTGGTTCACCTTCGCGCCTATACAGTGGCTTCCGAGGAAGGTGTGGATTTGGAAAGCGAAATCGAGCACAGTGCTTCCCGACGGCATGGTCTTGACCTCGCCCTTCGGCGTGAAGACGAATATTTCCGTGGCGAAGAGGTTGAGCTTGATGGAGTCGAGGAAGTCCATGGCGTCCGGCTGTGGGTCATCAAGAATCTCCTTGATGGTGCCAAGCCATTTGTTGAGTTCTGTGTCCTCGTCGGTGGAGTCGTGCTCCTTGTATTTCCAGTGAGCCGCGAAGCCTTGTTCCGCTATGTCGTCCATGCGGTCGCTGCGAATCTGCACTTCTATCCATTTGCCTTGCTTTGACATCATGGTGGCATGAAGCGCCTGATAGCCGTTTGCCTTTGGATGGTTTACCCAATCGCGCAGGCGGTCGGGGTGGCTCTTGTATATCTGGTTTAGCGCGACATATATTTGGAAGCAGTCGTTTATCTCGTCGTTGCGATCTTTGGGCGTGAAGACTATCCTGACGGCAAGGATATCGTATATCTCTTCGAAGGTGACGTGCTTGTTTTGCATCTTGCACCATATGGAGTAGGGGCTCTTCACACGTGCCTTTAGATGATATTTGAATCCCATCCTGTCGAGCGACTCCTTTAACGGCGTAGTGAACTTGTCGAAAAGGTCCTGACGTTCCTTCTCCGTCATGGAGAGCTTCTGCATTATGCGGTCATACTCCTCTGGATGCTCAAACTTAAAGCTCAGGTCTTCGAGCTCCGTCTTTATCTTGTTGAGGCCCAAACGGTTGGCGATAGGGGCGTAGATGTAGAGCGTCTCTCCCGAAATCTTGTATTGCTTGTTCTTGGGCTGCGAGTCGAGTGTGCGCATGTTGTGCATACGGTCGCATATCTTTATGAGAATCACCCGTATGTCGTCGCTCATGGTAAGCAGCAGCTTCTTGAAGTTTTCGGCCTGTGCCGAGGCGTGGTCGCCAAAGATGCCACCGCTAATCTTGGTAAGCCCATCAACAATTTGCGCTATCTTTGAACCAAAAATATTCTCTATGTCTTCCGTGGTGTAGTCGGTATCCTCAACCACGTCGTGGAGAAGCGCCGCGCAGATGCTCGTGGAACCTAACCCCATCTCCTCGCACGCTATTTGTGCCACGGCAATAGGGTGCATGATGTATGGCTCGCCCGACAGCCTCCTTACGCCTTTGTGGGCTTGACGGGCAAAATTGAAGGCCTTGGTGATGATGTCCACCTTGCGGCGGTGGGAGGAATGCAGATAAGTGTCGATGATATGATTGAACGCATCGGTTATCATCTTGTTGTCGGCCTGCTCTCTTTCTTTGTTTTTCAGCTCCTGGTCGTCCATACTCAATCAATATTTATAGGTTTATCCCACGGGATCTCTCTCTGGTTTACTTCACGCGAATTTTCTTTCCGGCCCTGATGTTGTTGCCGCTTATCTTGTTCAGCTTCTTCAGTTTTGCTACCGTGGTATGGTTGCGTTCTGCTATCTCGCTTAGAGTGTCACCTTCGCGGATGGAAACGTTTTTGGCTTTTTGAGTCTTCTTCTTGTTTTTCTTCTTGCCTTTTCCCTTGGTGCTCTTCTTTGTGGTTGCCTTCTGCTCGTCAACCTCGGGGTCATCGTAGGTCACCTTGTTGTTGTTGACGGAATATTTGTCGCTTCCGCCAGCCACTTCCACCTCTATGCGCTTTGGCTTGTAGTTCTTGGTGCTTGTGGCGCAGATGGAATCCTCTTTGTCAATGAATTCTGATATGAGCGTCGATGGCAAGCGCAGGGAAGCGTCGCCCGACTTGCCGTTCACTAAGTTGCGGCGATATTGGGGGTTGAGGCTTTTCAGTTGGTCCACGCTGATGTCAAGCACTTGAGCTATCTGCTCGAAATGAATGTCCCTGTCGACCATCACGGTGTCGGTAGCCGTCGGAAGTGCCTTGGTGGTCAATGGGCAGATGTTGTGGTCGCAATAATAGTTCATCACGTAGTTGGCGGCGATGAACGCTGGCACGTATCCACGGGTCTCCGCTGGCAACTTGGGGTAAATCTTCCAATAGTCGCGTTCGCCATTGGCGCGTCTTATGGCCTTGTTGAGCGCGTTGGTGCCACAGTTGTATGCGGCGATGACGAGATTCCAGTCGCCATATATCTTGTATAAATCGCTGAGATAGTGGGCTGCGGCATAAGAGGCCATCGTGATGTCGCGCCTCTCGTCAACCAATGAGTTGACGCTCAGGCCATATTGTTTTGCCGTGTTGAGCATGAACTGCCAAAGTCCCATGGCACCAACCCTTGATTTTGCCATTGGGTTGAGAGCCGATTCAATCACGGGAAGGTATTTCAATTCCAAAGGTAAGTCGTAGCTTTCGAGAGCTTCCTCGAAAATAGGGATGTAGAAGTTTTGCGCCCCAAGCATTGCTGCCACTTTTCGTCTCAGCGGACCTGTGTATTGGTCTATGAAAGCCTGCACGATGTCGTTGTAAGGCATCTCTATCACGGTGGGCAACTTTGAGAGACGCTCCTTGTAGACGCTTGGCTCGTACACGGGGTTGATGTCGGGCATGTTGCAATCCGTGTCTTGTTGCAGATATATTTTAGCGTTGTATTGGCGCATCAAGCTGTCGAGGTCTGTTGTCATAGACTCGGGCAGGTTAATCCTTTCTTCCTTGCCGTTGTCGTTGACCACTACGGTCTTGTCTTCTGTTTGTGCGTTAGCCGACAGGCAGAACGCGAATATTGTGGATATGAGAAAAAGTCTTTTTTGTTTCATCCTTATATTTTAGTGCGAATTGAATGTGTTGCTGTCCTATTAGCTGCGGTACCGTCAGAAGGTGAAACCGCATTGCAGTCCTACGGCGGGCTTGTCGAACTTTCTCAGCCCATTCTCCTGACTGCTGAAAACCGCTGGGGAAAAGTGGAAACTGAGGTCGGGAGAGATGTCAAACTCAGACAATGACGCGTCCACGTATGCGTCTATCACCGACAGGGCATAGACGCCAATCATCACAAAGAAGCTCAGGTCGCGCCAACTGCGGTAGCGGTCCTTGCGCTTGCGAAACACTTCCTGCCACCTCTGTTGGTTCTCTGCTGTGATTTGCGTGCCGAGGTGCAGAAACTGGTTGTAACTTTGCGTGTTTGGGTCGTCGTCCATGATGTCGAGATATGCCTGGCTGTAATCATGATACATCATGTTGTTCCATCTCAACGCGTAGGCGCATCCCACGAAACCACCATAGAAGATAGGCAGCTTCCAGTATTTCCTGTTGTATATTTGTCCGGCTCCGGGCAAGACGAGGGCAAGCCACATGGCCCTTTTGGGATCAGGCTTCCATGTTGCCCAGTCGCGCTTTTGCTTTCCCAGTTTCGCCACGTCTGTTTGGCTTTGCCGTTCAGTTTCGTCAATGGCATTGGCTTCCACAAGCTCCACGGCTCGAATCGTGTCGTTGCCCTGCTTCTGGTCTGCCGTTTGCGCTTGCGTGCGCTGTGGGCAACACAAGGCGCAAAAGAGCGCGGTGAATATGCTTATTATATAATGTGTCGAGTGATGTGATGACATAAGTAGCTAAGGCTTCAGTCTGCCTGTGCGTTTTGTTGCTTCATTCCGTCGAAGACGCTCATGATGCGTTCGAGTTCCTCCTCGTTGTTGAATGGAATGCTTATCTTTCCCTTTCCCTTGTTTGAGCAGGTCAGTTGTACCTTGGTTCCAAGGAAGTCGGACAGATGATCCCTGAGGCTTGAGAAAGTGTCTGACAGCGTGTTCTTTGCCTTGATGGTCTTGCTGCCGGAACCTAAGTCCTCACCGTTCTTCAGGTGTTGCGCCATTTCCTCGACCTTTCTTACCGACCAACCGTTCTTTATTATTTCCTTGAACAGTTGCAACTGTGTCGAAGGGCTGTCTATCGCGAGGAGAGCCCGTGCGTGTCCCATGTCGATCTCTTTCTTTTGCAGAGCCATCTGCACCTGTGCCGGGAGCTTGAGCAAGCGCAGGTAGTTAGTGACGTTGGCGCGGCTCTTGCCCACGCGTTCAGCCACTTTCTCTTGCGTCATGTTCTTGCCTTCCATGAGATGCTCGTAGGCAAGCGAGATTTCTATTGGGTTGAGGTCTTCTCGTTGTATATTCTCCACGAGAGCCATCTCCATGACGCTCTCGTCCTTGATGGTGCGAATATAAGCGGGAATAGTTTTCAGTCCCGCTATCTGTGAGGCTCTCCAGCGTCGTTCTCCGGCTATTATCTGAAAGCGGTTCTCCGCCGTCTGCCTGAGCGTGATGGGTTGTATGATACCAATCTCCCTGATGCTTGCCGCCAGCTCTTCCAGCTTGTCCTCATCGAAGAGGCTTCGGGGCTGATTCGGGTTGCGCTCTATTTGGTCGAGTGGTATCTCGCTTATGGTCGAAGACCCTTCCGTGCGCACATTCTCCGTGGAGAGAAGAGCGTCAAGGCCGCGGCCAAGCGCGTTGAATTTCTTGTGTACTGCCATTGTTGTTTCTTTACGCGTTCTTGTCGATTATCTCCTTTGCCAATGCAAGGTGGTTCTTTGCGCCTGCTGAGTCGGCGTCGTAAAGGATGACGGGTAGTCCGTGGCTTGGAGCCTCAGAAAGCTTGACGTTTCTCTGGATTACCGTCTTGAAGACCAATTCCTGGAAGTGACGTTTCACTTCGTCGTAGATTTGGTTGGCAAGACGCAGGCGCGAATCGTACATCGTGAGCAAGAATCCCTCGATCTCCAATTTCGGGTTCAGTCGGCTCTTGATAATCTTGATGGTGTTGAGGAGCTTGCTTATTCCTTCCAAGGCGAAATACTCACACTGCACGGGTATGATTACGGAGTTGGCTGCCGTAAGCGCGTTCACGGTGATTAGTCCGAGCGAAGGGGAACAGTCTATGAGAATGTAGTCGTACTCCTCGCGCAAAGGGTCGAGAATGTCTTTCAGCACCTTCTCCCTGTTGTCAAGGTTTAGCATCTCTATCTCAGCACCCACGAGGTCTATGTGGCTTGGTATGATGTCAAGTCCATCAATGTCGGTCGTGTAGATGGCGTCACGCACGTCGGCGTGGTCGATGATGCACTCGTATATGGAACATTCCACTTGCGAGATGTCAACACCCAGTCCGCTTGAGGCGTTGGCCTGAGGGTCGGCGTCCACTACGAGAACTTTCTTCTCCAACGTTGCAAGCGACGCGGCAAGGTTGATGGTGGTCGTGGTCTTTCCTACACCGCCTTTCTGATTGGCTAAAGCAATGATTTTTGCCATTGATATTGTCTTTAACCCACATCTTAAATTACCAGATGTGGCATAGTTTGTTGCAAAGATACATATTTTGCGTGAAACATTCTATTTTTAAACCTTTTTTCGTACTTTTGCCCATGCATTTTAATGATGTGATTAATCCAGCGTAAGGAAACAACGAAAAAGTACAGCATAATGAAAAAGAAACCTTTTATACTCATCTCAAACGATGATGGTTATCACTCTAATGGCATTCATAAACTCGTTGACATTGTCAGTCGTCTTGGCGATGTTCTTGTATGTGCTCCAGAGAGTGCCCGTTCTGGATATTCATGTGCTTTCTCGGCTGCCGACTGTCTCAGGTTGAAGCGGCGAAAGAACATTGGCGAAGCTGAGGTGTGGTCGTGCTCTGGCACGCCTGTCGACTGCGTGAAACTCGCCCTTGACCAGTTGTGCGGGGACAGACGTCCCGACATCATTCTCAGCGGCATTAACCATGGCGACAACTCCACGGTGAACAACCATTACAGTGGCACCATGGGAGCCTGCATGGAGGGATGCATGAAATACATTCCGTCGGTGGCGTTCTCGTCTTGCTTCTACAACGAAGACGCTAACCTTGAGCCTTTGCGCCCTTACGTTGAAAAGATCGTTGAGAAGGTTCTCGACAAGGGTTTGCCCAAGGGCACGTGCCTCAATGTCAACTTCCCTGCAAGGGAAAAGTTTGAGGGCATGAAGGCTTGCCGCATGACCTGGGGCTCGTGGATTAACGAGGTGGACAAGCGTCACCACCTTCGCGGCTACGACTATTATTGGATGGTGGGAGAATATCGCAATGACGAACCAACCGCCACCGACACAGACCAATGGGCGTTGGAACACGGCTATGTGGCAATAACGCCAACAACTGTTGACGTTACCGATTATAAGTTCTTAGAGCAACTTCGATGCGATACTATCTGATTGTTGGCGAGGCGAGTGGTGACCTGCACGCCTCGCGTCTTATGCGCTCGTTGAGGCAATATGACCCGGAAGCCGAGTTTCGTTTCTTTGGCGGCGATTTGATGAAAGCAGAGGGTGGCGTGCTCGTGCGCCATTATCGTGAGTTGGCTTACATGGGTTTTGTTCCTGTGTTGCTTCATTTGCCAACGATATTCAAGAACATGTCGTTTTGCAAACGAGACATCGTGGAGTGGAAAGCCGACGTGGTGATATTGGTCGATTACCCCGGCTTCAATCTCGATATAGCCAAGTTTCTGCATAAGAACACGTCGATACCTGTCTATTATTACATTTCTCCAAAGATTTGGGCTTGGAAGGAGTGGCGTGTGAAAGCTATTAAGCGCGACGTGAATGAGATGTTTTCCATACTTCCTTTCGAAGTCGTGTTTTATGAGAGCCGCCACAATTACCCAATCCATTATGTAGGCAACCCCACAGCCGAGGAAGTGCGCGCGTTTAAGGCAGATTATGCCGAGAGCAAGGAAGAGTTTTGCCGTAGAAACGGCCTAGAACCGTCGCAACCAATCATTGCGTTGCTTGCCGGTAGCCGAAGACAGGAAATAAAGGACAACCTTCCCGCCATGTTGGAGTCGGTAAAGAATGTTGTCGCTGATTATCAGTGTGTTCTCGCTTGCGCTCCGTCTATTGATGACGACTATTACAGGAAGGTGATTGGCGAAAAAAACGTGCTGATGGTTCACGACGACACTTACCCACTCCTTTTCCATTCCACTGCGGCTTTGGTGACGAGCGGCACGGCTACGCTTGAGACGGCATTGTTCAATGTGCCGCAGGTGGTGTGCTATGAGACGCCGTTGCCAAAAATAATCAGGTGGGGATTCAACCACGTCATAAAGTGCAAATACATAAGTCTTGTCAACCTTGTTGCCGACAAGGAAGTGGTGCCGGAGCTTTTTGCTGACCGTTTCAGTGTTGACAACATCAGGGAGCACCTTCTTGCCTTGTTGCCAGGAAATGCTGGCAGGGACAGGATGCTCGCCGGCTACGAGATTGTAGGCCAGCTGCTTGGCACGGAATCGGCACCCGACAACGCCGCTCGCCTCATGGTGAGAATGCTGAAAAATCACATCAAAGTGGAACGCTAAAAACCATTGCACACATGCCCAACACGATCGCGCCTTTTGGTTATCCTCTTTATGTCATGCTTAAGCCCATTGGGGCAGCCTGTAACCTCAGGTGTAAATACTGCTATTATTTAGAGAAGCAAAACCTCTACGACAAAGCGGAGCGCCATGTTATGACAGATGAATTGCTTGAGCGGTTTACGCGCGAGTATATAGAAGCCCAAACCATGCCTCAAGTGCTTTTCACATGGCATGGTGGCGAACCGCTGATGAAGCCGCTGTCTTTCTACAAAAAAGCGCTTGAGCTACAACGCAAATACGCAGGTGGACGGCAAATATCCAATGTCATTCAAACCAACGGCACGCTGCTGACCGATGAATGGTGCGATTTCCTTGCGAAAAACCATTGGCTTGTTGGCTTGTCTATCGACGGGCCACAGGAATTTCATGACGAGTATCGCCGCACGCAGACCAACAAGCCGTCGTGGTTGAAAGTGATGAACGGCATCAAACTGATGAAGAAGCATGGGGTGGAGTGGAACGCCATGGCAGTGGTCAACGACTTCAATGCCGATTATCCGCTCGACTTCTATCATTTCTTCAAGGATAATGGCTGCCAGTATTTGCAACTGTCTCCCATCGTTGAGCGCATTGCCAATCATGCTGACGGACGGCATCTGGCTGATCTCAACGACCCTGAGCAAAGTCCGCTTGCCGACTTCTCGGTGACCCCCGAGCAATGGGGCGACTTCCTTTGTGCCATCTTCGACGAATGGGTGCGCAACGATGTGGGAAAATTCTATGTGGAGACCTTTGACTGCATCCTTGCCAACTGGGTAGGGCAAGACCCTGGCATATGTGTCTATGCACGTGAGTGCGGACATGCCGGCGTGATGGAACATAATGGGGACGTGTATTCCTGCGACCATTTTGTATTCCCGGAATATAAGTTGGGCAACATCCGTACAAAGTCGATAGCTGAAATGCTTTATGGCGATAAACAGCGGCAATTCAGCCTCCTCAAGCATGCGTCACTGCCACGCCAATGTGTTGACTGTGAGTTTGAATTTGCTTGTCACGGCGAATGTCCGAAAAACCGTTTCGCACGTGACAAGTATGGCAACCCTGGTCTCAACTATCTTTGTGAGGGCTATCACCGGTTCCTTGAGCATGTTGCCCCCTATATGGATTTCATGAAACGTGAACTGGACAACCAGCGCCCGCCTGCCAACATCATGGAGGCTGTAAGGAAAGGCTATTTTGGGTAATCCGGGGGCAAAAGCCTATTTTGCCGCTGTCTGGTATTTGTCAATGAGCCATGCGTCTTGCTCTGCTATGGTCATGTGGCTGTTGTCCAATACAATGGCGTCATCTGCCTTACGCAGAGGAGAGACTTCGCGGTGTGTGTCGATATAATCTCTCTGCTGCACGTTTTTAAGGATGCCGTCGTAGTCGGCTGGCTGTCCTTTGCCTTGCAGTTCATCATAGCGCCGCTTGGCACGCACCTCGGGCGAGGCGGTGACGAAAATCTTGAGCTCGGCATCGGGGAAGACCACCGTGCCGATGTCGCGCCCGTCCATCACCACGCCTTTTTCCTTGCCCATAGCCTTTTGTTGTGACACGAGAGCCTCGCGCACAAATGGTATGGCGGCTATGGAACTCACGTGCGAACTAACCTCCATGCCGCGAATGTCGCGTTCTACCATTTCGCCGTTGAGGTAGGTCTCGGGTAAGCCTGTGTCGGGGTTCAACTTGAAACTTATATGAACCTGCGAGAGCATTTCTTTCAAGTCGTTGACTTTGACCGTGCCATCATCGTTGAAAAGACTGTTGCGAAGTGCGAATAGCGTGACCGAGCGATACATGGCGCCAGTGTCTACGTATACATACCCAATCTTTCTGGCGAGAGCTTTTGCCATTGTGCTCTTCCCGCATGAGGAATGGCCGTCAATGGCTATTGTTATCTGTTTCATTTATCGTGTTTTATAAAGAATATGCAATGTTCATGAGGATGCTGGAGCTTGAGACATGGTATTTGCTCCAGCTTGCCGACACCTTGAATCGGCTCAGCGAAAGTCCTGCGCCAAAGCTCAATCCAGCCCCATGACTGCTCGATTTCCCGTCGGAACTCGTAAGTTTCATCTCATTGGCGCGCCTGAAGTTGTAACCCATGCCAATCCAGAAATTATCCGATAACAACGCGTCTGCTCCAACCACAAGGTGGTTTATGGCCTTATAGTGAGGATGATTCAGGTCCACGAGTGTGGCGTGGAGTCGCAGGGGCGTGTTGGTGAACCGTTTAGATGCGCCTATTTGCATGTCAAACGGCAAGCGGTTGTAGGTGTCGTTATATGCCTTCAGTTCGCCGCCAAGGTTTTTCAGCACGAGCGACAAAGACCATTCGCGGTCAGGATCATAATAGTTTAATCCCAGGTCCACGCTCACGGCAATGCTATTGTAATTGGCGATGTATGAAGTTATGAATTTGGCAGATACGCCTCCCGAGAGCCTGTCTGTAAGAAGGTATGCGAAATATCCGGCTATCGAGATGTCCTTTGCCGAGAACTCACCTGTTTGTATGTTGTTCTCGTCTGTTTCTTTCATCTTTCCATAGTCTACTAATGAGCCTGAGATGGCTGCGGAAGCACGCTCGCCAAACATCTTGTTGAATGCAGCGCTTGCTACTTTGGAGCCTTGCATGTAGCTCATGTAGTTGAGGTTAAGCGATTTGTCGGTAACGGATGAAAGTAGGGCGGGGTTGTTGAAAATGAGGGCCTCGTCGTCATCTATCACGCTGACGTTGTCGCCACCCAGAGCCGCGGCATGGGCAGAGACGGGCAACCGCAGAAAGTTGTAGCCCGTCTGACTGTCATTCTGAGCTTGGATGGCAACGATATTGCTGAGTGTCGCCATGATGACAAGGAAAGCCTTTCTCATTTATTTTTTCCAAATTATTCAGCAAAATTACTGCTTTTCTTCAAGAATAGATGTAATTTTGCAAGGAAGTTTTTTTACGGTAGAGAATAAATTTATAATCATTGTTGAATGGATATAAAGAAAAGCGGTAAGGCCAATTTGGACAACCAACGTTCCACAGGGTTCCTGTTGGGTGTTATCCTGGCATTGTCCTTGCTTTTCGCTGCTTTCGAATATACCACCCGTCCACAAGGCACAGAGGAAGACGATTCCATGCTTGACGACCTTGCCGAGGAGCTTACTATGAAGTCGGCACCGCAAGACACGCGCGACATGGTATCGGCAGTGTCGGCTCCGGCGTCAAAGGCTATTACGCAAAACGTGAAAGAGGTGGCGCATGTAGACAATGCCACGAAGATAGCGCCTGTCACGAGCAAACTTGTGATAGGGGAGGGGCAAGCCGTGCAGAAAGAAGCCAACGTGACCGAGGCGTTGCCACAGGTGACCGCCGACAAGGACACCACGGTGCTGCGCACGGTGGAGCAGATACCTGAATTCCCCGGTGGTATAGTGCAATTCATGAAATGGCTCACCCGTAACCTGCGTTATCCGCCACAGGCGCAGCAGCAAAAGATCCAAGGCAAGGTGGTGGTGTCGTTCATAGTAAACAAGGATGGATCCATATCCTCGCCCAAGGTGGTGAAGTCGGTTGACCCTTTGCTCGACAATGAGGCGATGCGTGTCATAAGGATGATGCCGAGATGGAAACCGGGCATGGACAAGGGAGTCACGTGCCGTACCATGTTTGCCATTCCTGTTAATTTCGTATTATAATATTTCTATTGATAATGTATAGCTCAGATGAACTTTTGGCGAAGGTTAACAATTTCTTGAAAGACCTTCCTTACAATCGTCAACCTATGACACTCTACACCCCTATACGCTACGTGCTGTCCATGGGCGGCAAGCGCATAAGGCCGGTGCTCATGTTGCTTGCCTATCAACTCTACAAGGACGATCCAGAGAGCATTCTCATGCAGGCTGCCGCATTGGAGACTTACCATAACTATACGCTGTTGCACGACGACCTCATGGACAACGCGGATCTTCGTCGCGGAAACGAGACGGTACACAAGAAGTGGAATGCTAACCAAGCCATCCTCTCTGGCGACTCTATGCTCGTATTGGCCTATGAGCGCATGGCGCAATGCCCTAACGACAAGCTCGCTGAGGTTCTTGGTATCTTCACGCAGACCGCTCTTGAGATAGGTGAGGGTCAGCAATACGACATCGACTTTGAGCAACGCACGGATGTCAAGGAGGAAGAATACATCGAGATGGTGCGCTTGAAGACAAGTGTGCTCTTGGCTTGTGCCTTGAAGATTGGAGCGACGCTTGCCGGCGCGCCGGAGGCAGATCTCCGCAATCTGTATAAGTTTGGCGAGCAGATTGGCTTGGCGTTCCAGTTGCAAGACGACTTTCTGGACGTATATGGCGACCCCAAGGTCTTTGGCAAGGCCATTGGCGGCGATATCACGTCAAACAAGAAGACGTATATGCTCATAAACGCCTTCAACCATGCCAACGATGCTCAGCGTGAGGAGCTGGCGCGTTGGATCACGGCTGAAAGTTTTGATCGTGAAGAGAAGGTGGCGGCAGTGACAAGGCTCTACAATGAGATTGGCGTGGATAAGCTTGCGCTCAACAAGATTGCCTATTATTTCGACCAGAGCAAAAAATATCTCGATGCCGTTGAGGTGGAAGAGGACAAGAAGACTGTGTTGAGGCAATATGCCGAGAAAATGATGTCGAGAAAATATTAATGATTACTCAGATGCCCGACTATAAGTTTGTTGACACTCACGCCCATCTTGACGGAGAAGAGTTCAAGGACGACTTGTCCTTGGTAATCAAGCGTGCCAAGGATAGTGGCGTATGCGCTATCTTCCTGCCTGGAGTCGATTCTTCATCGGTAGCGAGTGTGATGGAGGTTAGTCGTCAATATCCAGGCTATTGCTTCCCCATGATAGGCTTGCAGCCTGAGGAAGTGCGTGGCGACTGGCGCGACGTGTTGGCGATGATGCGCAAAGCGTTGGACGACAATGCCTCTGAGTGTCCTGCTCAGCCACGTTATATCGCCATAGGTGAGTGCGGACTCGATTTCTATTGGAGTCGCGAGTTTGAGAAAGAGCAACTTGCTGCTTTTGAGGAACAGGTGAAATGGTCGGTGGAGACACGTTTGCCGCTCATGATTCATTGCCGGAAGGCTCAAAACGAATTGCTTCATATCTTGAGAAACTATGAGAAAGACTTGCCTGGCGGTGTGTTCCATTGCTTCACTGGCAACCAGAAAGAGGCAGAGGATTATCTACGTTTCGACAAGTTCGTGCTCGGCATAGGTGGAGTGTCAACGTTCAAGAGCAGCCATTTGCGTGAAGATTTGCCAGCCGTGGTTCCTTTGAGCCGTATCGTGCTTGAGACAGACAGCCCTTATATGGCACCCGTGCCCAATAGGGGCAAACGCAACGAGAGCGCATTCGTTGGTCTTGTATTGGAGAACCTTGCCAAATGCTATGCCACGTCAGCGGAAGAAGTGGCGAGGGTCACCAACGAGAATGTGCTGCGCACGTTCCCATTGTATAAATCAGAATAAATGATATAGGCACGCTTAGAAAAACAGCTGTTCTAAGCGTGTTTTTTTTAGTTCAAGTCATTTTTCGCAAACATACGCCCCATAAAAGCAAAATTGCGACACTTTTCTCGTTAGAATGTTGTCGAAATCTTTCATCTTTTCCGCCAAATTACCGAACAAAACACGGCCAAACTACCGAACAAAACACGGCCAAACTACCGAACGGTATCTAAAAACTGCTCAAAAAGTTTATGATTATCAGAGATTTATATTACTTTTGCCGACAAAATAAAGAAATGGCATGAAACTGTACAAACATAGAATCGTTGACTACGTTTTGGAAAGAAAGCTCAAAGGCATGGGAGCGGATATTTGTCATAGAGGACATGCCTGCATGGAACCCAAATTTACGTTCCAAGACCGCTATCTGTACCTCTTTTACCCGATACTTCGTCGACCCTTCCATTGCAGTTGCTGCCTTGGGTATTGGCCCCAAGGATCTCGTCAACGACCTTAATACATTTGGCTTGCTGTTTGAGACGATGTGTGTAAGAGACTTGCGCGTTTATGCAGATGCCCTTGGTGGAACAGTATATCACTATCGAGACCAGAAAGGTTTGGAATGTGATGCTGTCGTACATCGGCGCATATACTTACCAACGAGAAGACGGAGTGTGGGTCGTTTCCATAAGTAGTCTTAAAGATTAGGCAACACATTAATAGAAAGAGACTCATGGCAATAGCAGACATGGAAAGAGGTTACCTACTGGAAAGATTGAAAGAAGGTGACGAAGATGCTTTGAAAGAAATCTTCGACATCTACTACGAACCTTTGTGCTTCTATTCTGTGCAGTTTACTGGAGAAGAGTCAGAGTCGGAAGATATTGTTCAAGACCTTTTTATCCGTATTTGGGAGAAAAAGCTCTATCGCAACATCACTCAACTGAAAATATATCTGTTCATGGCCGTCAAAAACGAAAGTATCAAGCGCGTTAAGAGCCATGGATATTACGAAAGCATTGAAGAACTGGAAGAGTTGTCTTACGATTCCTGGAACGAAGGATTTACAGAGGAAGATATTACCGAAAGACATCAGAGGCTACAGGTTACCCTGCAGAAATTATCGCCAAAGGAATATCAAGTCTTGACTGAAATCTTTGTACATGACAAACGTTACAAACAAGTGGCGGAAGAAATGCATATATCCATCAACACAGTAAAAACTCATCTCAAAAGAGCCATGAAGATTCTGCGCAACGATGGAACACTCTGTCTGATACCGTTTATTTAGTATTAACAAATATTAAAAAGAAAACATTTTGTCACCCATTCTTCCATCTTTTCTCTCCTTTTTTAAAACAGGGAAAAGATGGAAGAACATTTTGTAGAATTATTCAGAAAATACATCAACAAGACAATTTCTCCAACAGAAGTGGAGGAATTGAAAGACTTTGTGGCTACATCCGAGCATAACAAAGACGTTTTTCGCACTTTCCTCAAGCTCCACAAGGCAAACCTGCAAATCTCCATGATGGAGCAAATGGACAAAGAGGAAAGTTGGAACAAAATGATGAAACGTATGACAAGGCTTCGTCACAAACGTGTGGCGAAGTGGGCTGCTTCTATTGCAGCATTCATTGCATTGGGCTTCATCATGACAAACAGACTTTTTCATGCTACTCCTCAACCCGAAGTTACCATGGCTTCTATCATGCAGGCAGAAGCACAAGACCATGCAGTCATCACCCTCAACAATGGTGACGGCATCCAACTTGACAGCAAGCAGTCTACGCAGATGAGAGAGGGTACCATACATTGTGAAAACAAGAATGGAAAACTCATGTATTTCGGACGAAGTAGCCAAATAATATACAACAAGCTGCAAGTGATGGAAGGCAGTACCTATCAGTTAGCCTTGAGTGACGGAACTGAGATTTGTCTTGCCTCCAACTCAGAGATTATTTTCCCTGTAGGAGGTGACAAACGCAATGTCAAGCTCAAAGGCGAAGCTCTCTTTAAAGTCAAGCACGACGAGAGCAGGCCATTCACCGTAGATTGCGGAAATGGAGTAAAAGTCACTGTATTGGGTACTACATTCAACGTATCCGCACCAAGCAATGAACCTACTGTTGTTACTGTAGAAAGTGGCAAGGTAGGAGTTACCTTTGCCGGCAACACGACATATCTCAACGGAGGCGAACAATCTACCTTCGGCAATAATCAGGAAAGCATCGTCTCGCAAGTTGATGCTAAACTCTATACATCGTGGGCAAGCGGTATCTACGAATTCAATGACGTTTCTATGAGCGTTATCGCCCACCAACTCTCCTTGTGGTATGGAGTGAAATTTGAATTTGCCAATACTCGTTTACAGGAGCGCAAGTTTACGGGAGCACTTCTCCGCAATAAGAAATTAGGCTTTACATTGGACTTGCTCAAAGAGGTATCCAACTTGGACTTCAAGATAAATGGCAACACGATTGTTATTGAATAAGAAGAGAAAAACAAAATGGTTTTAAATACATAAAGGTTATGAAGAGAGAAATGAACAGAAACCACTCTAGGCGAGAAACATCCTGCAGACGCCTCTGCACTTTCGTTCTCGTATGTGCCTTTGCCTTGCATGCCTTTGCTGCAAGCGGCAATGGCTACATCAGCATCAGGAAAAACAACATCCGCGTAAAGGATGCTTTTGCTGCCGTCAAGCAGCAAGCCAAGGTGTTTGTCATGTACGAAAACAATTCCATCAACGAGAATCAGTTGATAGACCTCAACCTAAGTCAAGTCTCCTTGCAAACCGTGATGAATGAAATTTGCAAGCAAGCAGGACTCAACTACGATATTAAGGGACAATACGTTCTCGTGACCCGAGATAACCGACTCCTCAAAGGTGGTATAGGCGAAAATCAGGTGACAGGCAAAGTAATAGATGACTTGGGAGAACCATTGATAGGTGCCACTGTCATTGTCGTAGGCAAGAACACAGGAACCGTTACAGACAACAACGGCTATTATAAGATTAAGGCATCGGCTGCAGACAAGTTACGCTTCAGCTATATCGGCATGAAGAGCATCGAGCGCAGCGTAGGCAACAACTCTACCATCAATATAGCTTTCGACAAACGTTCGCACAACCTGACTGAGGTAATCGTAGTAAGTACCGGTTATCAAGCATTGTCAAAAGACAGGGCAACGGGTTCTTTTGCAACTATATCTGCCAAGGATTTGAAGAAAATACCTACTCCAAATGTCGTACAGCGGCTGGAGGGACAAATTTCGGGCATGAAGGTTTCCTTGCTCGCAGGTGACCGTAGCTTTGACTATACCAATACCTTGCAAAGTGCCAACTCCTCTACCCGCACCATGGGAGCTACCGATTATTCCTTAGGCATCCGTGGTGTCAACACGCTCTCTGGTGAGAAGATGCCTTTGCTGGTCGTCGATGGTGCCATCTCCGACTTAGACATCTCCAATATCGATCCTAACAATATCGACAACATCACCGTCTTGAAAGATGCTGCCGCTGCCTCCATCTGGGGTGCACGTGCTGCCAACGGCGTTATCGTCATTACTACTAAGAAAGGAGAAAATGGACAGAAGCCACAAATCTCCATATCAACATCTTGGACAACACAAGACAAGCCAGACCTGGGGTATCTCAACGAAATGACTTCCGCCCAAGCACTCGACTACGAAAAGGAAATCGTGGACAAAGGCTATATCTATGCCAGTTCTCCAACTACTTATTATGGCGCATCACAATACTATAACGAAGGTGTACGCCTGGCGTTAGACTTGAAAAATGGCTCTATTACACAAACCCAATACGACAACCGTGTGGCAGAGTTGAGTGCCATCAACAACCATAGCCAGATTTCCAAATACCTGTTGCAGCGTGCTTCCTCACAACAGTATAACGCATCCGTAAACGGGGGCGGTGCAAAGTCATCGTACTTCTACTCCGCTTCTTATGCCAAGGAGAATCCATATACCAAGGGAAATCCTGCTACAAGACTGAATCTGAACTTAACCAATACTTGGAAACTCTTCAACTGGGCTACCTTAACTACCAACTTCACTGGCACATTCTTCAAATACAAGAAGAATGGCACTTCCCTCAGCACACTTGTCAACAGTCGCCGTACCAACTCGCTCATGCCCTACCAAAACCTGGCAGACGAGAATGGCAACGGCATCGATTACGACATGCTGAACCCTGCATGGACTTCCACGCTCAGTTCTTCCTATAGGCCTTGGACTTACAACTATCTCCAGGAGTTGGCATTAAGGGACAATGTTCAGAAGACTGACAACTATACTGCCAACATCAACCTATCCATACCTATCTATGCAGGTTTGTCCTCGTCTACAACATACGCTACCCAGCGTAGCTATACCACAGGTACAATCTGGTATGATGCAGACTCCTACGAGATGCGTAATATAATGAACATCTATACGCCAGCAGGTGCCAGCACTAACTCCCTCGGCATCAGAAACGGTCGCCTTTTCAAGAACAAGAGCGAAGATTCCAACTGGACTTTCCGTGAGCAACTGAACTTCGACCATACTTTCAATGGCATTCATAAGGTAAATGCACTTGCCGGTATGGAACTGCGACAAACATACGTGGAGCAAAGCGGTTACTCCCTTTGGGGGTACAATCGAGAGACGGGTATCACCGACACCAACATTGACATGACCTCCAACTCCACTTATCCATCCATCTATGGTTACAACATCTCGTTCACGGGTGGTGGATACCCATCGGTTATCAACCGCAAACGCCGTTTCTTGTCATACTTTGCGAATGCTGGTTATTCTCTCCTAGACAAATACTATGCATCTGCCAGCGTAAGATATGACGACTACAACAATTTTGGACTCGACCGCAAGTATCGTGCCAAGCCTTTCTATTCTTTCGGCTTGAAATGGAACATGAGTCGTGAGAAGTTCATGGAGAACGTGAAGTGGGTTAACAACCTTGCCCTACGTGCCACATACGGTATCAACGGAAACATATCCTTGAGTGCTTATCCATTCACCAAGATTATGTTTAATTCCAATTATATTACCAATCAGCCAAGTGCATCTATCTCTGCCCTTGCCAACCCAGAGCTTAGATGGGAGAATACTTATACCACCAACCTTGGTGTTGATTTCAGTTTCTTCGACAACCGCTTGGGCGGAAGCATCGATTATTACATCAAGCATAGTCGTGACTTGCTCTATGAGTTCCCATTCTCCTCTACAGTAGTGGGTAACATCTACAACTCTACCATGACCTACAACTGTGTCGGAATCAATGCCAATGGTCTCGATATCAACTTGAGAGGTACCGTCTTTCAAGAAAAGGACTGGAGAGTTGAACTGTCTGGCAACCTGGCATGGAACAAGAATAAGGTACAGAGCAACCCTCTCTTCAAAGAAGAGCAATACCTCAACTATATCAACTATAGTCCTATCTACATCGGCATGATTGCAGGATATTCTACCGACAAACTCTTTGCTTATCGCTTTGCAGGACTCGACGAGAATGGACAGACTATGGTATATGACGAGAACGACAACAAGGTAAAGTTCACGGAAGACATCACATCGCTCAAGTCGCTCAAGTGCATAGGCCATTCACAGCCAACTGTTTATGGCGGTATCAACCTCAACGTCAGTTGGAAGAACTTCTCGCTCTTCTCACTGTTCACCTATCAGTTTGGCAATAAATTCTTCAAGCCAACGTTCAATACGTATGCTACCAACACCCGTAACCTCATGTGGGAATTGTCTGATGACATCGCAAATCGCTGGCGTCAAGAAGGTGATGAGGCAACGACGAACGTGCCTGGTATTTTACCCACAAGCAACTATTCTCTCCTCAGTCGTGCAACCCACTCCATTTTCCGCTACAAATACTCTGACATTAACGTAGAGAAAGGAGATTACTTGAGATGGAGACAGGTTTCCTTGAGCTACCGCCTCGACAACGATTGGCTGAAGGCATTGCATATTCAGGGTGCCAGCATTGCCATTAGCGTAAGCAACATCGGACTCCTTTGGAAAGCAAACAAGGCTGGACTCGACCCAGACTATGCGGCAGGTGTCAACGCCATGACCGACCTTCCGCCAAAGAAGGCATATACACTGAGCATAAACGTTAATTTCTAAAGACAACAAGACATGAAAATAAGCAATATCATAGCAAGTGCCACCGCTATACTCGCATTGGCAGCGTGCAGCGACTTTGTGGACATCAAGACCCAGGGAGGTATCGTACCAGACAAGGTAGAAAACTTCAGATACTTGCTCAACAATACCAGCCAATGGTGGGGAGCCTCAGCTCTACCTGACATCATGAGCGATGACGTATATATCAAGGACGGAGGCCGCCAATATCAAGCAGCCGTTAATGGAGGCGACTACTACGCATGGTTTGCCAAAGCCTACCTTTGGTCATCGGAAATCTACCCGGCAACAGGCAATTACAATAAGGACAACGGATGGAACGCCATGTATAATACATCGGTATACGCCAATACCGTTATCAACGAAATAGACAATTGTACCGATGGCACTCCTGCAGAAAAGGCAGAACTCGTGGCAGAGGCAAAGGTACATAGAGCTGATGCCTACCTGATGCTTGTCAACCAATACGCCAAGCCATATAACAAGGAGACTGCAGCTTCCGACTTGGGCGTGCCTCTCATCCTCACCCAAAGTACATCCCAAAAGATAACAAGAGCTTCCGTACAAGCCGTATATACCCAAATCATCAAGGATTTGACCGAGGCGATAGATGCTCTCCCTGAGACACAGGAATATACCACTTTACCAACCAAGGCTTCTGCCTATGGTGAATTGGCACGCACCTACTTGTTGATGGGAGATTATGAGAATGCAGACAAATATGCCACTCTCGCCCTCGAACAGAACTCCTTCGTGTGCGACCTCAACGAGAGCACTTATCCGCAAAACATCAAGAACCAAGAGATTCTTCTCTTGAAAAACCCAGTACAAAGCAATAGCCAATGGAGCAGCACCGTTCTTCACCTGAGCGATGAGATTGTCAACCTGTTGGGCGAAAAGGATTTGCGCTATCAACGCTATACAGCAGAAACTGCCAAAGTGGCCACGTCATACGCTGAGGATGGAGGCAGAATCTACTATTTAGACATTGCCAACCAATACCGCAACGTAGGTCCATCCGTGCCAGAGATGATGCTCATCAAGGCCGAATATTACGCTCGCAACAATGAACCTACAGAAGCCATGACATGGGTCAACAAACTCCGTGAAAAGAGATTTGCTCCAGCAGACTATGAGACCTATGGCAAAGAGACTGCGACAGATGCCGACGAAGCCTTGAAAAAAGTCATCGACGAACGCCATCGTGAGTTCTTCTGCCGCAACCTCCGTTGGTATGATTTGCGCCGCTTGCAGAATGACAGTCGTTTTAGCAAGACTATCACCCGCAACTGGGGAGGCGAAACCTATACCCTTGCTCCTAACAGCAATCGCTATGTGTTCCCTATCCCTGCCTATCAGCGTGTGCTGAACCCAGAGTTGGAAGCTAACCCAGAGTAGACAGTAACGTGACATTTAGAAAAACAACTTTTAAATAAACAAATAATGAAATTCAAATCTTTATTAGTACTTCCTTTCTTCTTGGCCTCCGTCCATACGATGGCACAAGAAGCAAGGCTTACTTTTAGTCCACAGTATCCTAAGGCAGGCGAGCCTGTCACCCTTATCTACACTCCTCTCCCTGCCATGACTGGCAGACAAAGCATTGATGGCGTTGCCTATACCTATGAAAACAACCGATGGGTAGGACATGACATCTGCGTGAAGAACGAAGGAAATGTTTGGAAGGGAACCTTTACACCTACAGACAAAACAGGATTCATGGCATTCAAGTTTGTTGCCGACACAATCGTAGATAACAACAATGGACAAACTTTCGGCACGATGCTCAATAAGGAAGATGGAAGGCCATGGCCTGGAGGTTATGCGGCATGGGGACTTCTACGCTCTGAAAAATACGGACGCAGCATCCCTAACTACATCGACTTTACCAAGACCAAGGAAGTAAACGACACCATCGTCTACTACTGGATGAACAATGAGATAACTTACAACCCATCCTCATCCATCGCATACGCACCGCTCTTTGCTCAGTCTGCACTTGCCGCAAAGATAAACGGTGCAGACAAGCGTATAGCCAATGCCGTAGAATTCCTAAAGAAGCAAGGCACGGAGGAAGCCTTGATGAATGCCATGTCCATCGTCAGCGGCAACAAGGAAGAGGCAGAAGCCATCAAAGCCACTATTCTCAAGAAGTATCCAAAGGGATTGCTGGCCATGAAAGCCAAGTTTGATGAACCATTCGACTACCATGACCCGAAAGCCATCGAGATGCATTATCTCGACTTCCTCAAAGCTTTCCCATACACTCCTGAGCGTGAAAGCTGCCTGCAGAAGTTCGGGCAGAGCTATGACAACGTCTATACTACACTTATGATTGTCGATAGCATGAGCGGAAAGACAGACAAGCAAGACGAATACTTGCCTAAGTTGTCTTTCTTCGGCTGTGCCACCATTTTCTATAAGTTGATAGAAATCTCCCACCTGCGTAAGGACAAGACAGATGCAGAACTTCTACCTTTCGCAACCCAACTTGTAGACCGCATGATCGCCCTCAAGGGAGAGAAGCCTGAGTCAAGAATTTATCTTTCAGACAAAGAATGGATAGCACAAGCCGACCAAGCCATGAATGGCATGGTGGCAGAGGTGTATTCTGAGATTCTCAAGAACACTGGCAATACGGCTAAAGCTTTAGAATTTGCTCGCCTTGCCCAAAAAGCCACACAATACAAACGTGCTGAGGTCAACGACAATATGGCTGAAATACTGAAGACTTTAGGCAAGACCGCCGAACTGAAAGACTTGCTCGAAAAGAGCGTATTCTACAACCAAGTATCGGAACTGCAAACCAAGATGCTCCAAGACATCTATACGCAGGAGCACGGCAATGCCAATGGCTTCGACCAATACGTAGAAAAGTTGAAGAATCCTGCTGAGCAATCTGCCATCCAGAAAGAGGTTGCAGCCTACAAGCGCGAAGGCATCATGCCTGAATGGAAACTCACAGATGCAGACGGTAAGACCATCTCTTCCGCCCAACTAAAGGGCAAGGTCTATGTACTCGACTTTTGGGCAAACTGGTGCCATCCATGCAAGGCATCTCTGCCTGGAATGAAAGCCGCAGCCGATTATTATAAGAATGACAAGAATGTAGAATTCTTCTTCATCGACACCCAAGAGTATATCCCCAACTATAAAGAGAAAGCAAAGACATATCTCAAGCAACAAGGATTGGATATTCATCTCGTGTTCGACAACAAGCAGAACGGAAGCAAGACCAATGACTTCCTGTCTAGCAAGGTGATGAAGCAATACACTGTGTCTGGCATTCCTATGAAAGTTGTCGTTGATGCCAAAGGCAACATCCGCTTCATCGCCATTGGCTACAAGGGTAGTCCAAGTGCCTTGAAAGATGAAATGATAGAAATGGTAGAACAAGCAAAAAAATAACCAATAGATGAAAAGGATATTATTCTCTCTCTTATCGGTAGTTGTTGCCAGCCCTATTTTTGGCGGCAACTACCTTTCCAAAGACATTACATTCAAGAACGACACCGTTACTTTCGGTGCCACGCTCACTGTTCCTAAAGACGTAAAACATGCACCAGTGGCCATCATCCTCTCGGGCACTGGCAAGCAAGACCGAGACGGTACGATGGCAGGGCACAAAATGTTTGCAGACATTGCCGACTATCTGAGCAACCGCGGCATCGCTGTACTACGCTTCGACGACCGCGGAACAGGTAAATCTACCGGAGTATACGAGACGGCAACCACCGAGGATTTTGCCAAGGACGGTCTGGCAGCCCTAAATGCCCTCAAGAAGCGCAAGGACATCGACCCTTCGCGCATAGGTTTCATCGGACATAGCGAAGGTGGAGCCGCTATGTCGATAGCAGCCTCCAGGAGCAAGGACGTAAAGTTTATGGTAAGTCTTGCTGGGCTGTGTACTGACGGACTTCATGCCTTGATCGAGCAGAACGAGAGGCAAGTTGCTGCCTACAGTCTGCCAGACTATAATGTAAAACGCTACAACACCATCAACGAACTGATGTTCAGAGTAGCCTACAAATATGCAGATAGTGACAGTTTGGAGAACAAACTGCAGGAGGCATACGACAAATGGCATGCGATGGACAGCATCTACTTCAGTACTCTCAATGTAGAGTTCGACCATTTCCGCTTCCCTATCTACATGTATAAGATGCAGGCTACGGGGCGCTGGTATCGTTTTAACGTAAGATACAATCCTGCCACTTACTTGAAAGATGTCCACATTCCACTATTGGCACTCAATGGCGACAAGGACATCATGGTATGTTCTACTACAAACCTTGCCAACTGGAAGCGTTATATGCCTGAAGGCTCTGACGTGACAACCATCGAGATGAAAGGCCTCAATCATCTTTTCCTGCCTTGCAAGACGGGACTTCCAAGCGAGTATTC
The DNA here is from genome assembly GCA_963599465.1 of Oscillospiraceae bacterium. GTDB lineage: Bacteria > Bacteroidota > Bacteroidia > Bacteroidales > Bacteroidaceae > Prevotella. Next base: position 5,289 of record CAVBXD010000033.1, on the reverse strand, counting down.
GTCTATCAAGGAACCTGTCTCGCAAGAGATGTTGCAAATCGTTGCCGAATGGATTCTGGCTAAAATGAAATAGAAATCACAGTCCTGTTCTTCTCCGCATTGCCCGCACCTGTTCCCTTGTACTTGCTGTTGGCGGTATTGAAACGACAACTTATTGTCAGCTTCACTGCCTGTGAATCACTGTAATTCCATTTGTCGAGCAACATGTTAGTACCATAGGTGAACATGGAATTGCGGGCCATGCGGAAGACATCCGTCGACTGCAACAGGAACGTCCATTGCTTCAGCTTCTTGGTGACTCCCAAGTCCAACTGAACAAGGAGGAATTCTCCAAGATATTTAGCACAAAGATAATTTTTCTCAAAGATATTCGCAAGCTTTTGGTACACAAAGAGTTGTTTGTTATTTAACTTTAACTAAAAACACTTGGAGCGCAACGGAATAATGCCTACATTTGCAAGTATATGGTGTGTCAGGCTGATAGCTAATGTTTTAGCCTGATACAGAGAGAAATAACCAAAGTGATAACTTAAAGACAAAAACATTATGACTAAGAACAGGGAAATCTATCGCTGCACTTTATGCGGCAATGTGGTGGAAGTAGTGAATCCGGGTGCCGAACTCTGTTGTTGCGGTCAGTCGATGAAGCTGATGAAGGAGAACACCACGGATGGTGCGAAGGAGAAACACGTGCCAGAAATCGAACCTATTGATGGAGGCTACCGTGTGAAAGTGGGGAGTGTGGAGCATCCTATGCTCCCTGAGCATTATATCCAGTGGATCGAGTTGCTTACTCCTACCGATGTGCTTCGCCATGAGTTGAAACCAGGAGAAAAGCCCGAGGCTATCTTCTTGACCGATGCCCAAGAGGTGACAGCTCGCGAATATTGCAACCTCCATGGGTTGTGGAAAGGATAGGTGATAATTGCTCTTTGTTGGTCGAAACCTTTATAGCTGAAAACCATGGAAGTGAGAGACGTGTTTGAGATGCGCAAGGAAGGCAGGCACGAGGAGGCTTACGCGGCCATATTGCAGTTGTATGCCGTGCATCAAGGTCTGCACACCAACCTGTGCATGTTTTGGTGTACCAACGATATGTTCAAGCTTCGCGCACGGCAGAAACGCACCGAGGAGGCGCGCCGACTGCTTTTCCAACTCGTGAAGCTCTATCCGCTGACCAAGGACAGGATGGGGCAGGGCAACCGCGCCATCATCAATGCGGCTCTCAGCATGGACAAGCTCACCGAAGGCTTCAACCTGCTCTATTTCATGCCCTACTTCAACCGCATGACCGAAGCCGACTGGCAACCCTATGTGGCCAACGGCCACAAAGTGCCGTCGCTGGGGCAGCAGGTGGTGAACCACTTGCTCAAGGACCTTGCCAAGCGCGATGCCGCATATATCAACCAGGTGGCAGACCTCTTTAGGCTGGCTTTTCAAAAGTCGCCATATTACAAGGAGAATCTTCGCCATCTGGCGCAGATGCACAACCTTGTGGGCCATACCGATAAGGCCATCGATACCTATAAAAGGCTGCTCGTGCGGCATCACGATAGCTACCTCTATGCCGAGCTTGCCAAACTCCTTACCGACAACACCCAGAAGATAGCACTCCTGTGTCAGGCCGTCGTCAACCAGCGACGCGACGAGTATGCCGCCAAGTATCATCTGGAGTTGGCATGGCTGATGCATGCCACCCTGCCGCGGCGTGCCGCCTACGAACTCACAAGATACATGGAGATAAAGCGGCGTCTCAACCAGCGTGTCGCACCGTCAGCCCTCAAGTTGCAGGAACAGTTGGGACAGGTGCAGCCCGTCATGGCTCAGGAGGAGCAGACTCTCTATGAGAGGTCGGCAGAAGCAGTGAGAAGCATTCTTGCTACATAAGGCCATTGAGCGTAATATTGGACATGTGGGGATTTTTCCTGCTGTTGTGTTTGTGCCGAAACTCATTACTGTCCCGTTAAAGTGGGCTAATCGTTCTTTGAATTAATTGAAACACAGTCTCTTGCATGAGATTTTAAGGGTGCGACGATTTGAATTTGTACTTTTGCAGTTATCAATAATCCTGCCCAATGAACAAAGACAAATACGTTTTCGCCCAATTGATAGAATTTCTCGACAACAACAAGTTTCGCCATTTGGTTGATAAGTATAACGGAAATCGCTACGTCAAGAACCTCACATGTTGGAACCAACTCATGGCAATGATGTTTGGTCAGCTCACTAATCGTGAAAGTTTGCGTGATGTGGTAGTCGCATTGGAGGCACACAGTTCCAAATGTTACCATCTTGGTCTTGGGCGTAAGCCTATTGCAAAAACGACTTTTGCTTCAGCTAATCAGAATCGTGACTATCGTATCTTTGAAGACTTTGCTTTTTATATGATGGAGCAAGCAAGAAAGAAACGAGCAACGGATATCTTCAAGTTAAAAGGTAATGTATATGCCTTTGACTCAACGACAATTCCTTTGTGTTTGTCGGTATTCTGGTGGGCAAAGTTCCGTAAGAAGAAGGGAGGTGTGAAAGCACATGTGCTATATGACCTCGAATCTCAGGTTCCTGCGTTCTTTCATATCTCTACAGCTTCAGTTTGCGATTCAAGGGCTATGAAGAATATTCCTTATGAATCTGGGTCTTACTATGTGTTCGACCGTGGATATAATGCGTTCAAGGAACTTTTCAAAATACATCAGCATGAATCGTTCTTTGTAGTGCGAGCCAAAAAGAATCTGCAATACAAATGCTGTAAATGGAGGCGTAGGTTACCAAAGAATATATTGACAGATGCTGTGATTGAATTTACAGAATACAATTCATACAAGAAGTACCCTGAGCAACTCAGACTTGTCAAATTCTATGATGAAGAACAGGACAGGGAGTTCGTCTTCCTAACTAACACCTTTCATCTTACAGCACTTGAAATAGCCAATCTTTACAAGAATAGATGGCAGATAGAATTGTTCTTCAAATGGCTAAAGCAGCACCTCAAAATTAAGAAGTTTTGGGGTACTACAGAGAATGCTGTCAGAATCCAAATATGTTCGGCTATCATAACATATTGCCTTGTTGCTATCATACAACATGATATGCAACTAAAGCGCTCAACTTATGAGGTTCTTCAGATTCTAAGCATTTCGCTTATGGATAAGACACCACTTATAGATCTCTTCGAAAGGACTGATTTCAATAATGTCAAAGAACTCAATTGCCCCTTTTTCCGGGGTTATTTGACTAATATTTAATTGATCCCGATTTTAACGGGACACTAATGTTTTAACATAGAAAGCTCTAAATCATACTTTAAGATGTTTTTCCAATCTGTTTTTTGTAGTTCTAAGTATAAGAATTTAAATACTGAGATTATTGGCCGTTACAACAGATTATGATACAGAAAAACATTCACTTGCTCCTTAATTAATTATAAATGTTTAGAACAAACAGGTGCTCTCTCAAAAACATTTGTTACTTTTGCAAGGTAAAGTATTTACAATGTAAAATGGATGAATTGTGGCAGTAACAGAATTTACTTTCAAGCAAGCAAGGGAATTGATCAACACTCCCAAAGTTATTTTGGAGAGTGATGGTAAGACTGTCTGTGCATCTAGGCAAATAGACTGTTCGCCCGGCTTACATGAAAATATCACCTTACGTTCACATGATGAGGAATTTTTGTTTTCATGGACAATTAACAGAAGTTCCAAAGAGTTGATTAAATTGAGTTTGCATGTTTTAGAGAAAGATTCTCATGTGGGGATATTCCGTGTGGATTATGTTTCTAATGATTCGGCTCATCCAAATCCTGCAATAGCAACCGTGGATGTTCCCGACGAACTAAAACCTTTTGCAGGAAAGGAAATCTCTGGACCTCATGCTCATTTTAATGTCCCAGGGTATAGAAATTTACAATGGGCAATTCCTTTAAATGACATAGATTTTAGCGTAAAATCTATAGTTGACGAGCAGAACAACCATATTGATGTGGGGTCAGCCATTAAATGTTTTGCTAAATACATAAATGTAACAACGCCAATTATGGCACAACAAAGTTTAATATGAGTTGGATAGAAGACTGTATTACAGACTACTACAAGTGGTTACGTGAATGTGCGAAGGTTCGCACAGATGAAACCACAGGGTGGAGTGTCATGTCCACTCCGTTCTTGGGTGCCTATAATGACCCTCTTGAAATTTATCTACGTAAAGACGGAGACGAAATCGAGATGAGTGACGATGGAGTTACTTTTGAAAATTTGAACCAATTAGGTGTTAATATTAGTCGCTCCGCAAAAAGAAAAGAATGGATTGAATACATTCTTCGGAATTATGGTGTATCGCTTGAAGAAAACGAACTTCGCACAGTAGCAACTGTTGAGAATTTTCCACAAAAGAAACATGGCTTACTCTGTGCAATGTTAGAAATCTCCGAAATGGAAGTACTGGCACAAAACAATGTGGCAACTATATTCAAAGAAGATGTAAAGAGTTTTTTCGACAAACATGATCTTGTTTACACTCCTCAGTTCATAACTAAAGGAAGTACAGGTATCGAATTTACTTTTGACTTTCAGTTTGCTGGAAGGAAAAAGGAAACAGTTGTTAAGTCATTTAACTCTTTGAACAAAATCAATGTTCCAAACTTCCTCTTCACATGGAATGACATTAAACCAGTTCGCGAAGAACAAACAGGAAAAGAAGTAAGTAGTTTAGCTATCGTTAATGATTTAGCCATAAAATTGAAACCGGAATATATAGAGGCACTTACGAACTATGGTTGTGGATATGTGCAATGGAGCCAAAAGGATTCTCCAGAAACTATTAAATTGTTTAAGGAGTTAGTGGCTTGACATAAATTTACGGCATTATATTACTTGAGCCATGCCTATTACGGCATGGCTCTGTTTTTTTCTTTCATATCTCCCTTACACCAAAAGGCATGCCATATGAAACACCAACAGCATTCCCAATAAAAGTACCGCCACGCTAATCCCCACCTGTAATCGGGCTAAGATTTCGTATCGGTTCATTCCCTTACATCGCTTTATGATGATGAAAATCAGTACTATATCTACCATTAACACGACATTTATCATTGCTGGTAGATAATGTATATGTTCCTCCATCCACCAATGCATATCGGCAATGCTATCATATACCACATCTGTTTTCTTCATACTTTTTTCCTTCCTATTAGATAATCATTTACATCCTTATATTCACTATAGTTGACACTCCACTACTGTCCACGAAAATCCTTTAACATTTACTTGAACCGCTTGTAAATAAAGA
>CAVBXD010000032.1:0-36658 GCA_963599465.1 Oscillospiraceae bacterium | reverse complement strand
GGCTACCAACTTTTTAGCCTACTATTTTAAGACTTTCTTATCCCGAACTGGGGTAATAATGCAAAGAGCAGCTTCATCACAGAAGTTGCGAGATGCAGGCTATCCAACGCTCATGGGTTCATATCTTGAATGGCATCCAAAATAGGAACCGCCGTATGCGGAACCGCATGTACGGTGGTGTGAGAGGTCGGAGAACGGAAGTAGGAGAAAAACTACACCGTTTTCCTCCTACTCGATTATAAAATTAAAGGTCTGCAAATTTGAGGGTGAATCAGAATTTTAGGCTTGTAATTTTTTTCTTATGAGATTTTCTCATTAATAACTTGTTTAATATTAATTTTATTCGTACTTTTACATTAAAGTAAAGTATGTATTTTTTTATTTTTGTTGAAAGTGATGAAAGTATTGCAATTGGGCAAATTTTATCCCATCAAAGGAGGTGTGGAAAAGGTAATGTTGGATTTGTTGGACGGGTTGTCAAACAAGGGCATTTGTTGCGATATGCTTTGTGCCAATGCCAAGGTTGGTAAAGCTACGCAAGTCATCGAGTATGATAAGTTTGCAAAAATCTATTGTGCTAAGGCTTTCTGTAAGAAGTTTGCAACAATGCTTTCATGGCAGATGGTAAAAATATTACGCCAAATCAACTCTAAATATGATATAATTCATGTTCATCATCCAGACCCGATGGCAGCTTTTGCTCTTTTACTGTCGGGATATAAGGGAAAGGTATTGCTTCATTGGCATAGTGATATCTTGAAACAAAGGCTTTTGTTGAAGTTCTTTATGCCTTTGCAAAATTGGTTGTTAAAGAGAGCTGATATGATAGTTGGCACTACTCCTGTTTATGTTGCTCAGTCACCTCATTTGAGGAAGGTACAAGACAAATGTACTTATTTGCCAATAGGAATAGAATCAATTGCGTATGATGAAAATAAAGTTCTTTTGTTGAAAAATAAATATGAAGGAAAGAAAATCATATTTTCCTTGGGAAGACTTGTAGGTTACAAAGGATACAAATATCTAGTGGATGCCGCTAAATATCTTCCTAACAATTATGTGGTACTTATAGGAGGCTCTGGACCTTTGAAAAATGCATTGCAGGAGCAAATTGAGCGAGAAAATTTGTGGGGAAAAGTTATTCTTTTAGGTCGAATAAGTGATGAGGAGTTACCTTCGTATTATGGAGTTTGCGACTTGTATTGTCTTCCTTCCATCATGAAAACGGAGGCCTTTGCTATCGTTCAAATTGAGGCTATGTCATGTGGCAAGCCTGTTGTTGCTACCAAAATACCGGAGTCTGGGGTCTCTTGGGTAAATGCTGATGGGGAGTCGGGGCTTAATGTGCCTATCAAAGATAGCAAGGCTTTGGCTGATGCTATTGAGAGAATCGTGGATGATAGAATTTTATATCAGCAGTTATCACAAGGTGCAAAAACACGCTTTAACCGTCTGTTTTTGAAAGAGAAGATGATTGAAAGGTGTATGGAAGAGTATAAAAGTTTACTAGGGTGATAGGGAAAAACTAAATTTGTAATATATTGTCTATAATAGCTTTTGCCGTGAAACTATAGTTGTATTGGTTGTCTATTTTCTCTGCTACATCTATAGGACGGTATGTAAAGTTGCTAAGTGCTTTATACAAACTGTCCGAGTGTCCACATTTGAAGAATGTCAAAGGATAATCTTTGTAGATTTCTTTATAGACATCTATGTCAGAAAGGATAACATTTGTGTTAAGATACATAGCTTCTAATGGAGGTATTCCGAATCCTTCATAATAGGATGGTGAGACTAAAACCTCAGATTTGGATATGATATCATAGACTTCTTGATTACTTGCTTTAGTCACGAAATGAATTTTGCTTTTGTTGTTTTGAAGAAGATTGATGATTTCTGTATCCTTGGTTCTGAAGTTAAAATTTCCAATGATAGTAAGTGGTGTGTCGCCTTTTTTGTCTATGAGTTTATTATAAGCCTCAAGCAGAAGATGTATTCCCTTATGCTTCTTAAGATTTCCAAGAAAGACAATTCCCTTCTTTCGATTTATATTTTGGTGAGTTTTTTTGTATTTAATCAGCTCTTGGTTTATACCATTATAGATGACTTCTATTTTTTTTGAAGTATTGAAATACTTATATATTCTTTCTCTTGAAAAATTAGATACAGTAAATATTTTTGTTGATATGCGAAGAGCTCTTTTGACAAACCATTTATAAGTCAATAGTTTTACTGGAGAACAGAAGTTATCGGTATCGAAAAAGACTATGTCGTGTATGGTACAGTATATTGGAACTTTTATTCCTAGTGGTATATTGAAGTTTGGTGTGTAGAATGCATTGCACTGGTTTACAGCTTTTACTGGAAATAGCATTAGTTCTTTTAAAGAAAAACTGGCATAGTTGCATTCGATAATTCGACAGTTGTCTTGGTTGGCAAATTTTAGTAGGTATTGCTTGTTGCCAATCAAGACGTATGAATGTCTTTTGTCCTTAACGATGTGTAAAACAATGTTCTCAATGAATGTTCCTATTCCACTTTGGCCGATTAGACGGCAATCTATTGCTACTTTCATAGAATGTTATTATCTGTATTAATTGATATGTTTCTAAAACTGTAGCATCTAATATGCAAAATTTCCAAGATAAACTTTAAAGTATTTTTGCCCTTATATATCATAACGTCTTTAAACTTAGTATATTTCTTAATAGGCTTACTGTCAGACCAAGGGGTCATTTTTAAGTAGTGGTAATATAGTCCTTTGTAAGGATTCTTGCATTCTTTATGCCAAGGCTTTATGGGGCCAGAAAAATGAATTATTGTAGGTTGATAAATCGCTTTTTTGATTTGAGAACTATATCTATTTGGAATAGATGCATTTTTGAAGATGTAGCAGTCCAGCAAGTTGTATCTGATATTAATGAATTCTTTCTTATCATGGAATATACCATTTAAGACATCTTGGTCATGATATAATATGTGATGGTTCTTGATGTAATCTATTGCGATATGTATGTTAAAGTACTTTTTGAACTCTTGAAGGTTGATGAGGAGTACTCCGGAATTGAAATACGAGTATTTTGTATCATAGCCTAACCTGTTGCAATTATTAAAGATAATTTTAGGAGAATCTTCAACTGCCATAACGCAACAATTGCTTTTAAATTTACTATTCCATAATTGAGTTAAGCTTCCATTAATGAGGACATCGCAGTCTAAATATAGTATTTTTTTTATATTAGATGGTAAGACATCCGCAAGGAAAAGCCTAAAATATGCAGCAATATTAATATATGTATTAGCAGTATATTTACCTGTAGGGAAATCATTTATATAATCTGGATTAATAAATATGAAGTCTATTGTACTATGGTATTTATCTGCAATATCTGTAAGCTGTTTTTGATTCTCAATACTTATTTTGTCACTAATAACAAAAAAGCTATGCTTTCCTTTGTTGTTTAAGCAAAGAGAAGCTAATGTAGCACTAGCATGCTGTACGTAACTATTGTCAAACGTTAATAAAATATTCATATAAAGTAACTATTGTACTAGTTGCGGTGAATCATTGGCAGACGCTGAGCGTGTGCTTGATCAAATACCCCAAGTGGTCTCCATACCGGAGTTAAGACCAATCATCAAGGAAATACGTCATTATGTCATGATATGTAAGAACTGTGGTGAGCGTATTCGTACTGCGCCAAGACGCCGGTCTAACGATGTGGTGTACGACGCAAGCGTCAAGTCTCTTGTTGTGTATCTCAGCGTTGTGCAATTTCTTCCGTATGGCCGTATCGCCAGCTTCCTGCATGATGTCCTCGGCTTGTCACCAAGCGAAGGCTCGTTGGTAAATTGGGTGAATGAGGCCAAAAGAAACGCACGGCCAATAATTGACAAGATAAAGGAATACATCATGTCGTCAAACGTTGTCGGCTTTGACGAGAGTGGCTGCTATTGCAACAAGCGACTTGACTGGGCATGGATAGCACAGACTGTTTATTACACTTTGCTCTTTCGTGCTAATAGCAGAGGCTCCAAGGTGTTGACCGGCCAATTTGGTGATGTTTGGAGCGTATGCCTGCCGTGACAGACCGTCACAGCGCATATTTTGCGCTGCATTTCCTTAATCATCAGGTTTGCCTTGCACACCTACTCAGAGAAAGAACTGAAAGCCAATCAGAAATGGTCAGAGCAAATAGCATGCTTGTTCCGCGAGGCCATCCATGAGAGAAATACACATCCAACAGACATTATCAACAAGACCTCATGGCTTGACCGATTGGACAACCTGCTCAAACAAAACATCAGCAGCCTAGGCAAGAAATTTGAAACTCTCAAAAGGGGAATAGTAAAATGTCGTGACTACATTTTCAATTTCCTGGAAGACCCTGTGATACCCTCAGACAATAACGGAAGTGAGCGTGGAATACGCAAGTTGAAAATCAAGTTGAAGAATTCATGCACGTTCCGTTCTGACTTTGGAGCCGATGCCTTCCTCGAACTGCATTCGGTTGTTGAGACGGCCAAAAAGCACAACAAGACACCTTACAATGCTATTCAAGCCTTATCTGAGGTTTGATGCCTTGTCATGCACCTACCGCTGAATAGTTACCATATAAATAAAATTATGGTTTTCTTAAAATAAAACGTTTGATATAATATCTTAAATATCCACAAAACTTACTTAACGACCAAGATCTTATTTTTAATGTTTCATGAAATACGTCATTAGGTCGTTGCATTGTTAGACCTAAGCAAGCTTCATATTTAGAAACAGGCTTGTTAATATGGACGATTCCTCTTTCTCCAAACTCTTTGTATAATTTGTATATCATATTGTAATCTGCTGCATACTTATATTTTAAGTCGAACTTTATATGTTTTGCATCGTTCAAGTTTACAAAAAAAGACTGATGAGCTGTAGGCATGTTCTTAGCAATGTAAGAAGGTTCTTTTGCAATTTCGATATCCGTTGATTCTTTGCGTAAATAGAGTGTATCCCCATAAATTATATGTTTGTAGGTAAACTCGTTTTTGCCAAAAATATCATCAATTACTGTAGAGTTGTAAAATGTGTCACCTGCATTCATGAAGATGACCCAGCTTCCTGTGGCTACATTCAAGCCTTTGTTCATTGCGTCAAAAATGCCACGGTCAGGTTCACTTTTCCAATATGTTATATGGCTGTTATACTTTTTAATGATGTCTTTTGTACCGTCAGTACTGTATCCATCTATAATTATATATTCCTTGTTGTCATAGTTTTGGTTTATGACAGAAAGAATGGTGTTTTCAATGTCATTGAAAGCATTGAAACATATGGTTATAATAGAAACTTTTACTTTTTTCATTTTTTACCAATAACATGCATTCTCTACCTTTTTTGCAAACTTTGGCGTTTCGGAAATGCTAGGCCTAATCCAAAAATCATTATATAATTTTGAATAATCGTTAGGGCTGTTTTTATAGCCTTCAGATTCCCATCTTTTTCCTTTTATACCAAAAAAAAGCTGCAGCGATCCACCAATATGGATAGCAATCTTACCCTTTTTTTTGGCATGAGCTGCCAAAGGTAACCCATATGCGCCGCATCCTATAAGAGCAATGTCGTAATCAATTTTATCCATTTCTGTTTTCATGAAATCTAAAGCTTCGAACCAATTAGTAAACTTTGAATTTCCACTTACACTTTGTACGGCTTTTAATACAATGAGGTCAAAGTTTGGCAGAAACGGCATTGTAAAGATTTTGTCTTTTTGTTTGTATTGGCGAATGATAGATTCTTTGAAAGGGTGAACGATTAGTACTTTTTTGTTTTCTAAGGCTAAGGTCCACGGTTTCTCTGCAAAGAATGGATTGATTTTTTCTCGATCAAACCTAATTATATTGGTAGAAAAAAATGAGGTAAGTATCGTCTCTTTTTTTCTCCAAGAGCCTAAAATATCGATTTCTTTACAATCTTCTAACATTAGCTTTGAAAATAAAGTTAGATTGTTGGGATTGCTTGGAAAAAAGCCGGCTTCAGAAAACATTCTTTTGATATATTTAGGATTCCACCACCATTCTGTACAATTGTTTTTTATATAATTAAAAAATGAATGTTTCTTGTTGTCGAGTTTGTTCACTGCAAGATAATTGCAGATTATGTCCAGCTCGTTACTACCAAATCTAGCAATCATGCATGGTTTTGCTTCCTTGATGATTTGGGTTATAAGATCAGACACTTTAGAGACGTCTGTGATGCCTCTTTCATTTGTTTTTAAGCTTTCTGAATTCGGAAAACAATGAAGGTAAATATTCCTTGATAACATTAGAAAAAAAACATATGGATTCATTATTGCTAATTTGAAAATTGTTTGAATAATGTTATATGTTTAGAACATACTATCTCATCGGTAAGATTTTCTTTTAAGTATCTTGTTGCCTGATTGATAGTATCTCGTAATTTAAAATGATCAAGTGCTATTTTTAATGCTCTTTCAATGTCCTTGTAGTCTCGTACATCACATAATACCCCATATTTCCCGTGCCCAAGTACATAAGATACTGCACCTGCATCTCTTCCGCCAATCACAGGGATTCTTCTTGCCATGCCCTCTAATAAGGTATTCCCAAAAGATTCCTCAAATGAAGGGTGTACTAATGCGGTAGAATAATCTAATAACCCTATCAATTCATCATGATTCATAAATCCTTTTAGTTCAACTCCTTCCAACAGCTTTTCTTCAAGCCAATAATCATATAACGGCTTCTGAATGTCGTATTTACCTATCAAGATAAGTATAGCTTCTTGATGGTCTGATTTTAGCTTTTTAAAGGCGTAAAGCAAGTTTGTTATATTTTTGCGTTTGTCTAATAGGTCCTGAGCTATTGAAACAAAGACTGGGGTTGATGGGTAATAATTTCTCTCATCAACTATTAAGCATTTCTTTATTGGATTCTCAATTATAGTGCATTCGTCTTTAGGATAGTATTTTTCCATTAAACCTTTTATGTACGGAGAATTTGCAATAAAATGAACTTTTTTGTTGCAAAGAACTTTTTTGCAAATTTGCTCCTGCATCAACCACCAAAGAATTTTGCGATGTCTTTTTTCGTATTTTCTGATGGTTGGTGCCCAATCTCTTATTGTACAGAATATTGGCCTGATATTTACAAACTTGCAACTTGCTAATGCAAAGTCATATGTCCAATGAGTATGGATGATATCCATCTGGTCTATATGCTTACAGATTTCTTTTTTTAAGCGATTAACCATATAAAACTTTTCAAAGACATACATCATGGGAATGTCGCTATGATTTGATACAAGATGAAAAGAGATGTTTTTCCCTTCAAAATGTAATGTTGGACCTTTTTCAGGGTACAAGCTAATTGCTGTTATTTTATGTCCTGCTTTAAGTAATGCTAATGTTATAGTGTTGACGGAAGAAGCAAAACCATTGATATCGGGTAATGCTACAGATGGTTTAAAGTAATCCTTGAACTCTGCTGGATTAATGTATGCTACTATGCCTATATTCATTGCAAATCATTTTTTATTTTAATAACGCTTTTTTAAGCTTATTTGTTATAGTGTTTCTTTCTTCTTTTTGTAAACCTAATAAGAGTGCACTTATGACGATGACAAATATGGATGTTATCGTTATAATGATTATTCTTGGTATTGGTGTTTCTTGTATTTTTTCTGACGTTTCATACATGATAGATGCAGAACTTACAGTTGTAAAGAATATAGGAACTAAAACCTCTTTAAAGTAGGCTTTGATAGATATTCCAACTTGCTTTTTAGCTATGTATAATCTAATAAAATGTGTTATCAAATAAATGATAATCCAAATTATCATTGAGCATATTGCTGGGTACCCTATTTTAAAACAAACATAGCATATAGGAATGACTAATAGGGTACAAATACCAACGTATATTTGATATGTTTTTATATATCCAGTTGCTCTTATTATTTGTGATATAGGTGTTTCCAAGGTGTTGACTAATGAATAGATAAATATCCATTGTGAGAATATAATCATGTCATGTGTTACATAATTCTTCCCTAACCATATTTCTAAAACTTCTTTCATTACCAATATTATGGGTAATGATATTATAAAAACTAAAAAATAGGCATATTTAGAACTTTTGTAAACTAGTTTTTTTGCGTCGTCTATGTCATTAGAAGCATAAGATTTAACAATTTGCGGATTTACTGCCATGTAAAAATTATTGCTTAATTGATAGACAATTTGATTTAGCTTGTCTGCTATACCTTTTGCAGCATTTACTAATGGGCCAAAAAAAATATTTAAACAAATGTTTATGCCTAAAGTACTAGTCATGCCTGCACCATATCCAAATAAATTCCAACCAATATATTTGATAAGTTGAGTGTAAAGTTTTGTATCTTTGGCTTTTTCAAAGCGACATCCCGTTAATCTATATCTACAGTAGTTGGCATATATGAATAACAATAGAATTTGCATTATACTGTTTAATAAAGCAAGTGTTACCAATTTGTCAGTTGTACAAATGTTAAGAAGATATACTATAAGCAACTTAATAATAGCTTCAAAAATGCTAAGGCGTGCAAAAATTTCCATTTTTTCATATGCAATAATTGCGGAAGAAAATGGTACTATTAGCATGGAAGCTGCCAAACTTAATATAGAAAATAAGAAAGTATATACTGCTGCAATTTTCCGAATGTCAGGAATAGACAGGTATTTTGTGATAATCCAAGGACCTACACATGATGCGATGATAGCTAATGCTAAGGTTATTACTAAAAATAAAATCAATATGGAATTAAAGGTCTTTTGAAATTGTTTGATGTCATTTTTCCCTAAGTCATAGGAGAGAAAACGTTGTGTGGCTGATGTTAATGGACCTGTTATTATTCCTATAAAGGATACGATGCTAACTACAACATTTTGAATACCAAAATCTACCACTCCCAATACTTGCAATGTAATTCTAGCAGTAAAAAAAGATACGATAGTTACTAATATCATTCTTAAATAGAGAAAAATGGTATTTTTGGCAATTCTTTTATTTCTATCCGATTTATTGTTGTTTGGCATCTGTGTCTTCGTTTGTTATGTTATCCTTGTTGTTATTGATATTGAAATCACAGTACGGTATCGTGTATAATGGAATTAGAAAGTAAAAACTCATGGGAGTAGCTCTTACCCAAAATCCCGCTGTAGCTACAACTAACATAGCCATCCATGCTCTTTTGTTGACAGGATTAAATGACATTGTCGAATAGAATAGTATGACTAAGAATAAGCAGATTAGGCCATAGTCATAGATAAATACCCTATAGCCAGCATTGCCGAACCCAAATTCCTCAATGCTGTAATCTCTTCCAAACCAAATGTCTGAGCTTGTTAGATAGTTGTCATAGACAGCTTCGAATTCTCCTGTTACTCGATTATCTCCAACTAACCTTCCGTTGTTATCAATCTCTAATCTGCTAATAATAAGATTGTTAACTAAATTCTCACCTTTGTTGTAGAATAAGGAGGATATAGCTATAGTTGTTAAAACAATTGCAATGCCAAATAGTTTTATCGCAATTTTCTTGTGCCTTGCCCATGCTCCCATAATAGCGATGATGACAAGGATAACATAGGCTGCTAATGAAAATGATAGCAAGGTCGCCGCCAGCAAGGAGATATTATACCATTTTTTCCATGAGCCAATTTGTGTAAATAGAAGTAATGAAGTTGCGGTACCTAAGTGTCCAGGCTCCAAGAATACAGATTGAAAACGGGGTAATATGATTAAATCATTAGCTCTCCCGAGCATAAATAAATAAAAGTTATCAAATTCATACATCAAATCATCTCTACTTACTTCTGCAGAGGGGAAATGAAAACCTAAAAAATATAATATGAATGCAATCATGGAGATAATTAAAAAAAGCCCCATGATAATACAAGTGGTGTTGATAGTTTTTACTAAGTATGGAGTGCTGAGCTTTAGTATGCAAAATACAACGAATGAGTTAAGTATTGCCTCTGTAAAACCGATAATGTTGCCATGGTTAACAACTCGCTGAAAAAATAATAGTATAAAAGCAATAGCTGATGGTAATAGCCATTTTTTTTTTGCAAATATCATGGACTTTGATATGTTGTCGAGAATGATAGCAATTCCTAACAACAAAGTGCAAATGATGATGTAAACCTTTGCTATCGGCCAAAGAAACCATGGGGACAGGGAGCCTAAATATGCTAATAAGATTCCTGTGTATAAGGTTCCAAATATTATGTCTTTTTTGGAGAATAGATAAAGGTTACTTTTTTTAATTTGCCAAATCATGATGTTTTCTACTCAGTGGCTTTAAACTGTTTGATAAATGTATCTTTTATTATATATGCTGTTGTGATTATTGTACTAATGAAAAGCATTGCAATCACAAAAATCAAGCGTTTAGGGCCTGAAGGTTTGATAGGTACAGCTGCACCTTTTAAAAGCGTAAAGACTGGTGTCTTTTCTCTCACTTTTGCTTGTGCTGCTTGCATTTGTGTAACAAGGGTGTTGTATGTATTGTACTTTAGTTGAAGTTCATTTTCCATGTCATCTTGCTTTGCTTTTACGCTTTGAAGTATGATGTCTGTATTTGCGTCAGCAAAGGAGCCATATTGTTGACGTAATCTTTCGTAGTCGTGTTTTGCATCTTCTGTTAACTTCTTATAATATATGTAATCTGCTTGTGCTTTGTTTGTTCTGTATTCTGTAATGTAGTTCTGAAGTAAATTTCTAGTCGAGTCTGCTAAAGTTTTGCTTATAATTGGGTCTTGTGCTGTTGCACTAATAGAAATAGTACCATTCTTTTTGTCGATGTTTATTGATATGTTGTTTCTAACGGCTTCCATGATGGCATCATCATCTTTTGTCAAATAGTAAGGATTGAACTCCTTGTTGTCTGTATTTGAGTTTCTTTTTGATGAAAATAGCTTCTTGATAGCCCCTATTCCACTTTCATACCAACTGTGTTTTTGGCATTTCTTTAGATAGGTGTAATAATCAGTCTTTATATCACCTTCTTGATTTTCAACTTTAAACTTGAAAATCTTTGATATAAATCCATTGTCTTCCATCAAGTCTGGATATAAATATGGTGTTATAGCATCGGTGGTTTGCATGTCATTAATGTCAATTCCAAAAGATGAAGCTATTGAACCTAATGTGCCTCCGGAAACACTGTTACCCAATTCGGGAGCCATAGTTGTCTCTGTGCTATAGAATCTTGGCTTGCTGAATATATATACGCAAGAAATTATTAATACGCATGGCAATACGTATAAATAAATCCTTTTTTTGTCAAGAATATCTTTTATTAAGACACGAATGTCTATGTATTCTGAATTTGTTTCCATTTCTTTTCAGTTTAGTTGAATTTCAAAGTTATAGTTTCAATATCATTTGTCGAAAATTTCGTGTTACGTCGCTACTTTCTTTTTGTAATAACCAAATATTACGATATTTATTGTTTTTCTCATACAAAAAACAGGATAGCAATCGGATGCATCCCGTTATCTTGCTCTCATGCTACTTTTCCAAAGTTACTTACTAAAATCGCTTCTCCTTTTTGATGCCATGAAATGTGCCATGGCTATCTCTTTTGTAATTGTCATACTCTTCGTCTCATGGCTGAATATTAAATTGACATGATATTCAAGGCATAACAGTCTATGTTCTGCCAATAAATCCTTGATCTATTGGAGGACTTATTCAATTGTAGCAATGCTAACATATATCTGCATGACAGTCTTGTTGGTCAGTTGTTTTTGAGAATTCGACTCCTATATGAAATGTTTGTGATTATTATGACTTTGCTATTCGTCGCACCGACGGTAACAGGGTTCTACGCCCTGCCGGTTATCCGTTGAGGCTGTTCAAGTCATCCTCGCTTAGCCCCGTCATGTCACAGACATCCTTTGCCGTCATGCCTTTGGCTAGCATGATGCGGGCAATCTCTATGGCTTTGTTTTTTTCACCTTCTGCTCTTCCTTTTGCAAGCCCTTCAGCTTTTCCTTCTGCTCTTCCTTTTGCAAGACCTTCTGCTCTTCCTTTTGCAAGTCCTTCGGCTCTACCTTCTGCTTTTCCTTCCGCGTATTTCTTCTTCTCTGCCGTTTTTATTGCGTTTATTATGTCGCGATACGCGTTCACGCTGTCTTCATACGACTTGAGTTCTTGCGGGTTGAACTTCGATATCTCCGCCTGTTCGAAGAGGCGTGTGAAAACCCGTTCTTGAAGGGTCGTGGGCCTGTCTATCAATCGCGAGAGGTTCTTCAGAACGAACATCCACTTGTCGTACATGGTGACAAGCTCATTCTCGTTCTTGTCGAATTTCGGTATCTCTACATATATGTATGTCAGCTTGTCGTAGAACACTTCGTGCGTGTCAACCTCCATGAGCTTCACCTCATGATGCCATCGGCGCGCGTTCTGCAGCCCTTCGGCAAAGTTGAAGTTTAGGAGACCGATGGTGTATACGGAGTTGAGGTGAAAGTCCCACTCGCCTCCACGCTGCGCTTGTTCGCGTATGGGGAATGTAGAATAGTATATAGTCCTGTCCTTGAAGAACTCTTGATACACGTTCTGCATCTCCACAATGAACCTCTCGCCCTTGTCGTTGGTGCAGTAAACGTCGAAGATGGCACGTCGCGCGTCGGCACGTTCACCAAGGTGCTCTGAATTGAGATAGGTGACATCCTGCACGTTTTGCTCACCGTGGAACATTGCGTTAAGGAAGCTGATGAGCAATTCCTTGTTGAACTCAGAGCCAAATAGCCGCTTGAATCCAAAGTCGGTATGCGGGTTTATATACCTTTCTGTCATAATACTGTTAGTTGTCATGGTATATACGTTTTATTGGGTGCGTTCGTCTTGCGGACGGGTACAGGGCTCTGCATCTTAAATGTCAACAGTTGAGGCTACTTATCTCTTCCTCGGTCAATCCCGTCATGTCACAGATATCCTTTGCCGTCATGCCTTTGGCGAGCATCATGCGGGCAATCTTCATAGCCTTATTCCTTTCGCCTTCAACTAGACCTTCTGCTCTTCCTTTTGCAAGTCCTTCTGCTTTTCCTTCGGCAAGTCCCTCTGCTCTACCTTCTGCTTTCCCTTCCGCGTATTTCTTCTTCTCCGCCGTTTTTATTGCGTTTATTATGTCGCGATACGCGTTCACGCTGTCTTCATACGACTTGAGTTCTTGCGGGTTGAACTTCGATATCTCCGCCTGTTCGAAGAGGCGTGTGAAAACCCGTTCTTGAAGGGTCGTGGGCCTGTCTATCAATCGCGAGAGGTTCTTCAGAACGAACATCCACTTGTCGTACATGGTGACAAGCTCATTCTCGTTCTTGTCGAATTTCGGTATCTCTACATATATGTATGTCAGCTTGTCGTAGAACACTTCGTGCGTGTCAACCTCCATGAGCTTCACCTCATGATGCCATCGGCGCGCGTTCTGCAGCCCTTCGGCAAAGTTGAAGTTTAGGAGACCGATGGTGTATACGGAGTTGAGGTGAAAGTCCCACTCGCCTCCACGCTGCGCTTGTTCGCGTATGGGGAATGTAGAATAGTATATAGTCCTGTCCTTGAAGAACTCTTGATACACGTTCTGCATCTCCACAATGAACCTCTCGCCCTTGTCGTTGGTGCAGTAAACGTCGAAGATGGCACGTCGCGCGTCGGCACGTTCACCAAGGTGCTCTGAATTGAGATAGGTGACATCCTGCACGTTTTGCTCACCGTGGAACATTGCGTTAAGGAAGCTGATGAGCAATTCCTTGTTGAACTCAGAGCCAAATAGCCGCTTGAATCCAAAGTCGGTATGCGGGTTTATATACCTTTCTGTCAGAGGTCTGTTTTCTGTCATGGCGCATAAGTTTTTGGTTGAACAGGTAAGTAGTTTCGTGCCTTTTATATATATCCCTAATTCCTCACTAAAAGCACAATGTGCTTATATATAGTGAGTTATAAACTTTTTCATGAAGAATGACAAGCGTCAATGATGTCGCTGCCTCTATTTAGCCATGTTTGCTATCGTGGCTATCATCGCGGCGATAGACGACATGCTTGAGCCGATGTTCAGAATCTCGGCAGGACTGGTGCGGCGCCTTATCTTGCTTGGCACCACTATCTCGCATCCAGGCTCCACCTTAGCCCTCGACGATTTCGACACCATGCCGTTCATGTAGATGACATAGGCGCCACTCTTGCGCGCGTTCTTGCTATAGCCGCCTGAGGCGTTGATATAATAGCTCACGCCCTTGCCATTGATGAAGCTCACGGTGTTGGGATACATCACCGCGCCGTTCACCTTCACCGTGGCAGTGTATTGTGGCAACACGAGACGGTCGCCTTCGCGCAGCACGATGTTGGCGTCGCTGTTGGGGTTGGCGAGGGCCTTGTCGAGCTCAATGCCCACGGAGTATGTGTCGGGCACCTGGAACTTCTTCAACTGCTCGTCCTTGCTCTGCTGCCCGACCTGCTGCAATGCCGACCCTGAGGTCTGGCTTGCGGCGAGCGACAACAGCTCTTGCTGCAAGAGGTCGTTTTGCATCTGCAAGGCAGCCTCCATGCGCTTGCGCTCTGCCTCGTTGGTGCGGCGCTCGAGTCTTGCCCCGTGCACGTAGGCGAGATTTGTGGCTCCTCCTGCCGCCGCCACGAGGTCGGTGAGCCTCATGCCACGGCGCGACAGCGTATAGGTGCCAGGGAAGGTCACTTCGCCGTCCACGCTCACGTTTTGTTGCGCAGAGTAGCTCGGATCCTTGCGCACGAACACCTCGTCGAAAGGCTGGAGCACGAAGCCCTGCTCTCCATCCACCACGAAGCCGTCTTTCAACGCGAACGAGAAGTTCTTGGCAATTATGCTGTCGGCTGCTTTCGCCTTGGGGTTGCTCACGCGGCGCGCCACGTCCACCTTTACGGTCGATGCCTTGTCGGTGAGACCGCCCGCCTGGAGCACGAAGTCTTCCAGGGTCTCGTTGTCGGCATACTTGTATATGCCCGGATACATCACCTCGCCTTGTATGGTTATGGTCTGCTCGTTCATCGCCGTCTGCTTGGTAGGTATGAAGAGCACGTCGTTCTCTTTCAGTGGGATGTCTGCCACGGTCTGGTCCATTATGCCTTTTAAGTCTACGGATATGACGCGCAGGGTGCGATCCTCTTTCATGCGGTGCATCACGGCACGCGCTGTGAACGCGTCCTCGGTCAGCCCCTCGGCGTGCTGCACGAGCGTGCGCACGCTGTTTATGCCGTCGCCTAGTTGGTACCTGCCCGGTCTGAACACGGCACCCTTTATCTCCACAGTGTTTGAGTAGCGTGGCAGGATGGAGTCTATGCTCACCGAGTCGCCATCGGCTACATGGAACGAGCTCATGTCAAACTCCTCCACGTTGAACACCGCATATTCGCGCCCCGTCTTGCGGTTCACCCTCACCGCCTTCTTGTAGGCGTCGCCCGTGAAGCCGCCCGAATAGCGCAGCAGCGTCTGCAGGCTCTCGTTGCGTTTCATCTCATAATACATGGGTCGTTTCACCTTGCCCGTGACGTTTACCAGGCAGTCGTATGGCCCCACTATTATCACGTCGCCATCGTGCAGGCGCACGTTGCCCGTCATCTTGCCGTTGAGTATGTAGTCGTAGATGTCGCACACGCTGACGAGCCTGTTGGCGCGGTATATCTTGATGTTGCGTAGCGTACCAATGTCGTTGGTTCCGCCTGCCATGTAGAGCGCGTTGAACACCGAGGCGAATGCCGACAGCGTGTAAGTGCCAGGCTTCTTCACCTCGCCCATGACGTTGATCGACACGGTTCGCGTCTGTCCCAACGACAGGTTGATGCGGCTCGACTGATAGCGCGAGCCGAGCGTGGAACGGAGCTTAGCCTTTGCCGCCGCCACGGTGAGACCGCCCAGGCGGATGGGGCCGTAACCCTCGATCACGATGTCGCCGTCGGGCGACACGGTGCAGTCTACCGACTTTTGCGACGCGCCATAAATGTCTACCGACACTTGGTCGCCGGCACCGAGCACGTAGTTTTGAGGCGTGGCGATGTTCATCAACGGCTCAAACGAGAGGTTCTTGTTTGAGAATATGTCGCGTCCGAACACCTTCTTCTTGTTTTGTCCCACCTCGTCGCTGTCCGCTGCGTTGTCGTCGTCGAAGGCGGCTATGTGTTTTTGGTATTCCTTGAAGTCGGAGTCCTCCTCGTCGTATTGCTGTTGCCATGTGCTCTTGCCCGCTATCCTCTGCGAGGTCGTGGCTTCCCTTTGCGAGTCAGCCTCCTGTGTGGCGTGGCGGTCGGCTTGCTTGTCGCCTGTGCCTTGCTTGCCCACGCCGTTGGCCTGCCTCAACCTGCTTTGCTTGCCCGATGACGTCATGTCGCCGAGCCCGGTGTCGTTCTTGGCGCGCTCGTAGGCTTTTCTCACACGCTTTATCTGCGAGATGTCCACGCCGTTCTGCATGAGGTGGGTCACTATTTGCGACCGCGACGTGCCACGTTTCATCTCCTGCTGGATGTAGTTCGCCACTTGCGAGTCGGTCATCGACGATTGCGCGACCATACGGAGAGGCAACGCGAGAAGCAACAATATGATGATTTTCTTCATTTCCTGTTTTTGTCTTTTTAATTAATAACCGATTCTTCCGCCCGATTATTGTATAACCACGCAAAGTTATCGCTTTTTTTCTGAATACGCAAAAAATATGTGGTCGTATGGGGTTAAATGTGCCCCGTTGCCGTTACGTTAGAATCGCGTTGCCGTTACGTTAGAACGGGAACGCCGTTACGTTGATATCGCGTTGCCGTTCTAACGTAAAGGTCGAAGGGTGCTTGACATATGATAAAAAGACGTGGGCGAGGGCATTGTAATTCGCTAATTATTCGTACTTTTGCAAGCTATTAGAAAAAAGTGACATGATGATGAGAATGCTGAATGATGCCGACATGGCCAAGCTGCTGGATAAAGACATATTCCACAAGATTTCGGAAGCCGCCGACAGTCTTCACCTCGAGACTTACGTCGTTGGCGGTTACGTGCGCGACCTCTTCCTTCAACGGCCGAGCAACGACATTGATGTCGTGGTGGTGGGCAGTGGCATTGAGGTTGCCAAGGCGTTCAGGAAACTGCTTGCCGGGCGCGCCAACCTCTCCATTTTCAAGAACTTCGGCACGGCACAGGTCAAATGGCACGGTCACGAGGTTGAGTTTGTCGGTGCCCGCAAGGAGAGCTATAGCCACGAGTCGCGTAAGCCCCACGTGGAGGACGGCACCTTGGAGGATGACCAGAACCGTCGCGACTTCACCATCAACGCCCTTGCCGTGTGTCTTAACAAAGACCGTTTTGGAGAAATCGTGGATCCCTTCGACGGCATCTTCGACATGGAAGACGGCATTATCCGCACGCCGCTCGACCCTGATATCACCTTCTCCGACGACCCGTTGCGCATGATGCGCTGCGTTAGGTTCGCCACCCAGCTCCGTTTCTATATCGACGAGGAGACCTTCGATGCCTTGGAGCGCAACGCCGACCGCATAAAGATAATCAGCGGTGAGCGCATATCCGAGGAACTAAACAAGATAATGATGACCGCGCAGCCCAGTCGTGGTTTTGTGGACCTCCACCGTTGCGGCTTGCTCAAGCTCATCCTGCCCGAGCTCGCCGCTCTCGACGTGGTTGAGACAAAGAACGGCAAGGGGCACAAAAACAATTTCTACCACTCGCTTGAGGTGCTCGACAATGTGTGCGACGGCAACCGGCCGGGCGAAAACGGAGAGCCCGCCTCGCTCTGGCTGCGTTGGGCGGCTCTGCTCCACGACATAGGCAAGGCGAAGACCAAGCGTTGGGAGCCGGCACAGGGCTGGACCTTCCACAACCATCCGTTCGTAGGAGGGAAGATGGTGCCGTCTGTCTTCAGGCGGCTCAAGTTGCCCATGGACATGAAGATGAAATACGTGCAGAAGCTTGTGGACCTCCACATGCGCCCCATAGTCATTGCCGACGAAGAGGTTACCGACTCTGCCGTACGCCGTCTTGTAAACGACGCTGGCGACGACATCGACGACCTCATGCGCCTCTGCGATGCCGACATCACCAGCAAGAACGAGGTGAGGAAGGCGCGTTTCCGCGAGAACTTCCGCATAGTGAGGACAAAGATAGCCGATCTCAAGGAACGCGACTACAAGCGGCTGCTGCAACCTGTGATAGACGGCAACGAGATCATGGAGATGTTCAATCTCAAACCGTCGCGAGAGGTGGGCACGCTCAAGCAAACCCTCAAGGACGCCGTGCTCGACGACAAGGTGCCCAACGAGCGCGAACCGCTCATGCAGCTGCTCAAGAAGAAGGCTGCTGAGATGGGCTTGGCGTAGAATTTTCATGGCCTTGAAGACCTTATCAAACTACAAAAACAAGCTGCAAAGGGATAAAGAAACGACAAACGATTGTAATTGTTGTTAAAAACTCAATTGCCCAAAATAGTTTTGTAAAATATTTGTGCTAACTTTGCATTAACTTTTAGGAGATTGTGCTCTTTTGGGCGTTTTGCAATGTTCCTTTCCGAGGAAAAAGATTCATTGATAATAATATTATTCTAAATTTAGGTATGAAAATTAAAAGTTGTTTGTTTGTGGCTTTGGCTGCATTGGCCCTTGCTTCTTGTGGCAAGAAGAGCGGTGGCGGACTGGCTGACCTTCAGGACAATGAGTTCCCTGTTACGACGGTGGGAACCTCAAGTGCTGACCTTCAGACTACCTATCCGGCAACTATCAAGGGTATTCAGGATGTTGACGTACACCCGAAAATCTCGGGTTTCATCACTAACGTTTATGTTCAAGAGGGTCAGACCGTGAAAGCGGGTCAGCCCATGTTCACCATCGACAGCGAGACCTATCGCGCCCAGGTGAACCAGTGTCGTGCCGCCTTGAACACGGCCCGTGCCCAGGCTAACACCGCACATCTCACATATTCTAATAATAAGAAGCTGTTTGACCAGCACATCATTGGCCAGTATGAGCTGGAGACCGCACAAAACAGTTATGCCACGGCCCAGGCTCAAGTGGCCCAGGCTCAGGCAGCCCTCACCTCGGCAGAAGAGACCCTTTCGTGGTGCGTGGTTCGCGCTCCGGCGAGCGGCGTGGTAGGCAGCCTGCCTTTCAAGAAAGGCGCGCTCGTGTCGGCGTCGAACACCCTGACCACCGTGTCTGACGTGAGCACCGTGGAAGTGTTCTTCTCAATGAGTGAGCCCGACATCCTCAGCTTGTCAAAGTCGGCAGGAAGCGTTGCCGGCGTACTGAAGGAGATGCCTGCTGTGAAACTCCAGCTTGCCGACGGCACCGTCTACAACCAGCCTGGCCGCGTGGTCAAGATGAGCGGCGTGATAGACGCTTCGACTGGCGCATACTCCCTTATCGCCCATTTCGCCAACCCGCAACACCTTCTCAAGAGCGGTGGCGCTGGCCAGATTTTGGTGCCCCACGTGAGCAGCAATGCCATAATAATCCCGCAGGAGGCTACCGTGCAGGTGCAGGACAAGATCTTCGTGTATGTCGTAGGTAGCGACAACAAGGTGAAATACACCGCCATCAAGGTTAATCCACAAGACGACGGTGTAAACTACATTGTCACCGACGGTCTCCACACTGGCGACCGCTTTGTGTGCAAGGGAATAACCAAGCTCTCCGACGGCATGCAGATTAAGCCGCTCACCGTGCAACAATACGAGGAGAAGATAGAAAAGGCCGAGAAGCTCGGTGCCAACCAAGGCTCGGCAAAGGGCTTTGTAAAGGCGATGACTGGAAAATAAGGAGGAGTTAATTTCGAGCAATTATGACATTTACACAATTCATTAAACGACCGGTTCTCTCGACCGTGATATCCATCCTGCTCGTGCTGCTGGGTATCATCGGCTTGGTTTCGCTGCCTATCGAGCAGTATCCGGATATTGCGCCACCAACCATCTCGGTGTCTACCACCTATCAGGGTGCTGATGCCGCCACGGTGTTGAAGTCGGTGGTGGTGCCTTTGGAGGAAAGCATCAACGGTGTGGAGAACATGACCTACATGACATCTTCTGCCACCAACAGCGGTTCCGCCATGATAACCGTTTACTTCAAGCAGGGTTCCGATGCCGACATGGCAGCCGTGAACGTGCAAAACCGAGTGCAGCAGGCTCAGGCGCTGTTGCCGGCCGAGGTGACAAGGGTGGGCGTGACCGTGACGAAGCGTCAGACCTCAAACGTCATCATGTATGCCGTCACGTCAGACGACGGACGCTATGACGACCAGTTCGTCACCAACTACAACGACATCAACATCGTGCCGCTCATCAAGCGTATCAATGGTGTGGGTGACGTGCAGAGCCCTTCAACCGCAACTTATTCAATGCGTATTTGGCTCCAGCCAGACAAGATGAAGCAGTATGGGCTCATTCCTTCCGACATCACGAGCGTGCTCTCCGAGCAGAACATCGAGGCAGCGCCTGGTAGTTTCGGCGAGAACTCAAACATGGCCTACGAGTACACCCTCAGATACAAGGGCCGCTTGTCTACGCCTATAGAGTATGAGAACATCGTTATCCAGAGCAAGACCACGGGTGAGACACTGCATCTCAAGGATGTGGCAAAGATCGAACTCGGCTCTCTGATGTACAACGTGCACCTGAACAATGATGGCCAGCCCGCGTGTATGGGTATGGTCCAGCAGATTGCCGGATCCAACGCCACGCAGATTGCCACCGATGTGAAGGCCGCGCTTGAGGATGCTCAGAAGAGCATGCCTCCTGGGTTGAAGGTCGTGATGATGTACGACGTCACCGACTTCCTCTTCGCCTCTATCGAAGAGGTTATCATGACGCTGTTCATCACCCTGGTACTCGTGTTCATCGTGGTGTACGTCTTCTTGCAGGACTTGCGCTCGACGCTCATCCCGATGATTGCCGTGCCTGTGGCGTTGATAGGTACGTTCTTCTTCCTCTTGATATTCGGATTCTCAATCAACCTGTTGACCTTGTCGGCATTGCTACTTGCCATCGCCATCGTGGTCGACGATGCCATCGTGGTGGTTGAGGCTGTACACGCCAAGCTCGACGCGGGATACGACAACTCCATGACCGCCGCCATCGACGCCATGAACGAGATTTCCAGCGCCATCATCTCCATCACCTTGGTAATGGCTGCCGTGTTCGTGCCTGTGAGCTTCATGGGTGGCACGTCGGGAACGTTCTATCGTGAGTTCGGTGTTACGATGGCCGTGAGTATCGTCATCTCGGCATTGAACGCCTTGACGCTCTCGCCGGCATTGTGTGCCATGTTCCTCAAGCCACATGCCGCAGAGGAGAACGAGAGCAACAAGACTTTCGTGGCTCGTTTCCACAGCGGCTTCAACCGCGTGTTCGACAAGACCATCAAGAAATACAAGGTTGGCATGGGGCATGTCATCAACCACCGCATCATAACGGGCTTGCTCGTGGTAGTGGGTATCGTGGCTCTTGTGGTATGCATGAAGTTCACAAAGACAGGTCTTGTGCCTGACGAGGACACAGGTACGATTTTCGTTACTATCTCGGCTAAGCCGGGTACATCGCAAGATCGCACAAACCAGATTGTCGCTCAAGTTGACAAGATGCTCGCAAACAACCCTGCCATACTTCACCGTAACGCCATCGTGGGTTACAACTTCATAGCGGGTCAAGGTTCCGACCAGGCCACGTTCATCATCAAGCTCAAGTCGTTTGAGGAACGCTCAGGCGGTTTCTTCGCACGCATCGAGCGCGCCATCTCTGAGAAGGATCCGATGGCACTGCTGGTGAACCCATACGAGCAGAACTCCGTGCTTGGCATGATTTACAAGCAGACCGCAGCCATCAAGGACGCACAGATCCTGGCCTTCGGACCTCCAATGATTTCAGGTTTCTCCGTGCAGAACGGTGTGACCATGACCATGCAGGACAAGACCGGTGGCGACTTGAACAAGTTCTTCGACATCACCAAGAACTTCATCAGCGAGCTCAACAAGCGTCCTGAGATTCAGCAGGCCATGACATCTTACAACCCTAACTATCCTCAGTATATGGTTGATGTTGACGTGGCTAAGACCAAGCAGGCAGGCATCTCGCCATCGTCTGTGCTCAGCGTGTTGCAAGGCTATTATGGCGGCTTGTACGCTTCCAACTTCAATGCTTATGGTAAGCTTTACCGTGTAATGATACAGGGCGACGTGGAAAGCCGTATGCGCCCCGACGGTCTGAGCCGCATCTATGTGCGCACGTCCTCTGGCCAGATGTCGCCAGTGAGCGAGTTTGTGAAGCTGCGTAAGGTTTACGGCCCGTCCAACATCGGTCGATTCAACCTCTTCACCTCAATCAACGTGAGTGTGTCGGCCAACACCGGCTATTCAAACGGTCAGGTGATGCAGGCCATCAAGGAAGTGTCGGAAGACATCTTGCCTCAGGGTTATGGCTACGAGTATTCCGGTTTGACACGTTCGGAGGCTGAGTCGAGCAACTCCACGGCGCTTATCTTCGTGCTTTGCTTCATCTTCGTATACTTGATCCTGAGTGCGCAATACGAGAGCTACATCTTGCCATTGGCCGTGATGCTGTCTATTCCGTTCGGACTTGCCGGAGCGTTTGTCTTCACCAATATCTTTGGTCACTCCAACGATATCTACATGCAGATTTCGCTCATCATGCTTATCGGACTTTTGGCAAAGAACGCCATCCTTATCGTGCAGTACGCCCTTGAGCGTCGCGAGACGGGTATGGCCATCAGATATTCTGCCATTCTTGGTGCCGCGGCTCGTCTGCGTCCTATCTTGATGACATCTTTGGCCATGGTCATCGGCTTGCTGCCTCTGATGTTCGCCTCAGGTGTGGGCAAGTCTGGTAACCAGACCCTTGGTGCTGCAGCCGTGGGAGGTATGCTTCTTGGTACTATTGTCCAGTTGTTTGTCGTGCCAGCCCTGTTCTGCATCTTCCAGTTCTTGCAGGAGAAGGTCAAGCCAATGAAGTTTGAGGATGCCGACAACAAGGAGGTTGAGGCAGAGCTTCGCCAGTATGCCCATGCAGCCGGCACCCTGGAGTCGAACATGGAAAACAGGGAAGACAAGTCCATACCAACCGTTTGGCATGACCAGTATTTAGAAAAAAAGGATTGAGAATAATGAAAAGATACAATTTCCTTATAATTGGTCTTGCAGCCGTGACTCTCACGGGCTGCAAGAGCCTTTACGGCAAGTATGAGCGGCCGGCTGTCAACACTTCAGGGCTTATCCGTGATGCTGTCAACGACAACGACACCCTTGCCGTGACAGACACGACATCGTTCGCCAACATTCCTTGGCGTTCTGTGTTCACCGATCCGCAGTTGCAGTCGCTCATTGAGAAGACTCTTGCCAACAACCCGGATCTGCTCAACGCTGCCTTGAACGTTGACATGGCCGAGGCTCAGTTGAAAGCCGCCAAGCTTGCTTTCCTGCCGGGCTTCACCTTCACGCCTCAAGGCACCATCTCCACATGGGACGGACAGAAGGCCAATAAGACATATTCGCTGCCAATCAACGCCAGCTGGGATGCCAACCTCTTTGGCAACCTCACTGCGGCCAAGCGTTCGGCGCAGGTCTCAATGCTGCAGACTAAAGACTATCAGGTTGCCGTGCAGACAAGGCTTATTGCCAATGTAGCCAACATGTACTATACCCTTCTGATGCTCGATAAGCAACTCCAGATAGTGAACGACATGGAGAAGCTGACCAAGGACACTTGGGACATCATGAAGGTGCAGTTGCAGACCGTGAGAGGCGTCAGGTCTACCGCTGTGCAGAGTGCCGAGAGCAATTATCTCTCAGTGCAGACGCAAAAGGAAGATCTCAAGCGCCAGATTCGTGAGACGGAGAACAGCTTGTCATTGGTCATGGGCGAGCAGGCCCATGCAATACCAAGAAGTTCGCTCGACGCGCAGAGCCTTCCAACCAACTTCTCCACGGGTGTTGGCGTGCAGTTGCTCTCCAACCGTGCTGACGTTCACGCCTATGAGATGGCTCTTGCCAATTGCTTCTACAACATAGAGGCAGCGCGTGCACGCTTTTATCCATCGCTGACCATCAGTGCCTCTGGTGCGTTTACCAACAGCGGAGGCTTGGGAATAACCAATCCTGGAAAGTTCCTTCTTTCAGCGGTTGGCGCACTCACGCAGCCAATCTTCATGAAAGGACAGCTTCGCGCCGGATTGCGCGTGGCAGAGGACCAATACAAGCAGGCTCTCAACACGTGGCAGAACAGCGTGCTCTCGGCAGGCTCCGAGGTTAGCAACGCGCTCGTGCTTTACAATGCCTCTGACGCGAAGAGCAAGTTGGAGTCGCAACGCATTGACGTGTTGAAGAAAAACGTTGAAGACACCCGTAACCTCATGGCAAGTGCCGGGGCCACGTATCTTGAGGTCATCTCGGCACAGAGCAACTTGCTCAACGCCCAGCTTAATCAGGTGCAAGACGATTTCTACAAGATGCAGGCGGTCGTGAACCTTTACTACGCTCTTGGCGGTGGTGCCAAATAATTGGCAATTAGTATTGATTAGTAATTAACGAAGCGACTATGAATCAGATAAGTGACAAGGCCGTGGTTTCGCCCAAAGCGAAGATTGGCAACAACGTTAAGATATTCCCGTTCGTGTATATTGAGGACTACGTGGAGATAGGCGACAACTGTGTCATCTTCCCATTTGTAAGCATCCTCAATGGCACAAAGATGGGCAAGGACAACAAGATACACCAAGGCACGGTAATCGGCGCTTTCCCTCAAGACTTTGACTTCAAAGGTGAGCGCAGCGAGGTCGTGATTGGCGACAACAACACTATTCGTGAGAACGTTATCATCAACCGCGCAACCCATGAAGGCTGCAAGACGGTGATAGGCAATGGCAACTTCCTCATGGAGAGTGTCCATATCTCTCACGATACCGTGGTGGGCGACTACAATGTCTTCGGCTATGGCTCAAAGATTGCCGGCAACTGCGAAATAGGCAATGGCGTCATCTTCAGTTCCTCTGTCATTGAGAACGCCGGAACACGTGTTGGTGACCTTGCGATGCTTCAGGCCGGTACTCGTTTCTCCAACGATGTTCCGCCTTATGCTATAGCCGGTGGCAACCCTATTGCTTACACGGGGCCAAACAATACCATCATGGAGACATGGCATATCGACGAGAAGGTGCGCAAGCACGTGGCAAATGCCTATCGTCTGCTTTTCCATGGCAAGAACAGCACGTTTGACGCAACGCTGCAGATTCAGCAGCAGGTGCCCGACGGGAAGGAAATACAGAATATAGTCAATTTCCTGAAGACTTCAAAGAGTGGAATCATCACCAAGGAGTAGGTTCCATAAAAAAGTTTGATAAATATCTTTATAAACAAGGGGATATGCATTGTGGCATATCCCCTTGTTCTATTTTTAACAAAACATAAAATCTTAGCTGTCAGTATGAGATTTATCTATTATTAAGTATCTTTGCAAAGTAATTATATCGGTTGCTTAACGCTAACTGGCAATAGAACTTTATGGGAAAACTTACAAAAGTCGTGCAATGGGCATGGCACAAGATGAAAGCCTTTTGGTCTTGGTACAAGAATTTGTATATAGGCAGGGCATGGTACACGAAAACAGTTGTGGCTTTTGTGTCGTTCATAATGTTTATCTTTCTTTACCTTGGTGCGGTTGACATCAACTTCCTTTGGCTGTTTGGCAAGAGCCCAGGCTACTTTTCTGGTATCCGTAACCCGCCGTCAAACCAAGCTTCGGAGATTTACAGTGCCGATGGTAAGCTGATTGGCAAGTTCTTCAATGAGAACCGTACGCCAGTGAAGTATGACCAAGTTAACCCCTCGTTTTTCAAGGCTTTGGTTGATACCGAGGACGAGCGTTTCTATAGTCGCCCACGGGGAATGGCTGTGGACGTAGTAGGCATATTTGCTGCCGTTAAAGACGCCATCCTGCATCATGGCGGCCGTGGTGCCTCTACTATATCTCAGCAGTTGGCAAAGAATATGTTCCGGGTGAGGTCTCAATATTCCACAGGACTTTTGGGTAAGATTCCGGGCTTGAAGATTCTTATCGTGAAGAGCAAGGAATGGATCATAGCCACCAAGCTTGAGACTGTTTACGACAAGCGGGAAATCATCACGATGTATGCCAATACCGTGGACTTCGGCAACAATTCGTTCGGCATAAAGACGGCGGCGCGCAACTATTTCGGAACAACGCCCGACAGTCTCTCTACACAAGACTGCGCGGTGTTGGTGGGAATGCTGAAAGCCACCTCGATGTATAATCCAAAAACAAATCCTGAGAACAGCAAGAAACGTCGCAATGTCGTGTTGGCAAACATGTTCCATCATGGCGACTTGAGCAGGGAAGCTTGCGATTCGCTCCAGCAGCTACCTATTGTGCTGCATTTCAAGGTTGAGGAAAACTACGATGGACAGGCTTTGTATTTCCGTGAATATGTTGCCGACTACTTCAAGCAGAACTTCCGTGATGAAGACGGTGATGCCAAATACGACCTCTACAGTGATGGGCTGAAGATATACACGTCGCTAGACTCGCGAATGCAGAAATATGCTGAAAAGGCTGTGCGCGAGCAGATGAAGAAGGTTCAGCAAAACTTCAACAACCATTGGAGCATATACCGCAACCAATCCAAGAACTGGCTTAGGCAGGCTCCGTGGCGTGACGAAAACGGCAACGAGATACCAGGCTTTATCGACAAGATAGCCCAAAGGCAACCTTTCTACAAGGCCCTGCTTAACAAGTACCCCAACCAGCCAGACTCGGTGAGCTATTATTATCGCGATTGGGTGCATCCCGTGAAACTGTTCGACTACGACGAGGGCACAATCGTGAAAGACATGACTTCCGAGGACTCCATCAAGTACATGGTCACATTCATGCACTGTGCGATGTTGGCAATGGAGCCCCAGACTGGTGCTGTAAAGGCATGGGTTGGCGACATCGACTTCAAGTCGTGGAAATATGACAAGGTGACGGCAGAGCGTCAACCAGGCTCCACCTTCAAGCTGTTTGTTTATACTGAAGCCATGAACCAGGGACTTACCCCATGCGACAAGCGTCGTGATGAGTATTTCTCTATGGACGTGTATGACAAAGTGCAAAAGAAGGTCGTGACATGGGCGCCTACCAACGCTAATGGCTCGTTCTCGGGAGATTCAATACCTCTGAAGGGAGCGTTTGCCAAGAGTATAAACTCGGTCGCCGTTCGTCTGGGACAGGAGATGGGTATCAACCGCATTATAGCCACGGCGGAAAAGATGGGCATCAAGAGCCCGCTCGACGACACCCCGTCGTTGGCACTTGGTTCCAGTGATGTCCAGTTGCTTGAGCTTACCAACGCTTATTGCACTATCGCCAACAACGGCATGCATCACGATCCGGTGATTATCTCTAAAATTGTTGATAAAGACGGCAAGACAATATATGAGAACAATACAGAGGCTGAGCAGGTAATACCATACAAAAGCGCATTCTTGATGCAGCAGTTGCTCATTGGCGGCACCCGTGAGCCAGGCGGTACAAGCCAGAGCTTACTGGCTGCAGAATATGCCGGTGGAGCGAGAGACACCGATTTCGGTGGAAAGACAGGAACGTCAAACAATCATTCGGATGCTTGGTTTGAGGGCGTCAGTCCTAACCTCGTGGTTGGCGCATGGGTAGGTGGCGAATATCGAAGTATACACTTCCGCACAGGCGCGCTCGGTCAAGGTTCACGTACGGCATTGCCAGTCGTTGGCTTGTTTTATCATTATATAATGGAAGATCCGGCGTTCCAGAAATATCATGGCAGATTCAAAAAGCCAACTGCCGATGATGGAATCACTTCCGACATGTATGCTTGCCAAAGTTATCAACCAAGGGCGGTACGCGATACCGCAAGCGTGGATAGTTCACGTGTCATCAGCGATCAGGAGGTTATCTTGGATGAGAATGGTGAGCCTATTGTGACCTCGTATTCCGGTGAAGGCGGTCAATCTTCTGAAGTAAATTCTTCTAAAGGCAATGAGTCGCAGAAGTCAAATAAGAAGGATAAGTCTGAGAAGGAGATAAACTTCAATGACTTGTAGTTCATCACAAGACATTCAATATAAACAAGATAAAAGCCCAAGCCTATTATCGAGGCTTGGGCTTTTATCTTGTTTATATTGAAGTCTGCTGAAACATATATTGCTGTTGGATGAACCGTATTTTTCGTCGTTGCTTAAACGAAAAAACACTAAGAAACTGTGCTACTTTGAATATTTTGACACAGCTTCGATTATTTTAGATTACTTATTTCCTCTCGTGACAAGCCTGTATAGCGCATGATCTTGTCCAAAGGCAAACCGTCATCAAGCATGGAACGAGCTGTGTCCAACCTTTGGGAATTGATGCCCTCTGCACGTCCTTCTGCACGTCCTTCCGCACGTCCTTCCGCACGTCCTTCCGCACGTCCTTCCGCACGTCCAACCTTGTGGCCTTCTTCACGTCCTTTTTCAAATCCCTGCTCCATTGCAGTGTCAAGAGAGTTCTTGATGTCGCGGTATGCCTTCAAGCTGTCCTCATACTCCTTGAGTTCAAGCTTTGAGAATTTGGCAATTTCAGCCTCTTCGAAAAGTCTGTCGAACACTTTGTCGCGCAGTTCTTTCGGACGGTCGTTCAAACGTGAGAGATTCTTCAGCGCATAAAGCCATTTGTCGTATACCGTTCGTAACTTGTCGAGTGGCTTGTCGAATTTTGCTATCTCCACGTATTTGAAAGTCAACTTGTCGTTGAATACTTTTTTCGTCTTCTTGTCCAAGAGACCCACATCGTGTGATATCGCTTTCTGGTCGAAAGCCTCATCATGCATGTCGAAGTTAAGCAGCGCCACCACATATACATGTGCCAGCTTGAAGTCCCAGTCAGCACCCTTGGGAGCTTGCTCCTTTATTGGGAATGTGGAATAGTATAGTGACCGGTCCTTGAAATGTTTTTGAAATGCGTTTTGCATTTCCACAATAAACTTCTCGCCTTGCTCATTCTCGCAATACACGTCGAAAATGGCCTTGCGGTCAGTATATACATCTCCCACGTTTTCGCTGTTGAGATATTTCACGTCCTTGATGATCTGCTCTTTTCCAAAAAGCGAGTTCAGGAAATTGATGAGCAGGTCCTTGTTTATGGCAGTCCCAAAGATGCGCTTGAAGCCGAAGTCGGTCAACAGGCTGATATATCGTTCTTCAGATTGTCTCATACGTAGTGTGCCCAAATTTAATCATTTATAATAGCCGCTTGCAAAGTTACTAAAAAGAAATAATCCTTTAGGATTTCACCTTAGAGGCTTTTCAGTTGTTTAATCACTTCCTCGGGATTTGGGTTCTTGAACACGTAGCTGCCACTGACGAGGACATTTACGCCTGCACTGACCAATCGTGGTGCGGTCTCGTTGTTTACTCCTCCATCAACTTCGATGATGGCCTTGGATTGGCTTTGCTCAATTAGTTTTACGAGACGGTGAACCTTGTTGATAGTGTTCTCTATGAACTTCTGTGCACCAAACCCGGGGTTTACGCTCATGAGCAGAACCATGTCCACGTCTTCGATAATGTCCTCAAGCATGTTTACCGGCGTAGCGGGATTCAGAGCCACGCCAGCTTTCATGCCAGCCTCGTGAATCTGGTTGACCACTCGGTCAAGGTGCAACACGGCTTCTTGGTGTACTGTCATTATCGATACGCCCGACTTTGCCGCCGTGTCTATGTATCGCTCTGGCTTCACAATCATGAAGTGGGTGTCGAGTGGTTTTTTGCATATGTCCTTTAGTGCCTGGATTACCGGAAAGCCGAATGAGATGTTAGGCACGAATACCCCGTCCATTACGTCGCAGTGAAGCCAGTCTGCATCGCTGCGATTGATCATGTCGATATCAGATTTTAAGTTGCTGAAATCAGCTGATAGCAAAGAGGGGGAAATGATGGTATTTGTCTTTTCCATATCTTTCAAGATAGTGCGATGTTGCACGTGTATAAACTGTTGTTCCCTTGTTTTTGAATGGCACTGTATTGGCGTGCGAACTCACGTATGACATACAAAGACAATTCTGAGGGTTGCTTGTCCTGAAGTAAACGTTTTATCATGGGCAGTAATTATTAGAATTTGTATAACCTAATAACGCAGTTCCTCATGGAATATTACACGATTTATAATAAAAAAATCCCCGACAATAAAAAATGCCAGGGAATTTTTACCTATATTCGAAAAGTTCTATTTAGTGTCAGTCTTCTCGCATGTTATGCTTCGGGCTCTGCAGGAACAGGAGTTTCTTCTTTTGTTTCGCTCTTTTTTGCTCTGGTTGTCTTCGTGGTCTTTTTGGCGGCAGGAGCTTCGCTCTTCACGATTTCCTTTGTCTCGTATTTCTTGCGAAGCTTTGCCACCATTGCCTCCGACTTCTCAAGCCTTGCTTGCAACCTTTCGATTTCCTTGTTTTTCATCTCAATCTCGTCGCCTTCATTCTTGATGGTTGTCAGGAGAGAGTTGAGTTGGTCGTTGTCAATGTCTGAAGGATAAAGCGAGTTAACCCTGTTGATGAAGTCACCAAGGATGTTCATGTAGTTGGTGAAAGCGTCGAAAGGACTGCTGTAGATGCCTCTGTCCACTCCAACCTGTGAAGGCTTCGTTGACATGAACCTGAAGTTGTTGCTTGCTTGCAGGTAGTTGTAGTCTTGGTTGATCATGGGGTCGTTGGCTATTCTCACCCTGTCTGATATGCTGTAGAGTTTGTTGAAAGCCTCCCTTTGCATGTCGTTGCCGAGCCAACTGCTCACGTCACGCTCCTCGTCAATCCATGAAAGGGTATCTGGTACATTAAGGTCGCCCACGCTGTTATAGTTATCGCACACTTCCGATGGCGTTGAGAACGTGATGTCCTGCTGCTTGGCAAATCTTGGCAGTGCGTGCAGGAATTCGAGAATGTTTGAAGACAACGGCTGGGCGATTCCCAATGCCGACAACTCCATGAAGATGTTTACAACCTTCTCCCCCTCTGGAAGCTGCGCTATCTTTGAGATGTATTGGTCGGCAAAGAGTGGGTATCCTTCCCAATCGGTGTTGTTGAAACGCAGGCTGATGTCATCGCTAAGGTTGATATCGCGAAGCAGGAGTTTCAGCTTTGGCGCAAGCGCACAGTTGTAAACATAGTGGGGTGACTTCCATCCGAGAACGTGCTTGGCACCCTCTGTCAGCATGCCCTTGAAGCCCATTTCGCTTGCTTGGAGACCGATGTCGTCGCTGTAGATAAGTGAAGAGTTGCGCAACACGGTTGGGCGCTTGCCGAAATACTCCACCATCTTGTCGCATTGGTTTTTCACGTTCAGCGCGAACATGGCACTGTCTTTCAGTGCTGACAAACCGTGGCCGTAAGGCTCGGCGAGAAATTCCACGCATCCGGTCTTGTTCAGCTCCACGAGCTTGTCGAGCACCTCTGGCGCATATTGCTCCAGTTGCTCCATGCCGACGCCTGAGAGCGAGAAGGCCACGCGGAAATATTTCCCGTTCTCCTTTATCATCTCGCCAATGGTGTTGAGGGCAGGAATGTATGAGCGCTCGGCAATGTCTCTTATGGTGCGCTCGTTCTCGTAGTCGTCGTAATAGTAGTGGTCGGTGCCAATGTCGAAGAAGCGGTACCGTTTCAAGTGTACAATCTGGTGTATCTCGAAGTATAAACAAATTGTTTTCATGGTAGTTAATGGTTTTTCTTTTTGTTTTTTCAGTTATTGCTCTCTGCTCAAATCCAGTGCAGGGTTCTCATGTAGAGTTCCCGGATCCATCGTCCCACTTTCTCCCAAGTGATTTGCTCCACTTCCTCCTGTCCTTTCTGTTGGAGATAGCTGAATAGTCCGTCGTTGTGGCAAATGCTGTAAATGGCATCTGCCATGGCGTTGATGTCCCAATAGTCTGTCTTGATACAGTTTGTGAGTATTTCTCCACAACCGCTGGTTTTTGAGATGATTGTTGGCGTGCCACACTGCATGGCCTCAAGAGGTGAGATGCCGAACGGCTCACTTACGGATGGCATGACGTACACATCCGAGTTTTTGAGGCATTCGTACACTTGCTTGCCCCTCATGAAACCAGGGAAGTGGAACTTGTCGGCTATGCCACGCTCTGCGGCGAGGTAAATCATGGCATCCATCATGTCGCCCGATCCTGCCATGCAGAAGCGTATGTTGTTGGTGCGGTGGAGCACCATGTTGGCAGCTTCGACAAAATATTCCGGACCCTTCTGCATCGTTATGCGTCCCAAGAACGTGACGACCTTCTCCTTGCCCTTGTGGTCGGG
The DNA here is from genome assembly GCA_963599465.1 of Oscillospiraceae bacterium. Classification (GTDB taxonomy): domain Bacteria; phylum Bacteroidota; class Bacteroidia; order Bacteroidales; family Bacteroidaceae; genus Prevotella. Next base: position 4,276 of record CAVBXD010000032.1, on the reverse strand, counting down.
GCGGGGTATGGCTTGGTTCTCCGGGCTTAGTGGGTACACCGCGTTGTGCACGGTGAACACCTTCCTTGGATCTTGGTGATAGTGGTTTATCACGGTTTGCCTTGTAAGTTCCGACACGCACATTATGCAGTCGGCATGGTCCATGCCGTCTTTTTCAATGCCGTAAACGGTAGGGTTTACTTTTCCGCGAGAACGATCCCAGTCGGTGGCGTGAACGTGTATGCACAGTGGCTTCCCGCTTATCTGCTTGGCGAATATGCCGGCGGGGTAGGTGAGCCAGTCGTGAGCGTGTATGATGTCAAACTCTTGGGCGCGTGCCACTTGTCCGGCGATGATGCTGTAATTGTTTATTTCTTCGTTCAAGTTGCCCGGGTAACCTCCGGCAAACTCCATGCATCCCAAGTCGTTGACGTGCATATAGTTGAAGTCGGCATAGATATGGTCGCGGAAACGATAATACTCCTCCGGGCTCATCAAGTTGCCGATGCGTTGTTTCACGTAGTCGTAGTCAACGTCCTTATAGACAATTGGTACGCAGTTCATTGCGACGATATGCGCATAGGTGTGATCCTCGTCGCCAAAAGGACGTGGCAGGCAGAGCGTAATGTCTATATCGCCTTGGGCGTGCAAGCCCTCTGAGATGCCGAAATTAGCGGTGGCAAGTCCACCGAACACATGAGGAGGATACTCCCATCCAAACATTAAAACTTTCATATATCGACCCTCCTATTTGTTTTCATTTATATTCTCCAAAAGTTCTGTCGCACGTAATATGCCGGCGACATTGATGGCGAATGATATTGCTCCTCTGCCCTTGAATGGCGGGTTGCCGTCGAAGAGTTCAGGTAGCGCACCAATACAGTGGTTGAACATCTCGTCCTCGAATCCTACCATTTGGCGGCGTATGAAGCTCAGGCGTGAGCGCTTGAAGAGCTTAAGGCATGCGCTGAGGTAGAATCCCTCAAGCCACGGCCATGCTGTTCCCTGATGATAGGCGTAGTCGCGTTGTGTCTGGGCGCCAACATACATGGGGTTGTAGCCTGAGCTCTTTGGTGACAGTGATCGCAAGCCTTTGGGCGTGAGCAATTCGCGGGTACAATAGTCGAAAACGGTCTTCTGCTGTTGCAAAGTCAGTGGCGAGTTGTCGAGAGCCACGGCGAAAATCATGTTCGGTCGCACGCTCCAGTCGGGTTTGTCGCCATCCACGAAGTCGTAGAGATAACCAAATTTGTTTACGAATGTCTCAACAAACGATGCCTTGCAACGCTCGGCGAGTTCATGCAACTTGTCGGCGGCGGCATGGTCGCTCAGCTCCTTGGCAATGTCTTCCGCAAACACGAGAGCGTTGTACCACAAGGCGTTAAACTCAACAATGTAGCCGGTTCTTGGCACTACGGGCGAACCGTTCACCGTGGAGTTCATCCACGTCATGGCCTTCTTCTTGCCGTCTGTCTTGAGCAAGCCGTTGGTGTCGAGCACAAGGTAAGGATGCTTGTTGCTTATTATAAAACGTATAATGTCTTGAATGACTTTCCCGTATCGCTTGGCGCAAAGAGCCAGCCCCAATTTGTTTGAATATTGTTGCGCCGTCCTGATAGCCCACAGTGGGACGTCAGGTTGGTCAATCTCAAATATGAGTCCGGTCTGCTTTTCCCCTTCCATGAATTGGTACAGTTGCTTTATGGCGGTGTCCATGGCATCCTCGAAATAGTCGACTTCGTCTATCGAGAGTGTCAGTCCGGGGAGGGAGATGAACGTGTCTCTCGCGCGGCATTTAAACCACGGGTATCCGGCAAGAATGTAACGCTTGCCATCCTTGTCGTGCACGTGGAACTGGTGTGCCGCGTTGATGAGGCAGTGTATGAAGTTGTCGCGAGGAGTACGCTCGTCGGCTTCCTTGTCAAACAAAGCCTTCAGGCCTCTGGTTTTCGATTCTGTTGTCGATGCCGCAAACACGATGCTTTCGCCTTTCTTGATGGGTATTGAGAAATAGCCAGGCACATACAGGTCTTCTGTAGACGAATAGCCGCGTTCCTGTTCCTTGGAATATTCAAGGTCGCGATACCAGTTGGGGTCGAAAACAAACTTTGGCTTCTTCGAGAATTGCATATAGAGGTAAGGGTAGCCGTCATACATCCTCGTGCGTATGCCGTTGCTCACTTCCTCGTATTCGCGGCTCGCCCTTGAGTTCTCGTGAGTGAACTGCCTCACGCTGCGGAAGGCGAGGAACGGCTGAAACTGCAATGTGGTCTCAGAGTGGGCATCCACAAGGGTGTAGCGTATTAACACACGGTCCTCGTAGTGTTGGAACACCACTTCTTTCTTCAATATCACGCCACCGACACGGTAAATCGTTGTCGGGATCTTGTCGCAGTCGAAATCGAAGATGTATTTGTGACCGTTCGGACTGAATGTGCCGCTATGGTATTTGTGTATACCGAGGTTAAAAGCGGCGCCATGTTGTATTACCGAGCAGTCGAGCGACGACAGAAGCACATGATTGTCTTGATCAAGCTCTGGAACGGGCACGACCAATAAGCCGTGATACTTTCTCGTGTTGCAGTCTACGACCGTTGAGCATGAGTAAGCGCCTGACCGGTTAGTTCTCAGAATCTCTTTTTGTAAAGATTCTTGAAGGTTTATCATCTGTGCCCTTTCAAATTTGAGATAACTCATAGTAACAAAGGCATTTTAAGGTTTATATTTCAGATTTAGGAAGTTCGTTTTTTTTGTCGCTTCCGTTATTGCTTTCAAATTTAGTGTTTTTTTCTTTAAGCTCAAAAGATTATGTGGGTTAATTTGGCGTTTTAGCGTTTTTTAATATTGTGTGCGGGCAAGGCCCATTAGCCGTATGGTCTGCTCCACCTTTTCGTCCATTGGCAGTGATGCGTCTATCCAGTGTATGGTAGCCCCTCGGCGTTCCATGCCCCTGAACCATGTCATTTGGCGTTTAGCGAATTGGTGGATGGCTATTTCCAATTGGCGGAACATCTCCTCGTAGCTTAGTTTGCCAATGACGTATTCTGTCACATATTTATATTCCAGGCCATAATAAATCAGGTCTTCGGCTTTCACTCCCTTGCTGAGAATACCCCGTATCTCTTCCACCATGCCGTTGTCGAGTCGTTTCCTCAGCCTGTTGGTAATCTTCTCGCGGCGAGAGTCGCGGTCTATGTCCACGCCCACTATCACGCTGTCTATCTCTGGGAAGTCCCTGTTCTCTGTGGGGTGTTTCAGGTTGTGGGCCTCTATCTCGATGGCGCGAATGGCACGTTGGCAAGAGTCTACGTCGGTGGTGTTGTGCATGTTGCTTCCGGTCTTCTTTTTCAATTCCGTGAGCATGGCGGTAAGCTCCTCCAGGTTCTTTCCTTCCAGGCTTTTTCGCAATTCTTGGTTTTGCGGCACGGGGGAAAGATGGTAGCCCTTGAGCACGCTTTCAATGTAGAGTCCAGTGCCTCCGCAGAGTATGGGCTGCACTTCACGTTGTTGGATGTCAAGGTATGCCTTCAAGAAGTCTTCTTGATATTGGAAAAGGTTGTATTTCGTGCCAGCCTCGCAGATGTCAATAAGATGATATGGAATTTTCTTCCCGTTCACCACATAGTCGTCAAGGTCTTTTCCAGTGCCTATGTCCATGCCGCGGTAGACCTGTCGCGAGTCTGCGGAGATAATCTCCCCGCCAATCTTGTACGCCACATGAGCCGCGAGGTCTGTCTTGCCCGATGCAGTAGGACCGAGTATGGTCAAAAGTCTTTTCATGTTCAATGGTTTCTTTAAGAAAAATACAGGCCCTGTCGAGCTTCCGCCATGAATTCAACAAGCCAATGCAAATTTACTCAAACTTTTTCGTAAAAGCCACCTCTTCTCGATTTAATACGTCATTCCGAGAATTAAAATCATTATTCTCGTTTCCTGACTCTCTGACTTGTCCCTGATAGTTATCGGACTTTAAGAGGCAAGTCGCTGGCGAGTTTGCTACTGTGTAAGCCGACAAAAGCATGTGAAAAAATCGGCGTAAGAAGATTTTTTGAAAAAAGTTGTCGAAATATTTGGTGGTGTCGAAAAGAAGCAGTAATTTTGCACTCGCTTTCCGATAGAAAGTAAATAACTAACATGGTGGATGTAGTTCAGTTGGTTAGAGCGTCAGATTGTGGTTCTGAATGTCGTGGGTTCGAGTCCCACCTTCCACCCATATTTTAAGGAAGCTAAATTTTGAATAACATGGTGGACGTAGTTCAGTTGGTTAGAGCGTCAGATTGTGGTTCTGAATGTCGTG
>CAVBXD010000031.1:0-37988 GCA_963599465.1 Oscillospiraceae bacterium | reverse complement strand
CGAAAGGCTCGGGCAGAGCAAAGTGTATCTGCTTGGTTACTCGTCCCTCAATGGTCGTAGGACAATCAAGTTGCTCCAATGCGTCATAGTAAGCATTGGAAGGGTCAATCTGTTCGGTCATGGCGCAGTCGATGCGACCGTCCACCGATGCCATCATGTGGCAAATAATGTATGGTTTCATGTTCTTGTAAATCTCTTGATAGTTCAGTTATTGTGCTAACTGCAAACCGTGCAGCCAGTTATTTGTAGACTTCTCCGTTTCCTTGCGGTCGTTTTGTGCCATGTGTCCATAGATAGAAAAACCTTTCAACACCTTGGCACCCTTGCATGCCGACTGCAATTTGCTCGCCGTGCTGCCCAGTCCGCTGCCTTCGTGCGTGCAGAAGGGTACGACGGTCTTGCCTTGCCAGTCGTGCTTTTCGAGGAACGTATAGACGGGCATCGGCATGTCGCCCCACCAGTTGGGATAGCCGACGAAGATAACGTCATAATCCTCCGCCTTCACGTCGCCTTTCACCGCAGGACGGGCCTTGTCGTTAAGTTCCTTCTTGGCAAGGTTCACGCATTCGTCGTAGTTGTCGGGATAGGCCACGACGGGTTCTATCTGAAAAAGGTCGCCGCCAGTTTCCTTTGCTATCATCTCGGCAACTATCTGCGTGTTGCCCTTCGTGATGTTTCCCACACTGTAGTTCTCACCTGTTCGCGAGAAATATGCCACCAATACTTTCTTGTTCTCTTTCATGTTGCTCTGTTCTTTTGAAGCCTTGCCCTGCGCACAAGCGATAAGGCTCATCGATGATACTGCCAGCAGGACAAGGGCGTAAATAATCTTTCTCATAATTGTTATGGATTTCTAACGTTATACTTTGGGTCTCAATCCTCCGTAGAAATAAGCAGCCGTGGCACCGCCGTCCATCAGGAAGTCGGAGCCTGTGATGAATGCGCCACGGTCGCTCATCAGCAGTTCCGCTACATTGGCCACCTCATCGGCAGTGCCAGGGCGACCGGCAGGACACTTGGCAAACATGTTCTTGTAGAAATCGCCGCGAGGGCCGTTGAACTCGTCCAATGCCAGTGGCGTAACGATGATGCCCGGCGAAATGGAGTTGATACGTGCGCCACGCTCTCCCCATTTTACAGCCTCTGCCATCACCCTCTTCACGTTGCACCGCTTTGCCATTTGATAGGCGTGCAGGGTGTCGCGGATGTTCTGCGGTTGCAGAATGTCGAGGTGGAGCAGTTCTTCTGTCGGAGTGGTGGCAAGCATCCAATCCTCTTCGGGAGTAAGAGCCGGCATACGATGGCCAGACTGGCTGGAGATGGTCACTCCTACGCCCCCTTCCTTTATTACCTTACCAACCTCTTCGAGCAGCACTGCCGTACCGTAGAGGTCCACTTTGAGAATGGTCTCTATGGAAGCTTGGCTTGGCGATACCCCCGCGGCATTGACGAGCATGGAGATGTCGCCATATTTCTGCGCTTCGGCTATCAGGCTCAGGATGGATGCCCGTGACGACAAGTCCATCTCTACACTTACAGCATCAAAGCCAGCCTCGTTCATCGTCTTGGTGACAGCCTCGGCGTTTGCCTTGCTTTTGTCGCCAATGACAATCTTCATGCTATAGCCCATGCGGCGTGCTATCGCCATACCAATCTGACCAGCACCGGTCAGTATCATCACGTCTTTTTTGTTTCCTGTCTTCATGTTCTTTCCATTATAAGTTCTTGCCTAATTCATAAGCCTTCTGCGGGAAGTCTGTGTTCTCTATGTCGGCACGCGTCCAACTGTTGGTAGCGGAAATAACGTCGAGATTCTCCCAGCCCATATAGTTGGTGAAATGACTGAAGAAATGTTCCGCCCCTTCGGCAGACACTGTGGACACATCGGCCATGGAGAGCAGAAGGGCAGTCTTCTTTTTACCTTGCAATGCAGAGTTGTTGGCGTAGAAGCGGTCAATGACACTCTTCAACTGCGCATTGATGTTGAAGTAGTAGATGGGTGATACAAAGACAACGACATCTGCTTCGAGTAAATGGGGATTGAGTTCCTCCATATCATCCTTGAACACACATCCGTCAGCCTTCTTATTGCAAGAGTCGCAACCAATGCAACCATGGATATTCCTGAACGCAGCGTCGAAACGAAACACCTCGTGTCCAGCCTCCCTTGCGCCCTCTATAAACTTGTCGGCAAGCAAAGCCGACGTTCCTTTGCGGTGGGCACTGCCCGTGATTACTGTTATATTCATTATGTTCCTGTATTTTGATTGTATTTATCCGACGGTGCAAAATTACATCCATTCCACCAAAGTCTTTGTAGATGAATTACGGACAGGATTAAACATATTACGGCAAATACAGAATTATTAGACACTCCACGAAACGAACAAAGCCCAAAACGCTTTCCGAAAACAGAGAGAGTCTTGAGCTTTTTGCATAGCTTGAAAATGGTCATTTGCCGTTACGTTAGAACGGCGATGCCGTTACGCTAGAATGGCAATGCCGTTACGCTAGTATCGCGATGCCGTTACGCTAGAACGGCGATGCCGTTTCAGCGGCAAGCCGAAACACGACCAAAATAGTAAGATCGGAACATTGTTTTTATAGGTTTCCCGATGTCATGCGGGATTATCCATACCAGCTGGCATCCATAAGTCAATACTTCTTTACAGTTCTATACTTTATGTTGTAGATCTTGTCGAAATAGGGTGCCCAATCGGAACCTTTTTCTCCTGCGGGGCGTATGCAGAGACCATAGAACCGAGTGCCCGTCTTTCGATACGCTTGCATCTGAGTGATGACCTCCTTCTTAGCCAAAGGAATAAGGAAGTCGGAAATCCACAACACGTCGGCGTTGACATAAGCGTCGCCGTCGTTGTCGAGCATCTTAAATGTGGCATCCATCATGCCATGAGCATCGGTACCTCCCCCGATGAAAGGCACATGTCCCTTCTTAAACTGAGCATCTTCTTTCTTCAGACCAATACTCTCATAGAGATTCTGCTTTATACGGAGCTTCAGGTCAATGGCATGCACACTGACCGAGAAATCTATAAGGTAACAGTCGCGACGCAACACTTCGGCCTTCTCCTCCAACAATGAAAGCATTGAGGAGATGATGCGTTGTGGCGGACCATACATGCTCGCCGAGGTATCCACACAAACAATCATCGGCCCTACCCTACGGGCATGCACGAAACTCAGACGGCGTGAGGGTTTGGCAATCCTCGATTTGTAGTCGAAGGTCTGCAAGCGATGCCTTGTATAACGATAGTAGAAGATGTCCTCCATGTCGGGATCGGCATAAGTCGCCAGCTCCATTGGCAGCAGACTGCCCAAATCGGAGCCAATGGTGATTCCGGTGATGTCGTTGCCCGCGGAATGACTTATCTTCATGCGCTGTCCGTTGGATATTGCCAGACGATCCTTGCCGTTGGAATCGGCCACCCGTCCCATCTTCATCACCACTTCTTGCAGCTGGGGGAAACGTTCTTGAAGGCGCACATCACCAAGCTTCCGCATAAACTCAGTCTCAGTCCACCGTCCGTTAATCATCTTCCATGCCTGCACAGCCTGCTCGTCTGAGACACCTTCACGTTTCATGGTCTTGTTGACATCCGACAACATGCGATTGAGGTTCTGCTCAAGGCTACTGCCACACGACGTGATGTGCTTCTGCTCTTCCTTTCGTAGATGTTCATTGACAGCCTTACACCAATCATCGATCAGTTTCTCTTTATGCATCTCGCTGACCCCTTGGCTTGCCATGCGCTTGTGAAACTCGCTGTCAAAACCATCCTCGTCACGTTTCTCACCTATTGAGGTTATCAACTTCTGCCAATGATGCTGGTCGCATCCGCTCAGTTCCTCAACATCTTTCATGCCTCGTGCCTCAACACGTAAACACTGCGACAGAAACGCTTGATGATGCATGACATCAACGATGAACCGCCCCACCGTGGAGAAAAACACCTTGGCACAGGTACGACTGGTCAACACACGCACCTTGATCTCGGGATCGCTCATGAGCTTTACAAGATATTGCATGAGCGGATCAGTGTATTCCAGCCACGGTCTGTCCTCAGGCCATGCCACACCACGCCCCGCAATCTCGCCTGTGTCACAGAACACCTCAAGCATATTGATATACCGTGCCACATCCGCCTTGCGCCCGCCAAAGTCTTGCGTAAAGGCTTTGAGGTAAACCTCTCCCTTACTGAAGTCGGTCATTAGTCGTAGAGTTTTTGAACATCCTGACGAGTAAAGGCAATGTTGCGGTATATCTCGCGCAGATATTCTTCGACACGCAGCTTGTCTTCATCTGCCACAAAGAGATTTCCCTTGATTTGCTTGTCCAACGCACGGAGGTCATCGGCCAACGCGTCTATCTCCTTTTCATAGTTGCATCCACTATCGGCAGTTTCCGCTCCCAACGGGAGGGCAGCCTCGGCGGTCTTTTCTATGGTGTACATGTCGTCAAAGATATACACATGGTCATCGTCTCGATTGAGCATTACAGGCGATGACCCGATGGGCGCGCCCATTGTGCCTTCGTAGCTTCGGATGATAGAAACATTCTTGCGTTTCTTGTCTTGATAGAGTATGCCTTCGGTATCGTCCTTCCCATGTTGCGGCAACGACTGATAGTCGCGTGCAAAGATGTAGCATTCAGCCTCATCATAGTCGGCCAGCTTATAGTAGAACTGATTGTAGAGTTTCTTGTTGGCGTCACGTTCCAGCTTACGGCTTGATATGCGGTTGGCCGCACGAGCCACCTTGATATCTTCAGCCAACATGCGTTTCATGTTCTCCAGTCGATCACCAAACGAGGCAAAGATGCTACGGATAACCAGTCGCCGTATCTCGTCACGCTCCTCGGGCTCTTGCCATAGACAATGGTAGATGGGGAGCAGGTCAGCCAAGTCGACCTCCTTCTTATCCTGCATAAAGGCGGAAGTTCTAAGCAGACGGACGATGTTCTTCCAACGACGGTCGCTCACATACACCGTGCGGCGTTCGTCAGTGCCTTCTATAGCCACAGATCGCAGTGATTTACGGATTTGGTGTATAGCGCCAAGCACGTCCTTGCTTACACCTATGCCGTCGATGGCCTTGTTCCATTTAGCATACTCGGCATTGCCGATCTGCAACCGCTTGGGCACGCTGGCTACCTCTGAGCTATCATCAAGGAGCATCTTGTCGAAATTGTCGTCTTGCTTTATGCTCTTGCTTTCCAAGCGTATGATGAATCTATCCCATAGCGCTTCCAAGCCTTCACCTTGCGTAGGCAATTCGTTGCTTGCGGCAATGAGCAGTTTTAGCGGCAGGTGCATAACCTTGTTGCCGTTGCGAAACTGCTTCTCGTTGATAACCGTCAGCAACGTGTTCTGTATGGCGGGTCCCGCCTTCCATATCTCGTCAAGGAACACCACGTCAGCGGTAGGAAGGTAGCCTTCCGTGGAGCGTTCATAGTCGTCGGAGGTTTTCAGTTTGCTTATGCTGACAGGACCGAATATCTCGTCGGGCGTAGAAAACCTTGACATGAGATACTCGAAGGAACGCGCTTCCTTGAATGCATCTTTCAGTCGCCGCGCCACCATGCTCTTGGCCACACCTGGAGGACCAAGCAAGATGATGCTTTCGCCAGCAACCGCGGCGAGGAGCGACAACGCAATCTCGTTTTCCTTCTCGTATATACCCTTGTTTAAAAGCGTCAGGAGCTCTTCTATTCTTTCTTTCATATCGTTTTGCAAAATTAGTCGTTATTTCCAACATGACAAAAGGTTGTCAAGACAGATTTTGAGTTGATTTTCAAGGCGACATTCAGAGGTGTAAGGCAAATAGGCGTGAACAGACTTTATATTCATAATTATATTGATTTTTTCACGTCATTTTTTATCTTTTCTTTATAAATTTACGTACTTTTGCAATTGGATTGTATAGCCAGACGACAGTTGTCACTGCAAGACGAGTTCTTCCATGACATTTGAGTCGGCTACCAACGTCGTGCTGAGTGTTGTGGAGTCGCTACGGTTGAGACTTCCCATAATCTTGAAAACTCACTGATTTCTGTCTAGAAAAAAGTTGGCACCGATATGAAAGTAGACGAATGGACATCTGAAGATGCACATACCTCTGGAGATGTTCGACTTTCTCCTTGCGCTGGACTTACCTCCAACGCCCTCCCCGAAGCTCAAAGCATTGTAAATGCCGAGAGTTCACAAACTGGGGTGTCCACCAGAAATGCCCATATATCAACTAAGCAAAAAGTGGAAGATGCGCCGCATTGGTATGTCTTGCGCACCACTTATGGCAGAGAGAAAAAGGCATACGACTATATGACAGCCAAAGGCGTCACCGCCTTCTACCCAACTACGAGTGTAGTAAAAGTTATAAAAGGTAAGCGCAATGTTGTTGTCGAGTCATGTTTGCCAAATATCTTCTTCGCCTTCGGCACGGAAGAAGAAATCAAAAAGTACGTTTACGACAACGTAAACCTCCCCTATCTTCGTTTTTATTATCGCCACATTCACGTTGGCAGCAGAATAGAGAAAACCCCATTGATAGTTCCTGACTATCAGATGGAAAGTCTCAGAATAATCTGTGATGCCGATTCGGACAATTCCATCGTGACATTAGAGGAAGTGCCCAAGTTCGAGAAAGGGCAATTGGTAAAGGTTATCGACGGCGATTTCAAGGGGGTGATTGGGCGAGTTGCACGGTGGCAAGGCCAACAGAGGGTTGGCGTGGTTGTAGACGATTTAGTGACAATGGTAACGGCTTACATACCAAGTGCGTTTATTCAAAAGATATAATAAAACAAGCAATAAATATGAAATATGCTTTAGTAACAGGAGCCTCGCGAGGTATAGGACGTGCCGTAGCTTTACGTTTGGCAAAAGAGTATCCTGTCATAATCAATTATCATTCCAATTCCGAATGTGCCAATGAGGTAAAGGAACTGATAGAGGCAAACGGAGGTCATGCGGAGCTGCTGCCTTTTGACGTTGCTGATCCACAATCTATAGAAAATGCTATTGACCTCTGGGAGCAAAGCCATCCTGAAGATTATATTTCAGTGTTAGTAAACAATGCCGGCATTCGCCGCGACAATGTCATGTTTATGATGGCAAATGAGGAATGGCATGATGTCCTCAATACGAATCTCAACGGCTTTTTCTATATCACAAGACGCCTCTTGAAGCATATGATGCCACGCAAACGTGGCGGAAGAATAATAAACATGACTTCGCTTTCGGGCTTGAAAGGCATGGTAGGCCAGGTAAACTACAGTACGGCAAAAGCCGCATTGATAGGGGCAACGAAAGCCTTGGCTCAAGAGGTCGCCCCCCGCAATATCACCGTTAACGCCGTGGCTCCTGGTTTCATACAAACAGACATGACCAAGGACTTGCCACAAGACGAACTCAAGAAATTAGTGCCTGTGGGCCGTTTTGGGAAACCTGAAGAAGTGGCAGCATTGGTCGGCTTCTTGGTTTCGGATGAAGCAGCTTATATCACAGGTGAGGTAATCAGTGTAAATGGCGGTCTTTATACATAATCGCCAATTACAATCCAAACATACATAATATAATTAAGGTATAAAAAGATAATGGAAAGAAGAGTAGTCATTACCGGCATGGGCATCTGGTCGTGCCTCGGCACTGACCTGAACACTGTCAAGGAATCGCTATACAACGGTAAATCAGGTATCGGCATACAGCCTGAGCGTCTGGAATATGGTTATCGTTCAGCATTGACTGGCATTGTCGAGGAACCTGTCATCACTAAGAAGATGCTCGACCGTCATACTCGTGCAGGAATGTCGGAGGAAGCCAAGTATGCTTACATGTCGAGTCTGCAGGCATTCGAACAGGCTGGAATCTCAGACGAATACTTGTTGCAGAACGAGGTGGGATGCATCTTTGGAAACGATTCTTCTGCCAAGCCAGTCATTGAGGCTTCCAAGATTATGGATGAGAAGCACGACTCGGCGATGTTGGGCTATGGCATCATCTTCCAGTCGATGAACTCCACCGTCAACATGAACCTCAGCACCATCTTCCATCTACGCGGTGTCAACTTCACCGTCAGTTCGGCTTGTGCCAGTGGCAGCCATTCCATAGGTTTGGGCTTCATGATGATAAAGCAAGGTTTACAAGACATGGTGCTCTGCGGCGGTGCGCAGGAGACCAACTATTATTCCATGGCTTCGTTTGATGCCCTTGGCGCTTTCTCTATCCGCATGGATGAGCCGACAAAAGCAAGTCGTCCTTTCGACCGCGACCGCGACGGTCTGATACCAAGTGGCGGCGCTGCCTCGTTGGTGCTGGAAGAGTATGAGCACGCTAAGGCACGCGGCGCAAACATCTTGGCAGAAGTGGTTGGATACGGCTTCTCAAGCAATGGTGGCGGCATCAGTCAACCATCCGACGACGGTAGCGTCATTGCCATGACCCGTGCGCTCAATATGGCAGGTGTGAAGGAAGATGACATTGACTACATCAACGCTCATGCCACGAGTACTCACCAAGGTGATATGTACGAAGCGATAGCCCTTAACCGCATGTTCAATGGCAAACATGCCTTGATTTCGTCTACCAAGGGCATGACCGGTCATGAGTGTTGGATGGCAGGTGCCTCGGAAGTTGTATACAGTACGTTGATGATGCAAAACAACTTCGTGGCTCCGAACATCAACTTTGAGAATCCTGACGAACATTCGGAGAAGTTGAATATCGCCGCCAAGACCATAGACACCGAACTGAACACCATCTTGAGCAACAGCTTTGGGTTTGGCGGAACCAATTCGGCTTTGGTTATTAAAAGAATATAATTTCAAATACATAGATGATTATGAAAGTCAATATCAAAATCAAACTATTGTTGGTCGTGCTGATTTCATTTATCAGCATATCTATGGCAGAGGCACAAAGCCTACAGGAAGTCGTTTATCTTAAAAACGGAAGTATCATTCGTGGTACTGTCATTGAACTGGTTCCCAATGCAAGTCTGAAGATAAAAACAGCAGATGGTTCTGTGTTTGCATGCAAGATGGAAGAGGTTACTAAAATCACAAAAGAACCATACGCCACCCCCACCTCATCTTCAAGAACAGAAGAAAAGAAAGATAACGACAATCGTTATGGTTGGGAAAAGGCTCCCAGGTATAGAGGCTTCATCGGAGATTCGTATATTTTGCCTACAGGTGATATAGAAGAAGACAGAACCTTCTTATGGACATCGCATGGTTGCCAAATTATGCCTTATCTCTATGCAGGTATTGGCGCTGGCGTTAATTATTGGTTAGATAGTGAATCTTGGAGTGTACCTGTTTTTGCACATGTAAGGGGAGAATTGCACAAACTCTTCCATAAAAACTTTTCTCCTTATTTTGATACGAAAATAGGATATAGTTTTGCAGATTGTGAAGGCCTTTATTTTGCCCCACAAGTAGGTTGCCATTTCTATTTTGGCCATAGCAAGACAGGTATAAGTGTTGGCGTGGGATATACGTTGCAGAATTTGAAATACGATTGGCAATATTATGGCCATAAAGAGAATGACTATCTCAATGCCAGCGGAGTGGAATTCACAGTAGCCTTTGACTTCTAATTGATCTATTGCTGTTTGAGGAAATCAATTCCGCAGTGTGTATGCGATAGTTTCTGTTTCTACTACACTATCTTGGCATTCATCATCAGAATGATAAACAAATAACAAAAAAGACTATGAAGAAAGCATTATTGACATTGGCCTTGGTTCTGTCATTCATGACCTCGTTTGCCACCGTAAAACTTGACCAGGGTTCCGTAACCTGTTTGAAAGGTGAACACCAGTTTGACGTGATACTCGACTTGAGCAATACCAAGTATCTTGAATCCCGTTCCTTTGACGATTTCCTGGCTTTGGCTCCCCGCGACAAAGACTGGGAAGCGAAGTCGCTGCGCACATTCTCACTCTACTTCAACCAGATTTCCACAAAATACGGTTTGATGTCGGCACCCGTACGCACTAACTCCAAGTATGTGCTGAACATCTGCCCAACCAACGTGGACACCAAAGGCCGCTTGAAAGGAACTGCCGTGCTGACAGACAGTCAGACCTCTGAAAGTGTTGCCACATTCATCTTTGAAACCAAAGACGGCGACAACGACGACGAGATCACCCTCCAAGACCCACTGAGCGAACTTGGTGAGGACATGGCAAAGCTGATGAAGAAGCAAATCAAGTAAAGTAAAGTAAAGGAATAACAAACATTTAATAACGACTAAAGGTATGAAGAAGATTATGTTTTTGATGTTTGCTGTGCTGATGAGCATCAGCGCCATGGCAGCAGACGAATTAGTATTCGTGAAAAGCGGCAACGCAAGTGTTCTGAAAGAGGCTGCAACTTCCACTTTCTCCGTAGACTTCAGCAATGTAAAGATCAAGGACATGACACTTGACGAGTATGCCAAGACTCGCCACGACAAGGACTTCAAGGAAAACTATGTAAAGGACATGGCTAACGGCGGTAAGCAGTTTGCCAAGCGTTTCTCAAGCAAGAGCAAGACTTTCAAGTTTAACGACGCCGGCGGAAAATACACCACTACTTTCAACATCGAGTCCATGGACATGGGCAACTTTGCCGCAGGCTTTTTCTCCATAAAGAAAGGTCAGGGCGGTATCGGTCTTGTGGGCGACATCACCGTAAAGGACGCCTCTACCGGTGAGACTGTGCTCGTGCTGCGTGTGGACAACGTAAAGGGTCTTATCGACTTCAGCGAGAGCTCACGCATCCAGTCAGCTTTCGACGAGCTGGCAAAGGCTATCGTGAATATGGTGAAGAAACTGAACTAAACAACAGATTTTCAAGCCATCGGCATCATGAAAAGAAACATTTGGAAATACGCCGTCTGCGCCGCTCTCCTCTGGGGAGCTGGGCAGACGGCCGTAGCCCAAGACTCGGAAGAGGCTCCGAAGTATCATCTGGGCGTAAAGGCAGGATATGTCGAAACCAATGTATGGCACGACCTACACCTGGACGGACACAGCGACAGAAACTGCCAGTCGTTCATGGCGGGCATGTCGTTTGACACAAGACTCATAAGGAAACCTCTCTACCTTGAAACTGGCCTATACGGTTACAACCGCGGTGTGGACGTGAGGGACGGTAGCCGAAGATATGCCAAGGACAATTTCGCGCTAATGGTTCCTGTGATGTTGTCGTATCATTTCTACCCAAACTATAACCTGGGGATTGAGCCGTTTGCCGGTCCCTTTGTTGCTTACAACTGTGGCTTCAAACAAGCTGACTACGGTATACGCGTAGGTTGCGGTGTCAACTACAAACAGGTTTGCTTCAACTTCGGCTTCAACTTCGGACTGAAAGACAACATGTTTGATAACGAAAACGGATTCTACGAACAGGATGGCATTCTCACCTCGTTGTTCGTCACCCTGGGATGGAATTTTCTGGGAAATAGGTAATAACCATTAAAAATAAAGACTATGAAGAAAAATTTATTGTTGTTCTGCTTCCTGATGTGCAGCATCGTTACATGGGCAGGTTCTCTGAAAGGAAAAGGCAACGTGAACTGCTTGAAGGAGACTGAGACGGCTGTGTTGACCATCGATTTCTCAAAGGCAAAATGGGAAAAGAAAGAAGACTTCAAGCAGTGGTGCGGAACAGACTATGACAAAAGAGTGGCTGTGTCCAACTCTGAGTTTACGCGGTCTTTCAACGAGAAAAGCAAAGGCTTGAAGATAGTCGAGGCAGGAAATGATGCCAAATACAAGATTGTGATAGATGTGACCAACTTTGAGCGCAAGACAGCCTCCTTTGGTTGGGGAAGGGCACACATCAAAATTTACGGCACCCTAAAGGTAGTTGATGCCTCTACAGGCGATGCGGTATGCACCTATACTTTGGATGGTGTATCTGGTGGCGACGACTTCGTGGAAACAGACAGATTTGCCAAGAGTTTTGCAGAATTGGGTAAACAACTGACTAAATAAAGTCACAGCAGAATGAACCTATTCAAATCAGAAAGCGACAGATACACGAAGGAACAATATTCGGCTCGCGAGGCACAGCGCATGGCACAGTACATCGCATGGTCGCCTGTCATTTTCCAAGTGTCGCGCCTCATGATGAAATGGGGAATACTGGAAGAGTTGCGCAACAGCATGGACGGACTTACCATCAGCGAGGTGGCAGAAAAGACAGGTCTGTCAGAATATGCCGCAAAGATACTGCTGGAGGCTTCGCTCAGTGTAGGCACAGTGCTGGTTGACCGCAATACCGACCGCTTCACCATTTCCAAGACAGGATGGTTCCTGGTAACCGACGAAAGTACACAGGCCAACATGGACTTCAACCACGATGTCAACTATCAGGGAATGTTCTTTCTTGACGAAGCCCTTAAAGAAGGGAAACCAGCCGGCTTGAAAACTCTTGGCGACTGGCCAACAATCTATGAAGGTCTGTCTAAACTGGACCCTCAGGTACAGAAAAGCTGGTTCGGTTTTGACCACTTCTACAGTGACCACTCGTTTGACACTGCCTTAGGAATAGTCTTCGGTAAAAAGCCCAAACATCTGATGGATGTAGGCGGCAACACAGGACGATTCGCCTTGCGCTGTGTCGGTTACGACAAAGACGTAAACGTCACCATCGTCGACCTGCCCGGACAGATAGGGATGATGAAGAAAAACATAGAGGGCAAGGAGGGAGCCGACCGCATAGGCAACCACCCTACCGACATTCTCAACGAGCAGAACCAACTGCCGACAGGGAAATGGGATGCCATATGGATGAGCCAGTTTCTCGACTGTTTCTCGGAAGAACAGATATACAGCATCCTCTTGCGTGCCGCCAAGGTGATGACCGACGACACCACATTATATATAATGGAGACTTTCTGGGACCGCCAGAAATTTGAGACGGCATCGCTGTGCCTCACTCTGACAAGTGTCTACTTCACGGCCATGGCCAACGGCAACAGCAAGATGTACCACTCAGACGACATGGCACGCCAGATAAAACGTGCCGGACTTGAAATAGTAGCCATACACGATGGCATAGGACAAGGGCACACCATCATGGAGGTAAAATTGGCCCACCACACACAGCAATAAGAAAAGTTAAACACATAAAACAATAAAACAATAAAACAATACAATAACGCATGGAAAGAAAAGAAATTGAAGAGAAAGTAAGAAACTTCCTTATCGAGGATTTGGAGATAGACGAAGAGAAAATTGCTCCTGAGGCTAAACTGAAAGACGACCTCGGCGTTGACAGTCTCGACTTTGTTGACATCGTTGTCATCGTGGAGAAAAACTTCGGCTTTAAGATCAAGCCTGAAGAGATGAAAGGCGTAGTTACTCTCAGCCAGTTCTGTGACTATATCGAGAGTAAGGTGAAGTAAGTGAAGAACACTACTTTTGGCAATGCATGGATGCATCGTCAGTTGGTAAATTCATTACGACTGATGGATGTGCGGTTGCTTTACATTTTCATCACACTTTTCGTTATACCCGTATGCCTGCTACTCAATACCAACCATAGCCGCACCATAGCCTATCGCTATTTCCGCCAACGGTTGGGATATGGCAGACTTCATGCAGCATGGAGTACTTATGTGAACCATTGCTTGTTTGGCACAGTGGTGATAGACCGCTTTGCCATGTTTGCGGGTAAAAGTTTTGACATAAAGATAAAAGGCTACGAGAATTTCTTGCATCTGTCAGAACAGGAAGAAGGCTTTGTGATACTAAGTTCGCACATTGGCTGCTATGAAGTGGCTGGTTATTCATTGGCGTCAAAGACCAAACGCTTTAATGCCTTGGTTTTTGGTGGCGAGAAAGCTACGGTGATGGAAGGACGTCAGGAGAGACTGGGGAAAAACAACATCCGCATGATACCTGTCAAGCCTGACATGAGTCATCTTTTCTTGCTCAATGAAGCACTTGACAATCACGAAATAGTGAGTTTACCTGCCGACCGTATCTTTGGAGCCTCCAAATCATTGTCTGTCGATTTTCTTGGAACCAAAGCACATCTGCCAATGGGACCATTCTCTGTGGCGACAATGAGAGGCTTTAACGTCATCGCAGTAAATGTAATGAAAACTTCTGCCTTGGGGTATACGGTCTATGTCTCACCTATCTCTTATGACAAGGAGGCACCTCGCAAGATTCAGATGCAACAATTGGCAGACGGGTATGCCGCGGAACTGGAGAGCAGAGTCCGTCAATATCCTTTGCAATGGTATAACTTTTTTGATTTCTGGTCATGAAAATCATGATTGATTAGAATATGATCGAATTTGATGCAAACAAACTATGGAGCAAGAACTTCGTCAGATAGATATTCATGAGCTGCTGCCTCAACAAGAGCCATTCGTGATGATAGGCACATTGGTCCATATTGATAAAACGCTCACTGTAACGGAGACGGAGATAAAGGCTGACAATATTTTTGTGGACAATGGCTGTCTTTCTGCCTCAGGACTGATGGAGAATATTGCTCAGACTTGTGCTGCCCGTATAGGCTATGTCAACAAGTATGTCTTCAAAAAAGATATCCAATTAGGATTCATAGGCGCTGTCCGCAACTTTGAGGTTATGGGCTTACCTAAGGTCGGAGACGTAGTGACCACTCAAGTTGTGGTGAAAGAAGAGGTCTTTGGCATGACTTTGGCAGAGGCAACTGTAAAATGTTCCGACAAGACATTGGTGACTACCGAGATAAAAATAGCAGTAAAGGAAATGGATAATTGATTGGGGATGATGAAAGAACTAAAGGAGACGAAGACGTTTGACGTTCGCTTTAGCGAGGTCGATTCCATGAATGTGGTTTGGCATGGTTCTTATCCTCTTTACTTTGAGGACGCACGCGAGGCGTTTGGCAAGAAATACGGATTGGAATATATGAGTTTCTTCGACCATGGTTATTTTGCTCCATTGGTAGAGTTGACATTTCACTACAAAAAACCAATCAGGTATGGAATGCGACCTCGCATTGACATCATTTATCGCCCCACTGATGCTGCTAAGATAGTTTTCGATTATGAAATCCACGATCCTGAGGACGAGAGTCTGATAGCAACAGGACACTCGGTGCAGGTTTTTATGGATTTGAATTACCAACTTGTCTGGGACAATCCTCCTTTCTATCAAGAATGGAAAGAGCGATGGGGAATGATAAGTGAAGAGTGAGAAACGAAGAGTGAAAAACGAATAATGAAGTGTGCAATAGTTGTATGGCTTACGTTTTAGCGGATAATATCATTTCATCATTAGGCAAAACTTCTGAAGAAAATTACCTGGCGGTAAAGGCAGGTAAGTCAGGGATTCGTGCCTATACGAAAGGAAGTCATGGCATTCCGGAGGGTTTTGTAGCTTCCTTGATGTCTGGCGACTTTGAGTCGCTTGTGCTTGAGTCCGTTCGAAAAACGATTGAAGATTCCCATATAGACGTAGCTCATTCAAAGGTTGTGTTCATTCTTAGCTCTACTAAAGGCTCAATAGAGAAATTGGGGCAAGAAAGAGATGAGCATCTTTACCTTGGTGAGGTGGCAGAGCGCATAGCACGGCAAGTTGGCATCTTTGCCAAGCCTTTCGTTGTGTGCAATGCCTGCATTTCCGGATTGTCGGCATTGATACTTGCCTCGCGTTTGCTTAGAGCAGAAAAATACGACTATGCCGTAGTCTGTGGCTGCGACTGTCCAGACCGCTTTATTATATCAGGCTTCCAGTCGCTCAAGGCTTTGTCTGCTGAGCCATGTCGTCCTTTCGACATTGAACGTCTTGGACTCAATCTGGGCGAAGCAGCGGCAACTATGTTGCTGTCGAGAGAAAAACCTCAACAAGACTCAGAAAATACCTGGCAATTATCCCAAGGGTTCGTCAGAAACGACGCTTTCCACATCAGCGCCCCATCCAAGACCAGTGAAGGATTATATGAGGCTTTGATGGAAACCGTATCAGGAGTTGACAAAAACGAATTGGCATTTGTGAATGCTCATGGTACAGCCACTTTGTTTAATGACCAAATGGAGTCCATTGCCATTCAACGTGCCGGCTTATCCAGTGTCCCCCTCAATGCTTTAAAAGGATATTTCGGACACACCCTGGGGGCTGCAGGAGTCTTGGAAACCATTTTGAGCATGAGAGCCGTCGATGACCAAACCATCATAGGAACGCAAGGGTACGAAGAGGCTGGAGTCTCTGGAAAAATAGACATATCAGCCGAGAACCGTTCTACCGATAAGCATTCATTCGTCAAAATGTTGTCGGGTTTTGGTGGTTGCAATGCCACCATCTTGGCAAGCAAAGGTATAGGTGAATTGACGGGTAAAAAGAACTCAGCTCCCTATACGTTAAAAAAGACACATCAAGTAGAAGTTTCTACCAAAGAAGTAATAGTTGATGGGAAACTTCTGCCATTGCAGAACACGAATACAAGTTCCAGCTTGTTGACGTGCCTCTATAAACAAGAGGTTGGAGACTATCCAAAGTTCTATAAGATGGATGGACTTTGCAGATTGGGTTTCATTGCCTCCGAACTGATATTGAAAGCAGAAGGAAAGGTGCGTTGTCAGGAATGCGATGACAGGGCGATTGTATTTTTTAATCGTTCATCATCCATTTCTTCCGACAAGAAATATTTGGAGTCAATACAAGACAAAGACAATTATTTCCCCAGTCCTTCGGTGTTTGTCTATACCTTGCCAAATATAGTGACAGGAGAGATAGCCATTCGCAATCATTATCATGGGGAGACATCTTTTTACATCTTGCCTTCAGCAGATGGGACGCAGATGGAAGAAGTTATAGAGACCGTGTTCCAAGACAGCCATATAAAGAGTGTGTTGACAGGTTGGATTGATTATGAAGACGAGGAGCATTTTAAGGCAAGTATTACTCTCGTGGAATTAAATGAAAACATGTTGGATAAAAAATAAAATACGATACAATGGAAGAATTGATAAAAGAATTGAAAGAAGAAATCATAGAGGCTTTGAACCTGGAGGAGATGACTATTGATGACATTGATGAGAACGATGCCCTCTTCGGTGAAGGTTTGGGCTTGGACTCCATTGACGCTTTGGAGCTTATTGTCTTGTTGGAGAAAAAATATGGCATAAAGTTAGCCAACCCAGCCGCAGGCAAGGAAATTTTCAAGAGCGTGGCAACCATTGCCGACTATGTAAGCAAAAACAGAAAAAAATAAAGAACAGCGCATCAATATGAATATCGCGATTACTGGCGAGGGTATTGTTTCCGCAATAGGGCTCAACAAGCAGGAAGTATTGGACTCCTTGCTAAATGGAAAGACGGGTATTGGAGAGATGAAATATCTTCAGTCGGTTCATCATGAGTTGCCAGTAGGAGAAGTGGGCTTGTCAAATGAGCAGATGAAAAAGCTGCTTGGCATTCCTGCAGAACAGATGATGAGCCGAACTTCGCTGATGGGAATGTTGGCTATCGACCAAGCCTTGAAAGAGGCAAAAGTGGATGCAGCTTGTATCAAGGCTGCAAAGGTAGATGGTACACCTTTGCGCATTGTGCTTGTGTCGGGAACAACAGTGGGCGGTATGGACATTACCGAACTTTGCTTCGATCATGTGGAAAACATGGAAAACATCGAGTTTTTGAAACATCATGATTGTGGCAATAGCACACTGTTTATGGCCAACCATTTTGGCATATTTGATGAGGCTACAACCTTGTCGACAGCGTGTTCTTCAGCGGCTAACGCCATTATGTTGGGTGCCCGATTATTGAAAGCAGGCGAGGCGGACATGGTAGTGGCAGGCGGAACAGAAGCCCTTTCCCGTTTTCATCTCAACGGCTTCAACTCGTTGATGATACTCGACCAAAAGCAATGTCGTCCTTTCGATGCCACTCGTGCAGGTCTTAACCTTGGCGAGGGAGCCGCTTTCGTCGTATTGGAGTCGGAAGAATTGGCTAAGAAGAGAAAAATGACTCCTCATGCCTACCTCACTGGATATGGCAATGCCTGCGATGCTTTCCACCAGACCGCTTCTTCAGAAAATGGAGAAGGTGCTTACCTCGCCATGACGGAAGCTTTGGCTATGGCCCATCTTTCGGCAAAAGATATTCAGTATGTTAATGCGCATGGCACAGGAACGCCAAACAATGACCAAAGCGAGAGCGTTTCGCTGAAACGAGTCTTTGGGGATGAAATGCCCTTGATATCCAGTACAAAATCTTTTACAGGACATACCACAAGTGCTTCTGGAAGTATCGAGACCGTTATTTGTATACTTGCAATGCAGAATCATTTTGTACCAGCCAATTTAGGCTGGGAACATCCGATGGAGCATGGCATTAGTCCGACATTAGGTGTCAAGGACATAAAGTTGGAGAACGTGCTCTGTAATTCCTTTGGATTCGGAGGCAACGACTCTTCCCTTGTCATCTCTTCTCATCCTATTAAAGATGATGGGGAGAATCTGAAGAAAAAGGAAATAAAAGTCCTTTCAAAGGTGGAGATAAGTTCTGAAGACCAATTGACGGATATTCGAAAGTATGTCAAGCCTATGGAGGCTCGTCGCATGGGTAAGATTATGAAAAGCTCTCTGCTTTCGTCCCTTGAAGCACTAAAACAAGCTGGAATAGAGACACCTGATGCCATAATCACAGGTACGGCATATGGCTGCTTGGAGAATAGCGAACGACTATTATTGCAAATAATTGATGAAGGTGAGGGAATGCTGAAACCTACCTACTTTATGCAGAGCACCCATAACACGATAGGAAGTAACATTGCCATCAAGACACAGTGTCATGGCTATAATGTCACTTATACACAAGAATCTCATTCCTTGGAGTGGGCTATCCGTGATGCAGAGTTGCTTTTGCGAAGCGGCAAGGTGAGAAACGTATTAGTGGGTTGTCATGATGAGAGTACTCAGATATTTAATCATCTATTAGAAAAGGGCGGCGAGAAACCTTTGCCTGCCGTTCATTCCATCGCAATGGTACTGTCATGTGGAGAGTAATCATATTGGCTGTTGTTCAAAGTGCGCTTTTGGCTGGAGGACAGGTGTTTCTGAAGTTCGCCTTACAGAAGATGCACCCATTCGGATGGACTAAGGATTTTTGGTTCTCATTGCTACTTAATTGGCAGTTTGCCTGTTGTGGAGCATTGTTTGGTGCCAGTTCTATTCTTTGGATGTATATTGTCAAACATTATCCGCTCAGCGTAGCTTATCCGATGATTAGTTTGAGTTATGTGTTTGGCATGCTGGCGGCAATAGTGTTTTTCCATGAGTCGGTGTCGGCAGTAAAGTGGATAGGCATTGGCTTTATAATGATAGGATGTTGTTTAATAGCAAAATAAAAATGAAAAGATTATTGTTTTTGGGGATGGCTTTGTGCCTATGCTTACACAATCTTTCCGCGCAGAATATTGACGAGGCAAATATAAAACAGCGAATCAATGCCGTGGCTTCAAATATGAAGACCATGCAGTGTGATTTCGTGCAGACGAAATACATAAAGTTGCTTAACGATAAAATGGTGTCGAGAGGAAAAATGTATTATCAGCAGAGCGATAAACTCCGTTGGGAATATTCTTCGCCTTACACCTATACATTTGTGCTCAATGGTGCCAAGGTCCTTATCAGCAAGGGGAAGCGGAATGATGTCATCAATGTCAATCAAAGCAAGATGTTCAAGGAGATTGCCCGCATCATGATGAATAGCGTAGTGGGTAATTGCCTTACCGACAAGAAGGATTTCAACGTGAGCCTTGCTGCCAACTCAACCGAGTATGTTGCCACACTCTATCCAAGGCAGAAACAGATGCAGCAAATGTTCCAAAAGATTATCCTGCATTTTAACAAGCAGAAGTCTATGGTTTCCGTAGTGGAACTGATAGAGAAAAAAGGAGACAGGACCGTTATTGAATTGAAGAATGTCAAGACCAATGCTTCTATCCAATCTAAAATATTTAGCATCAATTAGTCTCGCTTTGTTGTTGGCTTTGCCGCTACATGCCCAGCAAGATACACTCTTTCCTGAAAATGCGGGCAGCAAAGTGAGATACAATGCCACAATTGAGATGTCAAGGGGCTATATCAGTGGTATCTGCGTCATGGTCAATGATGAAGGCATCATCAAGGGAAGTCTCTTCAATGAGTTTGGCATCTCTGCCCTTGATTTCACATATCAGCCGGAAAAGAAAAAGGTCAAGTTGACCAACGTTATCAAAATGCTTGACAAGTGGTATATCAAAAAGGTGCTGAAGAAAGACTTGGTACAAGTCATGGAGAACCTTTCGAAAGGTATAACCTCTTACCACGACAAGAAGTTTAAGATAGACTATAACTTTACTATTTTAAAAGATGCAACTGAGGAATAAACTTTATAAGGTAATCCAGAAAGACTCAGCCGGTTTGAAAGGAAGTTTTGTCCTTGAGCTCAATCCGTCTTGTTTCATTTACCAGGCCCATTTCCCGGGCGAGCCTATCACCCCTGGCGTTTGCATAGTGCAAATGGGAAAGGAGCTATTGGAAGAGCTATTGGGAGAGGTATGGCAAAGAAAGGTGGAAACGGAAATAACTAAAGTCAAAAATGTCAAGTTTCTTTCTGTTATTTCCCCAAACGAATCCACTGTAATTAATTTTCAGATTAAGAAGGTTGAAGTCTCTGAGGAAGACCCTGAGATAAAAGCACAGATATCTGTTCTATCGGAGGACGAAGCCAAGGCTAAAATGTCTTTAGTGTTGAGGGAGAAATGTTGAATGCCGATTTGAAAAGTCTGCTGAGGGCAAGAGGTATCTGTGTTGTCATTCCTACATACAACAACGAGAAGAGTGTCAGGAACGTAGTAGCAGATACGTTGAATTATTGTGATGATGTCATTGTTGTCAATGATGGCAGCACAGATCGCACCGCGCAAGAACTTCTCGATATGGATAGCATCACCCTTGTATCATATTCTCAGAACAAAGGCAAGGGACATGCTTTACGCGAGGGATTCAGAAAGGCTCTTTCAATGGGCTTTACATATGCCATAACCCTTGATGCCGACGGGCAACATTATGCTAAGGACATTACCCTCTTTCTCAAGGCCAACCAAGAGCATCCCGGAGCCTTGATAATAGGAAGTCGGCATCTAAAAGGCGTTGATCGATCCAAAGGAAGCAACTTTGCCAACAAATTCTCCAACTTTTGGTTTTATATACAGACAGGCAAGGCTTTGGAGGATACCCAGACAGGGTACCGACTCTATCCATTACATAAATTACACGGGCTCTCTTTGCTCACTTCTCGCTATGAGGCAGAGTTGGAACTCTTGGTATTTGCCTCTTGGCATGGTGTAGAACTGTTTTCAATTCCCATAGACGTTTATTATCCACCCCGTGAGGAGCGTGTAAGCCATTTCCGGCCAGGAAAGGATTTTACGAGAATCAGCATTCTCAACACAGTGTTGTGTTTCCTGGCGATAGTCTATGGCCTACCTTTACGACTGGGGCGCAAGCTGATGGTGTGCTTGCGAACACTATATTCCTTTTTGTTCTTCTTGTTTTTCATGATGGTGGTATTTACACCTGCAGTTTGGTGTTACCTCAAGATTGGCAAGATGACAGAGAAGAAGCGTTTCCGCTTGCACCAACTCATCTATTATGCTGCTCGTTTTGTTATGATACGTCATGGCATACCTGGCACCAAGTTCAATTGTAAAATGGATGAGAAGATAGATTTCAGTCAACCTCGTATCATCATCTGTAACCATCAGTCTCATTTGGATTTGATGTGCCAACTGGTCTTTACCCCTAAGATTGTCTTCCTTACAAACGAATGGGTATGGAATAACCCTTTCTATGGTTTGATAATTCGCAATGCGGAATACTTGCCTGTGAAAGACGGATTGGAAAACATGCTACCCAATCTAAAATCTTTGGTGGCAAGAGGATACAACATTGCAATCTTTCCGGAAGGGACACGCTCAAAGGATTGTCGTATAGGTCGATTCCATCAAGGCGCATTTTATTTAGCGCAACAGTTGAACCTGGAAATCTTGCCAATGTATATTTACGGCCCAGGCAAGATTTTGCCGAAGAAAACCTATCATTTACGTAAAGGTAAAATTTACATAGAGGTAGGCAAACCATTGACACAAACAGAATTGCAAGCATTGGGAGACCGGAAGAAACAGGCGTCTGAAATTCGCAAACGATATATGAAACGATATTCAGAAATCGCCAACGAGATAGAACGAAATCTTTAATAAAGGATTCACTAACCATTTAAAAAATGGCGGAGCAGAAAAAGATCATCATTATAGGAAGTGGCTTGGGAGGGCTATCAACAGGTGCCATCTTGGCTAAGAATGGCTATCAAGTCACCGTGTTGGAACAAAGCAATCAGATAGGTGGGTGCTTGCAGTGCTTTTCTCGTTGCGGCGCAAAATTTGAGACAGGTATGCACTTTATAGGTAGTGCAGCCAATGGGCAGACTTTAGACAAGTTGATGAGATATTTGGAAATTGAAGATGAAGTCAAATTGTCTCAATTGGATCCAACGGGATATGATGTGGTAGCCTTGGGAGGTAAACGATATAAATTCGCCAATGGCAAGGACGCTTTTATTAGGCAAATGACCGAATATTTTCCCCATCAACATGAAAACTTGGTGAGGTATTATAATTTGGTTGAAGAAATTGCCAACGCATCTTCGTTGCATTCCTTGAAGTATGCGGAGACAGATTCGGTTTCTAACACAGAGTATCAACTGCGTTCTATAAATGATGTTATATCTGAAGTCATTACAGACCCTACATTGGCAAATGTGCTGGTTGGCAACTTGCCTCTTTATGCTGCTGAAAAAGACAGAACACCTTTCTCTACCCATGCTTTTATAATGGACTTCTATAATCAGAGCGCGTTCCGAATCCAAGGCGGAAGTGATATGGTTGCAACAGCATTGGTACATACCATTCAGCGATACGGAGGTGAGGTGAAGGCTCGCAATAAGGTTACTCGCATAATTTGTGATGATACACATGCCGTGGCAGTGGAGGTTAACGGAGAGGAGCTCGTCGCCTGCGACTATGTTATCTCTGATGCCCATCCTAAGCGAACATTGGAACTGCTTGACACAAAATTGATTCGTCCAGTCTTTCGCAACCGCATCAATCAAATACCACAGACGGTGGGAGGATTCTCTGTATATCTGCATTTTAAGGAGCACACGGTGCCGTATCTTAATTACAACTATTACGGCTATCAAGGCAGCACACCATGGGATTGCGAGAAATATACGGATGAGAATTGGCCAAAAGGATTTCTCTATATGCACTTCTGTCCTAAGGAACAAACAGAATATGCATCTACGGGTGTAATTTTGTCGTATATGCAAATGGCGGATGTAGAGAGATGGAAGCATACTTCCGTTGGAAGAAGAGGAGATGATTATGAGGAATTTAAAAGGGGAAAAGCAGAAAAGCTAATAGATACTTTGGAACAGCATTTCCCTGGTATTCGTGCATCCATCCAAAAATATTACACTTCTACCCCACTTACCTATTTAGACTATACAGGGACAGAAGGAGGGTCCATGTATGGCAATGCCAAGGATATTCATATGGGTGCAGCTTACAGGGTTCCTCAAAGAACCAGAATCCCTAATTTATATCTGACAGGACAGAACATAAATTCCCATGGAATGCTTGGAGTCTTGGTGGGAACGATAGTTACTTGTAGTGAGTTTCTAACGGCAAAGACTATTTACGAACAGATAAATGATGCAAACAGATGAAAACGGCAGTTGTAATTGGAGGAGGCTTGGGTGGACTTTTTACAGGTGCACTCTTGGCCAAAGAAGGGATGAAAGTAACCGTTCTTGAGAAAAACACAACAGCAGGTGGAGGTCTGCAAACATTCAGACGTTTTGGGGTAGAATTTGATACCGGAATGCATGTCGTTGGAGGTATGCAGCCTGGAGGTAATATTTACCGTATCTGCCAGTATCTGGGTATAATAGACAAGGTCAACTTAATGGATGTTGACGATAATTGCACAGACAGCCTTTATTTCGCAGAGGACAAGAAAACTTACTGCATACAAAAAGGAAAGGAAGGCTTTGTCAATTCACTGGCAAGTTATTTTCCAGAAGAAAAAGCCAACTTAGAGAAATACATAAATGCAATATTTGCCATTACTGATGATGTGGATTTATTCAACCTTCGCCCTTCCACGGAACTCTTCAAGACTCATCCTGAAGACTTTCTAACATCGGCAGATGCATTTGTGGCAAAATATATCCAAAACCAGAAGTTGCGTAGCATCGTATGTTATATGAATCCTCTTTATGGAGGTCGCCACGATCAGACACCAGCTTATGTGCATGCGATTATCAGTTCATTATATATCAATGGTGCCAGCAGATTTGTGGGAGGCAGTGACAAGTTTGCAAATTTGCTGATTTCCGTTATAGAACAAGCTGGAGGTTCAGTCTTGACGAATGACGGTGTCGAATGGGTGGAAGTCAATGACCGGCATGTAGATTTCGTTAGAACTCAAAAAGGGAAAGAATATCAAGGAGATTATTATATATCGGCAATCCATCCTTGCACACTCTTAAAAATAATGCCGGAAAAGGCTTTCCCCAAGTCCTACCGTAATCGTTTGAATGAGATCCCCAATGCCTACTCAGCTTTCTCTGTCTACATCAAGCTTAAACCCAATATGTTCCCATATATCAATCATTCGGAATATTATATGACAAAGTATGGGGAGATATGGAACTTTGGAGAGAAGCATGATTCCTGGCCCCTTGGCTTCCTATTCATGACGTCGCCAAATGAAAATCAAGGAAAATATAGCAACAAGGTACTTGTTACAGCCCCAATGCTTTATGATGAGGTAAGTCAATGGGAGAATACCGTAGTGGGTCACCGGGGAGCTGATTATGAGGAATGGAAGAAACAAAAGGTGGAGAGGCTCTTGGAATGTGTAGAGGAGATACATCCTCATTTCAGGGAGTGTATAGATAAGGTAAACGCATCCTCCCCTCTCACTATCCGCGATTTCTATGGCGCGAAGGAGGGAACATTGTGTGGATACAGCAAAGACTGTAGGAACATCGCACTTTCTCAGGTTCCAGTGGTAACAAAGGTGGACAACCTTTTGCTGACAGGTCAAAACAACAATCTCCACGGCTTTTGTGGCGTTCCGTTGACCGCCATCAATACTGTAGAAGCGATTTTTGGCCAAAACTTTATATTAAACAAGATAAATGAGTATTGTGCGGAATAATAAAAGATTGGGAATCTTATGGCTATTATTAGTTTTGATATCCCAAATGATAATGGCACAAAAAAATGATGCTAAAATAAACATCTGGGAAGGGACCGATTGCCATAAGAAGGTGGAAATGATACCCTATTTGGCTCCAGGCAAGAATAATATAGCAGTGGTGGTCTGTCCTGGTGGCAGCTATTTGTGGCACGACATGGAGGCAGAAGGACATGCGGTTGGCAAATGGTTACAGCAGAATGGAATCTCTGCCTTTGTGCTCCATTATCGCACTGCGGGCTTTTGGGCCTATTTCGCCCATTATCGTTATATCTTTCGTGGCAACCGTTATCCTGATGCCTTGAATGACTTGCGCCAGTCTATGCTGTATATCAAGGAACGAGCATCATTGTTTGGGGTCAATCCAGACAGCATTGGAGCAATGGGGTTTTCTGCCGGTGGACATCTTGTGATGTCTGCTGGCGAACTGCTTCTGCCGAAATATCGCCCGGCTTTTATCGCGCCCATTTATCCCGTTGTTACGATGGTTGACAAATGTGTTCATAAACGTTCGCGAAGAGCTTTGCTTGGTGACAACAAAAAGAACAACAGGGCGTTACGTGATTCACTCTCACTTGAGAGGCATGTGCCAGACGATTGTCCTCCTGTGTTCTTGGTCAACTGTAAGGATGATCCCATCGTGAAGTATCACAACTCAGAGTTGTTGGATTCTGCACTTACGGCTCATCGTGTCAACCACCGATATATCCAGTACAAGACCGGAGGACATGGCTTTGGAGCTACCGATTATAAGGGTACCTCGGAATGCAGACAATGGAAAACGGAATTTCTCGCTTGGTTGAGAGGTTTGACCAAGTAAACTCAATATTAAATATACAAGAATATGGAAACAACAATATTTGATGACATTCGACCATACAACGCCGATGAAATTCCCGAGGCTATGCAACGCATAGCTTACAGTTCATCCTTTCCTATCTTGGCAGCATATGTCTATCCCGACGAGGCTTTAGACCAGGTTCGTAAACGTATCGCGGCATACAAGACCGTGAGAGAGTTTCAGACAGAGACCATGTGCATGGTAAACGAGCGTGTCATAAAAAACAGCATTACTGATTTCTCCTGTTCTGGTTTAGACAAACTTAGCCCGAACGAGCAATACCTCTATGTTTCCAATCATCGAGACATCATGCTGGATTCCAGTTTGCTACAATATTTCCTTGTCCAGAATGGCTTTGATACGACAGAGATAACCTTTGGGGCTAATTTGATGATGAACCAATTGGTTATAGACATTGGCAAGAGCAATAAAATGTTTAAGGTGGAACGCCCGGGAGGTAGCATTAAAGAGTTCTATCGCGGTTCAAAACATCTTTCCGATTATATCCGGTATGCCATAACGGAGAAAAAACAGTCTGTTTGGATTGCCCAACGCAACGGACGGACAAAGGATGGCAACGACGCTACAGACCAAGGAATCATCAAGATGTTTTGCATGTCTTGCCCTGAAGATAAAATCAAGGCGATAGACCAGCTTCATATCGTGCCGGTATCTATCTCTTACGAATGGGAGTCGTGTGATATTCTAAAGTCTCTTGAACTTTACGAGTCGCAATTTGCCAAATACACAAAGAAACCTGGTGAGGACTTGAATAGCATTCTTACCGGAATTGTGCAGCCTAAGGGTAGAGTCCATATCGAACTCTGTGACCCTATTTCGCAAGCTGAATTGGCAAAGTTTGAGAATCTTACAAACAATGAATATCATAGGGCGGTAGCACAGCTTCTGGATAATAGAATCAATACGGCTTATCGTCTATATCCAAACAACTATATCGCTTATGATTTGCGGTATGGTACCAACAAGTATCAAGACTGTTACACACAGGAGCAAAAAGATAAATTCGTGGAATATATCAAACAGCTTTATAGATATGACACATGTGACATGGAACAGCTGACTGATATTTTCTTGGGAATTTATTCTAATCCAGTAAACAATAAGTAAGATGACAGAAATCATTCTGAAACTATACGATTATATGAAGATGCACCGCATGACGTGCATCTTCTCTCTCATAGCCGTTACGCTTCTATTATTGCTTTCGGTGTTGCGTTTGGAATATAAGGAAGACATCGCCGATTTTCTTCCAATGGATAGCGAGCATCAACAAACACTTAAAGTTTATCAAGATATATCAGGAGCAAGCAAGGTCTTTGCTATCTTCCAATACCGAGACACGACCAAGGCCAATCCCGACGATATGGTTGGTTGTGTCGATGCTTTTGTTGAGGAGGTGGAAAACGCAGACACGTCTCATGTCCTAACCAATATCCTGTCACAAGTCGACTTGGAAAAGATGACCGTGATAACAGATTTCGTTTATAATCATATTCCTTATTTCCTGACGGATGCCGATTATAAGAGGATAGACAGTGTCTTGCAAAATCCCGATTATGTAGCCCACCAGTTGGCACAAGACAAACAGATGCTGATGTTCCCGACAGGTGGCATTCTTTCTGATAATATCCAGCGTGACCCTCTTAATCTGTTTACTCCAGTGGTGCAGAAATTGCAACGCTCAAACACGGAGCTTAAATATGAAATGTATGATGGGCACATCTTTTCCCCTGACATGCAAAAAGCCATTGTCATGATGGACTCTCCGTATGGGGCAAGCGAGACGGAAAACAACGCCCGACTAACCAAGATGCTGGAAACCTGTGCAAACAAGGTAATCAGTGGGCAGAAGAATATAGACATCCATATTATAGGTGCTCCTGTCATCGCCGTGGCCAATGCCACACAGATTAAGTCAGACAGCATCATGGCTGTACTTATATCCGTGACGCTAATCTTGGCATTGCTCTTGTTCTCGTTTCGAAGTTTTCGCAATCTCTTGTTGATTGCACTCTCCATATCCTGGGGATGGCTTTTCGCCATGGGAGGATTGGCGTTGTTTCACGACAGGGTTTCAGTTATCGTTATCGGCATTTCTTCTGTAATCTTAGGAATCGCCGTCAATTATCCTTTGCATTTCATTGCCCATCTATCACATACGCCCAACAAGCGAAAGGCATTGCGAGAGATAGTCATGCCCCTTTTGGTAGGCAATGTGACAACTGTTGGAGCTTTCTTGGCTTTGGTTCCTCTTCAGTCGGTCGCATTGCGTGATTTGGGATTGTTCAGCTCATTCTTGCTCATAGGAACGATTCTTTTCGTCTTGCTTTACCTTCCTCACCTTTCTCATTCCAACAAGGAAGTGCGTCACACTTTCTTGGACAAGATAAGCGATGTGTCGTTAGAAAACAAGCCTGCTTTTGTTTCAGTGATAGTTGTCTTGACTCTTGTGTTTGGCTATTTTAGCTTCCAAACCAAGTTTGACGCCAACATGGGACATATCAATTATATGACTGATGAACAAAAGGATGACATGGCGTATTTCCAAAAAACAATGACTCAGGGTGGAAAGTACCAAAAGGTATATGCCATTTCTTCCGATTCAACGATAGATGGAGCACTTGACAAAAATTTGCATCTGCAACCTTATCTGAGAAAATTGCAAGCCAAAGGTGACGTACACGATTTTAATACTTGCAGCCAATTTGTTGTCTCCCAAAAAGAACAGCGGCACCGTTTGCAACTTTGGCAAGATTTTGTGATACGCAACAAGGAAAAGCTTAAGGCTTCTTTGCAAGACAATATGCGCACAGAGGGGTTTGCCGAAGGTAGCTTTGATGAGTTCTACGCCATATTGGACAAGACATATCAGCCACAGGCTTTTTCCTATTTCCGTCCGTTAACCCAATCGGTCTTTGCTTCTAATTTAAGCGTAGACAGTGTCAACAACCATTACAGTGTAGTTAACGTGTTATCGGTGAAAGATGGAGATGTTGAAAAAGTTGAGAACTCTTTACGTTCATACGATTGCCATAGTTTTGATGTTGTGAGCATGAATAGTGCGATAGCCAATCATTTGTCAAACGATTTCAACTATATAGGCTTTGCCTGTGGATTTATCGTATTCTTTTTCCTTTGGCTGTCTTTTGGCAGCATAGAGTTGGCAATACTGTCTTTCATCCCAATGGCTGTGAGCTGGTTGTGGATATTGGGCATCATGGCTTTGTGTGGCATGCAGTTTAATATCGTCAACATTATTCTTGCAACCTTCATCTTCGGACAAGGCGACGATTATACCATTTTCATGACAGAAGGGGCGATGTATGAGTATGCATATCGCCGTAAGATGTTGGCTTCGTACAAGCATTCCATCATCATTTCCGCGTTGATCATGTTTATCGGCATTGGCACGTTGATAATAGCCCGTCATCCGGCCCTTCACTCTCTTGCCGAAGTAACAATCGCCGGAATGTTCTCGGTAGTGCTGATGGCCTATATTTTCCCGCCACTCATCTTCAAGTATTTAGTACAACATAATAAAGGGTATCGCAAACGACCGGTTTCCTTGATCCCTCTTCTCTTGATGGGGTTGTCTGTGATTGGCTTCTTCTGTCAGTTGGCAACGGTTTATATACGTGGGTTCTGGTCTCTATGCATGCTAAGGCCAACTGTTGATAGAAGAAACGGTTTCCATAGATATGTACATCGGCTCTTTCGTTTCGACCTCTCACACATTCCCACTGTGAAGTATCGGATTGAGAATGTTTGCGGTGAGGATTTCGAACGGCCTGCCATGATTATTTGCAATCATCAGTCTATGTTGGACGCTGCTGTTTTTATGGCCTTGAGTCCTAAATTGATTCTTGTGTCCAATGGCAACCCAAGTGCCAACTGGATAGTAAAACGCATTTACCAATGGTTGGGCTTTGTTACTCTGTCGGCGGATATGCCGGAAAACCTCTCAATTCTAAGGCAACGTGTAAAAGAAGGATATAGTCTGGTCGTATTCCCGGAGGGAGAACGAAATCCAGAGTCTTCTATCATGCGATTTCATAAAGGTGCATTCTATATTGCCGAACAACTGGGGTTGGATATAGTGCCGGTATTCTTGCATGGCTTTAATGATGTGTTGCCAAGGAATAGTTTCATGGTGCACGGTGGAAATGTTTTGGTTAGCATACGTCAGCGAATCCTGTTGAATGATGAAAGATGGGGTGATGGATATGTGCAGCGTACAAAAAAAATACATAGTTATTATGTGGACGAGTATGCCACGATTGCGTCAAAGATAGAGACATCTCATTATTATCATAATTTGGTGTTAGACCGTTATCGTTATAAAGGAACGGATATATATCGTGCTGTAAAGAATAACCTGAAGAAATACAACGACTTTTCCGAGTGGATTGATGGAGAAGTGGCATCTTCCGACATTCTTGTTGCCAACCAGGGCTTTGGAGAATTTGCACTCCTCTATGCTTTGGTGCACAAGGATGTGACGATATCTGTATATGAACCCGACGAGGAAATATCCACCTTGCTGTACTACTGTGCTGAAGGATTAGTAGCTAATATCAAAATCATCAATACGTTTGATGTGGCGGATATAGATGTAAATAAATGCCAGGTATTTATGTCTGATAAGTTCGATAAAATATTCAGCGGTATTAATAACCTTAAAGTTGTAAGGATATGAGAATCAAATACGTTTTTTTCTTAATGACTTTATTTTGTTATGTATCTGTTAGTGGGCAGATGGCAACAAAACACCAAATGCCGTTGATAGGACAAGACAAGTCTGTCACATTTGAATATCACGAATCTGATGCCGAGGATGTGATGATAGAAGGTTCATTTACAGATGCTGAAAGCATGACGTTCAAAGATGGCATTTGGAGTTGGCGCGTTGACTCCCTTCCTTCTGAGATGTACACATATCGTTTCTCTGTTGGAAAGAATAAGGTGTTGGACCCTTGCAATCAAAACATTGTACGTGATATCACGGATACATTGAATTATTTTATTATTGATGGATTCCCCGGCTCTTATTACAAAGAACAAGATGTGCCACACGGCAAGGTGAGTCAGCTTTGGTATCCTTCGTCGTTCAACGAGGATATGAAGCAACGTCGCCTGTCTGTCTATCTGCCTGCCGACTATGAAAGAGAACCTGAGAAAAAATATCCAGTGCTGTATCTCCTACATGGCACTGGTGGTGACGAGATGGCTTGGCTTGACATGGGACGCTTGGCCCAGATAATGGACAATATGATTGCGCAAGGCAAGGCTAAGCCGATGATTGTTGTCATGCCCAATGAGATAGTTGATTTGGATGCGGCACCAGGACAAAGCCCTTACATGCAAGGCAAGGCAAGACATTCCAACGTGTCGTCATGGATGGGACGTATAGAGAAGGCTTTTCCTAATGAAGTGGTACCTTTTGTTGAAAAAGAGTTCAGGGTAGAGTCTGACAAACGCCATAGGGCAATTGCCGGCCTATCAATGGGAGGGTTGCACACTATTGCCATTTCTGCCAACAATCCAACGATGTTCGATTATGTAGGCTTGTTCTCTCCTCAATCCCTTAATCCTTTGACTAACAGGAATATTAAGCACATACAGAAAGTAAATGCTCATGTGGATAAGCTTAAAGATAAATTGCCAAGTTGGTTGAAGCAAAAAATTGATAAGGGGACAGATGTTGTTGAAGATGTAGATGTATATCAAAATATAGACAGCAAACTGAAAAATCAGTTCAAGACCGCCCCTCAACTTTATTATATTGCAATAGGTAGGAAAGACCCTTTAAAACCATTCGTCGACTTTTTCCGCAATCGCCTTTCCAAGCAAGGGGCCACATATCTGTATCAGGAAACAGAAGGGGCGCATAGTTGGGAAAATTGGCGAAAATATTTATTGGATTTCTTACCTCGTATTTTTTAATTACTATTATCATGACCATGAAAGAAATTATTCGACAAAAACTTGAGGAAGTATTGCCTTTGGTGGATTTGGATTCTGACTTTTTGTTTCAAGAGCTTGATTCTCTTGGAATAACTACCATTTTAATGACTCTTTCCGATATGTATGGGATAGAACTTAATCATGCGGATGTCACTCCAAAAAATTTCATGACACTTGACAGTCTTGTTGAGATGGTACAGAAGAAAACAGGCGAAAAATGACGATAGAGGATAAACTGCGTTTGCATGCGGCAAACAGTCCGGAAAAGATTGCTTTGAAATGTGAGGGAAAGTCATACTCATATTCAACTTTGTATGAGGCCGTTTGCCGCAAATCAGAAGGATTGGGCAATGTCAAACGGGAATTGGTGCCAATCATGGCGACACCTACTTTTGACTTTGTCGCATCTTATTTCGCAATCCATCTCGCAGACGCAGTGGCTGTGCCTTTAGACAAAGATTTGCCATGCATTAAGAAGCAACAACTCATTGACTCTTTTTCCGGGAAACTTGCCCCGGAGGGTGTGGCTGACATTCTTTATACAACAGGCACAACAGGCAATTCCAAGGCGGTGATGATAAGTCACGAGACTATCATGGCTGATGCTGAAAATTTGGTTGAGGCTCAAAGATATGATGGCGATCTGACGTTCATCATCAATGGCCCTTTGAATCATATTGGCAGTTTGTCAAAAATCTATCCCGTTATCTACACCGGAGGTACCGTCCAGTTGATTGATGGAATGAAGGATATCAACCATTTCTTTGCGATTATTGATGATGCCGACACCAAGGTGGCAACTTTCTTGGTTCCAGCTTGCATACGTATGCTCTTGACTTTTGCAAAAGATAAATTGGCATCGTATGTTCACAAGATTGATTTCATAGAAACAGGGGCAGCCCCAATGCCATTAGAGGACATGCGTCTGTTATGTCAAGTCTTGCCTCTAACCCGACTTTACAACACATATGCATCTACGGAAACCGGCATTATATCCACTTATGATTATAATGACGGCGAATGCTTGGCTGGATGTTTAGGAATGCCTATGAAACATTCCTCGTTTTTCATTACAGAAGATGGGGGCGTTGGCTGTAAGGGAAAGACGCTCATGATGGGATATTGGAACGACGCGCAATCAACAGCAAAAGTGTTAAAAGACGGTGCTATTATCACAGCCGATTTAGGAATTATAGACAGCAATGGCAGGTTACGGTTGCAAGGCAGAAGCGACGATGTCATAAATGTTGGAGGTTATAAAGTCGCACCTACAGAGATAGAGGACGTTGCTTTAGCGTTTTCCGGTGTGAAAGATTGCATTTGTATCGAGGCACCACATCCGGTGATCGGAAAAGTATTGAAACTATTGATAGTACCAGACTTCGGTTATAATAGAAAAGACTTGGTGAAATATCTCAAATCTAAATTGGAATCTCATAAAGTTCCAGTGCTATATGATGAGATCACTGAGGTGCGACGTACATTTAACGGAAAAATAGATCGCAAGAGTTACCGATAAAAACGGTTCCATTGTTTAAATAGAGCCACGTTTAAAACGATAAACAGGTTTCCCTATTTGTTGTCCGGTAAAAAATATTACATTCGGAAAAATCCCACAGGGACGACATTTGATAAGCGATAGTTCAAAATAAGTTTATATTGTAAGGTGGATAAGAAAAACGACAATAGAGACAATAGAGACAACCTTTTCTGACCATAATTTTGGTTCTATGGGCGAAGCCAGTTGTCTCTATTGTCTCTATTGTCGTAAAAATAAAATTAGTCTAATTACTTTATACGAAGATATAGGGATTATGCCTATGGTATGCCCCCCATCATAGGGCAATGCATGGAGAACCGCGCGATGAACGAAAGCAATCCCCAACCGCAGAAAATCTTCACAACAAACAGCGGTCCAACACATTACATCGTTGAGATGATGTTTTACCGAACAACAATAATTGTTTAAAGTTGACCGGTTTTAGACGTGTCGCGAAAAGGTGATTCGGCTTGCCAATGACACCCCGTTGCCGTTACGTTACAACGGCGATGCCGTTACGTTACAACGGAGACGGCATTTCAGCATCAAGCCAAAATATAGCTAAGAAAGCTACAAAAGACCTTGTTACATAGAGGTTTATATTTTCGAACGCTTACTTTCACAAATGCTACATATCTATCCAAGTTTTCCATATAACACCCATTGCTTCCTTTCAAAAATCAGGGCTGGATTCCTCGCTTGGAATTCAGCCCTTTCTTTTATGGGTTCAAAAAGTTTTAGCGGACAGCAATAACAAGATTTGGCAAACGAAGGAGCGCATCGCCTCGCTCAAAGCCCAGCACCAGCCCGTGCCGTCTTACTTGCCGAATTATTTGAAGTGGCTCGACCAGTCGCTGAACCGAATGCGCAGCGTTGCCGTATATTATAAGGAATACTCCACCCTCGAAAACCTCCAGCTTCTCGGCGAGGAGTACATCCGCCAGATGAAGCGCGATCTCATCCTCGCCATCCAGTCCGCCGGTGTGGAGCGCGGTCGCAACGGCTTCCGCAAAACAAATCGATGGAGAAGCAACCCGAATCGGAGGAGGATTTATTGGAACACCGCACCGACGGCACATATGCCTTCGACACCCTCTATATCGGTTGCGAGAAGTTCCCACAGCACGATTTTTACCCAATTTCGGTAGGTGGGGTGAGATAACCATAAAAAAGGATTGTTGAAATACTACATTCCAACAATCCTTTATAACAAAGCCTATCTATTGCGTTTTTACAACGAACGCCAATAGATAATTTAGCCTTACCCTACAACATTAAAAATGCGAACTTCGGGGTCGGCTTGAAAATAAGGCGACAAGCCTGTGACTACGTCGTTCTTGAACATTTCTGACTCCAGATAAGCGGCAGCATGCTCTGCGCTGTCGAAGCCATGAAGCACTTGCACGTCCTCGTCACGCACTAGCAACGACTTTGTTAGCGCACCCTCAATGGTGTTGAGGAACGGCTCGCGATAATCGAAATACACCTTTGCTGCACTTTGACGGTCACTCTCTTTTATCTTCATCGTAATCTGAAGATAGGCATTTACTTTTTCCATTTTCTTTATCTTTTATTGTTTATGTGGTTTGAATTTTACAGTTGCAAAATTAAGACCTGACCGTCTAAGAATGGTGGCTTATTCAAGAGAGGAAATGGTAAATTTGCGCACGTTGTTCTTTTATTTGGAAAAGCTGTTGTAATTTTACCACTGCAAATACGGAATTTACCATTTGGGGTATCTACAATAATTGCAGACAATGGAAAAGAACAACATAACAAAGAAGAATGTGGCATCCTATTCAATACAGGAGAACGCTCATTCGGGACTGGAACTGGAGTTACACTTCATGCCGAAGTTCTTCCACGAAAACGGGTGCGGCTTGATGCCACCGCATATCCATGAGTTCTATCAGATTATATGGTTCAGGCACGGAAAAGGAAGTCACCGCGTAGACTTCACTGACTATCCTGTCACCGACAACACTATCTTCTTTGTAGCACCAGGGCAGATTCATGCTTTCGATGGTTTGGAAGACTATGAGGGCGTAATCATTCTCTTCAATGCAAGTTTCTTGGCGGACGAGGAATCAAGCGAGAGCATTTTTCTGAAATATAATGTGTTCAATGCCTATGATTCTTCACCTTACTATAAAGTGAGCAATGAGGAGGCGGAGCGATTGATGGTGCTTGTAAACGAGATGAACCGAGAATATTCACTCACTGGAGCTTTCGCCCATAAGGACTATATGCAATATTTGGTGCGCCTGTTCCTGGTGAG
Source organism: Oscillospiraceae bacterium (assembly GCA_963599465.1). GTDB lineage: Bacteria > Bacteroidota > Bacteroidia > Bacteroidales > Bacteroidaceae > Prevotella. The sequence continues at coordinate 2,022 of CAVBXD010000031.1, read as the reverse complement.
GGTGCAGCGAAGCGGTGAACGAAAGGAAAACCCCAAACTCTATGTGTCGAATATCGCTAACCGAACATTCGTCAGATTCCGCCAACTGCTGGAACAAAACTTTCGCCGTGTGCATACCGTACAGGCGTATGCTGACTTGCTCAATATCTCGGCTCGCACTTTGACAAAGTATGTGAGCCAAAGTGCCCATTGTTCGCCTCTGCAGATTATCAATGACCGTATTGTGCTCGAAGCCAAGAGGCAGTTGCAGCACACATCACTCAACATCAAGGAAATCGGCTATGCACTGGGATTTGAAGACCCTTCATATTTTGTAAAATTCTTCAAACGCATGGAGGGGATAATGCCGAGTGAGTTCAGAAAAGAATTATGAACTATTAAAACCGCAATATAATGATTGAATACACTACGGAACGCAAGTTTACTCAAAAGCAAGTGGAACATCTGTTTCTCTCAGTCGGATGGGTATCTGGCAAATACCCAACACAACTTTTTCGGGCTTTGACAAATTCCTCTTATGTCCTAACGGCTTGGGATGGCGAACTGTTGGTGGGATTGATACGTGGCATTGATGATGGTGGAATGACTGCCTTTCTTCATTATTTATTGGTGTCTCCCGACTATCGTCACCAAGGCATCGCATCACGACTGGTAGAGAAAGCAAAGGAACATTACGCTGATTTCTTCTATATCAACATCATGCCGGAGGAAAGTAAAAATGCAACCTTCTATGAACGGCATGATTTTGAGGTTATGCCCGACGGAGTTGCAATGCAAATTTGCAACACAAATTTTGATGACAAGAATACTTAAAGGAATTAGTACTTTTTGTAACTGACATCCTTCTCACCCAATCCCCTAACTTAGCCTTCATCTTGCGACCTTCTCGCAGGATGAGGGCTTTTCCTTTTGTGGGCTTCCGGCTGACTGACGGGGGCTTTATTCCTTGGCGCAAGCCCTCTCGTTCCTCGTCCCTCCTTGCTCGTCCTCTTGCTTGCCACTCTCAGCACGTAAAAATTACAAAAGCGCCTCGGCGCTTCACTCTAAGTCGAACAAACAAAACATCAAGATTATGGTACACACCACTTTTCATTCGGACGTCTATTTCAACAAGAGAGGCTCACGCCAAGTTGAATTGTCATACAATCTCTATCAGGTTATCGTCAATGGCGAGGACGGTGAATTGTCGTGCCAGCGAGAACAGAGCAAAGCTTGCTTGGCTATGCCGAGCGCAGCCGACAATGCGCGAAGCGAATATCTCGAATACGAGATAGAGTCTGACAGCCATTCCGAGGCAAGCGCCAAGGCGGAGATGCTCGCAGCGGACGCGATGGTTGACATCTCTTTCATCGAAGTTTACCGCATCCACTAATCACCGACAAGTTTCACCCTCAAAAAATATCACAGTCATGAACACTTCAAGAGTTATCTTAGCAGAGAAAGCCCTCTCGGGCAAGTCCACCAACAATGTATGGGTAGTCTACGTCAGCGGCGACACACAGCGGTTCTACTGCACCAGTCCCTACAAGGCCATGCGCCTCGCCTTCCTCCTCAAAAAGCGCCTCGGGCTCAACATCTCCGACAATATCCTCGCACGCCTCTCCCACGAGATAGCACGCGCCAAGGAAGCCCCCGTCCCTCAGCCGGATCCGCAGCCCACACCCGAAAAGCCCAAGAAGCGAGGACGCAAGCCAAAGGCCAAGTCAGCGGCTTAGGCGAAAAGCGAAGAAGTCCGAGCAATCGGACCTCTTCGCTTCCCAAGCGGAATACCCATTGCCTATTGAGCCTATCATGCCTCTTATGCCTAAAAATTCGTTCGATTAGAGTTATTCGTGGTTAAATGAAAAAGTGGTTGTCTTTCATTCGCCCCTCATCATCGTTTACATTTGTGGTAAAAACAAGCCATGCTCAAAATATCCTACAAACCCATATCCCCCGTCTTCACCTCCGGCATCCCTACTCAGATTATCATCACCACCGACTCCGATGCCGCCATCGACATCGCCGTGGAGATAGAGGGCG
>CAVBXD010000030.1:0-39674 GCA_963599465.1 Oscillospiraceae bacterium | reverse complement strand
CGAAGACCGCAGTCTACGTGATGGAACTGAAATTGAACAGCAGCGTAGACGACGCACTCGGCCAGATAGAGTCGCGCCGTTATGCCGACGCCTTCAAGATGAAGGGCAAGCCCGTGCGGAAGGTCGGCATGAACTTCTCGCTGAAGGATGGCGTGAATACCTTGGAATGGAAAATGGCAGAATGACTTTTTTCTGGACTTACAGACAAGCATTATGACGGAAAGATATTTAAACCCCCACACCGACTTCGGATTCAAGCGGCTATTTGGCTCCGAGTTCAACAAGGAACTTCTCGTGAGCTTTCTCAACGCGCTGTTCCATGGCGAGCAGACGGTGTGTGACATAACCTACCTCAACTCCGAGCGCCTTGGCGACTACTCCGACGCCCGTCGTGCGATCTTCGATGTTTACTGCACGAACGAGCGTGGCGAGAAGTTCATCGTCGAGATGCAGAACGTTTACCAGGAGTTCTTCAAGGACCGCACCATATATTATTCGACGTTTCCCATCCGCGAGCAGGCTCAGCGCGGTGGCGATTGGGACTTCCGTCTCAACTCCGTCTACACTATAGGCTTGCTGAACTTCAACTTCGCCGAGGGCATCCGCGACGCGCGGCGCTGGCATCATGAGGTCAAGCTCATGGAGGTGGACACGCACGAAGTGTTCTACGACAAGCTGACGTACATATACGTGGAGATTCCGAAGTTTGACAAGACAGAGGACGAGCTTGTTACGATGTACGACAAGTGGATGTTCGTGTTGAAGAACCTGTCTCGCCTGATGTCGCGTCCCGCCTCCCTTCAGGAGCGAGTCTTCACTCGCCTTTTTGAGCAGGCCGAGATTTCCAAGTTCAATCCCCGTGAGCTGAAGTCGTATGAGGACAGCGTTAACGCCTACCGCGACATCGTGAATGCCATAAAGACAGCGGAGAAGAAAAAATATGCGGAAGGTCGTGCAGAAGGTCGAGCCGAGGGAGAGAAAGAAGCCAAGGAAACGATAGCGTTAAACCTGTTGTCGTTGGGAGTGCCTTTGGAAACGATAATTAAAGCCTCTGGCCTGACTGTCGACGAGATAACTGCCTTGCGGACAGGCAAACGGTAATCCAACAAAACGCGGCATTATGACGGAAAGATATTTAAACCCCCACACCGACTTCGGCTTCAAACGACTATTTGGCTCCGAGTTCAACAAGGAACTTCTCGTGAGTTTTCTCAACGCGCTGTTCCATGGCGAGCAGACGGTGTGTGACATAACCTACCTCAACTCCGAGCGCCTTGGCGACTACTCCGACGCCCGTCGTGCGATCTTCGATGTTTACTGCACGAACGAGCGTGGCGAGAAGTTCATCGTCGAGATGCAGAACGTTTACCAGGAGTTCTTCAAGGACCGCACCATATATTATTCGACGTTTCCCATCCGCGAGCAGGCTCAGCGCGGTGGCGATTGGGACTTCCGTCTCAACTCCGTCTACACTATAGGCTTGCTGAACTTCAACTTCGCCGAGGGCATCCGCGACGCGCGGCGCTGGCATCATGAGGTCAAGCTCATGGAGGTGGACACGCACGAAGTGTTCTACGACAAGCTGACGTACATATACGTGGAGATTCCGAAGTTTGACAAGACAGAGGACGAGCTTGTTACGATGTACGACAAGTGGATGTTCGTGTTGAAGAACCTGTCTCGCCTGATGTCGCGTCCCGCCTCCCTTCAGGAGCGAGTCTTCACTCGCCTTTTTGAGCAGGCCGAGATTTCCAAGTTCAATCCCCGTGAGCTGAAGTCGTATGAGGACAGCGTTAACGCCTACCGCGACATCGTGAATGCCATAAAGACAGCGGAGAAGAAAAAATATGCGGAAGGTCGTGCAGAAGGTCGAGCCGAGGGAGAGAAAGAAGCCAAGGAAACGATAGCGTTAAACCTGTTGTCGTTGGGAGTGCCTTTGGAAACGATAATTAAAGCCTCTGGCCTGACCGCCGACGAGATAACTGCCTTGCGGACAGGCAAACGGTAATCCAACAAAACGCAGCATTATGACGGAAAGATCTCCCTTGTGCCAATAATTATAATCAGGAGTGGAAAATGAGGACTTCTCCACGAATACGAGCCTATAAGAACTTCTGCTATGACAGGTATGAATAGTTCGAACAAACGGCTTAGATTTGCAGATTAGAGAATGAAAAATAGAACAATGTTATGAATGTGCCTTTGGTTAGTGTCATCGTTCCCATTTATGGTGTGGAACGGTATATAGAGAAATGTATTCGGTCACTGATGGAGCAGACATTGTGCGAATTGGAGTATGTCTTTGTTGATGATTGTACGCCCGATTGTAGCATGGATATTCTTGGGAGAGTGCTTGAAGATTACCCCGACAGAATGGACTGGGTGAAAGTGCTGCATAATCAGAATAACTATGGCTTGCCTTTTACTCGTAGAGTTGGATTGAAGGAATGTACAGCTGAATATATTATTCAAGTTGACTCCGACGACTATGTTTCTCCCGAATATTGTGAGAAGCTCTATGCCACTGCCTCCAGAGAACAGGCGGATATCGTGTGGTGCGACTTTTACAAGCAACAGGGGCTACAATGGGAAATATTCAAACAAGTACCAAATAATAACTTGTGTGTAGATTCAGAGTTGAGAAGTCTCTTGGTCGGTAATCGTCAAGGCTCATTGTGGAACCACCTTGTTCGTCGCAAATTGTATGATGCTATTGTGTTATATCCCACACATAATATGGCTGAGGACCTAACGGTGCTCATTCAAATGTATATGGCAGCTAATCGGCTCGCTTATGTTCCTGAACCTCTGTATTATTATCGTTACAATGAGACCAGCCTCTCGCATGCGGAAGGATCTGAGCAAGACTGTAGACTGATCAGGCAGATGGAGGATATGGAGGCGAACGTAAATCTCATAGAGAAGTTCTTGTCAGAGGGGGGGGTAAAATCACGGTTTCATGATGAGTTGGTCTTTCGTAAGTTCTTCAACAAACGTTGGGTGTTGCCAGCACTTCATTCTTCTCGCGATTGTCGCCTGTGGCGTCATTGCCACACAGACATCAATGCTGCAATTTATTTTAATCCTTATGTTCCCTTGAGACAGAAATTCACGGCTCTGCTTGTGCAATGTGGAGTGTATCCGTGGATAAAAAGAGTAGGTCGTTAGGATTTTTTTCATGGGGCCAGTAATGCAAAATGACAATAAAAGGATAGTAAAAAACACATTATATTTGTATATAAGGATGTTATTATTAATGGTATTATCTTTATATACAAGTCGTGTAGTTCTCAGGACATTAGGAATATCAGATTATGGCGTGTATAATGTTGTTGGCGGTTTTGTTTCTTTATTTGCTATTCTTACCAACTCCCTTTCAAATGCTATAAGTAGGTACATAACAATAGAGATAGGCCGACATGATATTAAATGTGCAAACAATATTTTTTGCGTATCGGTGAATTTGCTATTGTTAATGGCAATAATAGTCTTGATAATTTCAGAATTGTTTGGTATATGGTTTATTAATTGCCATTTAAATGTTCCTCCTTCTCGTTTGACAGCAGCGCATTGGGTTTTTCAGTTTTCATTATTGTCTTTTGTGGTGGGGCTGGTTAGTATCCCTTATAATGCTTTGATTATAGCTCATGAAAGAATGTCTGCTTTTGCTTTCATAAGTATTTTTGAAGCCGTATTTAAATTATTGTCAATATATATAATAGCTATCCTGTCATTTGACAAGTTGATTTTGTGGGCAATTATACAAACTATGACTTCTATACTAATTAGGTTGATATACGGTTTCTATTGTTCGAGACAATTTAAGGAATGCCATTATCATTTTTTCATGCAGAGAAAGATTTTTAAAGAGATGGGCTTTTTTGCTGGTTGGAATTTTATAGGTGAGGCAGCTGGCATATTGAGAAACCAGGGGAGTAACGTTCTACTAAACTTATATTTTGGTCCAATCGTCAATGCTGCAAATGGAATAGCCATGCAGGTAAATGGCATGATTTCGCAATTTTCCGGTAATTTCTTAACGGCAGTAAATCCTCAGATAATGAAACGATATGCAGAAGGTAACTTGGATGGCTCATATTCTTTAGTTAATAGAAGTGCCAAATTTTCTTTTTTCTTGTTACTCATTATAACATCTCCATTTTTATGTGAGACAGATTTCGTCTTGACAATATGGCTTGGCAAATACCCTCAGGAAACAGCCCTTTTCGTTCAATTGTTTCTTGTCCTTTCTTTGATTGAAATTATAAGTTATCCTATAATTACTTTGCAACGAGCTACAGGAGTTGTAAGAAATTACCAAATTGTGTCAGGTACGATTCACTTGTTGAATTTTCCCCTTGCTTGGCTGTTTTTGAAGGAGGGTTTCCCTGCTTATTGGGTTTATTGTGTAGCGATATTTTTAGCGATAATAAATACCTTTGCGAGGTTATACATGCTTCATAGAATTGTTCCGATATCCATGATTACTTTTTATTCAAAAGTGTTGTTAAGAGTGTTGTTGGTTTCGGTAATATCGTATTTGTTGATCAGCAATCTCATTTTTAGTCATATCATAAATATTGTTTGGTCAATTGTATTATGTGGAATTGTTTGTGGCATCATGGGCTTGGATAAAAATGAGAAGCGCTTGTTAATCGGATTTATAAAGTCAAGAATATGAAAAAACTATATATATTAGCTCCTAACGATCGTTTTAATTATGGCGATTTATTGTTCCCGCATATTTTGAAGTTTTATTTTAAAGATATTGTGGATGAATTCGTTTTTTGTTCAACAACAGAGTCGGATTTGTCGAAACAGGGAGGAATTCCAACGTGCAGTTTTCAAGCCTTATACAAGGCTGAAGGTAGTAGTCAAAATTATTTGATAGTTGGCGGAGGAGATTCTTTGTGTATAAGTTGGATGCAAGTATTGAGTTTTGTTGATAGAAAAATAGATTGCTTCACAGCTGTAGACCATAAGCTACATACACATTTTTTCTTTAATACCTATACGCGGTTAAAATATAAATATCGAACATTTTTTCCTTTTAGCATAGGCAAGAATGAACTTAGGTTTTTCTCAAAAGTAATGTATAATTCTTTGGGAGGGTCAATGTTGGAATACCATAGGAACTTATTGGATAATCCCAAAGTTATAGAAGTCTTACAGAATGTGGACTATCTGTCTTTAAGGGACACTAAAACCTCAGAAATATTAAATTCAAAGAACATTAGGAATGTCGTGGTTCCTGACTCTGCGATATTGATGTCTGATGTTTTTTCGGAAAAATTATTAATCCAAAAATTATCAGTAAGCAAAAGTCGTTTTCAAGACAAGAAATACCTGTTTTTTCAAACGAATTTGCGATTTTTGAATTTAGATGATTATGTGTCATTAATAGAAAATGTAATTGATAAGTACAATTTGGAAGTTTGCCTGTGTCCGATAGGAACAGCTTCTGGACATTCTGATGATATTGCTTTGGCTAAGATTCATAGTTTGGTGAAGCGTAAGGATAAAGTTTCGCTTATCAGCTCACCAAGTATCTACGATATAATGTGGCTTATAAAGCATTCAGCGTTATATGTAGGAACATCTTTACATGGCACAATCACAGCTCTGAGCTTTGAGGTTCCATTTGTGGCTCATGGTCCGCGAAAGTTGAAAAACTATTTGGAGACTTGGTGTAAAGGAAAACAATCGGTGTTTACTGAAGAAAAGGATATGAAGAGTGCCGTGATTAGCCAGATAGAATATCCAAGATTTTATCCTTCTCTATCTCAAAAACAACAGATTATGAAGTCCATAAATCACATGCGAACTGAAATAGTAGGATGAGACTTGCCTTATTTGCTTCATACATTTGAATTTCGCAAAATATGTTTTAATGAACGATTGTAAATACACCTTTCTGTTGCCTGCTTATAAAGTGGAATACCTTAAAGAGGCACTTGATAGTTTAATGGCTCAGACTTTTACAAGTTTCAAGGTTATTGTTTCCGATGATAATTCCCCAGAAGACATAAAAGGGATTATAAAGTCGCATAATGATGATAGGATAGAATATAGAAAAAATGACAATAACATAGGAGGCTTAAAGTTGTCTGATCACTGGAACTTGCTTTTAGGTTTATGTGACACCGAATATGTAATAGTCGCATCAGACGATGATGTGTATTCTGAAAATTTTCTAGAGGATATCGACAATTTGGCCACAAAATACCCACTGGTTAATGTCCTTAGGGCAAGGACCCAGCGAATAAATAATGATGGTGAAGTAACTTCGCGAGAGGATATTTTTGAGGAATACGAAGACTGTATCACGGCATTGCACAGTATGTTTTGTGGCAACTATATAGGTTGTATTGGCAATTACGTGTTTCGTACAGAAGCGTTGAGGCAGGCATGTGGCTTTGCAGATTTGCCTTATGCATGGTTTAGCGACATGCAAACAGTTATTTCCATGCAAGGGAACGGACAGGCAAATACAAAAAACGTCTTGTTTAGCTTTAGACTTTCGGATATTAACATATCAAATACAAAGCAAAACAAGAAGGTGGATTTCTTCAAACTTCAGGCTACCATCTTGTTTGATAAGTGGTTAAGTGAATATATTTCTCGATTGCCATCCTCTGATAGTGTTTTGGAAAGAAATTATATTAAAGAAACGCTTTCGCGCTTTAAGCATCGCGTATACGGCCAATGTGGTGATTATTCGTGGGCTCTTCCTATAATCAAATGGAGGCATGACATTTACAAACAGCTTAAAGGTCATGCGTTTTTCTCTTCAAAGAGCTTTATAAAATATTTTCTGATTTCCATAACAAATAGAATTTATGGATAGGCAGGAATAAGAAAAAATACATTATAAAATTAACGTTTATGAATATTCATATTACGTGTAGTACTGATGTTAACTATATGCAACATTGCATGGCAATGTTGTGTTCAGTATTGGAAAATAATCAGGAGCACGACATTACCATACATTTATTGCACCATTTGCTGCCAAAGTCATGTCAAGACGTTTTAGTGGAGATGTGTGATCGTTATCATCAAGACATTCAGTTTTATGATGTTGATGAAGATAAGCTCGGCCCTGTACATATTAATCATCCAGCTTTAAGCATCGCAACTTACTATAGGCTTCTTCTTCCAACGCTTCTCGACGAGTCAATAGAAAGAATTCTATACTTGGATTGCGATGTGATAGTTTTGAAAGACATTTCAGAATTGTTCAAGGTGAATTTGGATGACTTTGGTGTAGCTGCCGTTAAAGATTCTTGTCCTTATTCAAATTCTCATAGAATGCTTATAGGGTTAGGGGTTGATAGTAGCTATTTTTGCGCAGGAGTTCTTTTAATTAACATGAAATATTGGCGTGAGCATAATAGCTCTGAAGTCATGTTCGATTTTATAGACAAGCATTCCAAGGAGCTTTTTTTTGAAGATCAAGATGTCTTGAACTACGCATTCCGTAATCATTGGTTTCAGTTGTCAAATAAATATGGAAAATCGCCATTGACGATTGCTGTTATGGATGACAATCAGAAATCATACGATTACACCGACTATTTGTTTGATACATCTATTATTCATTATGCGACACACGAAAAGCCTTGGCTTGACATTCGCATTCCCAACGACCAGTTCTATTGGAAGTATGTGAAACTATCAAGATTTCCTAACCCTAAAAAAACAAAGGTCTCTGCAATCAATAGAAAGCGTATTCGAAATTCAAAGATTAGGTATTATGTAAATTGGTATATTCGACCTTGGATACCTGATTTGTTGGAATTGTTGATAAAAGATATTTTCAACTTGTTTGTTTTGATAGTTCACTTGATACGACCAAGCGGTTTTAAGTATTATCATCTAAGAAGATTCTTGGGCAAGTATAACAAATAAATTGTAATCGATTTTTCCTAATCCCGATGAACATAACGTTTTGCTTAGAGTCGTCTTTCAATTCTGGTGGCATGGAACGGATGCTATCAGTGATTGCAAATGCATTGTGTAGAGATTATCATATAACGGTAATAACGGCATTCAATGATGGGCGACCAGATTTCTTTGGCTTTGACGATGCCGTAAAGCGTGTCGACCTAGGTATTAGGAGAAACGGCTTTGCTCCTAAGAGTCTTAAGCAAGAATACAAGGCACGTTTGGAGCAATTTTTGCTTGACAACCCTCAGAATATCACTATTTCGCTTGGGTCTTTGGAGTGGTTTTTCTTGCCAGATATGAAAGATGGCTCTAAGAAGGTGCTATGGTTTCATTTCGCCTTGAACTATGACGTGATGACCTGCCGTGTTTCGAGAATCCCTGCCGTGAATTGGCTTGTGGGTAAGATGAAGACATATCGTAGACTTTGGCTTGCAAGGAAATACGACCATGTGATATGCCTTTCGAAAGAGGATTTAAAGAGATGGAGGAGACACGTCTCTAATGTCTCGCAAATTTACAATCCCATCACTATAGTCAAGACCTGTGAGCCTGACTATTCTGCCAAACGTGTCATTGCCGTTGGTCGCCTCGATGGGCAAAAGGGTTTTGACCTTCTCATAGCAGCGTGGAAACAGGTGGGGGAACGTTTTCCCGATTGGTCGCTCGACATTTATGGCGAAGGCGACTTAAGAGAGTCTTTGCAGGGACAGATTGATGATTTGGGTCTTGACGACCATGTGACGTTACGTGGACGCACGCAGAACATTTCCAGAGAGTACGCACGCCATTCCATCATGGTATTGTCGTCTCGTTTCGAGGGCTTCGGCTTGGTGCTGTGTGAGGCTTCGGCTTGTGCTCTGCCATTGGTATCGTTCAACTGCGAGAGTGGGCCTTCTGAGATTATTGAAGACCACGTGAATGGTATTCTCGTGAGGCAAGTGGGCGATATCTCTGGTCTGGGCTTTGCTCTTGGAGAATTGATGAGGAGTGAGGAGGCTCGTAGGCGTATGGGGCAGCATGCCGAACGTTTGTCGCTTCGCTTTGCCTTGCCAGAGATAGTGAGCCAGTGGCGCGAGCTGCTGAGCGTGACGAATTGACTGTGTTGATAATGTATGGTGCAATTTGTGTCAAATTTATGCATATTTAACGCAGGTATTGGACTTGCTTATAAAACGAATAGTTATCTTTGCAACGAATTTTTTGAGAAACATCAAGAATCATTATGTTATTATCAGCCAAATTTGCAAACATATACTCGTTTGACAAGGAAACTCGAATCTTGTTCACTGCTGGTAAAAGCGACCAATTGCCTTTGCAAGTTTCACGTGCGAAGAAGCGAGATGATATTTCGGTTCTGCGCATTGGATTGATTTATGGTGCCAATGCATCCGGAAAGTCAAATATAATAAAATGCTTGGATATTATTAGGTCGTTTGCTTTGAATGGTTGGAGTAATCGCAAGTACAATTATTTCAAGATGACAGATGAACCTCAAGAGCGTTCCAGTATAGAATTGGAGTTCAAGATTGATAATCAGTTTTTCGCTTACGGCATAGCCTTCTCTAAGGGTGGCTTGCTGGAGGAATGGTTGTATAAGACTGGTAGCCGTAATGACTCTATGATTTTTGAGCGCAAGCGGTCTGCTGACGGTTGGAAAAACGAAATTGCATCACAATTCATGAATGATGACGGACAATTCTTGAAGTTCTTGATAGATGGTACTCCAACAAAGGGAACATTCCTAAGTGAATACGTTAAGCGCAATGGGAAGGGTATTGATACCATCATGTCTGCACATAAGTGGTTTGAAAACCTTAATATTATCTTTCCATATACACATAGGGCAGATTTCCCTCTCCGAGTTGTAAACGATACTCAGTTCAGAACTGTGATGCGTGAGTTGCTTAGCTATTTTGGCACGGGAGTCTCAGACCTTTGTCGTGTGGAATCGAAGTCTGAGGAATTGGGTGTCCCTGACGAAATCAGACAAAAGATAGAAGAAAGTCTAGAGGGAAAGGACGAGAAGGCTGGTGTTGTGATTCACAACGAAAACCGCTTCGTCTTTGCTGAAAAAGACAAGTCGAAAAATTTGAAATGGTATGAGTTGAAAACCATCCACAATAGGAATGGCAGCAAGTCTGACTATATTTTTGAATTGTTCGAGGAGTCCGATGGAACGTCACGCCTGTTCGATTTTATCCCTATGCTTATTGATATGCGTGCTAATGATGCGGTATATGTTATTGACGAAGTTGATAGGAGTTTACATCCAATGTTGACACTAAAATTATTGGAGATGTACAATAGTTTGCTCAGAAGCGACTCGCAAACGCAGTTAATATGTACCACTCATGAGTCAAACCTTCTTTCTACGGCTCCTATCCGGCAAGATGAAGTATGGTTTGTGGAAAAAGATATGAATGGAGAAAGCCATTTGTCTTCACTCTGTGAATATAAGCCAAGGGAGAATGTGCAGAAAGGTTATCTGAATGGACGTTATGGGGCAATCCCGTTCTTTGGTGAACTAGCTAATATTAATTGGGGCAATGCGAAGCAGAAATAGTTTTGTGCGTCCCGAGGCTTTTCGTGATGCGCGTCTTATAGTTATAGCTTCTGAGGGCAAAGACACGGAGCGGATATACTTTAATGCATTGGCCAAGGAATATGCTAATCCGCGTGTTCACGTACATATTTTGGAAAGGAGAGGTGAAGAACAGAACAACTCAAGTCCGAAGCATGTTCTTGAACAACTTAAAGATTACAAAAGTCAGTATGACCTGGAGGAAGATGATGAACTTTGGTTAGTAGTTGACAAAGATCATTGGACAGACGGCATGTTGTCTGAAGTTGCTACAGAATGTACGCATAACGTTTCGATGCATATGGCTCTAAGCAACCCGTGTTTTGAGGTGTGGCTCCTGTTGCATTTGGAAAATCCCATGTCGCTGTCATCAGAAGAACGCAAGCTATGGATGAAGAATACTAGAAAGTCTAAGAATACAGATCCGTATCTTAAAGTGCGATTGCGTCATGAGATGGGTGCTTATCATGAGTCCGCCTATGATGCTCCTGTTTTGATAAAGCATGTGGAAACGGCGATAGTACGAGCAAGGGAATTGGATAATAAGCCTGGTGACCGCTGGCCACAAACACTCGGTACTCGGGTGTACTTATTGGCAGAAAGTGTGATAAATAATTATGCTCAGCCATGATGCGATGAAGGCAAACCTGGTGTTAAAGATGTAGCCGACACTTATTTTTTTGATGCGGATTCTGTAGACCATTTATACAGAAGTGATTGTTTTCTATACTGGAAACACGATTATCTTTAGTTAAGTATACGTGTATACCTGTTCGCACCTCGAAAAGCATGCGAGTATGGATGTGTTTCGAGACATATAATAGAGAAGAGCCAAAATTGACGATGCATCGACTTGTAGAGCATCATATAACTAACCTGTTTACACGATGAAAATAGCGTTAATTTCTCTCACTACTCCAACGTTCAACAACTGCGGGGGGGCTTCGGCATTGCCTTACCATCTCATAAAGGGAGCTGGCAGCAAGGCGAGGTTTGAGGTGTGGAGCTACAATATAAACCATATCCCCGCCGCCGGCGTGGAAGAGACGGAGCGTGCCCTTGGGGTGAAGGTGCACATAATGCGGCAGCCGCGGTGGAAGACGTGGATGCTAAGGCTTCATCTCTTGGTGTTGCGCGTTGTCATGCGTTATCCGTTGTTTCGGTATTTCCGACTCAGTGGAGCGGCACGCTCCGCCATCCTCGATTATGCGCCCGACAAGGTGTGGGTCTATGGTGAGGAGATAGCTCACCTCACGCAGGCCTTCACCGACGTGCCGTGTGTTGCTACCATGCCCGACTGTGAGTCGCTCTATTACCACCGTTTGTTGGGTAAGGACTTCGCCACGCTCTCGCTGCCGCAGGTCATGCGCTACGCCTTTGCCTTCTGGCAATATCGTGGCATGGAACGTGCCATGCGAAGCTACGCCGTGAAGTTCCATTTCGTGGGCCGCCAGGATGCCGCGTTCTTCAGGGAGGTTTGTCCCGAGGCCAACGCCGTGTTTCTGCCACATCCCTTATATGCCCATCGCGACAAGGCCATCAGCTTCCGCCAACCGATGATCCGTCTGCTCTTTGCCGGCCGTTACGACCATTTTTGTCGTCAAGGCAGCGACAGGCTGCTTGAGGCCATGCTTGTCGCCAAAGACCTGAGGGGTCGTTACGCTGTCACCTTCCTTGGCAAAGGCTGGGAGACATGGACGGCTCGACTCTCTGACGCAGGTTGGACATGCCAACACATAGCTTTCGCGCCCGACTATATAGAAGAACTGCAAAGGCACGACATGCAGGTGAACGCCATAGACGTGGGTGCCGGCACAAAGGGCAAGGTGCTTGATGCCTTGGCCAATGGGCTCCTTGCCATGGGCACGCCGCTGGCGCTTGAGAACATTGCCGTGACCCCAGGCGAGAGCTGCGTGCTCTTCAACCACCCTTCCGAGGCGATTGCCGTCTTGCGCGATATTCCAACAAATGTGGCGCGATACGAGGCTATGGCTGCCAAGGGACGTGACGCGGTGCTCAAGGTTCACGATGCTGCCGAATGCGCTCGCAAGCTGTTCGAACTTCAATAAAAACAAAATAAGGAAACAAACAATATATATAATATAAAACGTCTTTATGTGGCTTTATCTTTTGTTGTTCTTGATACCCGCCTTGACCTATAAGCTGTCGAGAAACGGCCAAAGCAAGGTGTTTCTGGGGCTCTACGTGGCGTTTCTCGCCCTCTTTGTGGGCATGAGCGACATGTTTGGCGGCTACGACCGCTATATCTACGGCGAGATATTCGATGCCATCGCCGACACCACCACCATGGGTGGCGACTACGGCAGCGCCTTTGCCATGTTCTTTCCGAACGAGCAAGGCTATATCCTCTTGAACATTGTGTTGTCGTGGTTCACTGCCAACCGCTATGTCTTCATCCTTGTCATAACGCTCCTGACATACGTCTGCCTCTATCAGTCGTTGCGGCGCTATTGCGACAACTATCCCTATGCCATGATGCTCTTCCTTGGCCTCTGGTTCTACTTTTCGTTCACCTACCTTCGTCAGGTATTGGGGGCCACGGTGGTGTGGCTGGGCATACGTTATATCCTCAAGCGGCAGCTGTGGAAGTTCCTCATTGTTTGGTTCATAGCCTATAAGATCCACAAGTCGGCATTGCTATTCCTTCCCCTGTATTTCATACCCATTAGGAAATACTCCACCAAGACGGTTTTCGGTGTCATGCTTGCCCTCCTCTTCCTTGGCGTGTCGCCTATCCCAAATGCCTTGTTTGCCGCCTATGGCGATGCCACCAGCATGATGGAGAAAAACGCGCAATACAATGCTTCGGGCAGCTTCCGTGTGGAGTATCTTCTTGAGGCAGTTTTCTTCCTGTATGTGCTTATAAGAAACTATAGCCTTATACCCAACCGCCGCATCAATGTGCTAATGCTCAATATGGCGCTTATATTCTGCGGCATGCTACTCTTCTTCATACGTTCCGACAATGGCGGACGCCTGAGTTGGTACTACATGATAGGCATCATCTCCACGCTGACCTTTCTCTGCACCCAGACCAAGCGCAAGCGCATCCTCGCACCCATGATGATCGTGGTGAGTCTCCTGCTCTATATGCGCGTGTACCAGGCTTGGCAGACGCCGCCGCTAAACAACCTCTACCCCTATAAGACATTCTTGAGCAATGGCGTGCGCGACAACGATTACTCTTGGAAAAACTATGAATATGACCACATGTATGATGTCAACAAGCTCTATCGCGCGCCATTGAGGTTCAAGGTAGACCTTAACATTAGCAACATCCGGGGAAAAGGAATTCAAGGACAAGAAAGAAACTATGGACAAGAATCAGCGACAGAGCGGCGTTGAGCTCCTGCGTGTCATAGCCATTTTCATGGTGCTTGTTTGCCATGCCAACGCCAGAGTGCTGGGATTGCCGTCGCCGCAAGATTTCGTGTATTCACCCTCGTCGTCGGTGGTGAGAATGCTATTTGGCTGCGTGGGCGAGGGCGGAGTCAACATCTTCGTGATGATTTCCGGATGGTTTGGCATCCACGCCAAGCCCAGAGGTCTCGCCAAGCTCCTGTTTCAAGTGTTCTTCTTGTTGTGGGGCATCTATGCAGTCTTCCTCTTGACGGGTCACGCCACACTCAACTCGCACGACATCAAGGTATGTCTCGCCCTGACCGAAGAGTATTGGTTCGTGATGGCTTACATCGGACTTTACATATTGTCGCCGGTGCTCAACGCTTTTGTGGAGAAAGCCACCAGACATGAGTTCCAGGTGCTGCTGGCGGCGTTTTATGTCTTCCAGTGCTACTACTGTTGGGCTTCTGGGGCATATGACTATTACTGTGGCTACAGCGTCACGTTCTTTTGCGGCCTGTATCTCACGGCGCGTTATTTCCGGCTCTACCCCGTCAGGTTGTTATCCTCCCACGGCACGGCGGTGTTTTTTGTCTGCCTTCTCATTGTTACCGTGATCAGCGTCGTGGCGATGGCTCGTTTGGGCAATGGCGCGCGCATGATGCGCTACGACAACCCTTTGGTCATCATCTCCTCGCTGGGGCTTCTGTCCACTTTTGCCCACATGCGCATCCACAGCCGTGTGGTAAACAGCCTTGCCACGGCTTGTTTTGCCGTCTACATCATCCATTTCGACCCCTTGGTGTTCCATTATTTCGCCTGGGCGGTGCGGTGGATCTACCTGTCGACGTCTGGTTTGCTCACTGTAGTAGGCATTGGAGCGTTTCTCGTGCTCGTGTTTCTTGCATGTTGGCTCATCGACAGGGTGCAGTTCGGAGCTTCGCGCTTAGTGTTTAGCTTTTTCGCTGCGAAACGGTAATGGCAAAGGCTTTCTGTGACAACATAGGCTTATGATTTTATAGTCAAGACAATGACCCAACCTTATATAACAATACTCACACCGGTATACAACCGCGCGGAGTTGCTGCCACGGCTCTTCGATAGCTTGCTACGTCAGACGTTCAAGGATTTTGAGTGGATTGTAGTAGACGATGGCTCCACCGACAACACGAGCAAGGTGTTGGCTGATATAAAGCAACGCTGCGGCAACGCTTTCCCCATGACTTGCCTCTACAGGGACAACGGGGGCAAACACATGGCTATAAACATGGGTGTGACACGCGCACGTGGGGAGCTTTTCTTCATAGCCGACAGCGACGACATGCTCCCCGCCGATGCCCTTGCCAGCGTGGCAGAGGAGTGGCGGCCCATCAGCGGTGACCCCAACTTCGGAGGCTTAGCCGGTCTCGACATGGCCATGGACAATCATCAGGTGATGGGATCCGGACTGCCGTGCGAACGCCTTGACACCACCACCATCGAAATACGCTGCCACTATCATGTCACGGGCGACATGAAGGAGGTGTTCCGCACCGAGGTGTTGCGTGAGTTCCCTTTCCCCGAGTTCCAGGACGAACGGTTCTGCCCTGAACAACTTGTGTGGTTCCGCATTGCCCGCCATTATAAGTTGCGGTATGTGAACAAGCCAATATATATTGCCGAATACCAGCCCGACGGTATCACGGCTGGCATCACGCGGGCAAGGATGGCGAGCCCTAGCGCCACAATGCTGACCTATGCCGAGCTCACCGAATGCCCGGTGCCGTTAAAGGTGCGTGTCAAGGCGGCCATCAATTTCTGGCGCTTTTGGTATTGTCGCACAGCCACGTCGGTGGTACCGCGTCTGGCACCTGTTTGGCATTGCCTGAGACCTGTGGGATGGGTCATGCATCTTAGGGATCGCGTCTTGCCGTAATCTCCCAAGCCGAAGAGCACTGTGTATGGCGCGGTGAAAATATATCGTGTGAAAGTTGGATTATTAACAGAAAACAAGTATCTTTGTAAAAAAGAAACAAGAAAAACATGAAGATACTGCAAGTGATAACGTCGCTCCTGGTAGGTGGCGCAGAGACGTTGGTCGTGGACCTCGTGTCGCGTCTTCGCTCCATGGGCGACGAGGTGGACGTGTGCGTCTTCGATGGCACCGAGACCCCGCTCATGCAGCGGTTGCGCCGCGAGAACCCGGGCGTGAGGATTTGGAAACTCGGCAATGGTTACTACAACCCCTTGTTCATAGCCAAGCTCGTGCCCATCATGCGACGCTATGACATAGTGCATACTCACAACTCCTCCCCGCAACTCTTTGTGGCGATAGCCTCAGTGTTATGCTCTGTCGGGCTCTGCTCGACAGAGCATACCACTTCCAACCGCAAACGCGGTTGGAAGTGGTATGCCCCGGTCGAGAGTTGGATGTACGGCCGCTACGACCATGTTATATGTATCTCCAAGGTGGCGGAAGAAAAGTTGCGCGAGTATATAGGTGGCGAGTGGACAGACGAGCATTCAGCACGCTATCGTAGCATATCAACAATAGACAACGGTGTGGACGTTGCCGCCTTTCATGCTGCCGAGCCTCTGCCGCAGGAAGTGACGGGGCGACAAAAAGATGATTTCGTGGTGACTATGGTGGCTGGCTTCCGTGAGGCCAAGGATCAAGATACCCTCGTGCGTGCCATCGCTACGCTGCCACGTCAATATAAGCTGTGGCTCGTGGGCGAAGGCGTGCGCATTGACATTGTGCGCGACCTTGCCGCAAAGCTCGGCGTGGAGGAGCGCGTGCGTTTCTGGGGATTGCGCACCGACGTAGCGCGTGTGTTGAAGAGCTCCGACGTGGTGTGCATGTCAAGTCATTGGGAAGGTCTCTCGCTGTCAAACATCGAGGGCATGAGTGCCGGCAAACCTTTCATGGCATCCGATGTAAATGGCTTGCGTGAGGTGACGAAAGGCTGGGGCGTACTTTTCCCCGAGAGCGATGCCGAGGCTGTGGCAAGTGAGCTCAAGCGTCTCCACGATGGCAAGGACTATTACAACGCCGTGGCCGACAAGTGCTGGCAACGCGCACGGCAATTCGACATAGCGACAACCGCCAAGAGGTATCAAGCAGTGTATGAAACCGTGGCGGGCTCAATACACCCCCATGTAGCTCAAGAAAAATGAAACGCGATAAGAAGAAGATAATAAGGGTGGTCACGGTGTCGATGTCGCTGTGTTTCTGTCGTGACGTGATGATAAAGATGCGGGCGAAGGGCTACCACATGATGGCGGTGACATCGCCAGGACCAGAGCTTGACGACCTGAGAAACAAGGACGGGTTCCGCGGCGTGGCTGTGCCAATGCACCGTCATGTCTCCATCGTAAGCGATCTGAAGTCGCTGGTCAAGATGATAGGCGTATTCAGGAAGGAACGCCCGTGGGTAGTCCATTCCATGACGCCCAAGGCGGGGTTGATTTGCATGATGGCAGCGTGGCTGACACGCGTGCCTGTGCGTGTGCATACTTTCACAGGATTGGTGTGGCCCACGGCTACCGGACTTAAACGTCGCGTGCTCATGATGACCGACTGGATAACGTGCGCCTGTGCCACTCACGTCATTCCTGAGGGCAGAGGTGTGATGGATGACCTCAAATGTGGCGGCATCACGCGGAAGCCAATGCGCGTGCTTGGCTACGGCAACGTGATGGGGGTGGACATGGCCCATTTCGACCCTATCCGCTTTGCACGCAGAGAGGACGATGACGTGTTCACCTTTCTCTTCGTGGGTCGCATCGTTCACGACAAGGGTATCGAAGAACTTGTGGCAGCCTTCGTGAGGCTCCACGGCGAGAATCCTTCCACACGCCTTAGACTCGTGGGCAACTACGAGAAAAACCTTGATCCCGTGAGCGAGGACACGCAGAGAATCATCGATACATGTGAGGCCATAGAGACCCCAGGACCGAAGTATGGCGACGAGCTGCCGTGTGAGTATGCCGCAGCCGACTGCTTTGTGATGCCGTCGTATCGAGAGGGCTTCCCTAACACCGTGCTTGAGGCTGGAGCCATGGGACTGCCATCAGTAGTGACCGACATCAATGGCTCGCGCGAGATTGTTACCGACGGCAAAAACGGTCTTATAGTGCCGCCAAGAGATGCCGATGCCCTCTACCACGCCATGAAGCGCATGCTCAACGATGATGAGGCACGGCAGCGCATGGCACATGAGGCACGTCCGATGATAGCCTCGCGCTTCGACCGCGACTTCGTGCAGCAGTGTCAGATAGACTACTACGAGGAAGTGATGGGATAAGAGGATAATATATTATAAGAGACAGCATATAAACTATTGACATGAAACTTGAAAATAAACGCAACGCCAACCTGTCGGGGATAGGCAAAATAAAATCATGCGTTTCATCGCAGCCCTTTTCAGCTTGCCATGAGCGAGAAAGGAGGATTGCATGACTGATCGTTGTGATGTTCTTGTGACCTATTGTTGGAACCGCGTAGGCTACACCATATTGCGAAGTTTGGAGAGTCATGGGCTCAAAGTTTGGGTAGCCGATACGAGCAAGCGGAATATCTGCTCCATGTCTAAATACTGCACCGGCAGTTTCACCTATCCTGACCCTTTCAAGGAAGAGGAACGTTTCATAGAGACTCTCAAGGCTAAGGTAGCGGAACTGCGTCCCAAGGTGTTGATGCCTACCCACGACGAGAGTATGGTGATAATGAGGCATCGTGCTGAGTTTCCCGACAACCTTATAATACCCTATGAGGATGCCGACAAGTTGTTTGCGCTCTCCAACAAGTCTGTAAGCACAGAAATGGCACGTAAGGCTGGCGTTGAAGTGCCAGAGGTATACGGTTCGGCTGACGAGGTGAAGCGGTATCCCGTGGTGTTGAAGACTGTGATAGGCAACTCGGCGAAGGGCGTGTTCTTCGCAAAGAGCAGAAAAGAATTGCTCGAGTTGCTTGAGGTCTACAAGTGCGAGGAAACCCTTTTGGAGGAATGGATTGACGGCACCGACTATAGCGTGGACTGCGTACGTTGGGACGGCTTTAGCAAGACATCCGTTTACCGTGCACTCGTTACCAAAACCGACGGAGGCGGCACCACTACGCAGCGCGAGATAGTGGATATGCCTTTGTTGGAGACTGAGGCGATGAAACTGCTTGAAGCGGTCGATTTCCATGGAGTGTGCGGTCTTGACTTTCGTTATGATCCAGCGACTGGACGTGTGGCTTATATTGAGACTAATGCCCGGTTCACAGGCGGGCTCGCTACACCCGTGGCGGCAGGATTCGACATACCGTGGGTGATTTACAAGCTCGCCACAGAGGGGTACTATGACGAGCCAATCAATTTGCGCATAGGCACACGCACCAAGTGGATCCTCGGCGACGTGATAACGTTTGTAGGAAGGCTCGTGTCGTTGAGATGGAACGCCAAGGAAATGCGCAGGGTGTTCTCCGTGCGAGGCTTCAATGGCTTCGACGATTTCCGTCGTGACGACATAAAGGCGTTTCTTGGTGAGTGTGCATATTATTTGACAAAACTATTGCAAAACCGCAAATTAAATCCGTAACAGATTATTGTTGACACAGCCTGGCTCAAGCCTGGCACATGTATAGAAACTGGATATGAAACTTTCAAGATGTTGTCTTGACCTTGCGCAAGGCACTGAAACATACAAGCTGAAGATGGGCGGAGAAATTTACCACACTGTAGATTTCAGCCTTTGACACGTTTCGAGATCCAGTCCAAGGCGAGTTTTAGGTATATGGCCAAACACTCATAAGAGTCAAGCTAATCAACCTGTTCCTTTGAAAAAGTGAGGCTTTTAGGCTATTGTTCCTATGAAAAAGTGTATCTTTGCGCTGGTTATTCATTTGAAAAAGTGTGATTATAAAGAATATTTTTGACAGAATGGCGGCTTTTATAGGCCTCGTTTGCCTTAGCCCCGTGCTCTTGGTGGTGGCAATCCTCATAAAGATGAAGATGCCTGAAGGATCTGTCATCTTCAAGCAAAGACGCGTGGGAAGGCATGGCAAGCCCTTCATGATATATAAGTTCCGCTCAATGTCGGCAAAGCCCATGGAAGGCGTTTGCGTGGCTGCAGCCGAGCAACACCGTGTAACGTCTCTTGGCGAGAAACTCAGACGTTATAAGTTCGACGAGCTACCTGAGTTGTGGAACGTGCTCAAGGGCGATATGAGCTTCGTTGGTCCGCGCCCCGATGTGCCAGGTTATGCCGACCGTCTGCAAGGCGAAGATCGTGAAATACTGAGACTTAGGCCTGGTATCACAGGACCGGCGACCTTGAAATATAGAGGTGAGGAATACTTGCTAGCGGCGGTTGGCGAGTTCTTTGCAACAGGCAAGGCGGTTGACGGCTTGCCTTCCGATTTTGCAACGATAATAAAGGAGAAAGATGTCCACAATATCATCGACTACAACGACAAGGTGATTTATCCCGACAAGATTCGTCTCAACCTGTATTATCTCCACCACTGTTCTTTTATCAAAGACATGGAGATAATCGTGTGTACCGTATTGGGACGGAAGATGAAGTACGGGGGAGAGTGGATATAAGACAAATAACGAAAACATTTGAACATATTACGATAATATATGGAAAGAAGAGACAAGCGTGTGATTCTGTGTCTCGCCCACATGTCGGGCAACGAGATGAAATATATCAAAGAGGCGTTCGACACCAACTGGGTGGTGCCACTCGGCCCCAATGTAAATGCCTTTGAGCAGGAACTTGGTCGTTTCGCCGCCTCCTCTTGCCAGGCGGAATGGGAAGAAAGCATATGCCGTGAGCCTTACCCGCAGTGTATCGAGGCCCACGAGAGCGACCCTGAGAAATTGTGGCTCGACTCTTCTGCTTGCTCCGACATCGACGGCAAGCAAGTAGTGGCTCTCTCTTCGGGCACCTCGGCCGTGCATCTCGCGTTGTTGGCTCTCGGTGTTGGTCAAGGGGACGAGGTGCTGTGCCAAAGCTTCACCTTCTGTGCCTCCTCGCATCCCGTGTGCTACCTCGGTGCCACGCCTGTGTTTGTCGACTCTGAGCCGGAAACGTGGAACATGGATCCGCGCCTTCTCGACGAGGCTATCGCCGATCGCATCGACAAGACAGGTCGCAAGCCAAAGGCAATCATCGTGGTTTACCTCTATGGCATGCCTGCTAAGATAGACGAGATAAAGGCCGTGGCCGACAAGTATGGCATACCTCTCGTGGAGGATGCCGCTGAGGGGTTGGGCTCCCGCTATCATGGACGTATGTGCGGTACGTTTGGCACCTATGGCGTGCTCTCGTTTAATGGCAACAAGATGATAACCACGTCGGGTGGCGGCGCGCTCATCTGTCCTGACGCTGCGGCGCGCGACCGCGTGATGTTCTATGCTACCCAGGCGCGTGAGGGCTATCCTTACTATCAGCATGAGCACATTGGCTATAACTACCGCCTGTCAAACGTGTGTGCCGGCATAGGCCGTGGACAGCTAACCGTGTTGCGTGAGCACGTGGCGTGGCATCGTCATTTAGCCCACCGCTATGCAGAGGCGTTCCGTGGCATGGACGGCTTCACCTTCCATGAGGAGGCGACCTCTGACAGTCGTAGCAACTATTGGCTCAACACGGTCATCATAGACCCAAGCGTGAGGATAAAAGGTCAAGAAAACGCATATAAGACAACGGTGAAGGGTGCAGTGGGTGGTGCTGCTGGCGTGATTCATCAAGCCACGGACACTCGCACCGACTGCCAGCCCAACGACAACGTGGAGGCTCTGCGCGTTTGGCTCGATGCCTGCAACGTGGAGTCGCGCCCACTGTGGAAGCCTATGCATAAGCAACCGGTTTACAAGGATGCACCCGCCTATGTCAATGGAGTTAGCGAGGGGCTGTTCAAGACAGGCCTGTGTCTTCCTTCAGGACCATTGGTGAGCGATGACGATGTCGACTTCATCATCAGGAGCATACGCGAGGCGGTGGAATAACGCGGCGAGACAGGAAGGCAGATTTGGTTGAGGTGCAGAAGATTTGGTCGCAAGAGTTCATGCAGCGAGTGCTTTTCAATGCGTCCAAGGCATACGTGCGCCAATTAGACAAAAAGAAGACTATAAACTTCTTCAACCTGTGTATTCTCTCAATCTTGTCAACGATATCTTCATGCACGATATGTCAGAATATTATCATCACTACGACATCGTAAATGTTGAGCATACCGACAAACGAATAGAAGGGCTTCATTTGGTGTTCGTTGAGCTTCCAAAGTTTAAGCCTCACACTTTCTCTGAGCGCAAGATGCAGGTTCTGTGACTCCGGTTCCTCACCGAGATGGGCAACAGGCGCACAGTGCAGCAGGAGTTTCTTGACAATCCGGAGGTGAGGAAGACTGTCGGCATCCTTGAGGAGTCGTCCTACACTGATGTCCAACTCAATGGTTACGACAAGTTCTGGGACATTGTACGCACGGAGAAATGAAAGCTAACACAAAAAATGATTCATGGCTTTTGCGCCTTCTTTGAATAAAATGCCGTATCTTTGCAATAAACAATAGCCAAGCTTATGATATACATAGCTAACCCTATTTACGATTCAGTGTTCAAGTACCTCATGGAGGATGAGCGCGTGGCAAAGACTGTACTGTCCGCTCTTTTGAAGATGGATGTTGTTAGTGTGGAGCTAAGGCCACACGAGTATGCCAACGAGAGCAACGACAAGATATCAATGTTTCGCATAGACTTTGGTGCCCGTGTACGTACGGGTGCTGACGAAACGAAGCTTATTCTCATAGAGTTGCAAAAAACTTGGGTCGAGACGGAGACACTTCGATTCCGTCAGTATCTTGGAGCGCAATATAGCGACAAAAACAATATTCACAAGGACAAGTATACAAAGAAAGAATATGCTTATCCCATGGTGACGATCTACATCATGGGTCACAGGGTAGGCGACATCGACGTGCCCGTGCTTTATGTCAACCATAAGGCCTACGACTATGACGGCAAGGAGGTTACCGCAGGCATGCCAGACCCATTCGTGGAGAGCCTCATCCACGACAGCATAATCGTACAGGTGCCATTGCTCCACGGCAAGATAAACAACCGTCTTGATGAGGTGCTCAGCGTGCTCGACCAGACCAAGCGTGCCAAGGATGACCCACATCTTCTGTGCCTTGACGAGGGACGCTACTCTGACAGTGATGATATGCAGTATATTGTCCATCGTCTCACAGCCGCTGCCGCTAATCCAATGATGCGACAGAACATGAACGTTGAGGATGAATATTACTCTGCCATAGAGGATCGCGACACTGCCATCATGAACCGTGACAAACGCATCAAGGAGCAGGACGGCAAGATCAAGGAGCAGGACGGCAAGATCAAGGAGCAGGATGGCAGGATTAAGGAGCAGGATGGCAGGATTAAGGAGCAGGATGGCAAGATCAAGGAGCAGGATGGCAAGATCAAGGAGCAGGATGGCAAGATCAAGGAGCAGGACGGCAAGATTAAGGAGCAGGATGCCTGTATAGCGCGCCAAGCTTCAGACATGAAAGCCATGCTTAATGGATTGCTGGACAGTGGCATTTCGATAGAACGCATTGCCGTGATGATGAACAAGAGCGTTGACGAAATACGTAAATACGTATGAAGACAACGCTTATCCTTATAGGAAAGACTGACGGCAAGCTCTACAAGGGCGCCATCGACGATTATGCCGATCGCATATCCCACTACATGCCCTTCGCCATAAAGGTGATACCCGACATAAAAAACTCTCGTGCCCTTTCCGAAGACCAACAGAAGGAACGCGAGGGTGCTCTTATACTTGACAACGTCAGTCCTCAAGACTGTCTTGTGCTCCTCGACGAGCGCGGTGAGGAACGACGCAGTGTGGATTTCGCCAAATGGCTTGCCAAGCGGCAAGCATCGGGTCGCAATCTCGTGATGGTCATCGGTGGACCATACGGATTTTCAGAAGAGGTATATAAGCGTGCCAACGACATGGTGTCAATGTCGCGCATGACCTTCTCCCACCAAATGGTGAGACTCATCTTCGTTGAACAGCTCTATCGTGCGTGCACTATCCTCAAAGGAGAGAAATATCACCACGAGTGATTGTATTATAGAAATTAAACAGGCGACAACAAGTCGCATGTTTAACGGAAATCCCCCGAAAACTCAGTCTGTTGAGTTTTCGGGGGATTTCTTTTTTATGACATTCTCATCAAACCTTTATCTTTTCAGAAGGTTCATCTTCGCGTTAGGCTTCAGTACGTTGTGCACCTTCTCGGTGTATGCGCCGATTTTCACGGAAGTCGAACCCTTGATGTCGCGACTCGATGCTCCCACCTTGAATGTGTAGGTGCCGGCGTCGCCAACCCATGCGCTCTTCTTCGTCACGAAAGATGTGAGGTCGCGTCGGTCGATGTCCATGCTGAGAGTCTCGCTCTCTCCTGGCTGCAGCGTGCGAGTCTTGGCGAACGCCTTGAGCTCTTGTACCGGCTTGTCAACGCTTCCCTTGGGGGCGCTGACATACACCTCGGCAACTTCCTTTCCGGCGTGCTTGCCGTTGTTGGTTATGGTGACGCTCACCGTAACCTTGCCGCCGTTGGCCTTTGCCGTAATGTTGCTATAGGCAAACGTTGTGTAGCTCAGGCCGTAGCCGAACGGATAGCTCACGCTCTTGTTGAACGAGTCGAAATAGCGGTAGCCAACATAGATGTCCTCATCGTAGACGGTGTAGCCATAGTTGCGGTGGTCCTTGTATATTGTCTGGTCGCCCTCGACAGAATAGTCTGTCGCCTCTGATGGGAAGTTGGCTGATGAAGCCGCGTCTTGATATCTCACTGGCCATGTCATTGGCAACTTGCCCGAAGGTGTGAGCTTGCCGGCGAGGAGTGCCGCCACAGAGTTGCCCACCTCTTGCCCAGGCTGCCATGGCAGGAGGATGGCGTCGGGAATGTCTTTCCACGACTCCGTCTCTATGACACCGCCCACGTTGAGCACCACCACCATCTTCTTGCCTTTGGCATGGAAAGCCTTGGCAGTGTTATCCAGGAGTTGTCTCTCTGTGTCGGTGAGGTTGAAGTCGGCTGCCGTGCGGTCCACTCCCTCGCCCGATAGACGTTGCAGCACCACCACGGCCACATCGTCGTTGTCGGCGGCTTCCGTCAGTTGTTTATCGTCGGGCAATATCTCGCTGGCCAGCGGCGTGGGCATCCACCATAGAATATCCATTGCCTTCACGGTGGAGTCGTGCTTCTCCAACAGGTTAGTGTAAGAGTCAATCATCGACTCGTCTACGGTGTAGCCCTGATTGCGCAATCCTTCAACTACTGACACCGTGTAGCGTCTGTTCACGTTGCCGGAGCCGGTGCCACCTGCTATTGGCCTGTAACCTGCCACGCCATAGAGAGCCACCTTTTTCACGCCATTGGCGAGAGGCAGCACCCCGTTGTTCTTGAGCAGCACCGTGCCTTCAGCAGCGGCGTCGCGTACCACTGTGGCATGTGCCTTGAGGTCCGGGTCGTTCTTATATTGGTAGCCCTTGAAGCGTGGAGTTTTCACAATGTAGCTCAAGATGTTGCGCACGCAGTTGTCCAAGTCTTTCTCGCTCAGGCGTCCGCTCTTCACGGCATTCTCTATGTCTTCAATGTCGTCTTCTCCGCCTGGCTCCAACAGGTCATTGCCAGCATGGATATTGGCGGCTCTGTCGGCAAGTCCGTTGAAGGCAGAGAGTCCTACGCTTCCTGGGTGAGGACGGCGAATGGGGTCGCGTCCACCGCCCCAGTCGGTCATTACGATTCCCTTGTATCCCCACTCATCGCGCAGGATGGTTGTGAGCAGGTCGCGGCGTTCGCTGGTCATGGAGTCGTTGACGAGATTATAAGAACTCATCACCGTCCAGGGATTCGACTTCTTGATGGCTATCTCGAAGTTTCTCAAGTATATTTCCCTTGCCGCCCTCTGGCTTACTATGGCATTGTTGCCAAGCCTGGCTGTCTCTTGCTGGTTGAAGGCGAAATGCTTTATCGACGTGCCCACGCCTTGGCTCTGTATGCCGTTGATATAGCCAGCTGCTATGTTGCCCGAGAGCACAGGGTCTTCAGAGTAGTATTCGAAGTTGCGTCCGCACAGAGGGTTACGCTGTATGCATATTCCCGGGGCAAGAAGCACGTCCACGCCATAGCGGTGCACTTCGTCGCCGATGGCCGCGCCCACCGCGCTCACGAGCTGGGGATTCCACGAACTTGACAGGCAGGTGCCTATCGGGAAGTGGGTGGCGTAGTAGGTGTTGCTGTCGTAGGGACGGGAGGGGTCAATGCGCAGTCCGGCAGGGCCGTCGGCAAGGATGGTGAATGGAATGCCGAGGCGCGGAATGTCAATAGTGGCTCCTGCCACGCCACGCACCACGTCGGCAAGCTTGCCGCCTTGTGATACGTCAGCCGCGCGGTGTGTGCCCACGCAGAGCAATGCTTTCTCGTGCAGAGTCATGGCCTTTACCACATCGTCGATGTTGGAGGCGTTGAGCTGAGGTGCTTTTTGTGCCATCATCATGGTGGAGCAAGCCATGGCTATGCAAGTAGTGATAATAGCTTTCATTATTTAAAAAGCTTTACTGCGAAGATGAGCAGATATTGACGCCAGTTGCTCCAGAGATGGCCACGTGTAGACTCATGGTAAGTGTATTTGAAGTTCATGTTGTCGAGCTTCTTCATGAAGTCTTGGTTGTCCTTGTATAGGAAGTCGGTGTTGCCGATACCAATCCAGTAGAGCTTGTAGCCGGCTTTCTTCTGGTTCTCCAACTTTTGGTCAAGGTCTTTGTAGGCGGGGAAGCTCCAGTCGAAACCTTTCCAGTCGAGACCTGCTGAGAACAGTCCCACGTAGTCGAAAAGGTTGGGATAGTTTGCCGAAACGAACATTGAGGTCATGCCGCCCATCGACAGGCCGGCAATGGCACGATGCTGCTTGTCGGCGATTGTGCTGTAGTGGGAGTCTACATAGCTGACTATCTCGGGGAAGTTCTCCTCCACCTTGCCTTCCTTGTAGTTGGGCAGGAACTTTGTCATCACGGGCTTGTAGCTGAGGTTGTCAGAAGTCTCTCCAGCCTCTGCCTCCACGCTTGGGTTGATGTTTGGCAACACCACGATCATCGGTTCTACCTTGCCTTCGGCAATGAGGTTGTCCATGATGCGGTTCACGAATCCGAGGTCGAGCCATGCGTTTTCGTCGCCGCCGCTACCGTGCATGAGGTAAAGCACGGGATAGTTGCGGTTTGCCTTGCCGTACATTGGCGGCAGGTAGACGTTCATGCGGCGGTTCTTTTTAGGCATGTTGGATGGATACCACACCGTCTCCACCGTTCCGTGGGGCACGTCGTGCACCTGGTAGTAGTCGGCATGTCCGCCGTTCACGAAGAACATGCTGAACACGTTGCCCACGTCGCGACGGGTGAAGGGGTCGGATGGGTCGGGAGCCACCACGCCGTCCATGTCGAAACGGTATGTGAACATCTCTGATGGCAGCGCGGGCGTGGTGTAGGTCCACACGCCGTTTTTGTCTTTCAGCATCTTGCCTGTGCCGTCGTTGACCTCCCAGTCGCCTTTCACGGTCACGCTCTTTGCCTTGGGCGCGAGCAGACGGAAAGTCACGGTTTTGTCGGCGTTGACTTGTGGCGACACAATCTTTTCGCCGTTGTTGTTGATGTTTTGTTGTGCCATGACTGTAGTGCCTACGAGGGCAAACAGTGATAGCATTGCGGTCCTTAATCTCATAATGTTGTGTTGTTTAAGGTTTGTGTATGGATGGCAGGGAGCGTATGCCCCTGCCATGTTTGTTTTCTTATGATTCTATGTGTCTTAGAATTTGATCTGTGCGGAGAACATTACCTGGAACGGCAGGATGTAGTTGCCGGCGAGCACGGTGCCGTTGAGGTTGGACGCGTCCTCCACGGTGTCGGAGCTTGGTATGGTGCCTTGTGCGCCGCTCTGTCCGAGGAAATTGGTCACGTTGGCGTTGAGCGTGAGATACTTGTTCACGTTGTAGCTCATGCCGCCGAATGTCTCCCAACGACCCTTGAAGAACACCGAGTTGCCCACGTTGACATACTGCTTACTGTAGTAGCGGAAGTTGGCCCATACGGAGAACTGACCGATGCTGTAGCGGGGGTCAAGTTCGAGCAGGAACTTCGAAGTCTTGGTCACGACCATGTCCTTGAAGCTGTAGTCTTTCCATGAAGTGTTGAACGAGTAGCCACCGTATTTGGGCGACTGGAGAGTGACACGGGCGTGGAATTGGAATCCCTTGAACGGGCGGAACAAGGCGTCTGTTGTCCAGCCGATGGTCTTGATGCTATACGTGTTGGCAACCATTTCCGTCATTGTGGCGTCGTTGGGGTTGGTGACGTAGAGGCGATTGTAGTTGTTGTTTTGCGAGGCGTAGGTGAACGCGCTCACGAGGTTGATCCACGATGCGTTGTAGAATATGCCAGCCTGTCCCACGAACATGTTGCGTGAGCTGTAGAGAGGCTCCGACGTGCCTGAATATGCCTCCAGGTGGCGGTGCTGCTTGAGGAAGTTGCCCTCGCCTGTCAGTCCGAAGGCATCGGTGATGTTCCACTTCGGCGCGAGCGTGACGGCGTAGTTGAGGCTGTTGGCGTCGTGTGCGGTGGTAGCTATCTTGTTGCCGCTGGCATCGGTGCCGCCGAGATAGAAATAGTGGTTGCCGTTGGCGTCGCTCCATGAGCTGCGCGAGTTGGCGATGTTGTCCACGTTGGCGTGGAACCACTCCAGGCGCACACCGTAGTTGAGGCGGAAGTTATAGGTAGGCTCCCACTTGTCGAACACGTAGGCTGCGAGCTTGTTCTCGTTGCCGTAGTCATATTCCGAACCGTTGTTGAAGTTGGAGTAGGGTGAGCTTGCGCCGTTGATGAGGAGCTTCTCGGGATTTGCTGCCACCTCATGATAAAGGGCTGTGGTTGAGCGGGCGTAATGGATGTTTGTGTGCAGCTCGTCCAAGCCGATGATCCAGTCGTGGTATCCTTTCTTAGCCTTCATCTGGGCAGTGAAGAGAGCGTCGTTCACCTGATAGTTGTTCAATTGCAACGTGCGTCCCTGCACGAGTCCCTTGTAGGCCCTGCCGTCGGTGTAGGTTGCCGTCACGCCGTCAGCGGTGTTGAGCACGCCCGTTGCCACCATGTCGCTCGACGCGCCCGCGCTGTGTGAAATCTTGCCGCGTACGGAGAAGTTCCAGCCGTTGCGCAGTGGTGTGTCGAAATACACACTACCCTCGTTGGTCACGGCGTGGGTGCCGTCGTAGAGCCCGGTGGTCTTGCGCTCGCCAGTGCGCACGTCGATATATTCCGCCTGCCCGTCTACGGGGAGATAGGAGTCGCGACCAATCTTGAAGCCGTTGACCGTGGTCACGCTACCGTCGCTGTTCCATTGAAAAGGAGCGTAGTTGGCGGCACTCGTGAGGTTGTGCACGTCGGTGTGCTTATACATGAACGTGAGCGTGGCACCGTTGTTCCAGTGCTTTGTCAGGCCGCCGGTGTAGAACTGGCTGCGGTCCACATATTGCGCGAACTTTATCTTGAAGCTGCCCGGGTCGAAGTTGTTGTATGCGCTGGCAGTGTAGGTCCATCCCTTGCCTATCGGTCCAGAGAGGTTTATGTCCACGTTTTGTGAACCGAACGTGTTGACGCCATATTTCACCTTGCCCTTGAACTTGTCGCCACCGAGCTCAGCCCATGAGTCTACGCCATAACCGATCTCGCCCTCGGTTATTGCCACGTGGGGCATGTCGAGCATTCCCTGCTTTGAGAAGAGCTGCTCCGAGCGCCAGTGGTTGCTGGTGGTGTTTGGCCAGTAATAGAACACTGCTGGCAGGCCATTGAACATCACGGCGGTGTAGGTCATGGGCAAGCCAATCTCTACCTGGCGGGGTTCTGTGGTGCTCTTGGCGTTGAGCATTATGCCGCGGTCTGAACTTTGCTCCGTGGAGTCTTTCTTTTGCTGCGAGAGTATTTCCTGCGACTTCTTGGTCTCGTTCTTGATCTCGTTGTTCTCGCTGGCTGATGCGCTTGCCGCGAGGCTTGCCATGAAGAGCAGCGCTGCGAGCTTGCCGGTGTATGGAAGATTGTTTTTCATTTTATTGATACGGTTTTGATTTTATTGTGGATTAGTTTGCGAGTTTCATTTGAAGAGCTTTGGAGCGAATTGCAATAGGAACTGGCGCCAGTTGGCCCAGATGTGTCCGCGTGTGGCAGGATAAAACGTGTAGGTCATGCCGAGGCTGTCCATGAGTCCCATGTGCTCTTTCACGCCTGGAAGCCATGGGTCCTCGTCGCCGTCGCCAATCCAGTAGAGCTTATATCCTGCCTCTTTCTGTGCCTTGAGCTTGCCTTTGAGGTCGCTGTATATAGAGTTGCTCATGTCGATGCCTTTGTAGTCGAGTCCGGCAGAGAAGAGTCCCACGTAGTCGAAGAGGTTGGGGAAGGCTGCAGAGATGAACAACGTGTGGAATCCGCCCATGGAGAGTCCAGCCAAGGCGCGTCCGCTCTTTGTGGCGTTGGTGCGATACTTGCTGTCCACGAAACTGATAATTTGCGGAAAGGCGGCCTCGAAGCGCGAGTTCTTGTAGTCTTTCTGGAATTTCGTGAGCACAGGCATATAGCTCAGGTTGTCTTCTGTCTCGCCAGCCTCGGCGTCCACCGACACGTTGCCGTTTGGCAGCACCACAATCATAGGCTGTGCCTTGCCCTCGGCTATGAGGTTGTCCATGACGCGGTTCACGAATCCGAGGTCGAGCCATGCGTTCTCGTCGCCGCCGCTGCCATGCAAGAGATAGAGCACGGGATAGGTGGCGTCGCTCTCGTTGTAATGGGGAGGCAGGTAAACGTTCATGCGGCGATACGTGTTGTCGAGTCCTTGCTGTGGCATCCATACGGTCTGTATGGATCCGTGTGCCACGTCGTGCACCTGGTAGTAGTCGGCGTTGCCGCCATTCACGAAGAACATGCTGAACACGTTGCCCACGTCACGGCGCGTAAACGAGTTTAACGGGTCGATGGTCGTCACGCCGTCGATGGTGAAACGGTAGGTATACATTTCCGAGGGGAGCGTGGGCGTGGTGTAGCTCCACACGCCGTTCTTGCTTTTTTTAAGCGTGCCCTTGCCCCCGTTGGCCTCCCAGTCGCCTGCCACGGTCACGGTTTTTGCCTTTGGTGCAACGATGTTGAAGGTTACGGTCTTGTCAGCGTTGACCACTGGTGAGCTTACGTCTGTCGTGCGGAATCCCACGTTTTGCTGGGCGTAGGCGCCGAGGGTGATGAAGCCTGTGATGGCTGTCAATAAAAGATGCTTTGTTCTCATGGTTTTTATGTATTTAGTATTGTTTCAAGTCGTCTGCGACTTTAGTTTGGTTTTCGTTGGCAAAATTAGTTCAAAACTGTAAAGCAAAAAAAAAATACACCGTCTGTGTGATGGTGTATTTTTTTTAATATGTTGAGAATAAAGCGTTTGCGTTTTTAGTCTTGGCTTGGTTGTACACCCGTTGATACACCCTTGTTGTCGTCGGTTTTCTCGTAGTGAATCTTCATCAGTTGCTTGTAAAACTCCTCGTTGGTGTATTTTGAGGCGTTGAATGCAATGGTCTTGTAGTGCTTTATGGTGTTGAGCGAATAGTTGAGGCTCTCCGCCAGTTGGGCGTTGCTCGTGATGCCCAACCTTATAAGGCCAAAGAGTCGCATCTCGGGTGTCAGCTTGTCGGTGGGAGGGTTCTCGGGCCGGTTCTCTGGCTTTATCAATAAGTCGTAGTATTGCGTCACAAACTGTGGGAAGATCGACAATATGAGCGTGTCTATCAAGTCGTTTTGTTCCTTGTTGCGCGCTTGCCCCTTTTGCGTCATCTCCTTCGCGTCGGTGTAGTTGCCCACGGTGAGTTGCCGGTTCAGCGTTTTCAGAAAATCGCCAGTGTTTTTTTTCGTCGCCGCCATTTGTGCCACCAGCTTGCCAAGCACGTGTATCTTCGAGTTGTTTGCCTCGTCGAGTTGTTGGTTCATCTGCGATATGAGCTGGTTTTTCTTTTGCATCTTCACCATTTGCTTCCTTATGAACACGAGACTTGCCGCGAGCATCAGGGCCAAGGCCACCAGCACTACGATGCCCGCCACGAGCTTGCTGTGCTGCTGGTTTATTATGCTGAACATCCGCTCGTGCACTAAGGGGTAAAACTGCGCCACCTCGTATATGCGGTACATGCTTTGATAGTTCTTGGCGTTTGCCATGCCCACCTCGCTGTAGTGGTAGGCTTCGTTGTTCTTGTCGAGCACTGTGAGCAATTCGGTGAGCTTTCGCATCACGGGATATTCCTTCGAGCCGAGCTTTATCTGTTCCATTGCCGACTCGGTGAGGTATCTCACGGCCTCTGCAAACTCCCCCGCGCCCATCTTGTTGTAGCCCACGTTGCCCAGTTGGTAGGCATACTCTTGCGTGCCGGGCGTGCCTGTCGCCACGAGTCGCAACGCGTGCTTGTAGGCTGTCTTGTAGTCGAGCAGGTGGAAATGATATTCCATCTTCATGCGCGTGTGCTCGTATGCGCTGTCGGGGAAATCTCTCACCATCTCCTTGTATATCGCGCGCATGGCGATGGAGTAGGGATCGTTGAGTCCGCGGTTGCAGGGAAATATGAAGCCATCCTCGTAGTGCATGTCAAACGACACCTGATAGTACCTGAACAGGTTGTCTCTCGATAGATCTGCCTTGTCGATGCCGTTGAGTATGTCGGCGCACTCCTTGAAATATCCGCCCTTGATGAGCAGCGCGCCCTCCCTGAGGCGTGCTTTCATGAACGCCTGGCGGTCGCCCAACGCCTCTGCCTCGCGGCTTGCCATTTTAGCGTATTTCATTGCCGTGGGGAAGTTGACGATGCTGTATTCTTGTTCCAGCGTCATCATGAGTTTGAAGCGTTCTCGCTGGTCACGCATGGCGTGGAGCCGTTTTCCCAAGGCTTCAATGTGTTCGCGTTTCGCGGTGTTGTATCTTGCGGTGTCTTGGAGTGCCTTGTCAAGCCTGTCGAGATAGCCCTTTATGTTGTTCCACATCTCCTCCTTTTTGTCGCTGTTTATGTAGACTCGTTTTAGTTGGTCGAAGTCCATTACAGCGCCGCAGGGTAAGGCAGAGGTGAAGAGCAATGATGTGATGATGATTATTAGGCGGTACATATTTATATATATGTGTATAGTGTGTGTTAGAATGTTTTTTATCTTGCAAAGCTAATCAAAATATTGCTTACTTGCAAAGGGTTTATCGCTGTCAACATGTTTTTTTCACGTTTTTCGTGCCGAATGTTGCAGAATTGCCGTAATTTTGCGATAAACCAAAAACCTGTATCGTTATGAGCAATATTCCCAAGGAGTGGGCCAAATTCATATTGAAGGACGTGACGTTTCTCAACATCATGACTCGCCGCATTTTCAATGTTCTCATCGTGGCAAATCCCTACGACGCCTTCATGCTTGAGGACGATGGTCGCGTGGAAGAGAAGATCTACGACGAGTACATGACCCTTGGCTTGCGCTATCCGCCAACGTTCACCAAGGTGTCAACCACCGAGGAGGCTGAGCGGGTGCTCGCCACCACGAGCGTGGATCTCGTGATATGTATGCCCGGCAATGCCGACAGCGACGCCTTCACCGTGGCAAGGGCCATCAAGATGCACTTCCCCGACATTCACTGCGTGGTGCTCACGCCTTTCTCGCATGGCATCACGAGGCGCATGGAGCGCGAGGACCTCAGCATTTTCGACTATGTGTTCTGCTGGCTTGGCAACACCAACCTCCTGCTGTCGATAATCAAGCTCATCGAGGACAAGATGAACATCGAGCACGACGTGAGGGAGGCGGGCGTGCAGATGATTCTTCTTGTCGAGGACTCCGTAAGGTTCTATTCGTCTATCCTCCCAAACCTCTACGGCTACATTCTCCAGCAGAGCCGCAACTTCGCTACCGAGGCTCTCAACCCGCATGCCGCCACGCTGCGCATGAGGGGTCGCCCTAAGGTGATGCTTGCCCGAACCTATGAAGAGGCGATGGACATCTATGAGACCTACAAGGACAACTGCCTTGGGGTCATCAGCGACGTGCGCTTCCCTCTCCATGGCGTGCGCGACTCGGAGGCGGGTTTCAAGCTCCTTGAGGACATAAGGAAGATGGACGAGTATGTGCCCTTGATAATGGAGAGCTCGGAGACGGCCAATGCGGATAGGGCGCAACGTGAGCATTTCCATTTCGTCGACAAAAACTCCAAGATGCTCTCCGTGGAGCTGCGCCACCTCATAGAGAAACACATGGGCTTTGGCGATTTCGTGTTTCGCGACCCGCACACCCACAAGGAGATAGCGCGCGTCAGCACGCTCAAGCAGTTGCAGGACAGCATCTTCAAGATACCTGCCGACTCCATGCTCTACCACATCTCGCGCAACCACATCTCGCGCTGGCTCTGCGCGCGCGCCATCTTTCCCGTGAGCAAGTTTCTCAAGCAGGTGACGTGGCACAAGCTGCAAGACGTGGACGCCCATCGCCAGATCATCTTCGATGCCATAGTGCAATACCGCCACATGAAGAACATCGGTGTGGTGGCAGTGTTCGACCGTGGCAAGTTCGACCGCTACGCTCATTTTGCCCGTATCGGCGACGGATCGCTCGGAGGCAAGGGGCGTGGCCTCGCCTTCCTCGACAACATCATAAAGACGCACCCGGAGATGAACCAGTTCCCCGGGGCCACGACGCGCATACCGAAGACGGTGGTGCTCTGCACCGACATCTTCGACCAGTTCATGGAGAACAACAACCTTTACTCCATAGCCCTGAGCAACGCGCCCGACGAGCTTATCCTTGAGCGGTTTCTCAAGGCCAAATTGCCAAGCAAGTATGTAGCCGACTTCTTCACCTTCCTCAACGCCACCAACGCCCCCATAGCCATAAGGTCGAGCTCGCTCCTTGAGGACAGCCATTACCAGCCGTTTGCCGGCATCTACGCCACCTACATGATACCTCGCCTCGACGACCGCCAGGAGATGCTCTCGCTCCTCCTCGCGGCGATAAAGGGTGTCTATGCCTCGGTGTTCTACCGCGACTCAAAGGCTTACATGACCGCCACCAGCAACGTCATCGACGAGGAGAAAATGGCGGTTATAATGCAGGAGGTCGTGGGAAAGGAGTATGGTGGACATTATTACCCCAACATATCGGGTGTCATTCGCTCGCTCAACTATTATCCCATAGGCGAGGAGAAGTCGGAGGACGGCATTGCCTCGCTCGCCTTGGGACTGGGCAAGTATATCGTCGACGGAGGGCAGACGCTGAGGGTCTCGCCTTACCATCCCGACCAGGTGTTGCAGATGTCCGACATGGACATAGCCCTTCGCGACACGCAGACACGCTTCTACGCGCTCGACACGTCGCGGACGGAGCTCGACTTCAGCGTCGACGACGGCTTCAACATCGAGAAGCTCCGCGTAAAGGATGCCTACAAGGACGGCGCGCTCACCTATATCGCCTCGACCTATGACCCCGACGACCAGATCATTCGCGAGGGGCTCTACGACGTGGGGCGCAAGGTCATATCCTTCGACGGCGTGCTGAAGCAAGGCGTGTTCCCCTTGCCGCAACTCATGCAGATGGCCATGAAATACGGGGCCAACGCCATGAGGCGACCCGTGGAGATAGAGTTTGCCTGCAACATCAACGACGACCGCACGGGCGACTTCTGTCTCTTGCAGATACGGCCCATTGTCGATAGCAAACAAGAGCTCGTGGAGGATGTGAAGGAAATTCCCGACACCGACTGCCTGTTGAAGTCGGCCAACTCGCTCGGCCATGGCATATCCGAGGATGTGGCAGACGTGGTGTATGTTCGCTGGGACGATAACTTCACGGCATCCAACAACCCGCAGGTGGCAATGGACATAGAGCAGATAAACCGCCGTTTCCTCGACGAGGGCAAGCATTATGTTCTCATTGGCCCCGGACGCTGGGGCAGCAGCGACCCTTGGCTCGGCGTGCCGGTGAAGTGGCCTGCCATCAGCGCGGCACGCGTCATCGCCGAGATAGCCTTGCCGGGCTATCGTGTAGACCCAAGCCAGGGCACCCATTTCTTCCAGAACCTCACGTCGTTTGGCGTGGGATATTTCACCATCGACACCAATCGTGCCGACGGTGGCGTGGTGCGCAACGACGTGCTCGACGCCATGCCGGCTGTCTTCGAGACCTCGCTCGTGCGACACGTCAGGTTCGCTAAGCCGCTGCGGATAATGATGGACGGGAAAAAGCAAGTGGGAGCTGTCTTGATTTCTTAAAATAGTACAAAATGTAAGTTGCGGGGCAAAATATTAACGGTTTTATTTGGAGTGTATTCCTAAAAAGGCTAATTTTGCTACCACTAACAAGACAATTTGTCATCTAAACAAAGCTATTATGGAAGTCGAAAATGTATTGAAAGGCCTTGAGTGGAAACACAGCCACGAGCCTGAATTCCTGCAAGCGGTAAAAGAAGTGCTTATCTCAATAAAGGATGTCTACAACCAGCACCCAGAGTTTGAGAAAGCCAAAATCATAGAGAGACTCGTAGAGCCTGAGCGCGTTCACATGTTTCGTGTGCCTTGGGTCGACGACCAAGGCGAGGTTCATGTCAACACGGGCTATCGCGTACAGTTCAACTCTGCCATCGGCCCCTACAAGGGCGGCTTGAGATTCCATCCATCAGTCAATTTAAGCATAATGAAGTTCTTGGGCTTCGAGCAGACCTTCAAGAACGCGCTCACCACGCTGCCCATGGGCGGCGCGAAGGGTGGTGCCGACTTCTCGCTTCGTGGACGCTCGTCTAACGAGGTGATGCGTTTCTGCCAGGCCTTCATGCAGGAGCTTTACAAATATATCGGTCCCGACGAGGACGTGCCGGCTGGCGACATTGGCGTTGGCGGCAGGGAGATAGGCTATCTCTTTGGCGAATACAAGAAGCTGACCCACCAGTTCCAAGGCGTGCTCACGGGCAAGGGCATGGAATGGGGTGGCTCCATCCTGCGCCCTGAGGCCACGGGCTACGGCGCGCTCTATTTCGTCAACCAGATGCTCCAGACCCACGACATCGACATCAAGGGCAAGACCATCGCCATCTCTGGCTTCGGCAACGTGGCGTGGGGTGCCGTGAAGAAAGCCACGGAGCTGGGTGCCAAGGTCATTACCATCAGCGGACCCGACGGTTATATCTACGACCCAGAGGGTATCTCGGGCGAGAAAAACGAGTATATGCTTGAGCTTCGCGCCAGTGGCAACGATGTTTGCCAGCCCTACGAGGAAGAGTTTAAGGGCTCCAAGTTCTTTGCCGGCAAGAAGCCGTGGGAGCAGAAAGCTGACATCTACCTGCCTTGCGCTACGCAGAACGAGATCAACGGCGAAGACGCCGACCGCATACTTGCCAACAAGCCGTTGTGCGTGGCTGAGGTGAGCAACATGGGCTGCACCGCCGAAGCAGTGGAGAAATTTGTGGCGGCAAAGACACTCTTCGCCCCTGGCAAGGCTGTCAACGCCGGCGGCGTGGCAACGTCGGGCCTGGAGATGACCCAGAACTCCATGCGTCTGCATTGGTCCACTGGCGAGGTGGACGAGAAGCTCCACTATATCATGCACTCCATCCATGACCAGTGCGTGAGATACGGACGGCAGACCGACGGATACATAGACTACGTGCGTGGTGCCAATGTGGCTGGCTTCATGAAGGTTGCCAACGCAATGATGGCGCAGGGCATAGTCTAAAAGAAAGCAACAGCGGTGGCGCGCAGGCCACCGCTTGTAAAGTGAGTGGAATATTTACATCATACGGTCATCGCCATTAGATTATTGGCGAGTCTAATCTTATTGGCAGGCGTTGCCTCTGTGGGTGCCCAGACCCGTAGAGGTAAGGCCTCTTTTTATTCTAAGCGGGCCACCGGCGCACGTGCTGCCAGTGGTGAGCGCATCCATCACGACAGCCTCACCTGTGCCCATCGTACCTATCCCTTCGGCACCTTGCTGAAGGTCACCAACATGCGCAACGGCAAGAGCGTGGTAGTGAGAGTTACCGATCGCGGCCCCCACAGGGGAGGGCGCATCATAGACCTCAGCTATGGGGCGGCGCGCGAGCTCGGCATGCTATCGCAGGGCATAGCCATGGTGGAGATAGAGCATGTGGACAACACCAAGGTGCCTTATCGCCACGACTCGCAGGCTGACTTGCCCGAGTTCGAGTTCGACCTCTCCAAGCCCGTGGTGCCCGCCATGCCTGCCTTGCCAAAGGTGGTCAAGGTGCCAAAGGTGCATAATAAGCCCAAGTCCAATACGCCCAATGTGCATAATACGCCCAATGCATCAACTCCCAACCATGCCACCGCACCCGCCAACCACCGTTAACCCCTTTAATCCCAACGCTATGCCCCATCCCGACGTGATGAAAAAGTGGTTGATAGAGTGGCAAAAGCAGCACTTCAAGGATAATGGAGGCATAAAAGAGCAGATGTTCAAGGAACGGAGCATGCATCGAGGATATTGACTTCGCGCTTAAACGCAAAAAGAGGCGGGGAACCACGACGGTTCCTCGCCTCTTTTTGCGTGTATGTCATCTTGCCTTACTTCGCCGTGGGCGTGAAGCGCAGGGTGTAGGTGTAAGCGCTGCTGGTGGGCAGATACGATGACGGAGTACTCTCGCCGCACGAACCGTTGCCCACACCACTGATGGCTGCATCGAAGTGGGCGTAGATGTTGCCCGAGCGGGTGAGGTCGTAGTAGTGGCCCGCCGTGCGCCATGTCTTGTAGTTCCATGATTCGGTGTAGTGAGCCATGGAGAACGACACGGTGCCTTCGGTCTCAATCTTGAGGTCGCAATTGTCTGACGACAAAGTCAAGTCACGCAGATTCTGGTGGTCGCCGTTTGTCTGCGGATGGGTGTACTCCTCGAAGAGGTCGTCAACCGTTGTGGTGTAGCGGCCAAGGTATGAACCTTCCATACGGTCGGGGTAGTTGGCCCACGGACCGCGTGCGTAGTATTCCACGCCCTCGAAGCCTGAACCGAACTCCATGGCGAGACCTACGCGGTAGGTGGTGCTGGAAGAGGAGTTGAAGTTCACTGCCATCTCTACCACACCGTCTGAATAGATGGTGTAGGCGATAGTGTAGGAGCGTCCGCTGTTGCCCGACACGGTGATGGTGGCTTTATCGTCACTCTTAGAGAGACTGCTGCTCACGCTGTGGCTGGTATTCTTGCTGGCGATGCTATAAGGACAGTTGTTGCGTGAGTTGTCAATGCTGAAGAATTGGCTGAATCCAGGTGTGGAGGCCATGACGGTCTGCCCGTTGAACGTCCAGTTGGTAAGGCTACCTCTGCTGAAGGTGAGCGAGAAGGTCTTGCCGTCCTTTGTCGTTCCGCTCACGGTGTTGCCGCTCACAGAGAGTGAACCACCATCGGCGGTGTGATTTGCAAGCGTAGCGTCGCGCTCCTGCAGGGTGAA
This sequence comes from Oscillospiraceae bacterium, assembly GCA_963599465.1. Classification (GTDB taxonomy): domain Bacteria; phylum Bacteroidota; class Bacteroidia; order Bacteroidales; family Bacteroidaceae; genus Prevotella. The sequence continues at coordinate 251 of CAVBXD010000030.1, read as the reverse complement.
CTGCATGTCTGCCACCTCGTATCCCTGTTCAGCCCAAAGGGTAGCCTCATTGAGAGCAAGACCCACGTTGAGCAGCATCTCCTTGCCGCTCTCGGCGGTGGTGGTGTAAGGCACGCTTACCGTACCGGTGTTTCCGGCAGCGATAGAAGGCATATCCACTGCGCCTTCCTCGGCGAGGCAACCGTCTACGAGCACACGGTAAACGAGTTTGTAGGCATTGAGGTTGGTGAAGAGGTTCTTGTTCTTCACGG
>CAVBXD010000029.1:0-41310 GCA_963599465.1 Oscillospiraceae bacterium | reverse complement strand
AGTTTCTATATATTTGACAGGGCATATATGGCAACTAAGAAGCTTTATGCCATTGAAAAGGCTGATGCTTACTTTGTTGTGCGAGAGAAACATAAAATGTCGTTTGAAGTTGTTGAAGATAAAGGATACAACAACACTTCTTCAGGAATTATGGCTGACCAGATTATACGTTTCAAGGGACACAAGACTAAGAAGCAATATCCAAATAAACTTAGACGAGTCGTATTCTATGACTATGAAGGTAATAGGACATTTGTATTTTACACGAACAATTTTGAAGTTACAGCGGAACAGGTTGCCCTGCTTTACAAATATAGATGGAGAGTAGAACTGTTCTTCAAATGGCTGAAGCAACATCTGCGCATCAAAGAGTTTTATGGAACCTCGGAGAATGCTGTGAAAATACAAATCTATGCAGCTATCATTGCATATTGTCTTGTCGTTATCGTGCAAGAATGTATGGGGCTAAAGCTTCAAACTTATGATGTTCTAAGAATTTTAAGCACGGCATTGCTGACTAAAATGCCATTGCGTGACCTGCTGGTTGAACAGAAAGAAGAAAAGGCTACTGAAGGAAAATACCTGCAGCTTTGCATCAATTTTGATGGGTAACTATCAATTTGTAACTTTTGGAAATGTTAAAGGATTTTCGTGGACAGTAGTGATTACGATAAAAGAAAGGGGGCGTATCAATACTCAATATGGAGTTTGATACGCCCCCTTAAAAGGCGATGGTCACCCATGATTTATCTGAGAGATCATTTTAAAGTTCTAGCAGGTGGCAATTATAATACAGCCGCGATATTTCTTATTCCCTCTAAGCGTTTAATGAAGGACTTGTCGCGTTTAGCCGTTAACATATCGTATTGAGCCTGGAGCCGTAAAAGAGGTTCTGCGTCAATGTCGAGAGCTTTAGAAATGAGAAGGGCAAGTTCCGTATTTAAAGGTCGCTTACCATTAAGAACCTCATTTAGTTGACTATTTGACACGCCAATTTCCGAAGCAAGCTTTCATTGCGTGATGCCACGATATTCTATCTCATCCTTAATGATTTCTCCAGGATGGGTTGGCTCAAACGGCTCAAGGTTGTTGGCTGTCATGTTGTCCTTTATTCCGTCTATGTGTATCATGTCCAATCTATTTATAATGGTTTGAACGTTACTTGCATAGATATACCTTTGTTGCAAAGGTAAGGCTAATTTTTCATGTTCACAAATTTGTGAACATGTTTTTGCCTAATCTTTGGCGGCACTTGGAGTATGTGCTCAAACTGCGTAAAATCTAATTCAAGAACTTGAATCACTAACGATAATGTATGCCGCACGTTCCCATTGTTCGTGTAGAAAAGTGTGCAATTGGCTCGAAAGTTCATATAGAAAAGTGTGGGAAGTGTCCGAAAGTACGTGTAGAAAAGTGTGCGAAGTGCTTGAAAGTTCGTGTAAAAAAGTGTACCTTTGCAAGCGGATATGCCATACAAGGCAAAGAAAGAATTTGTTTCACAGCGATTTAAAAGTACTTTAAAGGAGAATATGAAGCGAGCTATAATGGGGCAACTCAAAGCGTGGAAAAACAGTCCCTTCCGCAAGCCATTAATTCTGTCAGGAGCCAGACAAGTGGGCAAAACGTATATTCTTAAAGAATTTGGACGACAGGAATACGAGCACGTGGCTTATATTAACTGTGACGGCAACTCAGAGATCGCCAACATTTTTGCCGAGGATTACGATATGCAACGGGTATTGATGGTTATTGGAGCTATCAGCAAGCAACCTGTCATCCCTGGCAAGACCCTTATCATTCTTGATGAGATACAAGAGCTGCATAAAGGCTTGTCGTCCTTGAAATACTTTTGCGAGAATGCTCCGGAGTATCACGTGGCAGTGGCGAGTTCTTTGCTTGGCGTGGCAATGCACCATGGAGAATCTGCGCCTGTGGGCAAGGTTGATGTCATCCGTTTGTACCCTATGTCATTTGAAGAGTTCTTGATGGCAAAGGGTGAGGATCAGCTGTTCAAGATTCTGCAAAGTAGAGACTGGCAAACCATTACGATGCTACATGAGAAGTTTATCAAGATACTTAGGGAATATTATTTTGTAGGAGGCATGCCAGAAGCTGTCAAGACTTATCTTGCTACTAATGATGCTAACCTTGTAAGGCGTGTGCAGAACGATATCCTGTTTATCTATCGCAGCGATATGAGCAAACATGTCAGTCCAAACGAGGCCACTCGCATTAGTATGGTATGGCAGTCCATTCCGTCGCAATTGGCTAAGGAAAACAAGAAGTTTGTCTATGGTGTGCTCAGGACAGGTGCCAGGGCTAAGGATTTTGAGATGGCGATACAATGGCTTGTGGACGCAGGCTTGGCCTACCGCATACCACGAGTTAGAGAAGTCGGGATGCCATTGAAATTCTACGAGGACATCACCGCCTTCAAACTTTTTCTCCTTGACGTTGGATTGCTTGGGGCATTAAGTGAGATGGAACCAGCGCAGATGTTGATATCCAATAAGGCGATGGTGGAAAGCAAGGGTGCCTTTACGGAGAATTACGTGCTTTGCCAGTTGATTTGCCAACAAGATGTCTTCACCTATTATTATAGTAGGGAAGATTCAAGGTTGGAGATAGATTTCCTTGCCCAGCAAAAGGGCACGATTATTCCTATTGAGGTAAAGGCCGAGGAAAATCTCCGATCCAAGTCATTGCGTACCTTCATCAATGACCATTCTGATTTAAAGGCCATACGCTTCTCCATGTCTACATATAAGCAACAAGACTGGATGAGAAATATTCCTCTGTATGGAGTGGGTGAATGCTTTTCGTGAAGAGTCTTAGGTCTCCAACGCCCGCAACCTTGGGTGGGACACCATGTCATATCGGTGTTCAAATAAAATCATGGCATCCCTATAAAACAAAAGAAAGGGGCGTATCAATACTCATAACAGAGTTTGATACGCCCCTTTAAAATGCGTTGGCGTCCACTCTGAATAAATTGCCTTAGAAGTAAAGCCGTGAAATCTATACTTCGCTTCTATGGCATATGAGCATAAATTCGGCTAAATTTCGATAAGAGCAGACAAAACTTCCGAAGTAATTTCATGACGTTATTGATAAGGTCATCTCAGGCACATGATTCTCAAACACAAGACCGAACTTTTTATGCTTGGTAAGCTCATTCACCTCCCTCGTCACACGAAGGCGAAGTTCTGGATCTTGGATTCGAGCAATCAAATCATTAATCGCTGCCATTGCATGATAGTTGTTATTAGTTGCATACAACTATCATTAGACTACACCATAAGGCACAAAAGAAGGGTGTGAGACGTTCTTAAGGTCTTCCGTGGCAAGCGTAGGAATGTCTGAACCACTATCCGATATAAGAATGTTCACACCCTTATATCGGGCATGAACATTGACCTTATAAATCGGATAGCGGCGTCTCACCTATGCTTGTGATAGATGTAGCCAACCATTATTGGTGTGGTTGCTTATTCAGACTTAAAGTTTCCTACGCTTTTTCTGGAAGACCACAATAATAGTCAATGCTTTGTTTTTACCTAAATGTCTTGAAATGGCTTAAAGCCAAATCATTTGCAAAGATACACAAAAGAAACGAACTGACATTATATAAAACCGAAATATTTGGCGATCATGGATAATAATAGTGCCAACCACAAGTGACCATTATAAAAAACAAGTATAATCATAAAGGGCTGGACTCCAAGCTAGGAATCCAGCCCTAATCATGTTTGAGATAAGCCTTTGCGGCTTTTCACAGAAAGTCCAAATCACTTCTTTTTTGCCTGTATGAAAGTGTCTATTTTCTTATAGCGTGCGTAAGTCTTGGCATCCCTCACCTGCCGCGTGTTGGTGTCGATGAGCATCACTGCTGGCACGTCGCCATTGTTGTTGTATGTGTCCCACTGTGGTATGCCGGGGCCGTTGGGGTTGCCGTTGTTTACGAAGTTGACATATATCTGCTGGAAAATCTCCGATGTGGCATAGTCGTCGGCAGTCCACGGGAAGGCATTGTTGGTAGACAGGTTGCCCATGGCATATTCTATGTCGGCCGAGTGGACGGCGCTCGTGGCCGCGCGTTGCTCGGGCTCGTCGTCCTTGGCATCCACGGTTCCACCTGCGAGGCCCGGCTTTTTGCCTTTCAGCTGCATGTTTGGACGAGGGTGGCAGTAGACATAGCGGTAGACGGGAGCCTTGCTGCTCTGGCGCACCATGTCGGCCCATTTCCATGTGGCGTATACGATGAACATGTCGCCGCCGAGAGCCATTCCCTTGTCGCCAAGGAGGTCATTGTCTGTATGGATGTCGTAGAGGTTGAATATAGTGCTTGCGTCAGTGCCGAAATAGTTGGCTATGGCAGGGCTGATGTTCTCGAGTGTCGGTGTCTTGCCTGCGGCATGTGATGCGACAGAAGCCTCGCCGTTGTTGTTTCCCAACAGGCATGGCACTTGAGCTTGGCGGCCTTCGCTTATTACCTTGTTGGGGTCTTCGTCGAGGAAAATGCCGTCTATGCATTTGGTGCCCTCGCCAAAGGTGCCGTCGTCGAGTTTCTTTAGCTCCTCGGTGGAGAGCTTACGCATGTCGCTGAGCTTCTTGAGATGGTTCCTCTTTGCCCATGCCGTTCCTTTTTGCTCCGACTCGGCAAGGCTTATTGGCGTGGCGTTGGAGACAATGGCGCCACTCGAACACATATACCCGTTGAGAAGGTCGCGCGTCAGGGGTGATGTGGTGAGTGCGCATACCGATTGTGCGCCAGCCGACTCTCCGTCAATGGTGAGTCTGTTGGGGTCGCCTCCGAAAGCGGCTATGTTGTCTTTTACCCATTTAACGGCAGCTGCCTGGTCGAGCCATCCTTGGTTGCCATGACAACCTTCTTTCGACAACTCAGGGAGAGAGAAGAAGCCGAAGATGCCCTCACGATAGTTTGCCGTCACAACGATGATGTTTCCGCGGCGTGCCAGTCGCAGACCCTGATAGCGAGGCTCCGAGCCACTGCCACCCACGAGGCCGCCACCGTTGAAATAGATCAGCACGGGGAGTTTCTCGTTCATTTTCTTGGCAGGTGTCCACACGTTGAGGTACAGGCAGTCTTCGCTTTTGCCCTTGCCTTCGAAAACCATGTCGCCAAAGATGTTGTTCTGTTCAGGGTCAGGGCCAAACTCTTTGGCGGCGCGCACGCCCGTCCAAGCTTTTACGGGCTGTGGTGCCTTCCAGCGCAGGTCGCCCACAGGTGGCTCGGCAAAAGGAATGCCACGGAATATCTTCACGCCCGAAGAGTCTATGCCTTCAACGGTTCCGTCACGGTAGGTCACTTGCGGCCCTGTTTGAGCCATTGCGCATAAGGAGAGGCATAAGGCAATGGCTGCCATTATTTGTTTTCTTATCATGGGTATAATGTTTAAGGTACAAAAGATATATATATCCTAATGAAAGCACGGTTTGAACTACTTGTGTTCAAACCGTGCCCTGTTTATGCTATTCGATAGTATTATTCAATCACCACTGTTGTCCAGCCGTGCTTGTCCTCCACGGTGCCGTATTGTATGCCTCGTAGAGTCTCGTAAAGCTTTGTGGACCATGGTCCTGGCTTGTCGCCAAACACGTATTTCTTTCCTGTGGCAAGGTCGTCGAGTTCGGAGATTGGCGATATTACCGCTGCCGTGCCGCAAGCTCCGGCTTCCTCGAACGTTGGCAACTCCTCCTCTGGCACGGGGCGACGCTCAACCTTCAGGCCAAGGTCTTCGGCTATCTGCATGAGGCTCTTGTTGGTGATGGAAGGAAGGATAGACGTGCTCTTAGGTGTCACGTAAGTGTTGTTCTTGATGCCGAAGAAGTTGGCGGCACCACACTCGTCGACATATTTCTTTTCCTTGGCATCGAGGTAGAACTCAGACCCGTATCCCTTGCTTGCCGCGAACATGTGGGCGCGAAGCGAAGCGGCATAGTTGCCGCCCACCTTGTAGCAGCCTGTGCCGAGTGGGGCGGAACGGTCGTAGTCGCGCACGATGGCGTACTTGTTGCAGGCAAAGCCACCCTTGAAATAAGGGCCAACCGGCGTGGTGAAAATCAGGAACAGGTAGTCCTTTGCAGGGTGCACGCCCACCTGTGGGGTGATGCCTATGAGCAGCGGGCGGATGTAGAGCGTGGCTCCACTCTCGTAAGTCGGGATGTAATCTTGATTGAGGCGTACCACCTTCTTTACCATTTCCTCGAACATCTCAGTAGGCACCTGTGGCATTACAATGCCGTCGCATGTTGACTGAAGTCGCTCGGCGTTGTCTTTCACGCGGAAGACGCGCACCTTGCCGTCTGGGCAACGATAAGCCTTCATGCCCTCGAAAGCCTCTTGTCCATAGTGGAGACAGGTGGCAGCCATGTGCATGTTGATGTATTCGTCTGAGCAAACCTCAATCTCGCCCCATTTGCCGTCGTGGTAATAGCAGCGGACGTTGTAGTCGGTCTTGCGATAACCGAAAGTCAAATTCCCCCAATCTAAGTCTTTCATAATATAATGATTTAATACTGTTTTTCTGATAGTTTATTGCAAAATTAGCAATAAAAACGATAATGAGATAATGTTTGTTGGATAATTTAATCTTTATCCAACAATTTCTTTATTTCGTCGTCGGTCTTGGTAAGCTTTTCCTTGCATAGCTTGATGAGCTGTTGGGCTTTCTTCAGCTCGGTTGACAACTCGTCGATGCCAAGCTCGTTGCTTTCGAGTTTGTCGACGATGGTCTCCAATTGGCGCACGGCTTCTTCGTATTTCATTTCTTGTTTAGCCATATCTCAGTGTTTTTGTTTGTTCAGATGTATCGTGGAGACAAACGAGCCTTTCTCGACCCTTGTCTCGATGGTGTCGCCCTCTTTCAGTGTCGCGGGGTCGTGGATGGCCTTGCCGTTGAGTAAGGTTATGCTGTAGCCTCGCTTCAATAGTCGTTGTGGGTCGAGTGCCTCGGCTCGAAGGGTCAGTTGGGCTATGCGGTTGCTCTCCCTGGTCAGTTTCCTTTCCGCCAAAGGCTGGATGTTGTTGTCTATCACCACAATCTCGTGCATCGCCTGCTGCAATCGCTCCCTTATGCTATTGGATATGTCGCTCATCATGCGCATGAGCTTGGCCTCTTGCCTTTCCTTGACCAAGGAGAAGAGGATGGGCACCCGTCCGGAGATTCTGCCAAGGCGTTCCTGCTCTGTCTGCATGCGTCTCCTCACCGTCGTCGCCACACGTTCACGCATGGCGTCTATATGGCTCCACAGACCCGCCAGGTTGTCTATGAGAAATGCCGCGGCTGCCGTTGGGGTCTTTACCCTCGTGTTGGAAACCATGTCGAGAATGCTCTCGTCGCGGTCGTGGCCAATGCCCGTGATTATCGGGATGGGGAAGTTGGCCACGTTCTCTGCCAATGCTAAGGTGTCGAAGCCGCTCATGTCTGCCGTGGCACCGCCGCCTCGGATTATTACCACGACGTCGAAGTCGTCAACGTTGTCGTATATGTCGTTCAAGGCATTGATTACGCTCGCTTCCACTTGCTCGCCTTGCATGACGGCGGGAAACAGCCTTATGTTGAAGGCGAAGCCATAGTCGTTGTCGAGCAGTTGATGGCAGAAGTCGCCATATCCTGCCGCGTTCTCGCTTGATATTACCGCCACGCGTTGGGCGAACATGGGTATGGTGAGTTCCTTTTGCAGATCGAACACCCCTTCTTCTTTCAGCTGCCTGATAATCTCCAACCGCTTCCTTGCCATGTCGCCAAGGGTATAGGTGGGGTCGATGTCTTGCACTATCCACGAGAAGCCGTATGCCTCGTGGAAATTGGCGGTGACAAGAAGCATCACCTTCATGCCAGGGTGCAGCTTTTGCCCGGTGGCATGCTCAAACTTCGGTCGCAGCCTTGCCCAACTGGTCTTCCAGCATTTTGCCGAGGCTCTTGCCACAGGCGTGGCGGAGAAAATGTCCTTCTGTATGAGTTCCATGTAGCAATGTCCCCTGACCTCGCGTGCCTCGGAAAGTTCGGCCTCGACCCAGAAGGCATGGTCGAAAGCCGTGTCTATGACATTGCTGACAAGCGAATTGAGTTCAAAAAGTGTTAGGGCGTGCCTATCCATGAAAAATATTTTTTGCAAAAGTAGCTTGAAAAACGCGAAAGCCCAAATAAATATGTTACTTTTGCACTATGGATAAAGAGAAAGAAAGTAAAAAAGCCACGCTTGCCTTGGGAACCGAGCCCGTTGGCAAACTCTTGCTTCAATATGCCATGCCAGCTATCATTGCGATGGTGGCCTCGTCGTTATACAACATCATTGACCGTGCTTTCATAGGCCAAGTGGTAGGCCCGCTTGCCATATCAGGTCTTGCCATCACGTTTCCCTTCATGAACCTTTCCGCGGCCTTTGGCGCGGCTGTGGGCGTGGGTGCCTCGACAGCCATATCCGTAAAGCTTGGGCAAAAGGATTACCGCACGGCAGAGGAGCTGCTTGGCAATACGGTGACTCTCAATCTCATCATTGGCTTCAGCTTCGCGGTATTGTGCCTTATCTTCCTTGACCCGATACTTTATTTCTTCGGCGCGAGCAAGGACACCATCCCATACGCACGCAGTTTCATGCAGGTCATTCTCTGCGGCAACATGATTTCCCACATGTATTTCGGCATGAACGCGGTGTTGCGCGCGGCGAGCAAGCCACGCCAGGCCATGAATGCCACCGTGTTTACCGTGGTCATGAATATCTTGCTCGACGTGGTGTTTATCCTTGTCATGAAATGGGGAATCCGCGGTGCGGCTTTCGCCACTGTCATCTCCCAGACGTTGGCGCTTGCTTACCAAATGAAGCTTTTCACCAACAAGAACGAGCTGCTGCATCTCAAGAGGGGTATATATGGCTTGAAGACGAGACTCGTGAAAAACATCATAGCCATAGGCATATCGCCTTTCTTGATGAACCTGTGTGCTTGCCTCATCATCATTTTCATCAACAACCAGCTTGTCAAGTACGGCGGCGACTTGATGGTAGGCGCTTATGGCATAGCCTCGGCCATTTCCACAGTCTTCGTCATGATTATCATTGGCATTAACCAAGGCATGCAGCCAATAGCCGGATACAATTATGGCGCGCAGAAGATAGACAGGTTGATGAGGGTGGTCAAGCTTGCCATGATAGCAGCAACCGTCATCATGTCTACGGGTTGGGTCATTGCCATGCTGGTTCCCCATCTCCTCGCACGCATCTTCACCAGCGATCCTCAGCTCATTAAGATGGCAGTGGGCGCGATAAGAATAAACATGCTCGTGTTCTTCATAGTGGGATTCCAGATGGTGGTCACCAATTTCTTCCAGTGCATAGGAAAAGTGAAGATAAGCATCTTCCTCTCCTTGTCGAGACAGTTGCTGTTTCTTCTTCCTTTGCTTTACATCTTCCCCTTGTTTTTCGGGGTGGATGGAGTATGGTTTGCCCTTCCCACGTCCGACTTCGTGGCGGCAGCAGTGGCAGGCATCATCATGGTGTCGTATATGAGAAAATTCAAGCAGCAAATAAAACAATCTAACAATGAATACTGATAAGAAGATCATCATCAACGTTGGCAGGCAAATAGGCTCTGGCGGCAGAATCATTGCGAAGATGCTTGCCGAGGAGTTCAACTGCAAGTTCTACGACAAGGAACTTCTCGACCTTGCCGCCAAGGAGAGTGGCTTCAGTAAAAAGTTTTTCGAGCAAAACGATGAGCAGAAGGGCTTTCTAGAATCGCTCTTCCATGTCAGGGTGCCACTCATGGGTGAGAGCAACTTCTACAAGGACAACTTATCGCAAGACTCTCTCTACAAGTTTCAGAGCGATGCCATAAAGAAGGTCGCCGAGGAGAGCAGTTGTGTTTTTGTGGGACGCACTGCCGACTACGTGTTGCGCGACTGTGAAAACACCGTGAGTGTCTTCATCACTGCCAATCTCGACGAGAGAATCAATGCCGTTAGCAAACGCCACGGTTTCGACAGTGCCACGGCGGAGAAATACATTCGTTCGCAGGAGGAGACAAGAGCTTCCTATTACAACTATTACACAGGCAAGACTTGGGGACACTCCGAGAGCTACGACCTGTGCGTCAACTCCAGCCTGTTGGGGCTTGAGGGTACCGAACTTTTTATCGCAGAATTCATAAAAAAGCGCTTCGAATTATGAAAACGTATCTTGTCACGGGAGCAGCAGGCTTCATAGGCTCTAATTTCGTCAAGTATCTGTTGCACAAGAAATATGTCAACGACGACATCAAGGTCATAGTTCTCGATGCCTTGACTTATGCCGGCAACTTGGGCACCATCAAGGACGACATCGACAACAAGCGTTGCTTCTTCGTGAAGGGCGACATACGCGACCGTAAACTCGTGGACAGCATTTTCGCGGAAAACGACATCGACTTCGTTGTCAATTTCGCTGCCGAGAGCCACGTAGACCGTTCCATAGAAGACCCGCAACTATTCCTTAGCGTAAACATCCTTGGAACGCAAAACCTCATGGACGCGGCACGAAAGGCTTGGGTCACAGGCAAGGACGCACAGGGCTATCCCACGTGGAAGGCTGGAAAGCGTTACCATCAGGTGTCAACAGATGAGGTCTATGGAGCGTTGGGCGCAGAGGGATTCTTTACAGAGACAACACCGTTGTGTCCTCACAGCCCTTACTCGGCGAGCAAGGCGAGTGCCGACTTCTTCGTGCAGGCATATCGCGACACATACCACATGCCCATTAGCATAACCCGTTGTTCAAACAACTATGGGCCATACCATTTCCCTGAGAAGCTCATTCCGCTTATCATCAACAACATCCTTGAGGGCAAGAAGCTCCCGGTCTATGGCGCGGGATTAAACGTGCGCGACTGGCTCTATGTGGAAGACCATTGCAAGGCCATTGACCTCGTGGTGCGAGAAGGCAAGGCAGGAGAGGTCTACAACGTGGGCGGTCACAACGAGATGAGGAACATCGACATCGTGAAGCTCACCATAAAGACCATCCACGATATGATGGAGGCCGACAAGGGACTGCGAAAGGTCTTGAAAAAGCAAGTGAGAGACGCCAACGGCGACATCGACATATCTTGGATCAACGATTCTCTGATAGAACACGTTGCTGACCGACTCGGTCACGACGCGCGCTATGCCATCGACCCAACGAAGATAAAGGAAGAACTCGGGTGGTATCCCGAGACAATGTTCGCCGACGGAATAGTGAAGACCATCAAGTGGAATCTCGACAACCAACAATGGATAAGCGAGGTGACGAGCGGCGATTACCAGAAATACTATGACGAAATGTATGGAAAGGAGCGTCATGGACAACTCGTCTGATGGTCTTCGGTTGGACAAGTTGTCACGGCAGCTGCACAACTATCTGCTTCTTGCCCATGGCTCCGCCCTGCTCGTCAGTGATGTGGACAGGGCGAACCTGAATATCCTTCTCACTATGCTCGGAACCCTCGACAAGGATATCCTCGACGCTTATTATGGTCTCTTTGGTGCGGCCATGAAGCCTTTGGAGCAGTTGGCGTTGAAATATCGTGTCACGCAGGACACGCTTCGCGATATAATAAGCAAGGATTTGCATAGGCTGTCCATCTCCCCGGAGTGGCAGATGATGATAAGACAAATGAAACCAATAGTTCAGAAGAAAATAGGTTTTACCATATGAAGAAAATACTGCTTTTGGGCTCAGGAGAACTGGGCCGGGAATTTGCTATCGCCGCAAAGCGTGCCGGACAGTATGTCATTGCTTGCGACAAGTATGATAATGCGCCAGCCATGCAGGTGGCCGACGAGCACGAGGTCTTCTCCATGCTCGACGGAGAAGCCTTGGCTGCCGTGGTCAATAAGCACAAGCCCGACATCATAGTGCCTGAGATAGAGGCTATACGCACCGAACGCCTTTTCGATTTTGAGAACGACGGCGTGCAAGTGGTGCCTTCCGCCCGTGCGGTAAACTTCACCATGAATCGTCGTGCCATACGCGACCTCGCCGCCCGGGAATTGGGCTTGCGCACGGCAAAGTATTTCTATGCCAAGACCTTCGACGAGTTTAAGCGTGCTGCCGATGAGATAGGATTCCCGTGTGTCGTCAAGCCGTTGATGTCGTCGTCGGGTCATGGACAGAGCTATGTCCACAACGACGATGAGCTTCAGGAGGCTTTTCGTGATGCCATGGAGGAGGGACGTGGCGACGTGAAGGAAGTCATAATAGAAGAATTCATAGACTTCGACTCTGAGTTCACTCTGCTTACCGTTACACAAAAAAACGCACCGACAGTGTTCTGTCCTCCCATCGGCCATGTGCAGAAAGGTGGCGACTACCGTGAGAGCTGGATGCCGTTCAATATAAGCGATGAGGCTCTGGCTAAGGCACAACACATGGCCGACGAGGTGACCAAGGCACTCACAGGCTATGGTCTTTGGGGCGTGGAGTTCTTCCTTACAAAGAAAGGCGAGGTGATATTCTCCGAGCTCAGCCCGCGTCCCCACGACACGGGAATGGTGACACTCAGCCATTGCACCAACCTCTCCGAGTTTGAGCTTCATTTCAGAAGCGTCATGGGCCTTGACATCCCAGCCGTCCATCTGGAGCACAGTGGGGCCTCAGCAGTGGTGCTCTCGCCTGAGGAAAGCACCGAGCCGCTCAACTATAACCTCGAAGACGTTTGCCGTGAGGATCATGCCCGCGTCCGCATTTTCGGCAAGCCTGTAGCCCATGTCGGCAGACGCATGGGCGTGGTGCTCTGCTACGATGAGGTTGGCGGCGACATGAACGCCCTTCGCGACAAGGCCAAGCGTTTGGCAAAGACCGTGCTTGGCACCGACCCTTACATGAAGAAGTGACAACGCCTTGGCTTCGATGGCTCGCGTGCGTGAACCGAGTTGCCCGTGTACGTGGGCAAATCGGCCCGCGTACGTGAACCCTATTGTCCGCGTACGTGGACAAATATGCCCACGTACGCGATCCAACATCATATTAGCGTAAACATCAAACCGTTTCATAATGATAGAGCCGAAATCCTGCCACAGGCTGAAGAGCATCCAGGCGTTACGCGGCTTCGCTATCTTGTTGATAGTGATGTCTCATGTCGTTGGTCGAGCTTTCGATTTTGGTGACGAATGTGGTGTTAGTTTCTTTTTCGTCATGAGCGGTTTTGTTCTCTCAATGGCAAATGACGAGAAGCTGAGAACGGGAAAATTCAAAACCATGCGTTTTGTGCTCCACCAGTTGAGGAAATTCTATCCCATCTTGGCATTGTCATTATTGTTCTTCGTGTTTGCCTATTGGCACGCAGGTTATCCCCTTGACTATGTAAAGTTGCTGATTAACCTATTGTTGATTCAGACATGGTTTTGCTGTCAGCACTTGACGTTCTCCTATGTCGGATCCTCGTGGTTCTTGTGCGACATCCTCGTTTTCTACTTGTTTTTCAAGCCATTGAACCGTCATCTCATGGGTGTGAGCGTGAAAGGTCTTGTCTTGACGTGGGTTGCCGTTGTCGTGGCTTACGCCCCTTTCGTTTTCTTGATTCCTTCCGAGCGTTTCAATTACACCCTTTACGCTTTCCCCTTGTTTCGCCTTATTGATTGTGGTCTTGGCGTTGTGCTTTATCGCTTTGTCATGTCTTGGCATGGTGAACGATTATTTGAAAAGACGGACAAGAGGACTTATGGTTGGCAAATCCGTGTCTTGGCGATACTGCTCCTTGTGTTTTGCCTTGCGTTTTTTGCCTATCGTGACGTGTTGCCGGTTAATTTCCGAGGCGTTGGTTTCTTTTGGCCCTTTGCCATACTCTTCATGCTTTCATTAATGGTTATAGAGAGGTCGCACCCTCATTTCTTTTCCATGCCGGCTATCAAGGTCTTTACATTTCTTGGCGATATATCCATGGAGATGTTTTTGACCCATGAGATGGTGATCTATGTCCTTAATGTCGTAATTGATCATTTTGGTCTTTGTGGCGTCCATCCATTTGTGCGTCATGCTTTTTACATTGTTGCCATATCTCTTTTTGCTTGGCTGGTTAGGTTAGGCTTGGGCAGACTCATGGTTAAAAAGGTGAGAACTTGACTTTCTTCATGGCTCAATGACAATATTCCATTAAGACATTCGTTATTTCATATATGGAACATCAGCTTGGACAATTGATAAGTCTCCCAAAGATAGTAGACCCACGAGGGAACCTCACGGTGGCGGAGCAGATGAAGGAAGTGCCATTTCCCGTCAGTCGGGTTTATTGGACCTACGACATTCCCGGTGGGGCGCGCCGTGGTGGTCACGCCCATAAGCATTGCCGTGAGCTGATAATAGCCGTGGCGGGGTCTTTCACGGTTACGCTCGATGATGGCAGGGAGAAACGGGACTTCATGCTCAACTTGCCAAGCAAAGCCTTGTTTGTTGACAGGGGAATATGGCGGTCGTTGAGCGATTTCTCCTCAGGCGCGGTTTGTCTGGTTCTCGCGGAAGACCCATTCGATGAGGAAGACTACATTTACGAGTATAGTGATTTTTTGAGATATAAGTCGGCTAATGTTTGAGATCAGACAGTATTGTGATGACGACAAGGGCGCATGGAACGATTTTGTGAGACTGTCGAAGCAAGGCACGTTTCTCTTTGACCGTGCTTATATGGACTATCATCGCGAGCGATTCCGCGACAAATCACTGATGTTTTTCAAGGACAAAAAACTCTATGCGGTGCTCCCTGCCAATGTCGTTGACGATACGTTGTGGTCGCATCAAGGACTTACCTATGGCGGGTTGCTCACCAACGGGCACGCTACCGCCGCTGATGTTTGCGCCTTGTTTGAGGAGCTGATGCCGTTCTTGGGAAACGCGGGCATAAAGAAAATGATTTACAAGCCCATGCCTTGGATATATCAACGCTTGCCGGCTGAAGAAGATTTGTATGCCCTTTTCAACCGTTGCCATGCAAGGCTCTTTGTTCGCAATGTCTCGTCGGTCATTATGCGTGACAACGTGTTGAAATGGAGGCGAATCAGGCAATTCGGGGCAAACAAGGCAGCCAAGGAAGGTGTTTGCGTCAGTGTGGACAATGCTGCCTTTGAGGAGTTTTGGCCAGTGCTCCAAGACAACCTTTACAGCACCTATCATGCCAAGCCGGTTCATTCTCTTGAGGAGATGCAGCGTCTTCACGATGCCTTTCCGGAGAACATACGTCTTTATGTTGCCAGATTAGGAAACAAGGTTATAGGAGGCGTGCTTTTATACATCAGTGAACAAGTGGCGCATTCACAATACATCTCCGCTACGGAGGAAGGGAAGAAGCTTCATGCTATAGATGCCATATTCAGCAAGATTATCATGGAAGACTTCAAGGGTATGGAATACTTCGATTTCGGCACTTCAAACGAGGACTTCGGGCGATACCTTAACGAGGGCCTTATATACCAGAAAGAAGGTTTCGGAGGCAGGGCTGTGTGCTATGATTGGTATGAGATGATGATTAACGGGTAGTAGCCAATAAGATATAGGTGAGATGATTAAATATTTGTCGTTGAAATCAGTGGTTGCTCTTCACAAGCAGGAAATCAAGGAAGCCGTGGAGCGAGTTGTGGATAGCGGATGGTATCTGCAGGGGGAGGCGACGCGACAATTTGAAAGCGATTACGCTAAATACCTGGAGACGGTAGTGGATGGCAATGCTGTTGCCGACGACCGAAAGACAACCTCCTGCCATTGTGTGGGATGTGGAAACGGGCTTGATGCCCTAACGCTCATCTTTCGCGCCTACAAGGAGATGGGACGGTTGAAGGATGGCGATGAAGTCATTGTCCCGGCAAACACTTATATAGCATCAATATTGTCAATAACAGAGAATGGGCTTAAACCTATATTGATAGAACCAAGCATTGATAGCCTTGAGATTGATGACACGTTGATAGAACGCGCCATCACGCCGAAGACGAAAGCCTTGCTGCTTGTTCATCTTTATGGGCGTTGTGCCATGACGGAACGAATAGCGACAATCTGCCGCGAGCACAATCTCCTGTTGGTAGAGGACAATGCCCAGTCGCATGGATGCACCTATAAAGGGCTACATACCGGCACATTGGGCGATGCCGCCGCCCACAGTTTCTATCCGGGAAAGAACCTTGGAGCTTTGGGCGACGCTGGCGCGATAACCACAAACGACAGCAGTCTGGCTGACATTTGCCGGGCTTTGGGCAACTATGGGTCGTCACGCAAATACGTATTTCCGTTTAAGGGACGCAACAGCAGGATGGACGAGATTCAGGCTGCCGTGCTGGATGTGAAACTGAAATATCTGGATGAGGAAAACCAAAGGAGGAAGGAAATAGCCAAGGTGTATTTCGAGAAGATTGACAATCCTTTGATAGTCCTGCCGATGAAATATGGCGATGCCGACAACGTGTTTCATATTTTTCCCGTGCTTTGCAAGACGCGGGACAGGCTTCAAGAATATCTCAGAGTCAATGGCATTGACACAATGATTCATTATCCCATTCCGCCACATCAGCAGGAGTGCTATAAGGAATGGAGCAACATGTCGTTGCCCGTCACCGAGAGAATACACCGTGAGGAACTAAGCATCCCTTGCAATCCATGCATGACCGACGAGGAAGTGGAAACGGTAGTCGTGGCACTCAATGGATATAGAGGATAAACTGGCGTAATTATACTTCACCTATGTTCGCTATTGCTGTGTGTAAAAGTGGATATACAACTACGCTAAAAGGCGAAAATCTATAAATAGTGAGTATAATAAGCGGTTTAGAGAAATAATATCATTATTTTTGTGTCTGAAAATGAAGGATTGATTGCAAATACGGGGTCTATGCCCTTTGAACTATCCTAATTCTGATGTTGTTTATGCAAAGTTAATAATAATACAATGGCTAAAGAAATAGAACCAAAACTTCAAACCATTGGAGTTTATCTTAAAAAAGCAGATATTTTTCGCATCCCGGAATACCAAAGGGCATATTCTTGGAATACAACTAACTGTGACAAACTTTGGCAAGATGTAGAGTCTTATATAGACCAAGATGCGGAAGACCCATATTTCTTTGGGACAATCATTATTGACTGTTCCAAAGAAGGTTATTTGAATCTGATAGATGGGCAACAACGAACAACCACGTTCTTGTTGCTTCTGAAAGCTATGCACTTGCGCATAACGGAGGTGTTGTATTCAATGGCAGACACCGATGAAGCCGCTGGACTCAAAAGAAGTTTGCAGCAGAGTCTGGATTCTATCTTTGAGATACTATACCGTGCTGACGTAAGGAAGCAAATCGAAATCGACAAGGATTGGAATAAAGCCAAAAACGTGAAGATACTGGAAAATGTTTCCATCAACGAACTATATAAAGATGAACTGAAGAATATCATAGAAGCTCAAACTTTTGCCGATGCGGAAAAAGCGGTTTATAAGTTTCCTCGAAAGCAAAAAGACAACAAGTACACAAACTTCTTTCGCAATTTTAAGTCCTTCTACGAGAAGCTTCATGCATATCAAGAATCCAATTTGGATGTATTGGCTAATGGCTTTCTGAACAAATGCCAAATCATTGAGATAAAGAGTTGGCAGATAGAACAGGCCATAACAATGTTCAATTCGTTGAACTCAACTGGCATGCCGTTGTCTGATGCAGACATCATATCAGCCCAATTGTTTTCAAAGGCACCTGAAGATGTAGACTTTAAGGAAATTTGGGAGCCTATAATACGACAGGCTGATGAATTGTCACAAAGAAAAGTTGTAAACATAGACAGTGTGTTACAGCAGTTCATGTATATAAATCGTGCCAAAAATCATGAATACGAAGAGGGACAATTGACTACACCAGGCGTAAGAAAATACTACACCGTGTTACAGCCGTCTCTCTTGGACAACCCTGTCGACATATGCAATAAGTTCAGTCGAATTCTGCAGATATGGAATAAAATACAGGATTATCCCATTACAAAACTTTTGCTGAAATTTAACGAAAACTTCAAACTGTTCCTGATTTCATATCTGTTCAGAGTTCAGGAAGATGATATTAACGAGAAAAATATTACTCCCATCATGGAATGTCTGCTTCGACTGTTTGCACTTCTTGAAGTTGGGGAGTTTGGTTTCTCTTCACGCTATTTCAAGACTTTCTTGTTCAATGAGAACTTTAAGTTGGTAGATTCGGAATATTCAATAGAAGCCATAATTGCAGACTTTGACAAGCATATTAATGCCAATTGGGATAAAGAGGATGTTATCGCAGACCTAAAAGAATACGACAAGAACATTTTGGTATATCTCAATGAGTATATCTATGCAAAGGATCATTGTTTACCATTTGACTTTGTACCAGATAAAGTGAATGTGGAACATATCATGCCAGCAAGCGGTCATAACATAGATACCATTCGTGTAGATGCAGGAATGTCCCAAGAGGAATTTGACGATATGGTTAATCTTCTCGGAAACAAAATTCTCTTGGAAGAAGACATCAACAAACATATTGGTATGGATTGGTTTAAGACCAAAAAAGGAACGCTTGTTCAAGACAAAAAGGGTTATGTGGGAAGTCGGTTTGGCATAGCTTCTGCTTTGTCTTCTTATCCGTCTGACAAATGGGGAAAGCCTGACATAGAAATGGCTAACGAGAAAACGGCCGAACGTATAAGCAGATTTATATTCAATGCCCCAAAAAATGAGTGAATGATGAACACAGATACAGGATTGTTGGTAACCCAGCAGGAAAAGCAATTTGCAGAGGTGGTGGATATGATTGTCCAGCACCGGAGCCATGCATCACAAGTAGTCAATGAAGACACTTTGCTCACGGCTTGGCATGTGGGCGGATATGTTTCACGCAAACTGAAAAGCGAGGAATGGGGAAGCAAGGTCGTTACCCAGCTGTCCGAGTATATTCGCTCACAGCGTCCTGACATCAAAGGATTTAGCCGTAGTAGCATCTACAACATGGTGATGTTTTTCGAGGAATATTCTTCGGAAGCATTCTCCAAGACCGTAGAGAAATACTTGAATTCAGAATTTGTGCAGTTGCCAACTGCACAAATAGAAAGCCAAGCTTCCGCGAAAACAGAAGGTGACATAATTGTGCAGATGCCGTCTGCACAAATTGTCCAAACGGCATCTGGACAAATGCCGAACATATTGAATATGACCACCTTGTCCAATCATTTTGAGATACTTTGTCGATGCAAACGACAGGAAGAACGCCTGTTCTACATTCTTTATGCAAACAAAGAACACTTAAAATACAAGGAGATGCAGCGTTGCATCAGCAATGATACCTATTCCTCCTTACTGAGCAGCAAGAACAGCATGTCTAAAGGGTTGTTGGAACAATACCCCAACGCACCTGTCATGTTCAAGGACACGGTGTTTCTTGATTTCCTCGGCTTGCCGAAAAAGCACAGCGAGAGCAAACTGAAAAAGGGTCTTATAGAGCACATGAAGCAGTTTATCCTTGAACTTGGAAAAGACTTCATATTCATGGATCAGGAATATCCGCTTACCGTGGGGGCTTCTACCTACAAGGCCGACTTGCTGTTTTTCCACAGAGGTCTGCAAGCCCTTGTAGCAGTGGAGCTGAAGAAAACGAAGTTCCATCCCCGTGACATTGGACAATTGGAGTTTTACCTCGAAGCGTTGGATAGGGACGTTAAGCGTTCCAACGAAAATCCTTCCATCGGCATCATCCTCTGCCCCGAAGCCGACCGTGTGGTTGTGGAATACGCCATGAGCCGTAGCATGAGTCCCACAATGATTGCCCAATACAAGCGCATCCTGATACCACAAGAGCGTATGCAGGAACAGTTGAACGAATTTTGCCAATTCTTCTTGACTGACAAGAATGACGACAAGTAAAACAGAATGTTATGGACACAAAAGCATTAAGACAAAAGATACTCGACCTCGCCATTCACGGCAAGCTCGTGCCACAAGACCCCAACGATGAGCCAGCCAACGAGCTGCTTCAGTGCATCCGCGAGGAGAAAGAAAGACTCATCAAAGAGGGAAAAATCAAAAAGGGGAAGAAGTCTGCCATGACTTCCGATACTGGGCGTTATCAGAAGATATTTCTGCTTTCGGATTGATGCGGCGGAGCAGTTCGCTGGCAGGCTCGTCCCTACGCTATAATCTGTCGTCCCTACGGGACTCGTCAGTTGCGATGTTTTTACCGGACAACAATATTTTTCAATAGTTATAATACTTCTTTTACCTTTGCTATATCCCTTCATCCTCTTTTAGTATCCTGAACAGGATGGCATGTTCCAGTGCCAACGGTTTGTTGTGCTCAAAGAACACGGTACCTGCTACAGGAGCCTTCACCTCTTCGATTACGCTAGCCTCGTAGGGGTCTATGATACGCGCCAAAAGCTGTCCCTCCTGTACCTGTTCGCCTACGGGCACAAGGCGACTGAGGATGCCAGCCCTGTGCGCTGTCACATTGTACAGCTCAGCCTCATCGATAATCACCGACGAGTAGGCCACGCTCTTGTCGCGGTAAACGATGATGCCCTCCTTGGCCAGAAAGCGCAGTATGGCCTCTATGGTTTGTAGGCTCGTGGTATCCTCTACATAGTTGGTCTGCCCAGCATAGAGCGAGAAAGCCTTGCAGCCCCATATCTGCCAGTTGTAGTTGAGTAGGGTAGTGTCGTATGGCAGAGGCTTGCGTATGGTGACGAAAGGTAGTCCGAAGTGAGATGCCGTTTCCACATCCTCATATCCCGTCTTGAGCATGCGCACATGGGGCACAAAGTCGCCCGGCATATAGAAGCTGGCCAGTTGCATGCCGTATTCATAGTCTTTTATCTTGTCGAAGAGAGCTGCCGCTATGCGTTGGGTAGTCTCCCCTTTGTCGTATCCGGGGAACATACGGTTGATGTCCGTTCCGTCCATTGCCCAGAACCGTTTGTTTACATTCATGGAGAAGGGGTTGCATGAGGGTATGACAAGAATGCCTTTCCCGTCTGTTATCCTACCCTTACGCTCCAGTTCCTTCAGCACGCTCACCATTCTGGCACAGATATACTGCTGTTGTATCTCGTCGCCGCGCATGGCCCCAACGATGGCTACCGTCTTCCCGCTACCGCCAAACCGGTAGCCTTCTATACAGAAGTCATCGCGGTATGGCGACTTCATCTCAAATAATGTATCTTTCTTCATTCGGATTTTTCACTCTTTACTCTTCTCTCATCACTATTCATTCTTCACTTTCAAAAATTCTTGCCATAAGTGAACCCTCGTACACGATGGGGTATGCCCGTATGGTAAAGAGAAAACCGTTCACAGGCGACATTACCCTACTGAGCACGGTACCTGTAAGAGGCTCCACTATCTGGCCTATCTCCTCTCCCGTTTTTACATTCATGCCCGAACGCAGTTCGGTAATGAATATGCCTGACGCTTCGGCGTTGAGAAATGCCACGCGGTTGCCCTTGCACACCATGGGTTCTGCCAGTTTGTCCTGGTCCACATCCCCCTTCCACATCCCCATGCTGCGCATGAGGTTCAGAATGCCTTCGCACAGGCGGAAACACATCTTGTGGTTGATGCGTTGCCCTACGCCCATTTCTACAACAAGGCACTTTGTGCCGGTAGAGTTAAGCGAGTGTGCGAGCGTGGCCTCCAGCACGGTTGCGGCATCGTGCACCCAAATAAAGTCGATGCCCAACTGACGTGCCAGCGGCACAAGCTCAGTCTCGTTCAGCACATTGATGCGCACCTGTGGAGTCTCCCTAAGATACAGGTTACTGGAATGTATGTCCATGACGAGGTCGGCTCCTTTCAGGTCTTCTACGATGGTATAGGCAGCCTGTTCTACCATGGAACCGTTGACATCGCCCGGGAATATGCGGTTCATGTCCAGGTCGAAGTTTGGTATGCCTCGCTGTATAGTGTCTATACCGAGTGGGTTAAGAGCCGGGTATATTTCCACGGTACCGTCGAGCAGTTCCTTTTTCTCTTCGAGGAGCTTTGCCATGAGGAAGCACACCATCTGTCCTTCCAGTTCGTCGCCGTGCGTGCCGGTCACGATGCACAATCTCCGTTTGCTGTCACCGTGGCTGATGACGTTCTTCTTAATCATGTACCGCTCGTTGATGGGCAGTTCGGTCGACACGATAGTCTTGATCATATCTTTTTCTTTTCCTTTATTAAGGTGTCAAAAACAACTTACATTTTTTTTGGTGTTTGGTTGCTCTTGGTACTGGTTTAAGTACCGGCTAACTGGTACTGGTAAGATTCCTATTATATTTCTTTCAGCATGACATGTATCTGCGTCTGCTGTTGTGCCCCGCCTGCATATATGCCTCTGCTTACCGGACAGTCGGCGGCATCGCGACCGTGTGCCAGTTTGAGGTAACCGTAACTGACGGCTCTTCCGTGTGTGGGGTCGAATGCCTTCCATGCGTATCCGTCGTACACTTCCACCCATGCATGCGTCTCTCCCTCACCTTCCATGAATCCGCAAACGTATCTTGCCGCCATCGCCCTGCTACGGCATAGGCTTATCATGAGGTGGGCATAGTCTTGGCAGACACCCTTGAGGTGCTGTGCCACTTCTGATGCCGGCGTGTCCATAGCTGTTGCGCCGGGCGTATAAGTCATGATTGCATGTATCCTGCGGCAAATGTCGAGAGCCTGCATGCATATGGTGTCG
Source organism: Oscillospiraceae bacterium (assembly GCA_963599465.1). Taxonomy (GTDB): domain Bacteria; phylum Bacteroidota; class Bacteroidia; order Bacteroidales; family Bacteroidaceae; genus Prevotella. The sequence continues at coordinate 18,622 of CAVBXD010000029.1, read as the reverse complement.
GACGACTTTTCATTGGCCGTTTCGTCATGCGCGACGTACTGTTCTGCATGCCGCCATAGAGCTTCGGCCTGTTGCTCGGTAAGGGATGTGAGGTGTGTGGTCTGGAAATAGACGGATACGGGTACGACATCGGGAGCTACTGCATATTCTGCCATGTTCACGATGCCTGTGCTGACATACACCAAGGAGACGTGCGGCTCACGGCTACCGCCGTAAACGATGCGGTTGCCCAACTGGTCTATGCCTCGCCTTACGTTCAGCGAAGGCGATACCACAAGGTGCTCTTCCTCTACGTTCAGATACGAGCCTGCCATGGGCAGGCAGCGCAGCAGGAGCGAGTGGTTAGTTACTGGCTCTGAAAAACTGACAACTGTCTGATAACAGTAGATGTACCTCTTCATACCCTGACGAGCTGGTTGATGTACTTGATGAGCTTGTTCTTGTAGTCGGTATCGTCGAGACAGAACTTGTCCTCGACAATAAGCTGGTCGAGCTGGGCCATGATATGGTCGTCGAGGATGTCGTCCATGCCGTCTGCATAGCGTTTCATCGACTCATAGGCGAGTGATATGCGCCTGAAGGGATAGCCGAAGCGTATGAGTATGTCGAGGTTCTCCACATTGCGTCCTATCATCATGATGTTAAGGGCGCGATGATTTTGTATGCGCTGCTCGGCTGAACCCCAGAAGGCGAGCGACCAGTCTATGATGCTCTGCAGCCGCGAGAGGTTCTTCTCGTTCAGTTCCTTGCACCTTCTCATCAGAGCGACGCTCATTTCGAGGTAACTCAGCGTTTCGGACATGATATCCTCGCGCAGGAGTATGGCGTTGTCCATGGCATACTTCTGTGCGGAGAAGACGCTGCTGGGATTGTTCTCGTCGTAGAGCATGCCGAGGGTAAACTCCTCCGTCGTGAAGTAGTTGCCCTGTGCGTCGAGCTTTGTCCAGAAGGCGTGGTAGTCGTCAGGCTTGCCGTCTATCATCTTGTCATAACACTTGTTCAGCTGGTGCAATGTGAGGTAAACCCTCGTCTCGTATCTACCCAACCAGTATAGTCTGTTGGCCTTAGTAGCCGAAATAATGTCACTCTTTACCATTTTTTTGCCTTTATTCTTTTTACCTTTAAGCCTGAATCTCTCATTCTTCCATCACCCATGTGTCCTTGAATCCGCCACCCTGCGAGGAATTGACGACAAAGGAGTCGGGATTACGCGAGAAGCGTGTCAGTCCGCTCTTCCATACACGTGTGGTGTCACGTCCGCTCACCACGAAGGCACGCAGGTCGGCCTTGCGCCATACCAGCTTGCCATCTTCCAGCAGTTCAAGGTCCTTGAAGTCTACCACCTCCTGTGCTATCCATCGTCGGGGGAACTTGACGATGAGCTGCTTCAACTCTTCCAGCTTGTCATCGCTCAGGTCGCTGCCGAATACCACTCCGTATCCGCCAGCCTCGCTCACGTCCTTTATTACCAGTTTGCGTATGTTCTGCAGCACATAGTCGTAGTCTTCCTTGAAATAAGGGAGATAGGTGGGGGCGTTTTGCAGAATGGGTTCCTCGTCGAGGTAATACTTCACCATCTTGGGCACAAAGTAGTATATACCCTTGTCGTCGGCCACTCCGTTGCCTATACCGTTGATGAGTGCCACGTTGCCGGCCTTGTATGCTTGCATCACGTTAGGAATGCCAAGCAGCGAAGAGGGCTCGAACATCATGGGATCCATGTACTCGTCGCTTACGCGGCGGTAGATGCATCCAACCCTCGTCTTCTCCTTGTACATGCCGGCATAATACACCTTGTCATCCTCGACGAAGAGGTCACCTGGATAGGACAGTGTGGCTCCCGTCTTCTCAGCAAGGTAAGAATGCTCGAAGAATGCCGAGTTGTAGCGTCCCGGCGTAAGGATGACGGCGATGCCGCGTCCGGCATTCATATCGTCCATCATGTCGCGCAGAAGGTCGGCATAGTCGCGGTTGTCTGCCACGGCATTGCTCGAAAAGGTGCGCGGAGATACCTTGCGCGTTATCATCCTCGCTATCATGGGGTAACTGGCTCCTGAAGGTATACGCAGATTGTCCTCCAGCACATACCACTTGTTGTCTTTCCCCTCTACAAGGTCTATACCCGCAATGTGGGCATACACCTTGCCCTCAGGACTGATGCCTTCACACTCTGGCATGTACCCCTTTGACGAGTAGACAAACTCTTCGGGCACTATGCCATCCTTTACTATGCGCTTGTCGTGATAAATGTCCCAAAGGAACATATTGAGGGCTTTTACCCGCTGCTGCAGACCGCGCTCCAGATAGTCCCAGTCGGGCTTGCTGATGATGCGAGGCACCGAGTCGAACGGAAAAAGTTGTTCTCTGAATACACCTTTCTTATATACTCCGAAACGCACCCCGAAACGTTCCATCCACTTGTTTACCGTGTCCCTGCTGTCTGTCAAATCTTTGATGTTTACATTCATAGGCTATACCTGATTTTCCTTTTCATTGATTAACCTTTTTCTTTTGGCTCCTTACACATTGTTTGCTACAGGGCTGATTTGTGTGTCATATTGCTTTATTTGTCTTGCAAAGGTAAGCAATTTGTCACGTTATAAGGGGCGTAACGTTGCTTTGTTTCCTAAAAAGCCGTATCGTCTTACGATTTGTTAATACATCCACCATCTAAAACGGTATTCTGTCATAAAATACCTCAATATTCATTGTGTGTAGTAACAAACTGTAAGTGCGGCTCGTATTTATGCTTCAATAAACCATCATGCTATGAAGCAGCCGTTATTGTCGTTAATAACTACTTTGTTTTGGATTTAGGTTTTGCTTTCGTTTGCGTTCGCTTGTTCAGGGCAAAATAAGAAACGGTAGAGCTGAGGATGGTCAGCAGAATGCCCAAGACCCAATATGTCATGCCATGTCCTTTCAAGGTGAGCACGTAGGCGGCGATACCGATAGGGAATTGCTGGAGCATGAGCCTAATGGCAGAACCTGACAGGCGGTAGCCATAGCGATGGCGCATATAGACATTGAGCATGATGAAATCGAATGACGCAACAAGCACTATGGCGATACCCATGCCGATGAGCCCAAAGACTTGAAAACAGACAACAGACAGGATGACATAAACCACCGCGTAGATGCCTTCCATGAGCAGATAGGCTTTGGAGTCGCCACGCGACAAAGGCAGATAGGCTACAGGAAGCTTCACGGCACGTAGAAACATCGCCAGGGCCGTGAGTTGTGCCATGGAGGTGACGGGTAAGAAGGAGTGGGAATAGAGTAGGGGAAGAATAATGGGTAAACCAATGATAAGAGCCACGAGCATTGGTGATATGATGAGCAGTGAGACTTCAATCTGTTTGTTTACCGTGTTGTTGAGAGTGGTGCCTACACGACTTATGGCGGAGAGGCGAGGATAATAGTCGGTTTCCATGGCCGAGAACACCATGCCACCATATGTCATGGTTATCATGTAGCCTGCATTGAACAGTCCGAGAGTGTCGGGAGATCCCGCGTTGTTTACAAACGACCTTATGAGAAAGTCGGCGCAACTGCCGAACATGCTGGCAAGGAAGAATCCTATGCCAAGTTTAACCATTGTGCCGCCTTCGCGAATGATGGTGTGGTTGAGGCTTAGTCTTAACGGGTGGAAATGGTATGAGTAGGCTATTGTAACTACCAATTGGGCAAATGCCACCAAAATCATAGAGGGGACAATGGCCTTTGAGCGCCAGATAAAGAAAAGAGGCGTAGAAATGACGAGAGCCATTACAACGTTGATGATAGAAATGTGTGCCAAGCCTCTTAAATGGCGCGTGCCCTTGAGAATGGCAAGCTCACCGCCCATGATGGCTGTCATGGCAACAATAGGCGACAAAAGAAGGAAATGGAAAGTGTGCTTGCCCCAGCCAAATGTGTATTTGCTCAGCATGGGGCTAAGCAAGGCGCATGCCAACATGCCTAATATGGCAGTGATGGCGCTCCAAGCCCTTACGGTAAGCACGCTCTTGTTTATGGCTTGCTTGTCATCGTTGGCATGGGCTTCAGAAATGTGTTTTACAGCACTCACGCCAATACCAAGATTGGTGGAGTCGCCGATGAAACGGATTGTGGAGTTGAAAAGGGTGATAAGTCCCACTCCCATGGGACCCAATAACACTGCCACGATTTTGTTGCGCACCAATGCCACGAGAATGTTCAAGGCTTGCACGCCACCAAAGAGGCTTGTGTATTTCAGGATATTGGCATAAGCGTTGTTCCGTTTCTTGTTTTCCATCTATAGAATAACGCTTATGCAGTATGGCTTATTATAGATTTTATCCTAAAAACCGACGATAAAGGCATAATTTTAGCCCACGAGGATGACAGTTACCCCTCTTGCGGCTTGTGCGCCCATGACGAGGGCTTGTTCTATGTCGGCAGTCTTGGAAGGGCCACTGATAAAAGAGCCGAACTGGTATTGAGGGTCAAACTCTATGCGCTTATAAGCCTCGTGCATGTTGTTGACGATGTTGGCCTTGTCAAGCACGATGACCAGATACTCGGATATGAAGCAGACGGCTTTCTCCTTCATGGTCTGTGGAATCCATACGCATCCGTTTTCGGCAACGCCAATCTTTCCTTCGACTATGCCCACGTCGGTGCCATCAAGATCTTTCACCTCAGCCACGGTGTCGGGGTTTTTCTGCGCGATAGTTATGTAAGGGATGTTGCTTGCGAATGTCTTGGCATGGGGATATAGTGACTTGATGATTGCGTTCAAGTCATCCTCCTTGCTGGCTTCCATTACATTTCCGCCAACAGTCTTTGTCATCTCCACAAACTTGACATAAGTGTCAGGATACTTGATGGCCTTTATGTTCATGTCGGGCATGTCATATTGCTCGCGAGTGTTGGCACGAAGCTTTGCGAATAAATCTTCTTTGTTCATTGTCTTTATCCTTTATGGAACGATTCTTCCGAGATAACTCAAATGTTGGCTCCTGCAGCCCTTAACGCCTCCTTGCCGCCTTCGGTCTCAAGCACCTTGCCTTGAGTTGTATTGGAGATAGAGTCTTGTCCCGACTTCCTTTTCTCAGCCATTCTTCGTTTGTAGTCTTCGAGATAAGCCTCCCTCTTCTCAGCCGCTTTCTTGGCGTACTGGTTCTCTGGGTCTTCTTGTAGGTCAATGCGCATGGTGTGGGCATTGTTTACAAGGTCTTTCACTACTTCGCCACCGCAAATCAATCCTGCTGCAGCGGGAACCCATGCGTTGGAGCTTGGTATGGTGTGACGTTCGGTGCAGGCACGCATGTCCTTGGCAGGGCAAATGCAGTGGAATCGGCAACTGATGTCTGGTTGGTCGATGCTCTCTACCGGGAGCTCTGGCGAGTAGACCACCTTGAGGTGCTTGATATTGGTCTTGCGCAACTTCTTGCGTATAACCTTTGCCAATGGGTCGTTGATGGTCTTCCAAATGTCAGTGACCTGCAGTTGTGTGGCGTCGAGCTTGTAGGCGGCGCCCATGCATGATATGATGGGGATGTTGAGGTCATGGCATCGCTTGATAAGGTCAAGCTTTGCCGTGACGGTATCTATGCAATCTACAACGTAGTCGTAATGTGAGAAGTCAAACTCGGCGGAGTTTGACGGAAGGTAGAAAGTCTGGTATTTCCTGACGTGGCACCGAGGGTTGATGTCATGGATGCGATCCTCGGCGACATCAACTTTGTGACGGCCTACACTTGAAATGGTGGCAAGAATTTGCCGGTTTACATTGGTGAGGCAAACTCGGTCGTCGTCTATGACATCAAGCGCTCCCACACCGCTGCGCGCAAGTACTTCAACTACATATCCACCTACACCACCTACTCCGAAAACTGCCACTCGGGAACCGTTAAGCGTATCAATGGCGGGTTTGCCAAGCAATAATTGCGTGCGTGAAAACTGGTTTTGCATTATCTTTTACTATTTCGTAAGGCAAAGTTACTTATTTTTTTCAGTAATCTTTTATAGAAGTTTCTGTTATTTTTACTGTTTGCTTTTGATGTAGACATCGTCAAGAAACAATGAGTCCTACCCCTGCCATCAATATGATGTAGCGCAGGAGCTTGCCTATTGTGATGCTGGCAATGGAGATGATGATGTTGGAGCGCATTATCCCAAGGCATATTGTTATTGCTGAGCCGATAATAGGTAAAAAAGCGAAGAAGCCAATCCATGCGCCGTGCCCGGCCATGAACCTCTTGGCGTTGTCAAGGTCTTTTTTCTTGACATGCAGGTACCGCTCAATCCATTCGGTGCGGCCAAGTCGACCGATGCTGTAATTGAACATTGATCCGAGCACGTTTCCTATTGTGCCGTAAATTATAAGCGGTTCGCTGTTTAGTCCTGCGGCGTATAGGCCAAGCATTACTGCTTCGCTTGAAAACGGGAAAAAACTGCCGGCGAGAAATGCCGCTATGAGCATTCCCCAATAGCCGTAGTTGAGAAGAATGTCTGTTAGAGCCTGAGTCATAAAAAATAGAGGATAGGGTGTCGTGATTATTCAGGCACCTATCATGTTGTATATCGTCAATGCGCATGCTGTTGCCATGAGCAACAACGAAACAATATTGCTTAATCTTGACGATGTCAATGCGAGCCAGTGACCAATGATAGGTGCCGTTAGAACAATGGCCATACCCAAGAGGCAATCGAAATGTTGTGGTTGTATTAGGGCGAAAAACAAGGTGAGGCCGTCGAGCAAGATAAGCATCTCGTATATGAGTCGTATCCTTATGCGGTCTTGGTAACTATACGCTAAGAAATGGATGGAACCTATGAAAGCGCACAAGGACACGAAGGCAAACGTAAGCCATTCGTGAAGAGTGATATCAGCCAAATAGAACGGTGTGCCGAATTGCAGGATGCTGATGAAATGCGTGCCCAGCCATTCGTATCTCCCCGTGTAGATGAGCCAAGCCGTCACAAACCAATATGGGGCTATTACACCGATTATTGATGACAGGAACGTGCGTGGCGAGAAGTTCTGTATATATGTCGCCATGACAATCCACAATGCTGGCATGAACAGAAGTATTTGCGGAAACACGACACTTGCTATTCCAAGGGCGCAGAAGGCGTAGAATGTCAGTCCTGTGGCGTTTGAATCTTGATAGGAGCGTAACAGAAAGAGCAGGAACGCGATAAATGTGATTTGAACTACCGCCACGTCGATTGTCCGGAAAAGGAACAACGACATGGTGGTCATTACGAGAAACGAGCAAGACACCATTCGTGAGTAGATGCGAATAAGTGCGTTGCTGTTGTTCAGCTCTACCATCATCATCACGGAAACGAAGAGCAAGGCAAAGTTCAGCCACGGTGTCTCCATGACGAGCCCTGCCGCAAGGCTCACCAATAATCCGTAGGCCACTGTAACAGGCAGTGACCAACGGGATGTTGCGATACGATTTTGGAGTCGCTTCAAACCTTAATGATTATTGATTTTAAACAATGTTGATGGTGAAGTGGCATAAATGTCTTACAGGTCTTGACCTATGTCTCGACGGAAGTATTTACCTTCAAAGTCAATACATTCGGCTCCGAGCATGCTTTTCCGCAATGCCTCGTCCTTGTCTTTTCCATAAGACGTGACACAGATGACGCGTCCGCCGCTTGTGACGACCTTGCCATCCTTTAACGCTGTGCCAGAATGGAAGACGATGCTCTCAGGGTCAACTTTGTCGATGTTCTTTATCTCGAAGCCTTTCTTGTAGCTCTCGGGATAACCACCTGACACAAGCATCACGCAAACGGCTTCGCGGTTGTCAAACTCTACCTCACGCTTGTCGAGGTCACCGTCGGCAACGCCTTCGAAGAGGTCTACGATGTCGCTTTTGAGGCGTGGCATCACGGTCTCTGTTTCGGGGTCGCCCATGCGACAGTTGTACTCGATGACCATTGGCTCGCCGTTGACATTGATGAGTCCGAAGAAGATGAAACCCTTGTAGTTGAGTCCATCTTCGGCAAGTCCGTCCACAGTAGGGCGAATGATCTTGTTCTCCACCTTTTTCATCCACTCCTTGGTTGCGAATGGAACGGGCGATACGCTACCCATGCCGCCTGTGTTGAGCCCCGTGTCATGCTCGCCGATGCGCTTGTAGTCTTTTGCCTCGGGCAGGATTTGATAGTGCTTGCCATCCGTGAGGACAAACACGGAACACTCTATGCCAGACAGGAATTCTTCTATTACTACTTTAGCTGAGGCATCGCCAAACATGCCGTTGAGCATTTGGCGAAATTCTTTTTGCGCCTCTTCCAATGTGGGAACAATCAGCACGCCTTTGCCTGCTGCCAATCCGTCGGCCTTGAGCACGTAAGGGGCTTTCAATGTCTCCAAGAATTTGCATCCTTCTTCAACGGTTGTGCCGTCAAACGTCTCGTATGCTGCTGTCGGTATGTTGTGGCGTTTCATGAATGCCTTAGCGAAGTCTTTGCTTCCCTCGAGCTGGGCACCGGCCTTGGATGGGCCTATGACAGGTATTTCTTTTGTCTTTGGGTCAGCCTTGAACTCGTCGTAAACACCTTTTACCAATGGATCCTCTGGGCCTACCACAACCATGTCGACTTTGTTTTTCACTGCAAAGTCTTTCAAGGACTCGAAGTCGTTGACACCTATGGCGACATTCTCGCCAACGGCTGCTGTGCCGGCATTGCCAGGTGCGATAAACAACTTAGAGCATTTAGAGCTCTGCGCGATTTTCCATGCCAAGGCGTGTTCACGTCCTCCGCTGCCTAAGAGTAATATTTTCATATCCGTTTTATTTTAAGAAATCGAAGAAATATCTTGATATGCGCTCGTGTAAGTGTACGCTTTGGTGTCCGCGCATGTTGTGTGGCTCACCGGGATAAGCGAAGAAGTCGGGTTGCGTGCCATACTTGATACATTCCTTAAGGTATGACATGCTGTGCTGTGGCACGCAAGTCGCATCATTGGCTCCAATGATGATCTCAAGCCTGTCTTTCAGGTTCTTTGCCTTGGGAAGGAGCGACGACTTCGCGTAACCATCAGGATTTGCCTGTGGCGTGTCCATGTAGCGCTCGCCGTACATCACCTCATACCACTTCCAGTCTATGACGGGGCCTCCTGCCACGCCGCATTTGAACACGCCGGGATGAGTGGTCATCATGTTGATCGTCATATATCCGCCGAAGCTCCATCCGTGCACTCCAAGGCGTGTGCCGTCAACGTAAGGGAGGGTCTTGAGGAAGTCGACACCTTTCATCTGATCCTCAACCTCATGGTCGCCGAGATGCCTGAATGTCACTTGCTCAAAGGCTTTGCCGCGATTCTCAGAGCCACGGTTGTCGAGGATGAAAAGCAGGTAGCCTTGTTGCGCCATGTATGTCTCCCATGAGCGTGAGCAATAATGCCAACGTGCGTCAACATTGTGTGCGTGTGGACCTCCGTAGACATAAATGATAGTTGGATATTTCTTGTTGGGGTCAAATCCAGTTGGCATCACCATGCGGTAGTAAAGGTCTGTAGTGCCATCGGCTGCCTTTATTGTTCCGCAACGGTATTCGGGCACGTCGTAGCCTTTCCAAGGGTCTTCCGCGGTGAACCAACGGGTGTGACGTCCGTTGTTGGTATTCACGATTGCGATGTTGCGTGGGGTGGTAGGCGTTGAATAGTTGTCCACGATATATTGTCCGCTTCCACTCAACGTTCCGTTGTGCCAACCCTTGCCATTTTCGTCTATAAGGGCGCGCTTGCCATTTGCGACGTCAACAGTCCAAATGTTCTTTTGTATTGGGTTGCACTCATTGCTCTCATACACGATAGCCTTGTGCTTTGTGTCGAAACCGAGGAAGTTCTCCACGACCCAATTTCCGCTTGTTACCTGCTTGAGCTGTTTGCCTGTCGTATCGAAAAGATAGAAATGGTTGTAACCGTCTTTTTGGCTCTGCATGATAAACTTAGAGCTGTCCCAAGGCAAGAATACGATTGGATGCTGAGGCTCAACATACTTGTCATCGGTCTCACGGTATAGCTCACGCAACTTGTCGCCGGTTGTGGCATCGTAGCTCACGAGTCGGCAGTCGTTTTGGTCGCGGTTGAGCTCAAACATGTAAATGGTCTTGGAGTCTGGACTCCACGCCACGTTGGTGAAATATCTGTCGGTTGGGTCGCCAGCCTTGAGATAAATGAGCTTTTGTGTCGTCATATCGTAAACGCCCACTGTCACCTTATGGCTTGTCTCGCCCGCCATGGGATATTTGTCAGGAGCAGCGTTGGCAATGCGTGAACCTGCCTCTGGCGTGATGTCTGGGTCGGGAATGTCTACTTGTGGATAATCGGTCACCATCGACTGGTCCATGCGGTAGAAGGCGAGCTTCTTGCCGTCCGGGCTCCAAAAGAGACCTCTGTCGATGCCAAACTCGTCGCGGTGTACGCTTTGTCCGTAAACAATCTCGCGTGTGCCGTCGTTGGTAAGCTTTCTCGCTGCGCTCACTGGCTCAGCCTCGTTGCCAGCGTTGGGCTGGGCCACGTAAAGCTGCCAATCCTTGACGTATGCCAGCGAACGCGAGGCATAGCAGAAATTGGAAGCCTGTGAGCCTGGGGCAATGGTGACAGTCCAAAGCGTCTTGCGAGTTTTCCAATTGTAAGCCAAGGCTTGATTGCCAGAGTTCAAGATTACTATTGGCTTCCCTGCTTCGGGGAATTGGGCTGAATACAACGAATGGATGTTTAGGCCACTGCCCTTGAGCTGATCAACCGTGAGCAGTGTCTTCTCCTTTCCCGTGTTCTTGTCAACTATGGAGCAATATTCCGCGTCGAGCCTGACAAGCTCGTCGCCCCACCATGTTGTCCATCGGTTCTCTGGCACAAATTTGCGATAGTTTACTCCGCCGAAGTTCAAGTCCTCAAGCGTGAACTGTTTTGTCTGGGCCTGTGCTTCAGCGCCAAACAAAGACACTACCGACAACATAAAAGCAAATATCTTTTTAATCATATTACCATGTACTTAACTTCTGCCTTTTAATCCTCATTGTCGAATCCGCGCTTGCGGCGATCAGGCTTTCGACCTGCGCCACGACGATCCTTGCGGAAATCGTCTTTGCGGCCATGGTCACGTCTCTGTCGAGAGAAATCACGGTTGTCATCGTCGAAACGTGGGCGTGAGCTTTTGCGGCGTTCCTCAAACGAATGGAACTTGAACGTGCGGATGTCACCTTCCTCGTTGGCTTGAGCCTCACGTTTGAGCGAATGGAAGTCGTTGGCGCTCACACGCTCCTTGAACTCGCGGTTTTTCTTGAACCTGTGTTTTTGTGCCATCTCCGCTTTTTCCTCTTCGGTCTTCACTATGCCGCCTTCGCGACGGAAGTCGGCCAGCTTGCCGTCAAAGATAGTGTACTTGCGCAGTTCGCATTCGAGGGAGCCATTGTAAAGAGGAATCTTGATGGAAGGCTTCAAGCCGATTTGCTCAAAGCACTCTTCGCGGAAAGACAACACCCAAGCCTCGTTGCCACAGAACTCGCGTTTCAGTTTCTCGCCAATCATGTGGTATGTGCCAAGAAGGTTTGGCGTGGTGATGCGCTCGCCGTAGGGCGGGTTCATTATTATGATGCTCTTCTCTGCAGGCTTGTTGAAGTCCTTGAAGTCTTGTTGCTCCACGGTGATGTCTTGCGTCATGCCAGCTGCCTTTACGTTCATGCGTGCGGTGTTCACCGCCCTCATGTCAATGTCGTAGGCATAAATATGATGTTCGAAAGGTCGCTCTTGCGAGTCATCGTTATAGATGTCTTCGAAGAGTTCCTTGTCAAAGTCGGGCCATTTCTCGAAGGCGAAAGACTTGCGGAACACTCCTGGCGATATGTTGCGTGCTATGAGTCCAGCTTCTATGGCTATTGTTCCCGACCCGTCCATGGGGTCGATAAGGTCACACTCGCCGTGCCAGCCTGTCATGAGAATTATGCCGGCGGCGAGCACCTCGTTGAGAGGGGCCTCTACGCTTTCCTGCCTGTAACCGCGACGGTGGAGTGACTCGCCGCTTGAGTCGAGGGCTATTGTGGCATCGTCGCCGGCGATGTGTATGTGCAGGCGGATGTCGGGGTTTGCCACGGAGATGTTGGGGCGTTTACCGGTATTCTCGCGGAACTGGTCAACGATGGCATCCTTTACCTTATAGGTAACGAAGTGGGAGTTGCTAAACTCATCAGAGTAAACCACTGAATCGACGGCGAAGGTCTTGCCTTGCTGGATATACTGGCTCCACTCGATGTTTTTCACATTATTATATACGTCCTCTGCCGATCGTGCCTTGAAATGTTTTATTGGCTTGAGGATGCGGATAGCGGTGTGCAACTGAAAGTTGGCACGGTACATCATCTCTTTATCGCCGCTGAAAGAGACCATGCGTCGACCAGTCTGTACGTTGTTGGCACCAAGTTGGATGAGCTCTTGGGCAAGGACGTTCTCAAGTCCCATGAACGTCTTGGCGATAAGTTCAAATTCCTGTTCCATTATTGAATTCTAAATCAAATATATCTTTTTTCTGTTGTTTGTATTTCTTCGAGCCTGGTTTGAGGTCATTGGTAATCCACACGTTGGCGCCTATTATGGATCCCGCGCCTATCGTCACCCTGCCCAGCACGGTGGCGTTGGCGTAGATTATTACGTTGTCGCCTATGATGGGGTGGCGCGGTATGCCCTTGATGGGGTTGCCTTCCTTGTCGAGCGGGAAACTCTTTGCTCCAAGTGTCACGCCTTGGTAGAGCTTCACGTTGCGTCCGATGCGGCACGTCTCGCCAATCACTACGCCCGTGCCGTGGTCAATGGTGAAATATTCACCGATGGTCGCGCCCGGGTTTATGTCTATGCCTGTCTCGGAATGGGCAAGCTCTGTCATGAGGCGTGGGATGAGTGGTACGCCCAAGAGATATAGCTCGTGGGCTATGCGGTAGTTGGTGAGACACTTTATGACAGGATAGCATGATATTATCTCCGCATGGCTATGTGCGGCAGGGTCGCCGTTGTACGCTGCCACGACATCGGTGGCAAGCACGCGCCTTATCTCCGGCAAGCGGCTTATGAGTTCTCTCGCTATGTCGTGGGCGCGCATCGTCAAGTCGCTGTCGGCAACTTTCACAATGTCGGTGTCGCCATCGTTGACATGACTGAAGCACAGCCCAGCGAGAACCTGTTCGCAGAGTAGGTGATACATCCTTTCAACGTTGACGCCAATCTGATATTTAATGGTATGGATATTGACTTGCGACTTCCCAAAATAACCAGGGAAGAGGATGGCGCGGGCCAGTTGTATAATCTCTTCAAGGCTTTCGCTTGAAGGGAGAGGATAACCTTCCTCATGCTCATGAAAAAGACCCTGCAATGATTCGGGTGCGGCGAGACTGCATATCGCGTCGTTAAGCATGAGGTTTGTTTTCTGTCTACTCATTTGAGTGTGTCAATATTTCGTGCAAAGTTACGAAAAAGTAATGATATTTTTAAAAAGATATCCAGAAAAAATAGCTTCCTATCTTTCGTGACTTGCGTTAGGCAGTCTTTTCTTGCGAATTATGGTCAGGCCGTCGCGAATGGGTATCATAACTTTCTCTACGCGAGAGTCTTCGGCTATGTAGTCGTTGAACCGACGTATGCCTATTGTCTGGCTGTCGCGGTCATAGGCTTTTTCCACGACGTGGCCGTCCCATAGCGTGTTGTCGGCGAGAATTAAGCCACCTTCGTTTACGAACGGGAACAACGCGTCGTAGACCTCCGTGTACGTGCGCTTGTCGCCGTCGATGAACACGAAATCGAACGTCACCCCAAGCTTTGGTGCTTCCTTCATGGCATCGCCAATTCGAAACTCGATGAAGCTGGCTACGTCAGAGCCGTCGATCCATTTCCGGGTGAAGTCTTCCATCTCGTCGTTGATCTCGAATGTGTAAAGTAGGGGAGTGGTGTCGCCTTTGGCTTGACAATGTCCTTCGGCAATCTCTTTCAAGCCCTCTGCCATGCATATTGCCGAATAGCCCGAAAAAGTGCCAACCTCAAGAATCGTTTGTGGGCGCTGCATCATCACGAGCATCTTCAGAAGCCGCCCCTGAAGATGCCCTGAAGCCATGTGGCCATGCACGGTATGGATGTTGGTGGCGCGCCAGAGGCGGTAGAGGTAGTCGCCTTCGGCGTCCGACTTGGCGGTGGCGTAATCAACGATGCTTTCTGGTTCAATCATTGTGCAAAAGTCCTCTTATTGCCAATTCGTAGCCTTGCAGTCCAAAGCCGCATATCACGCCCTTGCAGCCCGAGCTTATCATGGAGTGGTGGCGAAACTCTTCGCGTTGGTGCACGTTGCTTATATGCACTTCCACCACAGGGCAGCGTAGCGACCTGATGCAGTCGAGCAGTGCCACGCTGGTGTGGGTGTAGGCTCCCGCGTTGAGTACGACACCATCGTAGCTGAAGCCCACTTCTTGCATCTTGTTTATCAGCTCGCCCTCTATGTTGCTTTGGTAATAGTCGATCTCCACGTCGGGGAATAGTTCGCGTAACCCTGGGAGATAACTCTCAAACGAGTTTTTGCCGTATATCCCTGGCTCTCTCACACCGAGGAGATTAAGGTTCGGCCCATTGATTATCTGAATTTTTCTCATGTTCTTTTTAGAATGATGTTGGGTGTTTTTGCCAACAAATAGTTAACTTTGACGGCAAAATTATAGATAAAGGATTAAATTGCAAAAGAAAAATCAAAATAATTTATCTTTAGCCGACGACCTTGTGCGTCGTTTCATGCGTTATCTCAAGCTTGACCGAAACTATTCCTTGAACACGCAGGAGGCTTACCGTCACGACCTGACTTATTTCATGCGGTTTCTCTCCCAGCGCGATTTGTCGCCTCTTGACGTGAAACTTGAGGACTTGGAACAGTTTGCGGCCTCTCTCCACGAGTATTCCATTGGCGCGCGTTCGCAGTCGCGTGTTCTTTTTGGAGTGCGGTCGTTTTATCGTTTCCTTACTCTCGACGGTTTTATTGAGGTAGACCCCACGGAGTTGCTTGAGTCGCCCATCCTTCCAAAGCATCTGCCGTCTTACCTCTCCACCGAGGAGGTAGACAGGCTGGAAGACAGCATAGACCTCGACAGCAACGAGGGGCAGCGCAATCGTGCCATAATAGAGGTTCTTTTCTCTTGTGGATTGCGGGTTTCGGAACTTGTCAACCTCAAGTTTTCCGACCTTAATCTCGACGAGCATTTCATGCATGTCACGGGTAAAGGCGACAAGGAACGTCTCGTGCCCATTTCCGACAGGGCGATAACCGAACTTCAACGCTGGTTCATTGACCGCGACCGCTTGAAGGTAAAGCCAGGAGAGGAAGACTATGTTTTCCTAAATCGTCGAGGCCATCATCTTACACGCGTCATGATTCTCATCATGGTTAAGCGGCAGGCAGAAGTGGCGGGCATCAAGAAAACCATTTCGCCCCACACCCTGCGCCATTCCTTCGCCACGGCAATGCTCAAGGGCGGCGCCGACTTGCGCGTCATCCAGGTACTGCTTGGTCATGCCAATATCGGCACCACGGAGATATATACCCACCTTGATGACGAGTCGTTGAGGAAAGAGATTCTTGAACACCATCCGCGAAATATGATGCATAAAGATGACTTGAATCAGTAGCGTGTGACAAAATGATAACAAAATAATAAAATAAATGTCTTTTTGCTTGCGAGTTCTTCTTGAATGTTGTAATTTTGCAATCGCAATTTTATAATTTGGTTGCAAACAAAGGATTGTAAACAAACCATCATAAAAGAAAAAGACAAGAAAAAGATTATGTGTGGAATAGTAGGAATTTTCAATATCGGCGAGCAGACGCCCGAATTGCGCCAAAAGGCGTTGCGTATGAGTCAGAAAATACGTCATCGTGGGCCAGACTGGAGCGGTATCTATACTGGCCCGTCTGCCATATTGTGCCATGAGCGTCTTTCAATTGTCGATCCCGAGAGTGGCAGGCAGCCCCTCTTCGCGCCCGACAAGAAACAGGTGCTTGCCGTGAACGGTGAGATATACAACCATACCTCCATTCGTCAGGCCACCAGCGATTATCAGTATCAAACGGGTTCCGATTGTGAGGTCATCTTGGCGCTGTATCGTGAGTTGAAGGCTTCTGGCGCGTCTTCTTTCGTGCCATTGCTTGAGCGTTTGTCTGGCATTTTCGCCTTTGCCCTTTATGATGTTGAGGACGGCTCGTTCTTCGTTGCTCGTGACCCAATAGGCGTGATACCTCTTTATATTGGCTTCGACAAGGATGGCAAGGTCTACGTGGCATCAGAGCTGAAGGCTCTCGAAGGCCAGTGCGATCGCTACGAGCCTTTCCTTCCTGGCCATTACTATTGGAGCCGTGAGGCCGACAAGGGGTTGCAGCGTTGGTACACACGTGGTTGGATGCAAGGCGAGACGGTGTCAAAGGAAGAGTTGTCTTATGGCGACGCTGTTGAGGAAGTGCGCCTCGGACTGATGAACGCGGTGAAACGTCAGCTCATGAGCGACGTGCCCTATGGTGTGCTTCTCTCCGGTGGCCTCGATTCGAGTGTCATATCAGCCATTGCCGCACGCTATGCCTCTCACCGTGTTGAGAACAACGGTGCAACGGAGGCTTGGTGGCCTCGTTTGCATAGCTTCGCCGTGGGTTTGAAGGGTGCGCCCGACCTTGCCAAGGCAAAACTGGTTGCCGACCACATTGGCACGGTGCATCACGAGATCAACTATACCATACAGGAGGGTCTTGACGCCATACGCGACGTGATATATTTCATCGAGACCTACGATGTCACCACGGTGCGCGCATCTACGCCAATGTACCTGCTTGCAAGGGTCATAAAGTCGATGGGCATCAAGATGGTGCTGTCGGGCGAGGGTGCCGATGAGATTTTCGGTGGATACCTCTATTTCCACAAGGCTCCTACGCCTGAGGAATTCCACAAGGAGACGGTGCGCAAGCTGTCGAAACTCCACCTCTACGACTGTCTCAGGGCCAACAAGTCGCTCTCGGCGTGGGGCGTCGAGGGTCGCGTGCCATTCCTCGACAAGGAGTTCCTCGACGTGGCAATGACAATAAACCCAAGTTATAAGATGTGTCCGGGAAAGGAAATGGAGAAGAAGGTGGTGCGCAACGCCTTCTCCGACATGCTTCCTGAAGAGATAGCATGGAGACAGAAAGAGCAGTTCTCCGACGGCGTGGGCTACTCGTGGATCGACACCCTGAAAGAGATTACCGCCTCTGCCGTGAGCGATGAGCAAATGGCCCATGCCGCAGAGCGTTTCCCGATAAACCCGCCGCGCAACAAGGAGGAGTATTACTATCGCTCCATCTTCGCCGAACACTTCCCGTCGGATAGTGCCGCAAGCTCAGTGCCCAGCGTGCCCAGCGTGGCGTGCTCCACGGCCGAGGCGTTGGCTTGGGATGAGGCGTTCAAGAACATGAACGAGCCGTCGGGACGTGCCGTAAAGGACATTCACGAATAAAGTAGCCTCGCAAGCAAGCATGATGCGTTGATATAATTCTTTATTATTTAAAAGGTTTCAAGCAACATCGCCAGTGTTCAAGATAAAAAACACTGGTGAGTTGCTTTTTTTTATTTCTTTGCCGTTGTCGCATCATATTTTTTTTGATTAAGATTCGTGGTTTATAACAAAATTTTATAATTTTGCACCAATTACATAACACAATCCTTATAAATCTCATAAAATAACAGAAAAACGAAAGCATAACACACAATTTTAAAACCAACTGTTTTATGAACATCAAAAAGCGTATTTATACATCGTTGATCCTGACCGGATGCATTGCTCTGTCGGCTGCCGCACAGCGACGGATGACGGTCTTCTTCAACAATGGCAGTGCTGATGCGTCGTTTGTTGTATCAGAGATAGCCTCTCTGCGCTTCAACGACGGCCAACTACAGGTGGAGCAGGCTGCCGACGGCAAGGTGAACGCAGTGTCGCTTGCCGAGATTCTCTCCATCAAGTTTGCCAACAATGCCCCGAGTGGGATTAAGACCGTGGCGGCCAATAAGTCGGGGGACGTAAAAATAGTAGTGTCAGCAGACGAACTGCGCCTGGTGGGGTATGACACAACCCATCCGCAACCTGCCCATCTCTACGGCGTAGGTGGCTCTGTGTTTTTCTCCACAAAGTCTCTCGCCGCCACCAGCATTAACGTCTCATCATTGCCAAAAGGCCTCTATATTCTTAAGTTAGGTAAAAAATCATATAAAATTAGCAAATAATGAAGAAAACGATACTTACATTCATACTCGCCGTGGTTGGCTTGGCAACAATGTTTGCCCAAAGCGAACCCACAAAAATGGTAATAGTGCAAAAGGATGGCTCCACAGCCACATACCAACTCGACGACATTGACAGCATCTACTTCCAAGCCGAACCTACTGCCTCTAAAGTGTATAAGATTGACGTGCCCACCGATTTTTCAACCGGTAGGGTGCAGAAAGTGATGGTTGGCGACAAGCAGGTGGCTGAGATATGCAATGAATATGTACGCAGTTGGGGAGAAAGCGACAACGTTATCGACGATGTGTTGACCGTCGTCTACCCCATGGGGGCCGACGGCAAGGCCGACCTCTCCAAGGGTCT
>CAVBXD010000028.1:0-43308 GCA_963599465.1 Oscillospiraceae bacterium | reverse complement strand
CCTCACTGCTGCCTCCCGTAGGAGTTTGGACCGTGTCTCAGTTCCAATGTGGGGGGCTTTCCTCTCAGAACCCCTACTGATCGTAGCCTTGGTGGGCCGTTACCCCGCCAACAAGCTAATCAGACGCATCCCCATCCCACGGCAATAAATCTTTACTCCAATATAGATGTCCATATCGGAGACCATAAGGTATTAGGCCGCGTTTCCGCGGGTTATCCCTTACCGTAGGGCAGGTTGGATACGCGTTACTCACCCGTGCGCCGGTCGCCATCATAAATAGCAAGCTATCTATATGCTGCCCCTCGACTTGCATGTGTTAGGCCTGTAGCTAGCGTTCATCCTGAGCCAGGATCAAACTCTCCATTGTAAAATATGTTCTCGCGATTCTCATGACCCGAAGGCCAGAAACCGCCGTTTGCTCTGTTTCAGGACGCTCATCCTTCAAAATCGAATCGGAAGTCAAACTTCACTCTTCAAATAAATTGAACGGTTCGTTTCTCTACCCAAGTCATACTCACTACATATATCAATATGTGTAAGAACGACTCGCTTCTTGTACTACTTCTCTGTTTATGTAAATCTTTTCAAAGAACTCTTTCTTTAACTGCTAAACGGCGTATTTCCGAAAAGCGAGTGCAAAGGTATAGACTTTTTCAATACCCTCCAAATAATTCTCGGATTTTTTTTCAAAAATTGATGATAATTGACATGGGTCAAGAGCAGGGCTTGACAGACGGGATAGACGAGGATAGACTTTGATAGACTGAAACTGACCAGAGAACAGGCTGATA
Source organism: Oscillospiraceae bacterium (assembly GCA_963599465.1). Lineage (GTDB taxonomy): Bacteria > Bacteroidota > Bacteroidia > Bacteroidales > Bacteroidaceae > Prevotella. Next base: position 42,517 of record CAVBXD010000028.1, on the reverse strand, counting down.
ATGAGGCGGTTGGGGATTGCAGCGTAACGGCGTTGCCGTTGTAGCGTAACGGCATCGCCGTTCTAACGTAAAGGAGACGCCATTCTAACGTAAAGGCAACGCCGTTGCAGCGTGAAGGAGAAGCAATATCTGTGAGAGCGCGAAAGGAGATGGAAGAGAGGATGGAAGGGAGGATTGAAAGGATGTGGAAGGGAGGATGGAAGGGAGGATGGAAGGGAGGATGGAAGGGAGGATGGAAGGGAGGATGGAAAGGAGGCAGAAGAGAGGTAGAGAAGAAAGACTACAACTTTTAATACAACCATTTCGGAATATGGTTGGAAAATGGTAATTTTGCACAAATTACTCAGATACACATTGATTATATATCAACATTGAGCAAGAACACATTGACTAAATATCAACATTGAGAGAGATGACAAGGATTCAAGATATAATAAAAGAGAAGATAATGATATTGGACGGAGCCTTGGGCACCGTCATACAAAAGCGCGAACTGACAGAGGACGACTTCCGCGGCGAGAAGTTCAAGAACGCGGAAGGACAGACAAAGGGCAACAACGACATGCTCAACTTGACACGCCCCGACGTGATTCTCGACATACACCGCCGATACCTCAGCGCGGGCGCCGACATAATAGAGACCAACACGTTCTCGTCGCAACGCGTGTCGCAAGCCGACTATCATCTTGAGGATTCCGCCCGAGACATGGCCCTTGCCGGCGCGCGCCTCGCACGCCAAGCCGCCGACGAGTTCTCTACCCCCGACTGGCCACGCTTCGTGGCAGGGTCGGTGGGACCAACCAACAAGACGCTTTCGATGTCGGCAGACGTGACCGACCCCGCCTCGCGCGACCTGACCTACGACGAGCTGTGGGCCGACTACTCGGAGCAGCTCGACGCCTTGATGGAAGGCGGCGTGGACGCCATACTGATAGAGACCATCTTTGACACGCTCAACGCCAAATGCGCCATCGACGCCGCCATGAGCGTGATGCAAAGGCGCGGCGTGGAACTGCCCATAATGCTGAGCGTGTCGGTGAGCGACCTCGCCGGACGCACGCTCAGCGGACAGACGATGTATGCCTTCCTGGGCAGCGTAAGCTCCTACCCCATCTTCTCCGTCGGTCTCAACTGCTCGTTTGGCGCAAGAGAGATGAAGCCCTTTCTTGAGGAACTGGCACGCAAGGCACCTTATTACATATCAGCCTACCCCAACGCCGGCATGCCCAACGCCATGGGCGGCTACGACGAGACGTCAGAGAGCATGTCGCCACTCATTGGCGAATGGATGGACGAGGGACTGGTAAACATCGTTGGCGGATGCTGCGGCACCGACTATTCGTTTATAGAGAGATACCACGCACTGGCGCAAGGCAAACGCCCACACGAGGCACAGCCCAAGCCATCGACGCTGTGGCTCTCCGGCCTGGAGCTCCTCGACGTGAACAGCGAGGTGCGCTTCGTGAACGTTGGCGAGCGGTGCAACGTGGCAGGCAGCAGGAAGTTTCTAAGGCTCATAAAGGAAAAGAACTTCGAAGAGGCCCTCTCCATAGCGCGCAAGCAGGTGGAGGACGGCGCACTCGTGGTGGACGTGAACATGGACGACGCGTTGCTCGACGCCAAGGAAGAGATGGTAAACTTCCTGAACCTCATAGCCTCGGAGCCAGACATATCGAAAGTGCCGGTGATGATCGACTCATCCAAGTGGGACGTGGTGACCGCCGGACTGAAATGCTTGCAGGGCAAGTGCATAGTGAACTCCATATCGCTCAAGGAAGGCGAGGAGGTGTTTCTCGCCCACGCCCGCGACGTGAGACGTTTCGGCGCGGCAGTGGTGGTGATGTGCTTCGACGAGAAAGGCCAAGCCACGACCTATGAGCGAAGGATAGAGATAGCCAGCAGAGCCTACAAGCTCTTGACGGAGAAGGTGGGCATGAACCCTCTCGACATAATATTCGACCCCAACATCTTGTCGATAGCCACCGGCATTGAGGAGCACGACGGCTATGCCCTGGAGTTTATCCGCGCAACGCAATGGATCCGCGAGAACCTCAAGGGGGCGCACGTGAGCGGCGGCGTGAGCAACCTCAGCTTCTCCTTCCGCGGCAACAACTACATTCGCGAGGCCATGCACGCCGCGTTCCTGTATCACGCCACAAACGCCGGCATGGACTTCGGCATCGTGAACCCGTCGACAAAGGTGACCTATTCGGACATACCCGCCGACGAACTGAAGATAATAGAAGACGCGATACTTGACCGTTACCACGGGGCAGCCGACAAGCTGACAGAGCTCGCCGAGCGAAAACTTGCCGAGAAAGAGGCGCAGAAAGCCGTCAACGGCGGAGTGGCTCCCAAGGCGACATCGACCGGTGAGTGGCGGAAAGAGCCACTCCACGACCGCCTCGTGTATGCTCTTCGCAAAGGCATAGGCGACTACCTGAAAGAAGACCTCGAAGAGGCGATAAAGGAGTTCCCACGCACGGTGGACATAATAGAGGGGCCTCTCATGGACGGCATGAACGTTGTGGGCAAGCTCTTCGGAGACGGCAAGATGTTCTTGCCGCAAGTGGTAAAGACGGCAAGAACCATGAAACAAGCCGTGGCTATTCTCCAGCCATACATCGAGGCGGAGAAGACAGGCGGAGCCTCAACAGCCGGCACCGTGGTGATGGCGACCGTGAAGGGCGACGTACACGACATTGGCAAGAACATCGTGAGCGTGGTGGTGGCGTGCAACAACTACGAGGTGATAGACTTGGGCGTGATGGTGCCAGCCGACCAGATAGTGAAGAAGGCAATAAGCACCCACGCCGACGTGGTGGGGCTCAGCGGACTGATAACGCCCTCGCTCGACGAGATGGTGAACACTGTGAGAGAGATGGACAAGGCAGGGCTGAGCATCCCCGTGCTCATTGGAGGTGCCACGACATCGGAACTGCACACGGCGTTGAAGATAGCACCTGCATATAAAGGCCCCGTGATATGGCAGAAAGACGCGTCGCAAAGCGCGGCGATACTCGCCAAGCTGATGAACGAGAAAGAGCGCGCGCCCTTCGTGGAAGAGTTGCAAGCCCGCTATGCCAAGCTCCGCGAGGAATACCGACAGGAGCAAATAAAGCTCAAGCCTCTGGACGAGGCAAGGAAAAACAAGCTCGAACTGTTCTGACACACTTTTTTTAACCCTTCGGCTTTGCAGATTTCAATTGTTTTGTTTAATTTTGTTTGCAAGAAACCAACAACTAAAAACAAGACAATTGAAATATCTATTCATACCCGAGATAGAGGAGAGCCGAAAGACCCCCGCCTTTTACTTCGCCGTGGAAGAATACGTGGCAACGCATTTCGACGACGATGAGTATTTTTTTATCTGGAACGTCAGGCCGTGCCTCATGGTGGGGCGCAACCAACTCATTGAGAACGAGGTCAACGAGGCCTACTGCCATGAGCATGGCGTGGGCATATTCCGCAGGAAGAGCGGAGGCGGATGCGTTTATGCCGACGAGGGCTGCTACCAATTCTCCTACGTGGTGAACAGGCAGAACGTAGAAGATACCTTCAAGAAATGCATGGGCATAACGGCATCGGTGCTGAAAGCCGTCGGCATACCTGCCGAGGTGACCGGCCGCAACGACATCGTGATAGAAGGAAAGAAAGTGGCAGGAGCCGCTTTCTACACGTCACCGTCGAGGAACGTGGTGCACAACACATTATTATATAACACCGACCTGAGCGTCCTCCAACACTGCATCACGACAAACAAGGAGCGACTGCCCTCGAAAGGCGTAGCCTCGATAGGAGCCAAAGTAGCCAACGTGGGCGACTATACCAAGACACCAATAGAAGACATCATTGAAGAGGCGCGGCACAGCGTGTGCCACGAGGCATACAGGAAGCTTACCGCCACCGACATGGCACAGATTGCCGAACTGGAGGACAACTGGAAATCGGAAGCCTTCATAAAAGGCAAGAATCCGCCTTACACGCTGTTTTGCAAGCATCGCTTCCCCGACGTGGGCGTGATAGAGGCGTATGTCGGCGTGAAAAACTTCAAGATAGAGAGCCTTCGGCTTGGCGGCGACTTCTTCGCCCTTCAACCCTTGGAGGGACTCACCAGCGCATTGACCCACGTGGAATTTACGCGCGCAGCCGTGGCTGCGGCATTGGAAAAAACCGACGTGGGCGCATATATCAGGGGCATGAGCGGCAACCAGCTTGTAAGACTCCTTTTCGGGCGCGAGCCCCACGTGACAAAACCCGAATGGCTCCGCACCAGCATGCTGACCAACCGGCATTTTGGCGACACGCAGTCGATAATCCACCACAACCGCCTCCATACCATCTGTGAGAGCGGTCTGTGCCCCAACCGCAACGAGTGTTGGCGCAACGGCACGGCGACATTCATGATTGGCGGCGACACATGCACCCGCCATTGCCGTTTCTGCAACACCCCAACAGGCCATCCCAAACCCCTCGACGCCAACGAGCCAACGAAGGTGGCACAATCTATCCAGCAGATGCGCCTGCGCTACGCCGTGATAACATCGGTGGACCGCGACGACCTGCCCGACTACGGGACAAGCCACTGGGTAAAGACCGTTGAGGAATGCAAGCGGCTCAACCCAACCACAGGCATAGAGCTACTCATACCCGACTTCAGGGGCAGGGCAGACCTGATAGAGAAAGTGCTTGCCACACGGCCCGACGTGGTGGGGCACAACATGGAAACCGTGAGAAGACTGACACCGACAGTGCGCTCGGTGGCGACCTACGACACGAGCCTTAACGTGTTGAGGACCATAGCCAAGGCCAACATAAAATGCAAGACAGGCATCATGCTCGGCCTGGGAGAGACCCATGAAGAAGTGGTGGAGACGATAGACGACATCCTTGCCACAGGCTGCACCATGCTGACCATTGGCCAATATCTGCAACCCACGGCAAAACACTTGCCCGTGGAAGCATACATCACGCCACAGCAGTTTGAGGAATATCGCCGCATGGCTCTCGACAAAGGCTTCGAGGCAGTGGAAAGCGCACCATTGGTGCGTTCATCATATCATGCCGAGCAAGCGTTGCGCAGAAAAGACCAATGACATATAAAAAACAAGGCGAGTTATCCGTTTAAGACGATGAAAATGCTTATCTTTGCCACATGAAAATGAAATTAAGCCTCAACTGGCAAAAGATTGTAATCTTCCTGCTCGTTTGCACAGGACTCGTTTTCCTGACCCATTCCTTCTGGATGTCGTTGGGCATCGTGATGTTGCTCTTTGTTGTCGATGCCCTTATCGCCAATTATGAATACCGCCGCAAGACCAAGAAGTTTTTCGATGACTTGAGGCAAGAACACGAACAGGATGCAACAACTCATTGACTTATACAAGCAGTGGTCGGGCAAGACGCCCGCCAACATAGAGAAGCTGCAAGGCGCCGGCAGCAACCGGCAATATTTCCGCCTGACCGGCAGCGACGGCAGCACCATCGTTGGCGTGATAGGCACGTGCAAGGAAGAAGACCACGCTTTCATAAACATAGCCAGGATATTTGGCGAGCAGAAGCTCCCCGTGCCTCAGGTGGTGGCGGTGAGCGATGACGAGATGCGCTATCTGCAAACCGACCTCGGCTCCACGTCGCTCTTCGACGCCATACGTGGCGGACGCGAGGCAGGCGGACGCTATAACCTCGCCGAGCAAGAGCTCCTGAAGAAGACAATACGCACCCTGCCCAACATACAGATAAGGGGAGCGAGAGGCATGGATTGGAGTGTGTGCTATCCTCAACCGGAGTTTAACGAGGAAAGCGTGCTGTTTGATCTCAACTACTTTAAATATTGCTTCTTGAAGCCCACAGAGCTCGACTTCAACGAGGTTTACCTTGAAGCCAACTTCCGCCGCATGGCGAAAGATCTTACCGCGGAGCCGGGCGAGAGCTTCCTCTATCGCGACTTCCAGGCGCGCAACGTGATGCTCGACAAGGACGGCAATCCCTACTTCATCGACTTCCAGGGCGGAAGGAAAGGCCCGTTCTATTATGACCTCGCCTCCTTCCTTTGGCAGGCATCGGCAAAATATCCCTTCAAGTTGCGCCGTGAGCTAATAGCGGAATATTACAACTCGCTTAAGCAATACACGGAAGTGCCCAACAGCCGCCATTTCGCCGAGCGGCTCACGCTGTTCGTGCTCTTCCGCACCATGCAAGTGCTTGGCGCATATGGCTTCCGCGGATATTTTGAGCACAAGCAGCACTTCATAGACAGCATACCGCCAGCCATGAACAACCTGCGCGATCTGCTCAAGCTTCGCGAGGACATTCTGCCCTACCCCTATCTACGCGACGTGTTGACAAGACTGACGCAGATGCCACAGTTCGCCCACAAGGAGCCAACCGTGCAGCCACGAAAAGACGGCTACAAGACCACGGCAAACAACATTTATCCGCAACATCCACAAGACGGACTGCCCACTTTCTCAAAATATGACGGCAAGGGTCCTCTCGTGGTTGACGTGTACAGTTTCTCCTACAAGAAAGGCATACCCGAAGACCCTTCAGGAAACGGCGGCGGCTACGTGTTCGACTGCCGCTCAACGCATAACCCCGGACGCTATGAACCTTACAAGAAACTGACAGGACTCGACGAGCCCGTGATACGATTCCTTGAGGACGACGGCGAGATACTCGACTTCCTAGACCACATTTACGTGCTCGCCGACAAGCACGTGGGCCGCTACATCCAGCGCGGGTTCACCCACCTGATGTTCTGCTTCGGCTGCACGGGCGGCCAGCACCGTTCCGTCTACAGCGCACAACACCTTGCCGAGCACATTCACGAGAAGTTTGGGATAGAGGTTCATGTGTGTCACCGGGAGCAAGGCATCGAGCAGACGCTTAAGGCAAAGTCTGCGACTTTTTCATCTCCTACGGCGTGATGCCATATCCTCTCCTTGAAACACGTTGGGAAATAGCGAACCGACGAGAACCCGCAGGCTTCGGCAACATCAGAAAGTACGCTAAAAATAATCTCCACACGGATTTAAAAGATATGAAAGATTGCTACGCCGCAAGCGGCTACGCGAGGGTTAATAAATGATGTGCAGGAGCGGGTGAAAGCAACGTTTGATAAGCGATAGTTCAAAATAAGTTTATATTGTAAGGCGGACAAGAAAAACGACAATAGAGACAAAATAGAGACAACTTTTTCAGACAATAATTTTACTTCTATGGGCGAGAGTTGTCTCTATTGTCGTTAAACTAAAAAAACGTGCAAAAGCCAGCTGCTTTTGCACGTTGTCATGTAGAGACCTCGCTTCTGTTTCCATATAATACGAAAACATGTTTTTTTTCGAACTGAATTACACCTAAAGTACGTCAAACACACGATTTGTGCACCATATTGAATGATTTTTTCCCTTTTCTTTCATAAAAGAAACCTAACTTTGCGAAGGAAACATAAACCTATATTCATTTATCACTTTTTTATACATTATGAAGAAAATCATGTTGCTAATAGCCATGATGGTAACGCTGCTGCCTTTGGCCGCACAGTCGCCCATGGACGGAGGAGTGTGGAAGGACAACACGGGCAAGCATATCAATGCCCATGGCGGAAGCATTTTCAACTATAAAGGCACCTATTATTGGTATGGCGAAAGCCGCTCCGACGACGGCAAGCCTTACAGCTCGCTCGGCGTGAGCTGCTTCACGTCGAAGAACCTCAAGGACTGGACAAACCACGGGCTCGTGCTCAGCGTGACCGACGAGGCAGGCAGCGACATTGAGGGCGGTTGCATAATAGAACGCCCCAAGGTGCTCTACAACGCCAAGACAAAGCAGTTTGTAATGTGGTTTCACCTCGAACTTAAAGGGCGTGGCTATGCGGCTGCACGCGCGGCAGTGGCGGTGAGCGACACCCCGTTTGGACCGTTCCGTTTCGTGGGTTCAAGCCGCGTGAACGCCGGAATCTACCCAATAGGCTTCTGCAAGCCCGACACTACCGACCTGCGTCACCAGTTGCTGTTCCCCGAGATGAAGAAATGGTGGACTCCCGAATGGCGCACGCAGATAGAGCGCGGAATGTTTTTCATGCGCGACCTCGACGGCGGACAGATGGCACGAGACATGACCGTGTTTGTGGACGATGACGGCAAGGCATACCACATATTCTCGTCGGAGGACAACCTGACGATACACATCGCCCAACTCACCGACGACTATTTACACCACAACGGATCATTCGTGCGTGTGGCACCAGGCGGACAAAACGAGGCTCCAACGATATTCAAGAAAGACGGCACCTACTGGATGATTACAAGCGGCTGCACCGGTTGGGCACCAAATGCCGCAAGGATGTTCCGCGCGAAAAACATCTTCGGCCCATGGGAGCAATTGGCAAACCCATGCCGAGGCGAAGGAGCCGACAAGACTTTCGGCGCGCAAGGCACATATATATATAAGGTGGAGACAGCGGCACAGAAGAAGATGTTTGGCGGAGCCGACTACGTGTTCATGGCAGACATGTGGAACCCCAGCCACCTCAGCGACAGCCGCCACCTGTGGATTCCGATCACATTTGAGGACGGCATGCCCGTGCTTCGCAAATGAGAATACGGCGGCGAACAACCACAAAGAGCAAGCTTATGAAATATTTAATAGCATGCATGATGGCCATGCTAGCATGGGGGCAATCCATGGCACAGCAAAACGATGGCTACCATCTCGTATGGAGCGAGGAGTTTAACGAGCCCGGCAAACCCGACGCGTCTAAATGGAACTACGAGAAGGGCTTCGTGCGCAACCACGAATGGCAATACTATCAAGAAGACAACGCCTGCGTGCACGACGGCATGCTGACGATAACCGCCCGCGAGGAGAAAGGACGTGAAGGCATAGAGTGCACATCGTCGAGCATCAACACCCGCGGCAAGTTCGAGTTCCTGTATGGCAGGCTGGAGGTGCGCGCCCGCATTCCGTATGCCAAAGGCGCATGGCCGGCTATATGGACGCTTGGCAGCACGTGGGAATGGCCTTCAGGCGGTGAGATAGACATCATGGAATTTTACCACATCAATGGGGTGCCTACAATCCTCGCCAACTTTGCCCACGGCAGCGACAACCGATACAAGGCGGTTTGGAACTCCTCAACCACTCCCTACTCCCATTTCCTTGAGCGCGACCCCTACTTCAGCGACAAGTTCCACGTGTGGCGCATGGACTGGGACGATGATTCCATTGCCATATACCTTGACGGAGAATTGCTCAACCAAATAGACATCAACAATACCATCAACGGCAAGCTTGGCGACCACAAGAGCCCGTTCCGCACGCCTCAATATATCCTGCTTAACCTTGCCATGGGAGGCGACAACGGCGGCGAGGTAGACAAGACGGCAATGCCAGTATGCTACGACATAGACTGGGTGAGGGTATATCAAAAGTAGCCGCGGTTTTACACTAATAAGGAAATAACACGCCTTTACGGGAAATCCCATTAAAAAGTCAATGCATTGTTGACTTTTTAATGGGATTTTCCGTAACTTTGCATAGCATATAATGATATATACTTTTTATAGTCTATGATGCAAGCAATGATTTTCGCGGCCGGTATGGGCACACGCCTCAAACCACTCACAGACACCATGCCCAAGGCACTGGTAAGGGTTGGAGGCGAACCACTCATCAAGCGAGTCGTCATGAATCTTGCCACGGCGGGAGTTGACCACATTGTCGTCAACGTCCACCATTTCTCCCAACAGATAATAGAGTACTTAAAGGCCAACGGCAACTTCGGCATCGACATTAAGATTAGCGACGAGACCGAGAACCTCCTCGACACGGGAGGCGGATTGCGCAAGGCTGCGCCGCTCTTCCATAAAAACCTTCCAATACTCATACACAACGTCGACATTCTCAGCAATGTAGACCTGCACAAGTTCTACACACTCGACCCCAAGGTCATGTGCCCAGACTGCGGCATACCACACCAAAAGGCGGGTGCCCAACTGCTCGTGAGCTGGCGCAAGACAAAACGATACCTCGTGTTCAACGCCATGATGCGACTCGTGGGATGGGTCAACATTGAGACAGGCGAGGTAAAGTCGCCCTATGAAGAGGTGAAAGCAGCATTGGCTAAAGAGAGCTACCCTGTCAAGGCCACAGATGAGCCTATGACGATAAACGGCTTGAGGCTCTTTGCCTTCAGCGGCATACACCTTGTTTACCCCGAGTTGTTCACCTACATGGTTGGCGAGCCCGACAAGTTCCCGATATTGGACTTCTACCTTTCCGTTTGCCACAACGTGCCCATCAAGGGGTATCTTAAAAGCGACCTCAAGCTTATGGATGTAGGCAAGCTCAACACGCTTCAAGAGGCAGAGACATTCCTCGAAGCGCTGAACCATTAGAACCACATGGCAAGATGCCATTCAATAGAGTCAATCCAATTATTAACAATATATGCAACAGAAAATCATCATCCTCGACTTCGGTTCGCAGACTACCCAACTTATAGGGCGTCGCGTGCGCGAGTTGGATACGTTTTGTGAGATTCTGCCCTACAACAAGTTTCCCAAAGATGACCCGTCAGTGATAGGTGTCATCCTGAGCGGCAGTCCATACTCCGTTCATGATCCGGAAGCTTTCAAGGTGGACTTGAGCCAGTTTATTGGTCGCATTCCCGTGCTCGGCATATGCTACGGCGCCCAGTATCTTTCTTATGCCCAGGGAGGCAAGGTGGAAGCTGCCGACAGCCGTGAGTATGGCCGTGCCAACCTCCAGCAGTTCGACAAGGAGAACCCTTTGTTCAAGGGCTTCATTGAAAACTCTCAGGTATGGATGAGCCATGGCGATACCATCACAGCCATCCCAGAAGACTACAAGTGCATCGCATCTACAACCAACGTGAAGTATGCTGCCTACGCGTCAACCAAGCAACCAGTGTGGGCTGTTCAGTTCCACCCGGAGGTATTCCACTCTTTGCAGGGAACCCAGTTGTTGAAGAACTTCGTTGTCGACATCTGCGGCAGCAAGCAGAATTGGAGCGCGGACTCATTTGTTGAGACTACCGTTGCCGAGTTGAAGGCTCAGTTGGGCGACGACAAGGTAATCTTGGGTCTTTCAGGCGGTGTTGATTCCAGCGTCGCAGCCATGCTCTTGCACAAGTCCATAGGCAAGAATCTCACCTGTATCTTCGTGGATCACGGCATGCTCAGAAAGAACGAGTTCCGTGACGTGATGGAAGACTACAAGTGCTTGGGCTTGAACGTCATTGGCGTGGATGCATCAGAAAAGTTCTTCACCGACTTGGCTGGCGTTACCGACCCAGAGCAGAAGCGCAAGATCATAGGTCGCGACTTCGTGGAGGTATTCAATGCCGAGGCCAAGAAGCAGACTGGCGCGAAATGGCTCGCTCAAGGCACCATCTATCCTGACCGCATCGAGAGTTTGAACATCACAGGCAAGGTCATCAAGAGCCATCACAACGTAGGCGGTCTTCCCAAGGAGATGAACCTGCAGTTGTGCGAGCCATTGAAGTGGTTGTTCAAGGACGAGGTACGCCGTGTAGGTCGTTCAATGGGCATGCCAGAACACCTGATTACTCGCCATCCGTTCCCGGGTCCTGGTTTGGCTGTCCGCATCTTGGGCGACATCACTCCCGAGAAGGTTCGTATCTTGCAGGATGCCGACGACATCTATATCCGTGGTTTGCGTGAGTATAAGGTGAAGTTGACTGGTGAGGAAGCTCGCCGAGTATTGGCTGCCGGTGTTCCTGCCGACATGAAGAATGGCGAAATTGAGGTATCTCTCTACGATCAGATTTGGCAGGCTGGTACCATTCTCCTCTCTACTGTTCGTTCGGTAGGCGTGATGGGCGATGAGCGCACCTACGAGCATCCTGTTGCTCTCCGTGCCGTAACCAGTACAGATGCCATGACAGCCGACTGGGCACACTTGCCATACGACTTCATGGCGAAGGTGTCGAATGAGATTATCAACAAGGTGAAGGGCGTAAACCGCGTGTGCTACGACATATCCTCAAAACCACCATCAACAATCGAGTGGGAATAATCGAAACATTGATATAACAAGGGCTACAATTCAAGACCATTGAGTGTAGCCCAACTAAAGAAGGAGCCTTGTTGACATTATGGCTTATACGTCAACAAGGCTCCTTCTTTTTATTTGACCATCATTTCATTCTCTTCATGGAGATACCTTAAACAAAAAAGCACTTACGTTACCGTAAGTGCTTTTTTGTAGCGGGGGTGGGACCCGAACCCACGACCTCCGGATTATGAATCCGACGCTCTAACCAGCTGAGCTATCCCGCCGTACTATTTCTTTTTAGCGGTTGCAAAGGTACTGCTTTTCTCTCGTTCCACCAAGAAAAAGTAATGTTTTTTTCAAAAAATCTGCATTTTATGGCTTCTTCGCCCTTGTTTTGCCACTCAAGACACCCATTCTGCGGATGATGCGGTGCTGCATGAGACCTCGCGACGCGAGATAGACGATGAAGGCAAACCAAAGCAAATGGTTGACAACGACGGGATGGCTTGTCGGCAACTTGCTCATGAGAGTTGCGCCCAATATGAGGAAAAACGCCACGGAAGACGTGAAACTCGACAGCAACATGCCACGTGTGGCGGTAAGGCCTATGAAGACACCATCGTAGACAAAGGCAGCAAAACCGGCAATAGGCAAAAGCCATACCCACATCTCATAGCCAGTAACCGCACCCCTAACGGCAATGTCGTCGGTAAGCAAACCAACTATTGTGCCACCACCGAGGACATAGGCAAGGGTAAAGACAACTGCCAGGGACAGCCCCCATCGCAGGAGGAGTCGCCCGACTACCTCACTAAGTCCACGAGTGTCGCCTGCGCCAAAAAACTTGCCGCAGAGTGCCTCGCCCGCAAAGGCAAAGCCATCCATGACATAGGAAAACATGGTGTAGAAGGTCATGAGCAGCGTGTTCACGGCAAGCATCAAGTCGCCCTGGCGCGCACCCATGGACGTGAAGGTCAAGTTGACCGCCACAAGACATACCGTACGCAAGAAGATGTCGCGGTTAGTATGAAAAAACACGCGCCACGAATAATCGCCTCTCAACGTCTTGGGCGCATCGGCTTTCACGGATTCCATTCCTCGCAACTTCCCACGCAAGAGCACAAGGGAGAGCAGCACCCCACTCCATTGGGCAACGAGCGTGCCAAGGGCAATGCCTTCAATCCTCATGCCAAAGGCAAAGACAAAGAGCAGAGACGCGAGGATGTTTACTATGTTTTGGAATATCGCGACAAACATCGGCACACGCGTGTCTTGCATGCCAATGTACCAACCGTTAAGGCTATAAAGCGAAAGCATGGCTGGAACGCCCCAAATGACGATATTAAAATAGACTGTGACAAGCGACCACACGTCGGCAGACGGATGAATGATGGCAAGCGACACCTCACGAAGGGGCCATTGAAAGACCAAGAAAACCGCCGCAATGACAAGCGACAACGACAACGACCGGCGCAAGAGCAACCTCACGCCACGCATGTCGCACGCGCCAAAGGCTTGCCCCGTCATGCCACTCGTGCCCATACGCAGGAAGCCCATGAGCCAATAGACGACATTGAAAATCATCGCCCCCACGGAGATGGCGGCAATGTAGCGCGCCGGGCCTATATGCCCAGCAATGGCGAGGTCTACCAAGCCAAGCAAGGGCACCGTGATATTGCTTACAATTGACGGGAGGGCGAGACGGAGAATGTCTTTATCAATGGGTTTCATTGTCTTGAAAAAAGTTTATTTCGCAAGACAAAGGTAAACAAAGAATTTGTAATTTTGCAGTAAAATCATCATTATATATAATGCGCCTCAGGTTATCTAAACTCAGAATTGTCGCCATTGTAGCGTTTTTGCTTCTCGCTGGTTTGACTTGGCTCGTGTTGCGCGCTTTCCCTGTCTCCGAGGGCGAACTTCGACGGTCAGCGTGCTTGGTCGACGGCCGAGTCAGCGTGTGCCTGGTGAGTGGTAAAGACACGGCTGTGCTGATGGCCGACTCCGTACACCAGGAAGGCGTTTGGATCAACAGGCATTGGTGGTGGCCGAGTTGTGATGGACGAGTGCTTACCGTAGGGCCGACATCGACCGTGCGCACCACCGACATCACCACCATCATCGACTCTCTCTCCAACCTGCTCCATCGCAAGGAAACCGAGCACAAGGAGTTGGCATACTACCTGCGCTCTCACGGCGTCATGGACGAGGGCTATACCCAGATAGCAGATTATGCTGCCCTGCAAGGCAAGATGACCGACTCTTTGAAACGGCAGCTCTCCGTGATTCAGAAAACATGCGCGACAGACAGCACCGGAAAGAAACCGAGGAATGCCAAGAAAACCCATCTCATGCTGAAAAGTAACTATAAAGTGAGTTGGTATGATGGCAACAACGAGCTGCACGTCGTGGCGTGCGAACCAGTGGCAAGCAAGCTCACCGACAAGGCGGTTCCCCTCATCCTCCACACGCGACGGTCTATCAAGCCGTGGGGCGTATATGCCGTGCGTAACGTGCCTTGGGGAGCATCGCAACACCGCAAGATATTGACGGTAAAGATAATTCGCTCCGAACGGAAAGCACCTTACCACTCCATTATCATAACTGGCAACTACTGGCAGGGGCACGAGCACGACATTCCCGAACTGTTTGCCACGGATGGCGCGCCCGTGTTCACACAGCACGGACGCTTCATAGGCATAACACACGGAAAGGAGGTGATGCAATGATACTTTGGCGTTTGAAACATGAACCTTGCGGCTTAAAAAGCATACCGCTACATGCGTTGGCAATAATCCTTCTTGCCTCGTGCACCATCAATACAAATGAGATAAAAACCATTGACGACGGACAAACCGTTTACCGTGGACAAACCCACAACGGAAAGCGCGAAGGTCTTGGCGTGCTCTACCAAGGCGACAGCGTGCTTTACAGCGGCATGTGGAGCAACGGCATGAGACAGGGACGCGGCTCCGTGAGAGACCACGACGGCAGGCTCATCGATGGCATTTGGGACCACGACACGCTCGTCACCGCTACCCGCCGCGATTCCACGGGCACCTATGACGGCGAGATGGACAGCCTGTTTCGTGCCAACGGTTATGGCAAGTTCACCGACAGCCTTGACACCTATTACGAAGGACAATGGAAAGACGGCAAGCGCACGGGATTCGGATTCTCGTCGCAACACCGATACTTCCGTGTCGGCGAATGGGCTCACGATGTCTACAAGGGCGAACGCCTCAACTACACTTCTGAGCGCATTTACGGCATCGACTTGTCAAAATACCAGCATATTCACGGCAAAAAGCTCCATACCATCGACTGGGACCGTCTGCGGATCACGCACCTCGGGTCGTTGTCGAGAAAGAACGTGAGCAAAGACATCGACTTCAAGGTGTCGTTCATCTTCATAAAGTCGACCGAGGGATCGTCGTTGATGAATCCCTTTTACAACGCCGACTACGCCGCCGCACGCAAGCGGGGTTATCCTGTGGGCACATACCATTATTTCACCCATCGCTCCACAGGCGCGGAACAGGCACGTTACTTCCTGTCGCATAGCCACTTCAACAAGGGCGACTTGCCTCCCGTGCTCGACCTTGAACCCCTGCCGTCACAAGTGAAAAAGATGGGTGGCGCGATATACATGTGGAGCCGGGTGAGGAATTGGTTGCAAATAGTAGAGAAAAAAACGGGCATGCGACCCATACTCTATGTCAGCCAGACCTTCGTGAACCGGTGGCTCGACGCAGCCCCCGACATAAAGCACAACTATCCCGTTTGGATAGCTCGCTATGGTGAATACAAGCCCGACGTTAAGTTATGGATTTGGCAACTCGCGCCAGACGGCAAGGTAAGAGGCATCGCGGGGCATACAGACATCAACGTGTTCAATGGCTACCGCAACGAATTTAACCACTGGCTATCAACTGTTTGCAAGAAATAAGGGCCAAGAAGAAACGCCAGCCACAATACAAAAATCAGGTAAAGACAAACCCTAAAGGCATCCAGCGCTTCGCCTTTACGTTGAAAAGCTGTCGGCGTTTCTCTAAAACGAAATCGCCTTTCAAAGTGTGCCCCGTTGCCGTTACGTTAGTATCGCGTTGCCGTTACGTTAGAATGGCGCTGCCGTTACGTTAGTATCGCAATGCCGTTACGTTAGAACGGCGATGGCATTCCAGCGGCAGCCCAAACGTGAAGAACCCCGAAAGTCAGGTGTGTGACTTTCGGGGTTCTTCTCTATTTTTATATGCGTTTGTTTTTTATGTGGCTTTACACTCGCTCCACCTGTTTCACGCCTTTCACCGCCTTGAGTTTCTTGACAAGTTGATTCAGGCGTGCCGTATCCTCTACCTGTATGGTGAGATTGCCAGAGAAGAGTCCATCGTGGGAATCAATGTTGATAGACCGCATCACTATTTTCTCATCCTTTGATATGATGTTGGTTATATTGGAGACTATGCCAATGTCGTCGTGGCCCACGACGCGCAACGTGATAGCATATTTCGACGAGCCTTTTCCTGCCCAGCGCGCCTTCACTATGCGATAGCCGAACCTTCGACGCATCTCCGGCGCGTTGGTGCAGTCTTGCCTGTGCACCTTTATTCCGCCACCTGCGGTGACAAAGCCAAAGATAGAGTCGCCATAGATAGGATGACAGCACGGCGCAAGCTGAAAGTCGATGCCTTTAAGGTCTTGGTCTATCGTGAGCACGTCGTCGCTCTCGTGGGTCAATTCCTCTTGCGGGCTCTCAAAATTAAACTGGTCTGCCGACACGGTCTCCTTGTCCTTGTTCTCCGTATGGTCGCGAACCTCCACATACTTGGCTATCACATCGTTGGGGTCGAGTTTCCCGTCGGCTATCTGCTTATAGAAATCAGACACCACCTTGAATCCCATCTTCTTCACGAGGTGCGCCATTATGCTCTCCTCTGCCTCGATATGGCGGTTCTTGAAGCGCCTCTCAAGTAGCTCCTTGGCATAGAGCCCGTCTTTTTGCTGCGTCTCTTTTAAGGCAAGCCTTATCTTCGATTTCGCCTTTGGCGTTACTACGATCGACAGCCAGTCTCGCTTTGGCTTCTGGTTGTTTTGCGTGAGCACCTCCACGGTGTCGCCTGAATGCAGCTCCTGCCTTATCGGCACTGCCTTGCCATTCACCTTGCCGCCAACGCAGGCATTGCCTACGTTGGAGTGTATGCGATAGGCAAAGTCGAGCACCGTGGATCGGGCGGGAAACTTGAAGAGGTCGCCACGCGGCGTGAACACATAGATGTCGTCGGGTTGCAGCGACATCTTAAACTGGTCCATCACCTGGAGATTGTCGCCCGCCTCCAACGCTGCACGTATGTTGGCAAGCCATTCGTCCATCTGACCACCGCCCTTTATGCCCTTATAGCGCCAGTGGGCGGCAAGACCGTGCTCGGCAATGTCGTCCATGCGCTCGGTACGTATCTGCACCTCCACCCATTTGTTTTCAGGGCCAAGCACGGTGATGTGCAAGCTCTCATAACCGTTCGACTTGGGCACGGAAAGCCAATCGCGCAATCGCTTGGGGTTGGGCTGATACATATCGGTGACTATGGAGTAAGCCTGCCAACATTGTTGCTTCTCCATATCCAAGGGCGAATCGATGATGACGCGTATGGCAAAGAGGTCGTAAATGCCCTCAAAGCCACACTGTTGCTTCTTCATCTTCTGCCAAATGGAGTGTATCGACTTTGTGCGCCCTTTCATGTGAAACTTCAACCCCGCCTTTTCCAACTTTTCGCGGATAGGCCCAATAAAGCTGTCGATATAAGCATCGCGGCTCGCCTTGGTAGCGTTTAGTTTCTCTTTTATCATGTAGTAGGCGTCGTGCTCCATATACTTGAGCGACAGGTCCTCAAGCTCCGACTTCAACGTGTATAAGCCGAGCTTATGGGCAAGGGGCGCATAGAGGTAGGATGCCTCTTCCGACACCTCACGCCGTGCGTCCTCCATTGACGTGTCGCGTATGAGTCGCATCACGCACACGCGGTCGGCTATCATGATGAGTATGACGCGCATGTCCTCGGCAAAAGACAACAACAGGTTACGGAAGTTGTCGCTGCCAATAACAGGATTCTTGTCGTAGAGATGTTGTATCTTGTAGAGGCCGTGGACGATGTGCTCCACGGTTTCGCCATAAGTCTCAGCCACTTCAGCAAAGTCGTCTACATGGCATGCCCACAAGAGCGTGGCTATTACCGACTCACCACGCAAGCCTATCTCGTCCACGCAGATGCGCGCCGTCTCCATGGCGGTGACTATAGGGTTGAGGCCGAACACGTCACGTCTCACACGACCATCGGCAATGGCCTTGCGCAGACTCGCCTTGAGCCTGGCCATGTTGTCGCAAGGCATTGCCTCGCCAACCTTACCCAAGATATAGCGACGCAAACGCCATACCTCGTCGAGCTCTTCGCGAGTAAAAAGAAAAGGCTTGTCTTCCATCATCATATCCTTTAAGTTATCCTAATTATAGTGTCTGCATCTCATCTTGCCCACAGACCGGCACGACGCGAAACGTGGCTATTCTGCCAGGCATTTGTCGAGTTCGGCTTCTATCGCCGCGCGGTCGAGATGCTGGCCAATAAACACGATCTTCTGCATACGGTCGCCCACCTCAGGGTCCCAGTCTTTCTTCAAGTCGGGATTCTGGGCAAAAAATTCTTTAAGCTCATCGGCAGGCATCGTGGCATACCACTGGCCTGCGTTGGTGATGTTGAACTGCTTGCCCGACTGTTCAAAGAGATAGCACGTGTCTTTCTCGTCGGCAAAATAGCACATGCCTTTGGCACGCACCACGCCCTCTGGCCATTTGGTTGACACGAACTCATCGAAGTCGGCAAGGCTCATCGGCGCGCGACGCTTCCACACGAAAGTCTCGATGCCATATTCCAGGGCCTCACCGCTCTCCTCGTTCTCAAGCTCGTCGTCGTCATCATCCTCCATGGCCTCAATCCAACGGGCCGATGTAGCCACCTTGTCGAAGTTGAAGAGATGGGTGTTGAGTATCTTGTCGAGCTCCACGTCGCCATAGTTGCATTCGTAAATCTCCGCCTTGGGCTGTATGGCCTTAATGACGGCACGCAGATGGCGAAGCTCCTCGGGCGACACCTCCGAGGCCTTGTTGAGCAAGATGATGTTGCAGAACTCAATTTGCTGTATTACAAGGCTTTCAAGGTCGTCGTCGTCCATGTCTGGCTTCTGCAGGGCGTCACCGAGACCGAACTCGTCGCGCATACGGAGGGCATCGACAACGGTCACGATAGAATCGAGGCGCGCCACGCCATTCTTGATAATCTCCGCAGGTATCATGCGAGGATAAGTGGATATGGTCTGGGCGATAGGCGCTGGCTCGCAGATGCCCGAAGCCTCGATGACGATATAGTCGAATTTCTTTTGATTTATGATGTCGTTGATCTGTTGCACGAGATCCATCTTGAGCGTGCAACAGATGCAGCCATTCTGCAGGGCCACGAGCGAGTCGTCTTTCTGACCCACCACGCCACCGCTCTCGATGAGCGAGGCATCTATGTTCACCTCACCAATGTCATTAACTATAACGGCGAACTTTATACCCTTCTCATTCTTTAATATTCGATTGAGAAGGGTAGTCTTGCCGCTGCCCAAATATCCCGTGAGCAGCAAAACGGGTGTTTCCTGTCTTTCCATTGTGTTTTGCATTCATGGCCCAAAGGCCGGTATTTGTTGCAAAAGTACAAAAAAGGTGCCAAAAGCGTTGCTTGAAAGACAAAGATTAATGTTTTAGAACTAAAATAAATCCTAAAGGTCGTTTTTCATCTCCCATCCTGTCATTGTAGACACCACGGGTATGAGCGTGGAGGCTATCTTTTGGTGGCCTTTCCAGTTGGGATGCCAGTCAGAGCCAATGTCGTGACCTTTAACCACGATGTTTGGCATGGGCTTTGCCACACGCACGTTTTTCAGGCTCGCCACTTCCTCTCCAAGCTCCTGAAGGGCGGCAAGAAGGAAGATGTTGGCAGAGTGCGGAGTGACGCAAAGCACTGGCAGCTCGTCACCATAGTGACTCTTGACCGTCTTGATGAGTTTCACATATTTGCCCACATAGTCGGCAGGGGCGGCACTTCCAGAGAAGTCGTTGGTGCCGAGGTTTATAATCACGAGGTCGGGGCGATACTGCTTGAAATCGTAGGCAATGGAGTCGTGGTCATCGAAGAGCAATGGATAACGGTCGCTCATGGTGCGCATTTTCTTTCCAGAATAGTTGCGAGTCACGCCCATGCCCGAATGTGCCACTATCACGTAGTCGGCATCAAAATACCGCGCTATGGCACATGCGTATGCCTTGTCGCAGTTTTCTGTCTTCACCTCGAAGTGGCTGTCCTCGGTACCCTCGGAACCATAGCCGCACGTGTAGCTGTCGCCTATCACTTCTATGAGACGTCCTTTCGGCTGCACTGCCTTGAACGACCCTTTGCCTCCTGCCGTGAACGAGAATATTGTAGAGCGTCCGCGCTCTCCCTCTGTCACCTTTTGCAAGCGAAGGCGGTGCGCCCCTTTGCCAAGGTTCTTGGCGAGCAGTATGTCGTGAGGCTCATTGCCAGTAAAATGCAGCTTGCCTACGAGCTTGCCATCTATGAACACTTGATGATAGCTCTCTCCTTCCTCGCTCATTCTCACCGATATGGACGAGCCGGTAAAATCGGTCTGCACATAAGTGCCAACCCAATCGTAGCTCACGGCACCATTGTCCATGCGCTGCACGCGTCCTGTGAAACTGATGTTAGGGTCATCGGCCTTTACAGTGTTGTCAGCAAAGGCGGCATTTGCGGCCATGAGAATCACGACTGCCAAAGACATTAGTTTTTTCATTGATTATATAGATTGTCAAAATGTCGGTTTACGTTTGCGGGCAGTCAATATTGACCGCCCGCAAACATTATAAGTATATTGGATTAGACTCGCAAGTGGCATGTCATTTTTTCCGCTGCGACTTGCGGTTGGCTCTCTGTTCCCTGTACTTAGCTTTCTGGCGTGCGGAACCCGAGCCATGGGCGCCTGTTACATATTTCTTTTTCTTGGCTTTGGTCTTCACCTTGTCATCGTCCTTCTTCTGGGTCGATGCCTTCTTGAAACCAATGCCGTTGACGAGTATATCCTCGAAGTCGTCCATGTAGCAAATATTTAGTGGTGGAACAGGCGCACATGCGTCATCGCCATTGCTATGTCGTATTTGTCGCAGGTATCGATGACATTGTCGTCGCGAATGGAGCCGCCAGCTTGCGCAATAAACTCCACCCCACTCTTGTGGGCACGCTCAATGTTGTCGCCGAATGGGAAGAAAGCGTCTGAACCTACGCACACGCCCTTGTTCTGGGCAATCCACTCTTTCTGCTCACTACGAAGGAAAGGCTCTGGCTTCTCAGTGAACCACTGCTGCCAAGCGCCCTCACGCAACACGTCCTCATATTCCTCGGAAAGATACACGTTTATGCAGTTGTCGCGATCGGCACGGCGGATTTTTTCCTTGAAAGGCAAGCCAAGCACCTTCGGGCTCTGCCTCATCCACCACTCGTCGGCCTTGCTGCCTGCCAAGCGGGTGCAGTGGATTCGGCTCTGCTGACCGGCACCAATGCCAATGGCCTGACCGTCCTTGGCATAGCACACCGAATTGGACTGAGTGTATTTCAATGTGATCATCGCTATCTTCAGGTCGCGGATGGCCTCCGGCGTGAATGTCTTGTTCTTTGTGGGCACATCCTCGAAGAGCGTGGGATCTGAAAGGTCGATATTGTTGCGTCCTTGCTCAAAGGTGACACCAAACACCTGCTTGCGCTCCACTGGCTCCGGCACGTAATCGGGGTCTATCTTTATCACGCAATAAGTACCCTTACGCTTCTCCTTCAGTATCTCAAGGGCCTCGGGTGTATAGCCTGGGGCTATCACTCCGTCGCTAACCTCCCTCTTTATGAGTTTGGCGGTAGCCTCGTCGCAGGTGTCGCTCAAGGCGCAGAAATCACCATAAGAGCACATGCGGTCGGCACCGCGTGCGCGAGCGTAGGCATTGGCAAGGGGAGTCAGCTCAAAGTCAACATCATCGACGAAATAGATTTTCTTCAGCGTGTCGCTCAAGGGGAGGCCCACTGCCGCACCCGCGGGGCTGACATGCTTAAACGACGCCGCAGCCGGCAGGCCCGTGGCGGCCTTCAGCTCCTTAACGAGTTGCCAAGAGTTAAGGGCATCGAGAAAGTTGATATAGCCAGCACGGCCATTGAGGATTTCCACTGGAAGCTCACCGTGCTCCATGAAGATACGTGCGGGTTTCTGGTTGGGGTTGCACCCGTACTTTAGTGCGTATTCGTTCATTATTAATTGAGATTTAATGAATGTTGTGGCAAAGGTAACAAAAAAAGTCGTATCTTTGCCGCGCGTTACAGAAAAAGTATGTGAGAAAATGAAAAGAGACTTGAAACTTCTTATCGAGACGACAGGCAGGAAGGCCAAGGCGGGCAAGCATGAGCTTGAGCACGACCTCGACTCCCTCTCCCAAAAGTTGTTGAGACACCACATCAACTTGAGCGTGTCCTCATTGAAGAAACTCCTTGAGATCGTCACGGGCAAGCGCAAGCTGTCCATGGCCGCACGCAATCGCCTCGCCCTCTTCGCGGGGTTCCAGAGCTGGAACGATCTCGAAGACGCCATCCACGGAGATACCGACGCAAGTGTCAACTATAAGTAACAGAAAAAGGAAAGAGCCGCTCCTCCAATTTGGAAGAGCGGCTCTTTTTTTAGCTTTGTCAAGCGCAATATTATTCGCCTGTAATGACACGCCTCTCTGGGATGCGAGCTGCCTTACCTGTGAGCTTACGCAGATAGTACAGCTTGGCGCGACGCACCTTACCGTGCTTGTTGACCTCGATGTGGTCAATAGCTGGAGACTCAGCGGGGAAGATACGCTCTACACCCACGGTGCCAGACATCTTGCGCACAGTGAAGCGCTTCTTGTCTCCGTGACCGCAAATCTTGATTACGACACCACGGTAGAGCTGGATACGCTCCTTTGAACCCTCGACGATTTTGTAAGCGACAGTGATAGTGTCACCTGCTCTGAATGCAGGAATTTTCTTGCCGGTTGCAAAAGCTTCCTCAGCAACTTTAATTAAATCCATTGTTAATTGTAATGATTAAATGTTGTCCGTCGCTCCAACCCGACGTAGCTTGGGAACACGTCTCCCAACCAGCGGTCGAGCCGAAAAGCTGTGCAAAGGTACTGACTTTTAATGTAATAGAAAAGTTTTGCGCCGTTTTCTATTCAATTTTAACACTTCGCATCATCTCAAGCGGCTCTTTCGCCTTCAATACCAGGATTTGGCTCAAGGCATCACTCCTATTTTTCAAGTGTAAGGTTCAGTTTGCCAATGAAGATGGCGCTTTTGCCGTTCTGGTCTACGGGGACAGGCTTGCCGTCCGCATTGTCAACATAGCGAAGCGTCTCGAAATAGGTGTGGCTGTGACCTCCGAGAACAACGTCGATACCACGGGTATGGCTAATCATCTCCTGGTCGCCCATGCCTTTCTCCTCCCAGCCTAAATGGGAGATGCAGACCACGAGGTCGCAATGTTTCTTCTTCAATATGTCAACCATTTCCTGCGCCGTTGCCACGGGGTCAAGATATTCAGTAGAGAGGTAGTTGTTGTGGTCAACCAATCCGTCGAGCCGCGGCGAGAGTCCAAACACGCCTATCTTCAAGCCATTACGCTTTATTATGACATAGGGCTTAACAAGCTTGTCGAGGTCATACTCGTGGAAACGATAGTTGGAACAGACGATAGGGAAGTTGAGTTTCTTGAAGAGCCGCGCGAGGTTCTCCAGCCCGTAATCGAACTCGTGGTTGCCTATTGTCGCGGCGTCGTAGTGCATCATGTTCATAAGCTCAGTTTCCACGTCGCCCTTGAACAACGTGTAATAAGGCGAGCCTTGGGAGAAGTCGCCACTGTCAAAGAGCAGGAGCGAGGGGTCCTTGGCACGTTCTTCCTTGAGCATTGCCACACGACGCAAGAACCCTCCCCTGTCGGCTTGCATGGTATCGGCAAGGTGCTTCGACAACGGCATGACACAACTGTGGGTGTCGTTGGTATGAAGAATCGTGAGCCGTTTCTGCGCAAGCAGTGTAAGGCTGCCGCATAGCAAGAACATCATGGCAGCGCATCTGATTATGGAAACATGCATGGATGACATGGATATGTGTCTTAACGTTTTCATCTTTCTTGATTTTCTACTGTTAACTTAGTTTACCTGTTTATCTCATTCTATGGTCACCCTGCCTTCGACCTTTGCGTCCACGGCCTTGCCCTGCGCTTGCATCTCCTTGAAATATTTCACTATGACGTGCCTCACGTCGTTGGCCTCGCCCGATGGCGACACCACATCTGTCTTCGACTTAAACGCCTTCAATCCGTCGTTGCCCTGCGCGAGGTAGTCGAGCGTAGCCACGCGATAATTCTTTTGCAGGTCAATGGCCTTGCCATCGAGAGTCACCGATTTCAGTTCCCCGTTTCTGGCTATTGACATCTTCACGCCGCGGCTCACGCCTTCGCCATGACGCGCTGCCATCTCCTTGAAGAGTTGCAGCGTCTTCTCGCCCGTGAGGGTCAAGAAACAGATATGGTTCTCGAAAGGAGCCACGTTGAGCACGTCGCCATAGGTCACCTCTCCCTCTGGAAGCGACGCGCGTATGCCGCCCATGTTGTAAACCCCAAAATCGGGTGTCTCGCTAAATTGCTTGCCTCCCCACACGAGTATGTCGGCAAGCAGGTTGCTGAGGTCACTCTCTGGCTTGAAAGCCCTCATGGGGTGCGCGGTGGCACCGACGACGGGCGACATTTTCTCGTTTACCTCACGCTCGTAAGGGTCTATGAACGTCGCGGCTTGAGCGTCGGGATGGGCGTCGTAACGACTGTCCACAACCACGCGGGTACGCTCCACGCTGGCAAGGTGATAAGGGGTGTGACAAGACGTGGCAAGCAAGAGCGCCACAACGGGTAGAAAAGTTTTCATCTTTATTGTATATCTCATTAATATCTAATCATGATATGTTCCTTATTCAAAATAGAAAGTCAAGGCTATCATCTTGGAGTGTGCCTTTTTCACGGAGTTGGCGAAAACACGCGCCGAAGGGTCCTGGAGACGGGCGGCATGTCCGGTGTCAAGACTGTTGGCCAAGCCGAACATGAACTTCAGCTCTGGCCTCAACTTGAAAAACGGGAGGTAAAAGTCGCAGCCCAATCCCGCTTCGAGGAAGATGTCATAACGCTTGAGCTTCACTATGTCGTCGCTCTTGCCGCTTAGGTTAACGACGGGGCTAATGCCTGCCATGACATAAGGGCGGTGGTTGCCTGAGCGTTTCGAGGCATAAATCATGTCCATTGAGCACGAGATGTAAACCGCCTTGAGGTTCTGGGTTCGACTTGCCATGCTGTCGGGCACTTCGGTTCCAACGTTATGGAAACTGACATGGCGACTCCCAAAATACAAGGCTGGGGCAAGGCGGAACGACAAATAGGTGTTCAGGCGTGCCTCGCCAAGCACTCCGACATTGAAACCGTAGTCGTAGCGGTCTTGGTCGGTGGTGATGGTGTAGGTCTGGGTGGAGCCATCGCTTAGCGTTACCGTTTGTGGTCCCACGCCAACAAACTCGAGATCCTGGGCATGCGTACCCACGAGGATTCCGAAATGGAAGGGGCGCAGGTCCGTATACGGACGGTTCTGCACCGTGCGGTCTTGGGCCATCACACTGCACCCCACGAGAAGGGAGAGAATGGCGCAAACAAAATTCTTCATATTATATACAACGGAAATATTGCCGTTTTATTGCCAAGAATACAAAATATAAGGTATCGGAATGTTAAATCCCGAAAAAAAACATACCTAATTGTAGGTATTCAAACAAAAGTCATTATCTTTGCAATACCAAAATGAGGTGAGCCAGCTTTATAGCCGTAAGGCACTCGTGAGGACAATTATACAAAAACATTATTAATTTATAAACGTAAAAGTATTATGGCATACGTAATTGGTGACAACTGTGTCGCATGCGGAACTTGCATCGACGAGTGCCCAGTAGGAGCTATCTCTGAGGGCGACATCTACAGCATCAACCCCGATGAGTGCACAGAGTGCGGCACATGCGCTTCTGTTTGCCCCAACGAGGCTATCAACCTTCCTGAGTAAATTTTACATTTATAAAGGATACAAAAAAGGCGCTCCAAAAACCCTGAGGTTTTTGGAGCGCCTTTTTTGTATCCTTACCAGTATTGGGAAAGCATTTATTTCTGCACGAACCACAAAGGTGTGCCTTGGATTACCAATGGCGTAGAGCTGGTATCCAGCGTGCCGTCAATGTAAGCACCGTAAACAAGAATCTGCAACTGCATAACCTTCGACGTGCTGTTGTACTGACCGAAAGAATAGGAGTTGTTGGCATAGAACAAGAGCTTTATCTCATGCGCCAAACCACCATAAGTGACATTGTAGGTAAGGCCCACAGGGTTGATAAGCCACTGTACGGGGTTCGTGTTGACGAAACCGATATAGGCAGTCATCGACTTGGATGGCTGAGCAGCAATGGCATTGCGAATTTCCTTGTGTTCGGTGGTGGTAGTGTCGATTGCCGATGCTATGGCCTTTGCAGGGATGCTGCTGAAAACCATCGTAGAGTCTGACGTGACATTCCATGACGACTGGATACTGTCGGTTATGTTGCCGCTCGATGTCTTTCCGGAGATGTAAACCACCTTGCCCGAATGAGGGCCGGCCACGCTTAAATAGCATTGTTGCTTTTGCTCTGGCGTGAGGCTGATGGCGCTGTCGTCAGCACTGTTTATACACGAGGACATGCCCAAAACGGTGAGCACAGCAGAAAGGACGAATCCTAAAAACTTGATTTTTCTCATTTTATTATTAACGATTTTGATTGTTGATACGAGTTGTTGTCGTCACGGCATACCAAGCCGCACTATTAGTTAAATGCAAGAACCACACAAACCTTGCACCAAGTAATCAAAAAAAAGTTTTAAAAATCAAACTTTATCTTGCTCATTATGCGTTCGGTCGCTCCCGCAAGGCTCTCCACGAACTCTCCTGCCCTCTCACAACTTTGCCTGAAGGCCTTGTCGTCGTCAAGTTTCCGCATTACGCCCTCGAAGTCGTCGTAGCCGGCTATCTCGAAGCCGCCGCCTGCCTTGAGCAGTCCTTGCGCCTCCTGAAAGTTCTTGTTGTTTGGCCCGAAGACAACCGGCTTGCCCCAAACGGCAGCCTCCAGCACGTTGTGGATGCCCACGCCGAAGCCGCCGCCAACATAAGTGACATCAGCATAGCGGTAAATGCTCGACAACAAACCGAAACAATCTATGATAAGACATTCGGCACCTGCCACGTTGTCCACCGTAGCCTCGGTGTAGCGCACGGTCTTTCCGTGCAGCTTGGAGAGAATCTGCTTGAGATGGTCCTCGCCAATGACGTGCGGAGCTATGATGAGCTTCCAGTCGCGGTGTTCGTTGAAATATTTCAGGAAGATGTCCTCGTCTGGTTGCCAGCTGCTTCCGGCAATGAAGACTCGCGGGCTATCACCTGGCGTTCCGCCGATAAACTTCTCCACTATTGGCAGCGACTTTCCTGCGTCCCTTATTTGCAACACGCGGTCGAAACGGGTGTCTCCTGTCACGCTGACGCAATCTATGCCAATGGTCTTGAGCAAGTCGCGGCTCTGCTCGTTTTGCACGAAGAAATGTGTGAAACACTTCAACACCTTGGCATAGGCCTTGCCATAGCCACGGAAAAACATCTGGCCTGGGCGGAAGATACTCGACACCGAGAACGTGGGCACCCCGCGGTCTTTAAGCAGATGCAGGTAATTGAACCAGAACTCATACTTGATGAAAAACGCCATCACCGGATTCGTCAGGTCGATGAAACGGCGTGCGTTGCCTATAGTGTCGATGGGGAGATACACAATGATGTCGGCTCCATCATAGTTCTTTCGCACCTCATAGCCAGAGGGCGAGAAGAACGAGAGCAGAATCTTGTATTCCGGATGCTCACGCTTGATACGTTCCATTATAGGGCGACCTTGCTCAAACTCGCCCAACGATGCCGCGTGAAACCATATATACTTGGCGCTTGGGTCCACCTGCTCTCGCAGGACGCGAAAAGTCTCGTGCTCGCCTTTCCACATCGTCATCACCTTCTTGGAGAAAAACGTGGCAACCCACACACCTATGTTGTATAAGAAAATTAAAGGTTCGTACATCACCCCAATGTCTCAATAGCCTTTTCCATGCGCTTGATGGTTTCTTCCTTGCCAAGGAACGCCGAGATGTCAAACATGCCCGGTCCCTTGCCTATGCCAACGAGAGCCAGTCGCCAGGCATTCATCACGTCGCCCATCTTGTAGCCCTTGTCGGCTATCCACTTCTCCACCACGGGTTCCTGGCCCTCCACGGAGAAGTCGTCGATGCCGTTGAGCACGTCGATGAGTTCCTTCATCTGCTGGCCCGAGAATTCCTTCCAACGCTTCTTCGCCGTCTTCTCGTCGTAGGTCGTTGGCGCGATGAAGAAGAAGGAGCACAGCGGCCACAACTCCTTCACGAAGTTCACGCGGTCTTTCATGAGGTGCACCACATGCTTCACTCGCTCAAACGAATCGTCGATGCCGTTGTTGGCCACTATTGGGGCAAAGAGCGTGGCTATCTCGTCGTCGCTCTTGCGAAGGATATACTCGTGGTTGAACCAGATGCCTTTTTGGTAATCGAACTTGGCGCCGCTCTTCGAGCACTTGGTAATGTCGAACGCCTCCACAAGCTCGTCGAGCGAGAACATCTCTTGGTCGGTGCCGGGGTTCCAGCCCAAGAGGGCGAGGAAATTGACCACCGCCTCGGGGAAGTATCCGCTCTCGCGGTATCCCGACGACACGTCGCCCGTCTTAGGGTCGTGCCATTCCAGCGGGAACACGGGGAATCCCAGACGGTCGCCGTCGCGCTTCGACAGCTTGCCCTTGCCCTCTGGCTTGAGAAGCAACGGCAGATGGGCGAAACGAGGCATGGTGTCCTCCCAGCCGAACGCCTTGTAGAGCAACACGTGAAGCGGCGCGCTTGGCAACCACTCCTCGCCACGTATCACGTGGGTAATCTCCATCAGATGGTCGTCCACGATGTTGGCAAGGTGATATGTCGGCAGCTCGTCGGCACTCTTGTAGAGCACCTTGTCGTCGAGGATGTCGCTCTTCACGCACACGTCGCCACGAATGAGGTCGTTGACGTGGATCTCCTCGCCCGGCTCAACCTTGAAGCGCACTGTGTACTGGGCGTCAGAGTCGAGCAACTTCGCCACCTCGTCTTTAGGCAGGGTGAGCGAGTTGCGCATCGACAGGCGGGTATGCGCGTCATACTGGAAGTTCTTTACCTCCTCGCGCTTTTTCTCCAGTTCCTCAGGCGTGTCGAAGGCAATGTATGCCTTGCCGTCGTCGAGGAGCTGTCTCACGTATTTAGCGTATATCTTGCGGCGTTCGCTCTGGCGATAGGGGCCATGGTCGCCACCGAAGGACACTCCTTCGTCAAACTTGATACCGAGCCACTTAAACGACTCTATGATATAGTCTTCGGCTCCTGGCACAAAACGGTTGCTGTCGGTATCCTCTATGCGGAACACGAGGTCACCGCCATGCTGGCGGGCGAACAGATAGTTGAACAAAGCCGTGCGGACTCCGCCAATGTGAAGTGGGCCGGTAGGACTTGGGGCAAAACGCACCCTGACTTTTCTTTCTGACATATCCAAGAATAAATATTTTGAGGAACTCTATGCATTCCCCAAGAAATAATTTTTTGCAAAATTAATACTTTTTTTCTGCTTTAACTGATTTTTTTTCGTATTTTCGCAGCAAAAACACATTGGCTACATCACGAAGAGCCTTATTTAAATATGTGACATGAACACTTTCAAGAAGATTATAGGACAAGAGGAGAACATCTGGCACAGTTTGGCTATCCGCGCCGGGCTCGTGCTTTTCACCTCTCTCATCATCATCTGGTTTCTTCCCCGCAACGAGGCGAAGCAATATGCCTACGAGATTGGCGAGCCATGGCATTATGGCACCTTGATAGCCAAATTCGACTTCCCCGTCTACAAGACCGACGAGACGCTGCAGCGGGAACGCGACTCGCTGCTTCACTCTTTCCAACCTTACTGCAACTACGACAGCACCGTGGAGGTCGTGCAGATGGCGAGGCTCAGGATTGAGCTGTCAAAGGCAGGGAACCTGCCCGCCGGATTCGCCCACGCTTTGCTGGAGAAGCTCCACCAACTCTACCAAACGGGCATCATGGGCACGCCGCTTTACAACTCCTTCAACAACGACACCACGGCTCAGATCAGGGTGGTATTCGGCAAGGACGCGGAGTCGAGGGAGGTGAACCACATCTTCTCTACCATGGCAGCCTACGAGCAACTGTTAGACGACAGCTTTCTCGCCAAGGAACGCGTGGTGATGCAAAAGTTGAACATGATCGACTTCATAATGCCCAACCTCATACTCGACAAGGACCGCACGGAGACGGCACGCAACGACTTGCTCTCGGGCATAACGCCGGCAAGCGGAATGGTGATGGCGGGGCAGAAAATCATCGACCAGGGCGACATCGTAGACGACTACAACTTCCGCGTGCTATCCTCCATGGAGAAAGACCTTGACCGCAGGCAGGCGGGCAAATCGCAGATAACACGCCATTTCATGGGAAACATCATCTACGTGATGGCGTTCGTGCTGCTCTTCACACTCTACCTTACGCTCTTCCGCCGCGACTATTTCTCCAAGCCAAGGTGCGTGGCCATGCTCTACACTTTCATAGCCCTGTTTCCGGTGTGCGTATCGCTGATGATGGAGCACAACTATTTCAACTTCTCTGTCTACGTGCTTCCTTTCGCGTTGAGCCCCATCTTCGTGCGCATATTCATGGATTCGCGCACGGCGTTCATCACGCATCTTGTCACCGTGCTCATATCGGCGTGCGCCCTGCGCTACCAGTTCGACTTCATCATCATCCAGACCATTTCCGGGCTCATAGCCATCTACTCGCTGCGCGAGGTGTCCACGCGCTTGCAGATATTCCGCACGGCCCTGTGGGTCTTCGTGTCAACCTGCGTCATGTATTTCGCCTTGAAGCTCATGGAGAGCAACGGCGAGATGAACATCGGGCGAAGCATGTACTACCATTTCCTCATCAACGGTGTGCTACTGCTTCTCGCCTACCCTCTCATGTTCGTGGTTGAAAAGACGTTTGGCTTCGTCTCCGTGTTGACGCTCATAGAGCTTTCCGACACCAACAAGGGATTGCTCCGCAAGCTCTCGGAGATAGCGCCCGGCACGTTTCAGCACTCCATCACCGTGGGCAACCTCGCGTCGGAGATAGCCAACAAGATTGGGGCTAAAGCTACGCTCGCACGCACGGGCGCGCTCTACCACGACATAGGAAAGATAAAGAACCCCGCGTTTTTCACGGAAAACCAGCAAGGCGGCGTGAACCCGCACTCAAGCCTTAACGAGAAAGAAAGCGCAAGGATAATCATAGCCCATGTTGCCGACGGCGTGAAGCTCGCCGAGGAATACAACCTGCCGGTGGTCATTCGCGACTTCATACTGACGCACCACGGCTGCGGCATGTCAAAATTCTTCTACATAAAATATCAAAACGAGCACCCCAACGAGGTGGTAGACAAGGGTCCTTTCACCTATCAGGGCCCCAACCCTTCCACGCGCGAGCAGGCCATACTCATGATGGCAGACTCGTGCGAGGCGGCATCCCACTCGCTGAAAGAATATACCGAGGAGAGCATCTCCAGGCTCGTCAACCAACTGGTGGACCAGCAGGTAAAAGACAGCTTGTTCAGCGAGTGCAAAATCACGTTCTACGACATAGCCGTGGCAAAGCAAGTGCTCATAGAACGGCTCAAGGCCATCTACCACACTCGAATACAATATCCCACGCGAGCAGTAAAAGAGAAATAAAAAAATGCTTCTTCCCGTGCAATCTTTCGTCCTTCCCTGCATTTACGGAGTATAGAAGCATTAAATTATTAATCTCATAAGAACAAGACAAGATGAACAAAGCAATCGCCCGTTTGGGTTTTGCAGCCATGACAGCGGCAATGGCCGCCACGACACTCGGCTCGTGTGCCACTAAGAAAACACAACAAGAGAAGGACGACAACCTTGTGGAGATAACGAAGGGTAACGACATCGACGACACTTTCCTCATCTTAAGCGACGCGGAACGCTCAGCGGTAGAGAAGACCAACGAGTTCGCGCTTAACCTGTTCCGCACGCAAGCCGGCATGGACTCCAAGGTGGTGTCGCCGGTAAGCGTGGCATATCTCATGGGCCTGCTCGCCAACGGTGCCAACGGAAGCACCCAATCCGAGATAATGAAGGCCCTCAGCATGAACGGCACGTCGCTCTCGACCTTGAACGAGACCTACAACGCCATCATAAAGACGGCTTCAAGCCACGACAGCCAGGCACAGGTCAACATAGCCAACTGCGTGACCGTGAACAAGCAGGTGACGCTCAAGGACAGCTACACTGCCACCATGCGGAAAACTTACAACGCCAGCGTGGAGAGCATGGACTTTGCCTCGCCCAAGGCTTTGGCTAAAATCAACAGTTGGTGTTCCAAGCAAACCGAAGGCATGATACCAAAGATAATAGACCAGCTCGACCCCAGCGCCACGGCGGTGCTGATGAACGCCGTCTATTTCAACGGCACGTGGGCAAACAAGTTTGACAAGGACGACACCAAGACCGAGAATTTCAGCGGATACACGCGCGACATAAAGAAGGTGCCAATGATGCACCAGGAGAAGAAGTTCTCTTATACCGACAACAGCGACTTCGCCGCCGTGACGCTGCCCTACGGCAACGGCTCCTTCTCCATGACCGTCATCCTGCCTGCCAACGGGAAGTCGACAACCGACATCCTCAAATCGCTAAACGCCAAGACGCTGGAGAAGACTCAGCTGGACATGACGGAGTGTGTAGTTGACTTGAAGTTGCCGCGCTTCTCCACCACGACAGAGACACAACTCAACAAGCCCATAAGCGCACTTGGAGCCACATCAATGTTCCAACCCGGCAAAGCCGACTTCAGCAACATGACCGATGCCTCAATGTTCGTATCCACAATGTTGCAGAAGGCAAAGATAGAGGTAAACGAGAGAGGCACTAAGGCTGCCGCCGTGACTGCCGCCATCATGACAATGTCGATGCTGCAGCCCGAAGAGCCACGCCACGTCACCTTCCATGCCAACCGCCCGTTCATCTATCTGATAACCGAGCGCTACTCTGGTGCCATATTCTTCATCGGACAGTACACCGGAGAGGAATAAAAGCATACTTGAAATTATTGCTGTCCGGCTAATTATTACAATCGGGAAAGTCTCGTAGGGACGACATATTATAGCGTAGGGGCACGTCCCTACGCTTTTTACATAATTATCAGTTACATTGCCACTGTATGGGCCAACGTTTGATAAGCGATTGTTTAAAACAACTTTACATGCAAGGCGGACTAAAGAAACGACAATAGAGACAATAGAGACTACTTTTTCAGACCATAATTTTGGTTCTATGGGCGAAGCCTGTTGTCTCCGTTGTCTCTATTGTCGTTAAAAAAAATATTCTGATCACTTATATCCGAAGATATAGGGGCAAGCCCCTAATCCTGTAATCCGCTCTACAAGCTGAATACGCCATCCCTACCGGGCATCAATTAATCATCCATATCTCATTGAATACAAGCGTTTTAATCATGACGGTAAAAACCCGTTTGCCGTTACGTTAGAATGGCGTTGCCATTCTAACGTAACGGCAACGCGATCTCAACGTAACGGCAACGCCATTCTAACGTAGAGGTAAAACGCGAGAAAAGACCGACCTTTCCGGCAGCATGCGTGATAGTTTTGGGGCACATGCGAAGGATGCCTATTCTTTTGTTCTATCCTAAAATTTCATTGCCCCTGTAAGAGCCAACGTTTGATAAGCGATTGTTCAAAACAACTTTACATGTAAGGCCGACTAAAGAAACGACAATAGAGACAATAGAGACAACAGGCTTCGCACATACGCACAAAATTGTTGTCTCAAAAAGTTGTCTCTATTGTCGTTTCAGCACGCTGTGATTTGCTAAAAATTCCGTATATTTGTAAGGTCAACAACATCATTATTAATTAATAATTAATAATTAATAATTATACATTATACATTAAGTCCGTTGTGATTTGCTAAAAATTCCGTACCTTTGTAAGGTCAACAACATCAGATAACGCTCACCGCCAACACCACCGTCTGTTGTGATTTGCTAAAAATTCCGTACCTTTGTAAGGTCAACAACATCAAAATGGGAACATTTATTCGAGGCGGTTGCGTTGTGATTTGCTAAAAATTCCGTACCTTTGTAAGGTCAACAACATCTCATACCCGTGTCGTTCGATGTGGTGCTTCGTTGTGATTTGCTAAAAATTCCGTACCTTTGTAAGGTCAACAACATCGCTTTCCCTATGTGCTTACTCGAGCACCCCGTTGTGATTTGCTAAAAATTCCGTACCTTTGTAAGGTCAACAACATCTAAATTGTATCGTGCGTTGTTGTGCTTTTCGTTGTGATTTGCTAAAAATTCCGTACCTTTGTAAGGTCAACAACATCTCACGTTGCCACCAGCGTAGACCCATCGCCGTTGTGATTTGCTAAAAATTCCGTACCTTTGTAAGGTCAACAACATCTGGTTCTCGGTTCACTTGTGTGTGTAAGACGTTGTGATTTGCTAAAAATTCCGTACCTTTGTAAGGTCAACAACATCCAGCAACGCCTCAACCACCTCAAGGTATGTGTTGTGATTTGCTAAAAATTCCGTACCTTTGTAAGGTCAACAACATCAGGTACGCCATGCAACGATGTTCAGGCACTGTTGTGATTTGCTAAAAATTCCGTACCTTTGTAAGGTCAACAACATCCGGCGCTAAACGCGCTCTTGGCATCGACGGGTTGTGATTTGCTAAAAATTCCGTACCTTTGTAAGGTCAACAACATCATTGTCTGATAGGCATGAAAGAAGTTCCAGTTGTGATTTGCTAAAAATTCCGTACCTTTGTAAGGTCAACAACATCTTGCAAAGGTAGTCATATTTTCCGTAACCTGTTGTGATTTGCTAAAAATTCCGTACCTTTGTAAGGTCAACAACATCGTGAAAATGAGGCGCTTTCAATTTAGATTGTTGTGATTTGCTAAAAATTCCGTACCTTTGTAAGGTCAACAACATCTAAAGAACAATTATCTTTTGTTTGACGGTGGTTGTGATTTGCTAAAAATTCCGTACCTTTGTAAGGTCAACAACATCTGACTATGAGCAATATGCTCATAGTCAGATGTTTACGTTTATAGATAGAAAATAAAATGTGAGTTGTTTTGGGGATAGATTCCAAGGTATCATCTTACTTCCCGTTTTCTGATGACAGTCTATACAGAACCTGACAGATTCTACAATTAGCGCAGAAAACGAGAAGGAAACGACATCCCGACAAAGCAAACAAAAACAAACATAGGTTAAACAATCAAAACAACTCCAACTGCATGGGCTGCGACTTTGTTTTGACGGCTTTGGAACCATGAAACACCACGATGCCTTCAAACTGCTTGTCGGTTATGCACATCACGGCAACGTGGCCATACTCAGGTATGAAGCTTTTTACACGCTTGACATGAACTTCCGCATTCGCCATACTCGCGCAATGACGAACGTAGATGGAGAACTGAAACATTGTAAAGCCGTCCATCTGCAACTGCTTGCGAAACAGCGCATAGGCACGCTTGTCTTTCTTTGTCTCAGTTGGCAAATCAAAGAATACCAATACCCACATTACTCTATATTCGCTTAGTTTGTACATAACATCAACTGTTTTCTGAAAAATATCGCCCCCACCCTATCTCTCAGGATAGGCTATACGCCTTAGCTCTCCACTAAAGCATTTGTAAAGCGAGGCCGTGGTCTGCCCTACTCCTACCATCAGCGGACTGCGTTTTCCGCCGATAACCACATCGAGCGTGGGAATGTTGAGCAGGCGTGCCTTGATGTCCTTTGTCAGTTCAAGATTCCCAGCACCGCATTCTCTCACTATGTCATATACGAGTTCGTCTACATAGGGACGGAACGGTTCCATGATGTCGTCGGCAAGGCAATAGGCATTGTAGCGATTGTGGTGGTGTATGCCGAACGTCGGCAGCATGCCGCTGCTTACAAGCGCACGCGCAACGACGGCACGCAGGATGGCATAGCCATAGTTCAACAAGTTGTTAGGTGCCATGCCCTCACGGTCGCGGGTAAAATGGCTTAGCCCCGGAATGTCTGAGAAGAAGTTTTTCCAATAATATGCCGCGGCCCTTGCCTCATGGTTGTCGGCATCGCCACTCTTTACGTCATTGCTCCATCGCTGCATACATCTTACCTCGGCCTGCGCGCATAGGTACAACACCCTTGCCTGGTTGTCGATCTTTGCCTTTATGGTCTGCTGCCACAGCTGTTTGCGCAAAGGTTGCGATGCCGCAATCTGACATTGGAAACGCTCGCTCTGTATGGTATTGCCACACAGAGGCAGCATCAAGCCTACGGGCATGCGGTGGCTGTCGCAGGTTATCACGGCACAATTGTTTTCGAGCAACGCCTCAAGCAGACCTTGCGTTATGGTGATCTGCTTGTTGTCGAGAATCACGATTCCGATGTCTTCTATCGGGCGAGTCACTACGGAGGTCTCTTTTATCACGTCGGGGAGGTCTTTCTGTTTCTCCACCTCCGGCAGTTTGATGACAAGCTGCTCCATGCGCAGCGACAGGTAGGCGGGATTTCCAAAGTAAAGGGTTTTCTTAATCATATTGGTTAGGTTTTAGGTAAATACGGGTATTAGACTTAAAAAGCAGAAAAGGTTTAGAGACTGCTGCTGAAACAGAGTCCCTAAACCTTTCCTTGGCTTACTTTTGTATGATGTTTCCTAATCTGTCCACCTTTATAGGGATGCAGATTTCTTTTATCATTTCACCAGTAATGGCACGCTCCATTTTATTAAGTGGAGAATATTCAACCTTATCCTGTACAGCCGATGCTACTCGTTCACTAATAAAGTAGCACTGGAATTTACTTGATGACACCATCTTATATATCCTCTCCTTATCCAGCGGCATATTTACCTTGCCGTTTTGCCGTTCCTCTTCTGTCGGAACATACACGAGATCGTTAGGCGAAAGTACAAAGGCGGCGCGCTCGTCCAGCGGAAGCCCCTGCTTCATCTTGTCGATAGCCTCGTTAAGAGGTATCGTCCTGTAACTGCGTTTCTTTACCACTTCGTCCGTGTTCTTGTCTACGACTTCGTCCTCATACACAGCGAAGAAAAGGTTGGTGCCCTTGGCAGCCTCAACGAACTTGCGGCTCTTGTTGCCCGTCTGTCCTACGGCAAACTTCTCCGCCTTTTCATAAACACGTACCTTATATATAGGTTGATGGTATCTGCCGCCATTAAGCTCCACGATGTTGCGGTTCATCTCATCGATACCGTCTGGCGAGAAGGCGAGGTCGGCATTGCCATCATAGCGCTCCAGATGGCGCAGCATTATCTTCTGTATGGCGGTGTCGGCAATCTTCTCCTCTATGCTCTTCTTGTCGAAGGAGGCGTCTACAGGCTTGCGCGTAGCGAAGAAGCGGTCTGATGTCTCTTTCGTAAAATAGAACATCTCTATCCTCTTCAGGTTGACATCCTGCCACACGTCGGCATTATCGGCAAAGTATGCCTTTATCTGCTTCTCTGAGTATTGCTTGCCCAGCAGTTCGGTTATTTTCTTCCTGAGGTCACGGTTCACTATGCGCTGCGGTCGCTGCAGGGCATCTTTAAGACCAAATGCTTTCTTGCGCCGCATGTTGATTTCTCCAAAGACCGTCTCCTTGTGCATGGACTTGCGTATCGCCCAACTGTCGCTAGAGGTCTGCTTATCGAGCGTTTTCTTACCGTTGACGATATGTGTATAGTAATTAGTGGTCTTGTTGATGACACGCAGGTTCTGCTTGAAACTCACGATAATGTTTCTTAGCGCCCGCTCCACGTCGGCAGGGAAGGCAGGCCACGGCAGGAGGAATTCCTTGGCAACTGACAACTTCTTTTGTTCGCCATGACGGGTGACAAAGACATCCTCATACCTGCGCAGCTTATGAGACAACTGATGGCGGTTGCTTTGGTTCTTAGGCAAAGCCGCCTCATTGCTCAAGAGATTGACGTGGTCACGCGTGGCGCAGGCTATGACGATGGCGTCCATGGCGTGGTGGCGATGATCTATACGTTTCTTGTTGAAACCTTTCTGCAGTGCAAGCGGCATGTCTGGGATAAGGTGGCCGGTGGCGCTGATGGCGGTAAACTTGTCCGACTTCGTTATCTCGTTCATGCGCTTGAAACGCGGCAAAATGATATGGTTCCACACGTCGTTTACACCCCAGTCACGCTTCAACCTGTCGGTGACTCCACCTGTGCATACTATCACGTTCTTGGAGATGGCCTCCTGCTCGCCCTCCTCGCGCACGATGTTGGACAGCAGTCCTTTGACAACCTTGCTGATGTAACGGCTGTCGTTCATTTGGCGTTCTATAAACTCCGCCGGCAGGTCTTCGAGAAGGAGTTTGCGCATCTTGCCCCTGTTCTTCTTGCCGTAGATTTTTTGCACGAGGTCGCAATAGCTGTCCGTCTCAAGTATGGTGACGGTGCGTCCGCCGGTGAGCGTTACTTTCTCGCCATGATGCTGCTTTATAAACTCATAGCCAAGAGAGTTATCCTTCAGCTTGTTGACCTCCGCCTCACATATTACTTTGTTTGACATGGAGTCGTCGAAGTAACGCGACTGCGGTATGACGTGCTCTATCTCATAGTCGGTAGTGAAGAGGCGTGCAAGAGGTATTGTACGTCCCGTGTAGGGAGAGATATAATGCTGCTCCAGCCACAGGCTGTAACGCTTGACATCCGACAAAGAAGGATGGTTCTTGGCATCGGCAAACTTCTTCAGTATCTCGTTTACGTATTCATCTGGTTCGTCCACACTGTTGAGGGCGGTGTCCTCATATATGCGCAAGAGTTCCTGTTGGCTTGGAGAGTAGGGGCGCACGTTTTCTATGCCGAGTTCGGGATTCAGGAACTCGGTCAACAATGCTTTTACGCGCAGGTTGGCATTCTCGTTCTGCAAGGCACGCTCGGTCATCTGTTTGCGCTTGTCGGCAGGGTTCTTCATCTCACGTCCCATCTCCACGTGTATTTCGTCTATATGGCCGTGCTTTTTCCAGATGTCCCTCACGGTACGCAGGGTCTCCGTTATCACCTGTTCTACGACAGGGTTTCGAAGCGAATGTTGCTTGAACTTTTTCAGGTAAGCGTCAATGTCTTCAGGCGTGTTCCACTTGCCCGTATCGCTTGCCTCGCTGTGGCGGTCGTACACCACATAGCACGCCAACCACAACGGCAATGCACGAAACTTGTCGATGCTGTCCAGATGCATGGCCTTTTCCCTTACACGTGTGCGGATGCTATCATCAACTTCTCCGTCAACGATTTTCTGTATGCGCCCCTGGGTGGCGGCATCAATATCTGCCACATTCCAGTGATGCCCCATTCGCATAAGGGGCAGGAGCCTCTTTATAGCTTTGGCTGAGTATGCGCCATAGTCAGCGTCGAAAGGCGGAAACTTGGCCATTGCGTCTACAAATGTCTCGCCAAGAGCATTACGCTGGGCGAAGCGGCTGAGGGAGGTACGCAGTTCGGTGCGGTCACTGACACTATAGAGAATGTGCCACAGATGTTCCTCTACGGCTTTGTCTTTCAGGAAAGAAGAGTCAACGTTGTTCTTTGACAGACGTGCCAGAATGTTGCCACGAGTCTCATTACACGGGTATGCGCGGTCGCGCACATAGTTCCAGCGGTATGGCAGTTCTGCTCCCTTACCCTTGGGCTTCTTTATGTTGAAGAATTTTGTGAGCAACTCCGTCTCCTTTATATCAGCGCGGTCGTTGAGCCAGTCGAAGAGCCGTGCACGACTCTCCTCGTCAGGCAGGAACTCAGACGTTACGTCAATATCGTCAACAGGCCTGCCAGACGCATCCCTACCCGACTCGTATATGCGGAGATTGCCTACAAACTGCCATAGGCGGAACTCCTGATAAAGAGGATGCGACTTGGAAATGCACTTGACGTACTTCTTCTCTCGCTCACCCTTGTCGTTCCGACACTCATGATACTCGTAGGGGCATTCGTCTATCATAGACTTCTTGCTCTTGAGAGGACGCTGATAGAAGATTATGTTGTCGAGCAACAAATACGTAAAGTCCTTGCCGGCAATAGACTGGCGGTAGGCGTCATTATGCGGGTACAACTCTGTTATACATTCCGCATACAGGTCTGCATCACGCAACTGCGGGATGAAAGTCTTTTGTTTCTCAAGAATAGCGTGCAACTCCTCTTTATAGAAGTCTCGCTCGATGGTACGCACCAGCTGCCCTTTTATCTTCTGCTTAGGATTGCGGAGCAATGCCCCGAAGATGTATTCACCCACGGTAAGATTAGAAGTGCGGATATCGGCTTCAGTCTTTATCTTCAGCAATCCCCAGTCGTCATCGCCCGGCATACGAAAACTTCTCTTCACATTTCCATCTTTGTCAACCTTGGGAGTGCCATCTTCATTCAACTGTGTGGTAACGATAAATTCCTTTACCTTACCTATCCAGTCTGGCTTTTCCCTTGCAGGGCGACGGTACACCATGCCGTTTTCAAGAATGACGTTGTACCATGTATCCTTGCCTTTCTTGTCACCGCTGTCCACTACGTCAACGACCGTAAGGGCATAGTACTTCTCTTCTTTGGTCTTGTCTGTTTCCGTTTCTTCGCCACGTGTCTGGTAGTAGCCACGCTTTTGGTTGAAGTTGAGAAGTATCCACGCCAATTCCTGACCAGATATTGCCTCGTGCAAAGCCTTCCGGCGAAGGTAATATATGGTCCAGTCGTACGGGATCTTCATGCCCTTTTCCATCAATTCTGGATGTTCCTGCCAGAATATCCGCAGCATCTCGTCATACGATTCCTTGAACAGGAACTTTGGCGTTCCGTCGGTATCCGTTGCCCAGGGCAGCCTGCACTCCACGCCTTCCTTGAATTTTCCGTAACGTGTCAATGCTTCCGCATAATGCTGCGGCAGGAATCCCATTAACGACAGTACTCTATGCAGTCGCTCACGACGAAGGAGATGGCGTTCGCGCAGACGACGGACTCCACGATAGTCTGTCCTATTGCTAGTCTGTGAAACGGTATTTCCCTTTGCAAAGTCGCTCTGCATGGCAGCGTCCATA
This sequence comes from Oscillospiraceae bacterium, assembly GCA_963599465.1. GTDB lineage: Bacteria > Bacteroidota > Bacteroidia > Bacteroidales > Bacteroidaceae > Prevotella. The sequence goes on along the minus strand of CAVBXD010000028.1, from coordinate 1,006 downwards.
GGGATAATACGACTGCCAGCATCTTCTATGCCGGAAAGGGCTGGCGCGCCGTCCTCTTTCTCTTCACGATTTATTAATGCCCAACCAATACTGTTCGTACCAAGGTCGAGACCAAGAATATGTTTGTTTGCCATATCAGAAAACGTTTCATTTTACATTTCCAAAGTAGTTTACACAAAAGTACAAAATATATTATATTTAATTTGGGAAACACAAAAAAACTTTGTATATTTGCATCAGATTTTTAGCAAATCACAATAAGGATTATTCCGTTGTGAAAACATTAGGTCCCTTTCCCATCGTCCTTTAACGGTGGGATTTTTATTTCTCCCTCCTTGCCCTTGCCTAGGGCTACGTCTTTTATGGCGTGTAGAAAAGAAACGTACGCAGTTTTTTGACGCGAACACCGTGCAACGGTATTGTAACATGCATTAAGCGGTTCTTAAAAGTCTTGTAACATCCTTGTCATACCATCACCTTAACTTTGCACCAAAATTGTAATAGATATTAATTGCAAAGGAAAAGGAAATGAGAAAGATTGTTTTCAGAATGTGCGGCAAGGGCTTCGCCGCTTTTGCGTTGACCGCAAGTCTGCTGGTGGGTGGCTTGCAGGTGCAGGCACAGAATACCGCTACCGTGGCGGTAAGCGCACAGAGTGCCACTGCCGCTGAGTGGCAAAAGCTCAAAGGCGAGATTACCCTCTACATGACCAACGACATGGGGCGCAACGGCTACTACGACCAAAAGCCCATAGCCGAACTGATGGGCGAGATGGCTGGCGTGGTAGACCCGGAGTGTGTGCTTGCCGTGGGCGACATCCATCACTTCAATGGCATTACCTCCACGCAAGACCCCTTGTGGATGACCAATTACGAGTTGATTTACTCTCATCCCGACTTGATGATCGACTGGTTCCCCGTTTGCGGCAACCATGAGTATCGCGGCAATACTCAGGCGTTCATGGACTATGGCAAGGTGAGCCGCCGCTGGATGATGCCTGCCAAGT
>CAVBXD010000027.1:0-43864 GCA_963599465.1 Oscillospiraceae bacterium | reverse complement strand
GTTCGCTGTTCAAATGGGAAGCGTGGCGGATTCTGTTGCTGCAAAGATACAAATAATCATTGATAACACAAAGTTTTTAGCAAGGAAAATCATGTAAAAGTGTACCAGTCGGGCTAACTTACCATTAAGGAATACGAAGATGGAGTTTATACGTTAGGTTTCCCCAATGAGGAAGTTAAGCAAGCTCTCTATAAATTAGTTGTGCCAGCCTTGACGCTTCGTGCGAGGGCGCAAGTCATATCTATTCAAAGCCTGTTGCTCAAAATGATGCAAATCGGCAATGTCGAAGAGGCAATGAAGGCACTGAAGGCCCTCATTGCCGATGTGCCCTACAGCAACAAGAAGCTGGCTTCGATGGATATGGAGGAGCGTTATCGCCTCATCATCAGCACCATCTTCAACGCCATTGGCCTGAAGGTTGAGGTGGAGAAGATGATTGCCACGGGACGGATAGACATGATTGCCCAGACTACCCGCTACATCTACGTCATCGAGCTCAAACTGAGAAACAACGGTGGCAAGGATGCTGCCTCGCAGCAAATCCTCGACCGCCAATACATGGAACCGTTCAAGGCCGACAAGCGGCAGGTCATAGGCTTGGGCATAGAACTCGACGAAGAGGGCAAAGGGCTCTTGGACTGGAAGAGAGTGGAATAGGGAAAGGCTGTTATTTCAGCACGATCTTTCCCTCTTCCTTTACGATATTGAAATGTCCGAGTGCATTGAGGTTTTTAATTGCCTCGCTGATGTTGGCATTACGGTCTGCCACGAAATGAAGTTTGGTTTGTAAGGCTTGCTTGTTTTGCACCTCCACATCTATGTTATACCATCGTCCCATTTCGCAAAGTACCTCACGCAGACTGATGTCGTCAAAATAGAAAACGCCGTTTTTCCATTCCGTGTATTGGTAAGTATCTGTGTTTGACGTCGTGAGAGTGCCGTCGGCATTGAGTGATGTCTGTTGGTTGGGATGAATGAGAGTAGGGGCCTGCTTGTCGTTCCCTACTAAGAGTTTACCCTCTATGAGTGTCACGTTGGCATGGTCGGCATCATAGGAGCGCACGTCGAATGCTGTTCCAATGGCTTTAGCCTCGAAATAGTCTGTTTTGACCACAAATGGATGGTCAGGGTCGTGATGCACGTCAAAGTATGCCTCGCCCTTGAGATACACCTCGCGACGGTTGGCTGCAAACTGGCTCGGAAAACTGAATGTGCTTTGAGCATTGAGCTTTACCACTGTGCCGTCAGGCAACAATAGTGTGAAAAACTTGCCGCTTGGTGTTTTTATGGTGTTGAGCTCTTTCTTGTTGGAATGAGTCACCCGTATGTTTTCATTTTTTATATATAGCGAGGTTGGTCGTCCGTTGTTCTTGTCAGATGTCAGGCTGAGCCTATTGTCGGTAGAAGCAGTGAATAGTAGTGCCTCTGCGGGACGTTCAACTTCTTTTTCTACTTTTGTCGGCTGGATGAAGAATACACCGAATAACATTGCTGCCGCCACTGTCGTCACCGCACAGAGCGAGCGGAAGATGGCGCGATGTTTACGCTTCTTCTGCTGTCGTTGCTGGAATAGAGACAATTCGGTTTCCACGTCGGGGCACAATCCGTGCTCCGAGGCAAACGCTCGTTTGACGTCGCTTACTATGTGAGCGTCTTTGATTTCCAAATCGTCAAAATCCATATCTGAAGTTTTTCTCTATTATAAGTAATACTGACTGTGGGTAAGAAGAGGTACCCCTGTTATTCTTTATTAACTATTCCGATGGTGGTGGCTTGGGACGGCATCGTTCGCGCAGTAAGGCTAGAGCCTTGACAATATGTTTTTTTACTGTGTTTGTCGATACGTCAAGGCTGTCTGCCACCTCTTTATATTTCTTATTGTTGAAATAGCACTCCTCAAGCACTTGTCTCGTCTTTTGCGGCATCTCCTCAATGGTGGCTTTCACCAAGGCGAGTCGTTCGTTAATCTCGTTGGGAGTGGCTATAGAGTCAACTTCTGCGGATTCTTTGATAAAAGCTTGATATTTGAGGCTGAGCTGTTGCCGCCGCACATGGTCTATGCATTCATTGCGTACGCATTGGTAGAGATAGCTGCGTGCGGTGTCGGGTGCTATGCGACGGCGGTTGGTCCACAACCTCTCGAACACGTCTGAAAGAATGTCGCGACAAACCTCTGCATCCTCGGTGAAACCGTATGCATGGTAGAAAAGCTGTTCGTAGGATTCACGATACAAGCTGTTAAACTGGTCTGTCGTCAAGTGGTCCATCACTGCAAAGTTAGTGTTTTTTTCATAGAAAAGCAGGTTTGGTTTGACATAAAGTAATATTTTTCGCCTCTGAGGGTACCCGATTGGAACCAATCTTCGTATCATGGTTGTTTTTTAGTAATATTATTTATAGTAGAGAGATGAGAATAGTAGAACTTGCGGAAGTCAACCCCCGTCATTTGTCGATTGTCAGACGGATGATGCTTTTGGTGAGCATTGTTATGATGTCGGCGTGGAGCGTTACAGCCAGCGCCCAATTAAACAAGAAGCTCTCCTTTAGTTTTAAAAACGAGCCTTTGCCAAATGTGCTGAAGACAATTGAGAGAAGCTCAGACTACAATGTAGTGTTCAGTTATGATGATCTGCGAAACTACCGCGTCACTGCCAACATTCACAAGAAGACGGCTCCCAAGGCCGTGGCAATAGCTATCGCCGGCTATCAGTTAGGCTACAGTGTGCAAGGAAAGTTTATTCGCGTGTTTCGTAAGGCGGCATTCGACACCGCCATTACGGGAAAAATTGCTGATGAACATGGCGAGCCGGTTATCGGTGCCGTGGTGCGCTATAAGAACAACCACTCCATCCAGACGGTCAGCGATGTGAATGGCCATTTTGCCATTCCTGCCATCAAGGGATCGGTGGCAGAACTTGTTTTCTCCTATATAGGAATGGAAACTACATCCGCAACCTTTTCTGAAGGTGCGGAGAATTATGTTCACATGCAATCTAAAACGAATAATATCAACGAGGTCGTTGTCAACGGTTATCAGCAGATCGACAAGCGATTGACGTCTTCTGCTGTCACCACTATCAATGCGGATGACATCAAGATTCCAAACGTGAATACCATCGATAAGATGTTGCAGGGTGCGGTGCCGGGTCTGATGCTCGTCAACTCTTCCGGTTCTGTCAACGCCACTCCAAAGATACGCATGCGTGGTAACTCCACCATCTTTGGCAATGCTTCGCCGCTCTGGGTGGTAGATGGCATTATTCATGAAGACCCTGTGAACTTCTCCAACGACGAGCTGAACAATATCATCTCAGGTACGGGCATGACCGACCAGATGAATCTGGAAGCGCAGCGCAGCTTGATAGGTAGTGCCATCTCGGGAGTGAATCCTAATGACATTGAGTCTATTACCTTCCTTAAAGATGCATCGGCTACTGCCATTTACGGAACCCGTGCCGCCAATGGCGTGATAGTGGTGACAACGAAGCGCGGCCGCAGTGGACGTCCGTCGGTAAACTTCTCCACGTCGTTAGGCTTTACAGGCCGTCCTTCCTATGGACAATATAACCTCATGAACTCAAAGGAACGTGTCAGTGTGTCAAAGGATGTTGTCAGCTATGGCAATCTCTATTCCTCCATGCCTTACCGCACTGGATATGAGGGCGCATTGCTTAATCTCTATGACGGAAAAATCTCGCTTGATGAATTTAACCAGCAGGTGGCACACTATGAGACGGTAAATACCGACTGGTTTAAATTGCTTTGCCAAAACGCCTTCAATCAAGACTATAGCGTGAGTCTTTCGGGTGGTTCGGATGCCGTGAAATATTACACCTCTGTGGGCTACAACAACAGCAAGGGCACTACAAAAGGCGATAATTCTGCCCGCTACACGTTGATGAGCAATATTGACGCACGCTTGAGCAACAAACTGCGTGTTAACAGCCGTATGTCGTTTGCCGAAACCTCCAACGACGGATTCTATACTACCAATCCTTATAGTTATGCGATGGAGACTTCACGCGCGTTGGATGCAGACACCTATTACACCACAAACGTGAGCACGTTTCCTGGCCTGGGACAGAATTACCTGTTGAGCTATAACATATTCAACGAGTTGCAACACACTGGTTCAGAGGCAAAGGTGAGAACTTTTAGCGGCAATATCAATATCATCTACGACATATTGAAGAACCTGAAGTTTGACACTACCTTCGGCGTCAACTATAGCAACACTACCAACTATCAGTGGGCAGACGAACGTTCCTACTACATTGCCCAAATCCGCGGCTATGACTATGGTGCCGTGAATCCCAACAGCGATACGGAAAAGCAGAGCCGCTTGCCTCATGGAGGTATCCTGAATTATTCTTCTACGAATAATGTAAGTTATACCGGCCGCGCACAGTTGACCTACAACTTGATGTTTGGAGCAGAACGCCAGCACGTGATTAATGCCATGGCGGGCTTTGAGATGCGTTCCAACCAGTATGACGGTCTGAGCGATGTGGAGTGGGGCTATTTCCCTGAACGTGGCATGGGTATCAGCTATGAATACGACACCGGCACTTCAGGCAATTCCGCAGTGAGTGGTAATAACTCCTCACTTGAGAAGCACACTGTTAGCCGTACCAATACTAAGAACAACACAGTGTCGGAGTATATGACATTGGTTTATGGCTACAGAAACCGCTACGTGCTTAACTTCAATGCCCGTATGGATGCCAGCAACCGCTTCGGTCAGTACACAAACCACAAGTGGAGTCCTGTGTGGAGTGTTTCCGCTCGTTGGAAGATTAATGAGGAGAAGTTTCTCGAAAACGTGAGATGGATTGACGACATGAGCATCCGCGCGTCTTATGGTGAACAAGGCAATGTGCCAACATCGGTAAGCCCTTATCTCGTGGCGCAGTATATGACACCCACTGTCAACCGATTCTCTGGCGAATATCAGTTGGGCATCAGCCATTATCCTTATCCTGACTTGAAATGGGAGAAAACGGCCACTACCAATATAGGATTTGACTTTAGTGTGCTTAATGGCAGAGTCTCCGGTACGATAGACTATTACCTGCGTAAGGGACGCGACATCATCTTCAACTTGCCGGTGGCTACCGAATACGGCGTGACACAGACCTATCGCAACGGAGCGAGCTTGAAGAACACGGGCGTGGAGGTGAGTCTGTCGATAAAACCAGTGCAAACAAAGGACTGGACTTGGACTATCACTCCTATATGGTCGAAGAATACCAACAATATCTCCAATACCACAGAGCAAAACTACAAGGTGGATGATTACCTGGCAGGCAATGTCTATCTCAATGGCAAACCCGTCAATGCCGTGTATGCATGGGAGTTTACAGGGCTGAATCCCAAGACCGGATTCGCTACCTTTAAGGGATGTTCGGAAAAAGAGGAAGAAGTTGAGAAGAGCACAGATCCTACCACATTCCTTAAATACATCGGTCCTGCCGACCCTCGCTTTAATGGTGGTCTGTCCACCTCTTTGCGCTGGAAGAGCATTACGCTTTCTGCACAGTTTGCTTTCGGTTTAGGCAACTACAAACGTCTTAATTTTATTTTCAATGGCGAGAACAAGATGCCAAGTCCGCAGACCAACATGACGAAGGAAATGCTGAACCGCTGGAAGCAAGAAGGTGATCAAACGGACATTCCCGGTCTTAATTTCTCTGACGCCAGCGATTATCAGATATATACCCCCGACAGTAGGGCTCCAAGAAAGAACACCTATACCATGTATAACTATTCAGACGCTCGCATCGTCAAAGGCGACTTCTTCCGTTGCCGCAACCTGATGTTGTCGTATGCCGTTCCATATCAGTTCTTGCGTCATTTAAGGGTAACGTCAATGTCGGTAGGTTTCAATGTGACCAATCCGTTCACCCTGTGTAGCTCACGCTTCAACGGTCAAGACCCTGAACTCAGCAACACGGGCAGTGTGGCATTGCCAATCACACAGACATATTCGTTGTCTCTAAACATTTCATTCTAAGGTTATAATATAAATAAAGAGAAAGATGAAGAAGATATATATAGCAATATATACCGTCCTTATGGTTACCATGGCGCTCACCTCATGTGGTGACTTCCTGGAGGAAACCTCACAAGACGAGTTTGAGCCTGAGACAGTGGAAGACTTTCAGGAGATACTCAATGGCGAAGCCTATGGTGTTTTCACTGCCATAGACCCTATCACCCATACGTTTACCGACGATGTGCAGGGGGCGGATCTGTCATCACAGAGTTGGGCAATCAATTCTTATTATACCGATGCCAATGTCGCATTCAAGGATGTCTACACATGGCAACCCAACATGGATCAGTTATTGACGGATCGCAGTCTGACAAACTATTATGAAAGTTATCAGAATCTGTATAAGTTGATTATGGCTTGCAACACAGTCTTGAGCGAAGTAGACAAGGCGAATGGCACCGATGCAGAACGAATGCAGACAAAGGGAGAGGCTTTGAGCCTAAGGTCTTTCTATTATTGGTATCTTGTAAACCTCTATGCCTTGCCTTACAACATGGAGGGGACAACGCCTGATAAACTCCTGGGCGTTCCGCTTGTCACTTCGGCAGAAATCAAGAATGAAGGACCGTCAAGGGCTTCTGTAGCCGCTGTCTATAATCAGATTTCAAAAGATGTGGAAGAGGCTTGCTCTTTGCTTGAACAGACCAAGGACACGAAGATAAGCAACTATCGCATCAACTGGATAGCTTCTCATTTGCTGGCTTCACGCATCTATCTGTATATGGAAAACTGGGACAAGGTGATAGAGCACGTGGGTAAGGCCCTGGAAGGCAATCCTCAAATGTGCAACTTGAATACATACACATTGACGTTGCCTTCTGGTTATACTCCCAACCCTTATAATACTTGGGCAGATTTGTCAACCAACAATTTCGTGTCGGCATCATTCCCCGAAACGATATTCATCGGTGGTATCCATACTCCTAATGTGGCGATTTCGGCATCTCTCATCCGCCCGTCTGACGATTTGCTGAACCTGTTTGGCACTGACGACTTGCGATTGAAATTTGCTTTCAAGAGTTCAACGATGTATTGGCGCCAGCAAGAATGTAAGGCGGGCAATTCTGAGCGTGGTTTTGCTTGGCGTACGTCTGAACTTTACCTCAATCGTGCTGAGGCTTATGCCGAGAAATATGCGGCAGGCGACGCTTCTTGCGGTGTATTGGCCGTGAACGATCTTGACATGATAAGAAAGAACCGTATTAAGACAGCCGCATATGAGGATTATCAACTTGAAACGGCTGATAAGCTGATACAGGCAATTCGTACGGAGCGCAGACTCGAACTGTGCTTTGAGAATCCTCACCGCTGGTTTGACCTCCGTCGCTATGGAATGCCGCAAATCGAACATGTTTGGTATGACAAGACTGGAAACGCCTCAACTTATACACTTGAGAAGAACGATGTGGGATATGCCCTCCCGATACCGACAGCGGCAATGGAAAACAATGTGAACTTGGAGCAAAATCCACTTCATGCGGAGAGAGTGGGCAAGTAGTTTATAATTAAAAAAAACAAGAACATGAGAAAGTTATTCTATATAATAATGTTGGCTTTGCCTTGCATATTCGCGGCGTGCGACAACGATGATGTCGATGGTGCGTCGGCTACCGGTTTGTCCATAGACTTTCCACAGGGAAACAACGATTACGACCAAGAGTTCGTCACGTTTAAGGAAAAATATGGCAGCATGGTTCTCTACAAGTTTTCTGACGCGCAGTTCAGATGGGCGGTTAATGAGTATATCCCTTATTACGGAACCATAGCCCAGGAGACTTGTATTGCAAAGGCATGGAGCCTGGTGAAGGAAGGGTTTTCTGTGTGGCCCGACAATTTCGTGAAGAAATGTCTTCCTTATCAAATTTTGCTTTGCGACAGTGTGTATTCTGACTGGAGCACTACTAAAACAACGCAAATAAAGAAAGTGCGCAACTCTTGCAGTGGTTATAACCACATTGCTTTTGGTCTTGCAAACAACCGCATTGATGCGGATGACGTGAAAACCAAGCGCGAGGTGGTGGGCGATGTGGCGTATGCCATGATAAGTTATGCTGTGTCAAAGAACATTATTTCCGTGCCTGAGAGTTTCGACACGTTGTATACCAAATGGGAAAAGAATTACCCAAGCTATCTTGTGAACGGGGAAATATCTTCTGGGCCGTGGGGATATAATGGCGCTGGAGCCATAGACGGAACAGCAAAGCCAAAGACCGGTTATACTTTGGCACATGATTTTGCGTCATATGTTAAATATATGGTCATGTATTCTCCCGAGACTTTCGAAGAGTTGTTTCTCAACGATGCCTTCGACTGTGGCGGTTCTACATACGACGCAAACTGGAATCTGATTCCCGACCATCGCATACGCCAGAAATATGTTGCCGTGCGCGATTATTTCCACGACGTGCTGGGTATAGACCTTAGTGCCATTGGCAGTAAGGTTGAGAAGATGAACTGACAATATGCATAAAAACAAATATCTTACATATATAAACGAAATGAAAAAGCTTTTGCTTTCACTTCTTTGCCTATTCTCTGTAATATGCACTGAAGCACAGAATGCCTCTCGTCTCTCTGGCATCAACCAGCCCAAGGCTGGCCAAAAGATTGACTTTAACTATGTGAACAACGAAGGTCCCATCGCGAACCGCGACACGTTGTCGGCTGTCATCTACATGTATCGTGACTATGCATGGTCTGTTGATGACATCACGTTGCAAAAAACGGGAAAGAATCAGTGGAAAGGCGATTACCAGTTGCCGTCCGACTGTGCGTTTTTCGCTCTCCTGATGCGTGCGGGAGATGTCAACAACCGGGCAGTTGACAACAACGACGAGAATGGTGGCTATGTGTATATGACCAGCAAACCCGATGGCACGGCACTGCCAGGCGGTTATGCTGCATTCGCTACATTCCGTTGTCCTAAATATTTCCCTGTGACCAACTATTTCACAAACTTCTGCATCCCGGATGAGGCGGAGATGATGTGGCTCAACAAGGAAGTGCAATACTACCAGGACCGTATGCCAGACTTCATTGACCTATATCTGAAGAATGTTCAGCTGATGGCGGGTGAGCATTATGGTAAAGTGCTCGACCACTTCTTTGATATGGCGAAGAACCAGTTTCCCGACAATGAGTTTCTTCTGACCACATTCGAGAATGAATATCGTTTCAGTGCGAAGAATACAGTAAAAGCTGATTCCATCAAGAAATGTCTGTACGGCTTGTTCCCCAACGGCAATGCCGCACGTTTCCGTGATTTTCAGGCTTATCAGGTATTACAAGGTGTGCAAGCTGCTGACTCCATAGAGAAGTTCTTCGTGAAATATCCACAGAAAGAATGTCTTGCCAGCAAGCATTTCAGCGGTGCCAACTACATGTATTACAATCTCTCACGTGTGTATTGTCAGGCATTGTTTGACGGCAAACAGTATGAGCGTCTTGTAAACCATCTTTCCATGTTCGATTTCAAGGCGTTGAGTGAATGCTACCGTTGGAACATCTTCCGCAATTTCCGCATGCACTTTGTTGGCAACGACTCCATCTATAGCGTGGCGAAACCTTTGATGAATCTGCTGATAGAGAGACGTCAGGACCGCTCCACCATGGACGGCATCTACAATACACCTGCTGAGGCACAGTTGATGGCAGACTATCAGTTCTATGAGCGTTTGGGCACCCACATCAAGTTGCTCAACGAGATGAAGAAATATGATGAGGCATATAGCTATCTGAAATATTTCGACAACGAGGAGATGTCCTATATGGACGCTTCTGTCAATGAGGCACGCTATGCAATCTTGAAAGCGCTTGAAAAGAAGAATGAGGCTTTGGCAGCACTGAAGACGGCTGTGAAATACAACGCTGTGACCAACGATATGCTCAGCGAATTGCGCCAATTGAGCGGAAGCAAGACAGATGCCGAATTTCAAAAGTATTTGGACGGTCTGAAGAGCAACAAGGCAAAGGCGGCGCTTGAGGAAGAAGTAAAGTCGCACCTGATGAATACTGCTATTCCTGACTTTGTGTTGACCGATGCACAAGGCAAGAAGGTCAATATATCATCCTACAAGAACAAGATTGTGGTTATCGACTTCTGGGCAAACTGGTGCGCACCTTGCAAGGCTGCCATGGAGGGAATGAAACTCGCTGTGGAGAAATATGCCACGGATAAAGATGTGGTCATACTTTTCGTCAACACGCAGGATCGTGGCTATGAAGGACGTGCCGTGACAGAGAAGTTCATGAATGCCAAGGGCTACAAGAATTTCAATGTCATGTATGACAACAAGAAGCAAGGCGGGAAGGAATATAATGCGGGATTTAGTATCTTTGCAAAACTGTTCAATTCATCCGGAATCCCGCGTAAGGTCATTGTCCGCAATGGCAAGTTGCTCTACACTGCCGAGGGCTATTCTGGCAGTCCTTCGCAACTTTGCGACGAGATAACCTGTGCCGTGGAGATGATTAAGAAGATGAAGTAAACCTGTTAGTGGAATGAAACGATTAATATCCACAGTGATCTCTGTGCTTGTGCTGTCTGTCATGGCCGCGCAAGCACAAAACTCTCCCGAGGAGAAGTTCAATATGGCGATGTATGCCGTTACCCAGATGTATGTCGACAGCGTAGACAAGGCAAAGTTTGTTGATGCAGAGATAGCGAAGTTGCTCCAGTCGCTCGACCCCTTTTCGGAATATCTGCCACCAATGACAGCCCAAGCCAATGAGAATGCCATCAAGGGCATAGCAACAACACAACAACCGAAAGCTTCTGTTTCGCAGAGTTATGCGAAGCCGACATTCTCTGCTTTAGGGAAGTCTACCATAAAGTCATATTACATGGCAGACAAAACTACGGGATATATCTGCCTGACGATGTTTTCAGAGACCACGATTGCCGACTTCCATAATGCCGTTGCCGACTTGAAGAAGAAAGGCATGAAGCATTTGGTTCTTGACTTGCGCAACAATGCCGGCGGACTCTTCGATGTGGCTGTGGCATTGGCAGATGAGTTCCTTGATGGCGACAAGGTCATTGTCTCAACTCGTGGGGCACATGTCCCAAGCGAAACCTTCCGTGCGAAAGAAAAGGGCGTGATGGAGAAGGGACGGCTTGTGCTGCTGGTGGACAACCAAACGAAGTCGGCTGCTGAAATCTTTTCTGCCGCCATTCGCGATTGGGATCGTGGCGTGTTGGTAGGCAGAACCACGTTTGGGAAGGGACTTATACAGGAAACCTTGCCTTTCAGTGACGGTTCTGCCCTGCGCATCACCGTGGCACGTTATCTCACACCGTCTGGAATGTCGATACAGAAACCTTACCATGGTCAGACTTTTGCCGACTCTGCTAAGGTGTGGAAATCCATGTTGAATAATCGCACGCTTCAGTGTCATGGTGGCGTGGCTGCTGATATTGTCGTGACGCCTGACCAGAGTTATGTGACCAATTGGTACACCCTAATCACCTATAGCGGTGTGCAGACAGCCGTAAGCAGGAAGTATGTGACTGGACATAAAGACCAACTGCTCAAGGATTATCCCACCTCCGATAAATTCATCAAGGGTTATAGCGTTCCCGAAGAGGTGATGCACGCTGTGTGCGAAACTGCCGAAGGTGCAGGAATACCCACAGACCAGGCAGGCTACATGAAATCGGAAGCAAGACTCAAGGAGCAGATAAAGGCTGTGATATGCAGTCAGCTTTATCAAGATAACAATCTATACTACAAGCTTTTCAATGCCGATAACTCAGACGTGAAGCGTGCGTTGGAGGTGATAGGTAGTAAGGAATATGACCAAATATTAAATGTGCGATGAAAAAACTATTGACAGCGGCATTGCTGGCGTTTGGCATGACCGCCAATGCTCAGCAGTTTGATTTTTCTGCCGACATCCATACCAAAGAATATGATGGCTTGACAATCTATCTCAGCAAGACAGATGTGGTAGACAAGGAAAAGCGTGAGCGTGTGGATAGCTGTAAGATAACCGACGGACGGTATCGTTTCTCCATGGCGGCTCCCGACAGTGCTTACTGGGCAGTCGTGGCATTGCCACCCAAGGATCGTCATTTCGTATATGCCCTTCCTGAGCTCAACTGTATTGTTGAGGCTGGTCATGTTGAGGCGGATTGTCACGACTATACGCAAACGCTCAAAGGTGGCACTCTCAACCAGCAATATGATGACATGGTGATGAAGTATGACCGTGCTGTGCGCAGTGTCGTAGACAGTATGATGCAGGTGCGGCAGGAAGTGGAAAAGACTCGCCCTTATACAGATGCCGAGAATGATGCCTATTCTAAGAAGCTTGTCGCGCTCTATAAAGGTAATCGAAAATATCTATATAACTTCATTGCTGCCAATATAGACAATAAGGTCGGTGCTCATCTGTTTCTCACTTACGGCAAGAACTTCTTTCCTTCAGACTTTTATGAGGAGATGTGCCACAAGGTGAACCCCGCTTATTTGCGACAGGCACAATTGCTGGCAGAAATGGAGATTGAAGCACAAAAACAGGCTCAGCAAGCACGTTTGAACACCAAGGTTGGAAATCCGTATAAAGACTTCGTGTCGAAGACAACAGAGGGTAAAGAGGTGCACTTCTCAGAATATGTGGAGAAAGGAAAGGTCACGTTGCTTGATTTCTGGGCATCTTGGTGTGGCCCATGCATTCAGGAGGCTGAAGATCTCAAGTCGCTCTATGCCCAATATCACGACAAAGGCTTTAATGTGGTGAGCGTATCGCTCGACAATAACCGGCAGAAATGGCTCGGGGCAATTGACAAGCACAAGTTGCCGTGGACTCACATATCTTCGTTGAAAGGATTTAAGGATGAAGGTGCGTTGGCTTATGCTGTGCAGGCAATTCCTTATATAGTGCTGATAGACCGCAACGGGAATATTGTGCTTCAGAATATGCATGGTCAGGTATTGCACGACAAAATAAAGGAACTTTTGTCATATTAGCATAAACTTATTGCCTTTTAGTTTGCGCCCTGCCTCGAAAAGGCCTTTTGCCGTTACGTTAGAACGGCGTTGCCGTTACGTTAGAATGGCGTTGCCGTTACGTTAGAACGGGATTGCCGTTACGCTGTAACGGCGACGGCCTTTCAGCGGCAAACCGAAGCACGGGCGGAAACGCCTTGAAATGAGCATGTTACAAAAGGTTTCTATGCTTTTCGCATGACTGCTTTCAATGCGGTCAAAGCTGTATGCTCTCTATGCGCAGCTCAATCATTCCCACTGGTGCCTTTACCTCAACGGTGTCGCCTGCCTTGTGCCCCATAAGGGCTTGGCCGATAGGCGACTTGATGGAAATCTTGCCTTCGTGGATGTTTGCCTCGTGAGGACTCGTCAAGGTATAGGTAGCCTTGCGGTTGGTGCGAAGGTTGGTCACCTCTACCTTGCACAACAGTTGCACCGTGTCGGGTGAGAGTAGCTTTGTGTCGAGCACCCTTGAGTGGGCGAGGATGTTTTGCTTGTATTTTATTTTGCTGAGCAATCGCCCGTGCGTCCTTTTTGCGGCGTGATACTCGAAGTTCTCGCTCAGGTCGCCCTTGTCGCGAGCTTCGGAGAGTTCGTCTTTAGCCTTTGGGAGTTCTACCTTTATGAGGTGTTGAAGTTCTGCCACGAGCTTGTCGTAGCATTCTTGTGACATGTATTCCATCTTGATGATTTTTTTTTGCGGGTGCAAAATTAAGAAAAACATTTCATGTGCAGCCCCTTGGCTTAACTTTTTTCTTGACCTTGCGCCCGCTTTCAAGATGTTCAGTAGGGCAATGTCACTTTGAATGTCGGGCTTTCGGTGTGTTCCTTCTTTATTATGTCCACGAGTTCGTTCACGATTTCGGGATGCTCGCCCGCCAAGTCGTGGTCTTCGTGTATGTCAGTCGCGAGGTCGTAAAGGCGTGGCTTGCCCTTCACCACCACGAGTTTCCAGTCGCCGCGCCTCACGCCTATCTGGTCGGTCTCGTGAAACTCCCAGTAGAGGTGGTCATGGATTTGTTGCTTCGCGGTGTCGCCAAGCAGTGTAGGAGCGATGGAGAGGCCGTCGAAGCCGTCGCCTGCCAACGAACGGTTGGTGTAACGCTTGCGGAAGTTCTTTATTCCGGCAAGGTCGCAGAATGTGGGCATGAGGTCGTAGAAGGCCAGCTGCAGGTCGCTCACTGTTCCAGCCTTGACATGTCCGGGCCACCATGCTATGAACGGGATGCGAATGCCGCCCTCATAGCATTGGCGTTTCAGTCCGCGCAGCTTGCCGTCGCGTCCGAAATATTCAGGGTCGGCTCCGCCCTCCTCGTGGGGGCCGTTGTCGGAGGTGAAAATCACGAGGGTGTTCTTGTCAAGCCCCTTTTCCTTCAGTTTGGCTATTACCTCCCCTACATAAGCGTCGAGGCGTGTTATCATGCCCGCAAACTGCGCATGGGTGTGTTCCACGGCATTGTAGCGCGAGCCTTTCTGTCCGCCCCAAGTCTTGTCCACGAAAAACTTCTGCTTGTAGCCTTCGAGAATCTGGTCGTCGGGCTGCGCGAGTTCGGCGTGGGGCAATGTGTAGGTGAGGAAACCTACAAAGGGATGCTGGGCATCCTGCTTGTCAATCCATTCCAAGGCCTTGTCGTGGATTATCCGCGCCGAATATTGCGTACGCTTGAAATAGTCGCGACCGAACATGGGATATTTGATGTTTTCTTCCAGCACCTCGCGCACCACGGCTGTGTCGCCAAGCGAGCGTGAGAAGCGGTTGAGGAAGTTTGGATAGTAGAGATGGGCCTGGAATTGGCAGATGTAACCGTAAAACTCGTCTATGCCACGCTTGTCGGGAGTGGATGCCGACCCTTCATAGCCACCTGCCCATTTGCCAAACAGTCCTGTGCGGTAGCCTCGGTCCTTGAGCATCTCTGGCAGAATCTTGTGGGCTGGGTCGTAAGGCTCTTGCCCCACTACGGCAAAGTCTATATTGTCGCCATATTTCACGGTCTTATCATACGACCAATATTCCTTGTTGCCTCTCACGTGGGAGTGGCCGGAGTGTTGTCCTGTCATCACTGACGCACGCGACGGCGCCGACACTGGCGAACCGGCGTAAGCCTGCGTGAAACGCATGCCCTCGCATGCCAATTTGTCGATGTTGGGAGTGGAGATGAACGGCTGACCATAGCAACCAAGGTCGCCATAGCCCATGTCGTCGCACATGATAAACAATATGTTAGGGCGCGAGGAGTCAGCCTTGTCAGCCTTGGATGTCTTCGCGGAAAGCAATGCCGGCATGCAGAAGAGCCCTGTCGAAGCCAAAAAGAGTTTGTTGTTGATGGTCATTGTCGTGTATAGATTTCTTTTGCTTGCAAAATTAGTGTTTAATATTCAGAAAACGGTGATGTTTTCATGCAAATATTTGCAACATAGGTGGGTATGGCACGGATGCCATACCCACCTATGTATTACATTCGCAGGTTTATTTCGACTCGCCGCTGTCGCTGAGCCCGAAGAGTTCGTTGTATCCAGGGTTCTGCGTGAGCTGCGGGTTGAGCACTATCTGGCTCGTGGGCACCATCATGAGGTAGTAGGTGTCGAGCCATCCACCGTCGGAAGCCAGCGGACTTGGATAGGTGTAGATCCATCCGGAGCCCACGGAATTGTTCTCGCCGGTCGACTTGCCCGTGCGTTGTATCTCCTCATAGTCGACGAAACTGCCCGAATACTTGCTGTTCTTTGTTCCGTAAGGGTTGTCGGTGGCAGTTATCCACATTCCGCACGGTTGACGGTTTACATAGTAGGCGGCCTTTGCCCAGCGGCGTATGTCGTAGAATGCGAATCCCTCGCCGAACAGCTCTATCTGGCGCTCGCGGCGTATCTCCCAAAGCACGGGGTCTACGTTGTAGTTGCCGTATTTCCCGCCCTTGCCTGTCCACCAAGGCGCGTCGCCCTTGTCGCGGTTGGGGTCGAAATTCTCGTTGATGTCTGCCACTGTCATGCGTGCCACGCCCGAGCGGTCGCGCAGCAGGTTGATGGTCTTGTCGGCAACGCTTTGGTCGAACTTGCCAAGCTCCCATGCGGCTTCGGCATAGTTGAGCAGCACTTCCTCAATCTTGAATATCGGCTTGTCGGCAGTGCAATATGCGCTTGAGCCTGTGGAAAGCTCCCACATGTCGTAATGCTTCCATGTGTAGTAGCCTGTGCGACAGCGCATGTAGGCAGTGGTTGAGTTGTCGGTGAGGTTGGGACTGTTCTTCGTGAGCGAGGCTCCCCAGTTTTGTCCAGGCACGCGCTTCATGCCTGTTCCCCCGAACGATCCGCCGCGCAAGCACTGCGTGTTGGCACCGAGATAATCCATGTAGGTGCGGTATTTTGCAGCCTCCTCAGCCGTGACGGTGTGGCCTTCCACCACGTCGCCCTCTTTCAGGTATTTCCATGTCTTGAACGAGTTGACACCGTCAACCGTCCCGCTGTTTGCAGCCACCACGTATGGCGGTTGTATGTTCTGATAAAGTCGTGGGTCGCGGCTGTCGAACGTGTCCCACATGTCCTTGCCCTTTCCGCCCTTGTATCCTGAATTGGGGTTGGCTATGGGCAGTCCGTTCTTCATAAGGAACATGTCAACGCTATATTGCGGCACATCCTCGAAATGCGCGGCGATGTGCTCGTAGTCGTTGCCGCGGTTCATGAGTATGCCGTCGTAGTATTGTTTGTAGAATATCACGCCGGGCACGTTGTTGAGGTCTTCGGTGGTCCACATCTCTCCGTAGCCGGCGGCTGGATAGTTCTCCGTTCCCTTGTAAAGAGTGGGGTATTTGTTCATGAGGTCTTGCGACACTTCGAGGCATTTTGAGAGATATTGCTCGTAAGGCTCGCTTAGTCCGTGGTATTTCGCCCACGTGCCTTCGCGCAGGAGGAACCTCGACAACGCCGCCCTTGCAGCATTGGCGGTGATGGTGTTGTCGCCGTCGTTGAAGTCACCGATATTGGCAATGGCGTATTCAAGGCAGCTTATGATGTTCTCAGCCACTTCAGCACGCGGCGTGCGCGGCCCATAGGTCTCCTCGCTGCTCTCGTTTATGACCTTGTCTATCCATGGCACGTCTCCAAAGCGGTCGATAAGCTCCATGTACCACCACGCCTTGAAGAAATAGCCCACGGAGCGCCAGTGGGCAGCTTCTTTCTCGCTCAGCACGCCGTCGTCGAGGTGGCTCAGCATGATGTTTATGCGGCGAATGTAGGTGAAGTCCCAACCTCCGCCCGATGTCGTTTGTGTCACCGTGCGGTAGGCGTAGGGGTTGTAGCTGTTGTCGCGGCTCGTTACCAGTCCGCCATAGAAGTCGCCATAGAATTGCGACTGCACTACGCAGTTGCTGAAGTTGGTGCGTATGTTGGTGTTGGTGAACAACGCATAGCACGGATACATGAAGGCCTTGAAGTTGTCGTATTCAAGGAAGGCGGTGGCTTCGGTAAGGTCGGTCTTTGGAACTTTCTCGAGGAAATCGTCGTTGCAGCTCGTCATGGCGAGCGACGCGGCCAGCGCGGCCGTGGCGAATATCTTGATGTTCATTGTGATTGTTGTTTTGTGGGATGATTTTTTTAGAATGTGATGTTCGCGCCTACGGAAATCGTACGGTAGTAGGGGTAGTCCCATACGATGGAGTTGCTGGTGTTGCCTTCAGGGTCGTAGCCCTTTGGAAGGTGTGACAGCGTTGCGAGGTTCTCGATGCTGACATAGACGCGCGCCTGCTCCATGAATACCTTCTTCACCAAGTTGCGTGGCAGCGTATAGCCGAGCGTTACGTTCTTTATGCGCAGATAGGCGGCGTTTTGCAGGTACTTGTTGCTCACGCGCGTGTTGGAACCCACGTTGTTGCCCTGGTCGTATATGCGGAACAGCTTGGCGTTGGGGTTCTTTGCCACCATGTAGTCGGGGCTTTCCGGGTCATAGCTCTTGGCTGTCCAATAGTCGGTCTGGTTGGAGAAGAGCGGCTGGAACACGGCGTCCGACGAGCCTGCGCCGGCGAATGGGAAGATGGATGAACCGGATAGCCAGTAGTCGCGCTTGCCCACGCCTTGCAGACGCACGTCGAGGCTGAAGCCCTTGTAGCTTGCGCCAAGGTTGGCACCGAACTGGTAGCGCGCGCGGTTGTTGCCTATCACCTTGCGGTCGCCCGGGTCGCTTACCGTGCCCGCGCCAGTGTTTATCACCCCGTTGCCGTCGAGATCCTTGAATTTCTCGTCGCCAGGCTGCACCTTATAGCCTTGTATGGATGTGACGCCCTCTTTCAGTGTCCACACGCCGCGTTTGGCGTCGTCGGCCACGAAGTCGTCGATGGTGTAGTAGCCGTCAGACTCATAACCCCATATCTCGCCGAGTTTCTGTCCCACGTAGTAGTCGCTCAGCAACCCCGACTCGTTGTTGTATTTCTTTATCTTGGCAGTGTTGTCGTAGATGTTGAACCCGATGTTGTAGTTGAAGTCGCCGATGTGGTCGCGCCATGTGAGGTTCAGCTCCCATCCGTTTGATGTCAGGTCGGCAACGTTCTGCAAAGGAGCCGACGCGCCCACCACGTTAGGAATCTCTATGCCGGCTGCAAGCATTCCGTTGGTGCGGCGGCGGTAGAGGTCGAACGTGACTTGCAGGCGGTTCTTCAAGGCAGTGATGTCTACGCCGAAGTTCACGGTTTTGACCGTCTCCCATGTGAAGCTGCTGCTCACGAGTCCGGGCGATGATATGGTGCTTACCTTGTCGTTGCCGTCGAGCCATACGGTGCTCGGCCCCACAGTCATCGTTGGCAGGAATTGGTAAGGGTTGATGTTCTGGTTGCCTATTGAGCCATAGCTCGCACGGAACTTGATGTCGTCGAGCCATGTGTGCGACCATTCCATGAACTTCTCTTGCCCGAGACGCCAGCCTACAGACACCGATGGGAAGAAGCCGAAACGGTCGTTCTTGGGGAATTTAGACGATCCGTCGTAGCGTCCGTTCAGTTCAAGCAGGTAGCGGTCCTTGAACGCGTAGTTGAGACGTGCGAAGCCGCTGCGTATGGAATATTCTGAGTATGAGTCGGTGATGGTCTTGTCGCCCGTGCCGCCTGCGAACGATGGCACCGAAGGCGTGGTCTGCCCCTTTACCTGGCCGTAGAACGACTTGTACGAATAGCTCTCTTGGTTGAAGCCCGCCATGGCCTTGAAAGAGTGGTCGCCCCAGCGGTGCTCGTAGTTGGAAAAGATGTTGAGGGCGTTGTAGCGGTTCTGCGTGTCCTGCATGTTATAGTAGTCCTGCCCTTGCTCCACCGACCACTTGGCGGTGAGCTGCGTGTCGGCAAAGCGGAAACGCCCCGAATACATGTGAGAGTCTACATCTTTCTTGTCGAAGGTGTATTCGGCTGTTATGGTCCAGTCTTTCAGCGGCTTGAATATGGAGCGTGTGGAGACGCGCGTCACCGACGTGTTTTGGTACGACACGGGCGCGAGGCTCAGCATGTTGCTTGGGGTTTGCGACGGAAGATCCTCGTCGATGCCGAGAATGGAGCCGGGGATGTTGCCTTCGGGGTAGTAGCTCACGAGACGCGTTGTATAGAATCCGCTCATGTTGCCCACGTTCTGTGGACTTTTCTTGTTGGCATCGGTATAGAGCAGGCTCACTTCCTGCGTGAACCACTTGTTGACGTCTGCCGAGACGAAAGCCGATATGTTTTTGCGGTTGTATGTGTCTTTGTTGGTCTTCAGCGGACCGTTCTCGTTGCTCAGACCTGCCGACATGCGGAAGCGTATGCGGTCGGAACCGCCCGAGATGGATATGTTGTGGTTGTTCAGCGCGCCTGTGGTGAGAATGTTCTTATACATGTTTTTCTCGCTGAGCCAGTAGACGCGCCCATCTTCATCTTTCAGTATGCCGTCGCCCACGGTGTTGAGCGAACTTGGGTTCTGCTTGTATTGCTGCAAGTAGGTGCGCCACTTCGACACGTCGCCGTTGCCTGCCCAATAAGAGTTGGTGTATCCCGCCTCCAGATAAGCGTCGATATATTCGGTGAGCGACGATTGCTCAAGCACGTTGAGCGCGCTTTCCCAACCCACGTTGAAATTGTAGTTGAGGTTCAGTTTCGACTTTTCCTTTGGCCGCTTGGTGGTGACGAGAATCACGCCGCCGGCGGCACGCGCGCCGTATATGGCAGATGATGCCGCGTCTTTCAGCACCGACACGCTCTCGATGTCGTCGGGGTTGAGCAGGCTGATGTCGCCCTCAACATTGTCTATGAGCACGAGTGGCGAGCCGCCGTTGATAGACAGCGTTCCGCGGATGTTGAACGACTTGCTCTGGCCTGGCCCCGTGCCGCCACCGATTGTGAGACCGGGCATCGCGCCCTGCAACGCCGCTGCCGCGCTTGTGACAGGACGGTCGCCGAGAACGTCGGCCATCTTCACTTGCGACACCGACCCCGTGAGGTTCTCTTTCTTTTGTGTGCCGAAACCAACCACGACCACTTCCTCAAGGGTCTTGTTGTCTTCCTCAAGGGTTATGTTAAGCGGCGAGCCGTTCCAAACCACTTCTTTCGAAGTGAAGCCTATAAACGATACTACGATGCGGCTGCCACGCTTCACGCCACTGATGTTGAAATCGCCAACGACACCTGTCACGGTGCCTGTCGTAGTGCCTTTCACTACAACTGACACGCCAACGAGCGGTTCACCGCTTGCGTCGAGCACGACACCCTTGCAAGGGGATGTCTGCTGTTGCGTTTGTTGGTACGTAGATGACGGCACGCTTGCACTTGCCGGATAGGCAACAAGCGAGGCCATGAACAATGCAACCGGAAAAGTCTTGTTTTTCTTCATGTAGACAAACGGTTTTAGATGATTAGTTAGATATAGGAGTGTATTAGTAATAACTGCAAATATAACATTTATTTCCGAAGAAGGCCTGAAACCTTGCTGTTCTTTTGCTTTTGTTAGTATTGTTTGTCTTTTTTGTAATGTTTTTTATTAGAAAAAGGTAATATATTAAAAATCCTAAGCGTTTACTGCTAAACGCTTAGGATTTTTAATATTGATGGTGGAAGTATGGTTATTTCTCGGCGTTGTTGAAATATGGCACGAGCCTTATGTCGCCGTCAACAATCGTGGCAGGGATGGTGTACTCGCCATTGCGGAATTGCGACGCGCTGACGGTTGTCTCGCTCCAATTGTTCTCAGACTCCCCGTCGAGATTGCGCCCGTGGCGGATGACAAGCTTCGAGAAGCGGAACCCGGGAGCCGGCACAGCCTTCACGCTTATCGGCTTGCCGCACACTGCCGTCTTGCCCGTAACGGCACTGCCGTCGGAAAGCAAGATGTCGCCGTTGAGACCTCCGCCCAATTCGTCAACGCCACGGCTGAGGGCTATGCGGTCGCCCGTGGCAAAGGTCTTTACCGCGGCCTTGGCGCTTGTGGTGAAGAACGGCTGCGCGTCGCCGCTCAACACTATGTCGTCGATATACACGGCAAAGTCTGCCGTGAGGTTGTGTGGCGATGTGGCATCGGGCACTATGAGGAGGTTGCGTATGGTTATGCCGTTGGATCCCGACACGGCGAACACGGCATCGTTCCATTGGTTGGCCACGAGCGGTTGAGAGGCCGTGCTCCAAAACTGCTCTGTCAGTGGCGACTGGCTCGGGCGGTCGTCGCGGTTGCCAAGCCCGATAAGCATAGCCGGTCCAGCCTTGGGCGAGTATATCTTCACGTGTATATACTGCTTCTGCTTGGTCTGGGCGAAAGGCTCACGAAGTCCCACTAATGCGCCGAACGTGTTGCTGCCGAAGCGCGAACGTTGAAGGGCGAGTATCCTTTTCGATGGGTTGGGCGCGAAGCCGCGCACAGGGTCGGGGGCGGTAAGGTGGTTGTTTACCACACGCACGTTGGCAGGCATCGTGCCATTGCGGAACGGTGACGATTCCCATGTGTCGTATGCCCCTATGGAAAGGCATGCTCCGTTTGTCTCGAAATCGCACAGCTTGCGGTCGGTGGTCTGTGCCGAAACGGAAAGCGAAACCGACATGGCAAGGGCCATGAATGACGGTCGGCTGAAATATCTTGAAAGTCTCATTTCTTTTTTCCTTTGTTAATGGTTAAAACACTGAAAGGTTCTGTATCAATGGGCAAGCCTTGCTGTCGTTTATCGTCACACGCAAGGCGCGCACGGTATAACCGTTGCCATAGCTGTCGGCCGTGGAGCCGTTGAGCGGTATGATGCGCTTGTAGCCAATGGTTGTCGTGGCAATGTCGGTGGCGCGTGGCGTGAAGTTGATGCCGTCGTCGCTTGTCTCTATCGTGAATGAGCGCACGCGCTGCCCCAGCTTGATGTGCTCCATGAGCTGCAGGTATCTTACGGTTGTCGGCTTGCTCCACGTCAGCGTGACAGAGGCGCGTGTGGTGCCGTCGTTGGTGGCCCAGTAGGTGTCGGTGCGGCCGTCGGTAAGGTTGCGTGGCGAATAGTTGCGGTGTTGTCCTGCCGCACGTTCCTCGCTGACGGTTATCGTGGCTTTCCGCGCGAGGTCGTTGCCGAGGCGTGAGCGCAGCATGTTGCCAAGCTCGGCCATGCGTTGTGCCGTGGCATCGGGTATAAGGCCGTTGATGTCGGGCGGCAAGTTGAGAATCAGCGTGGCGTTGCGCCCGACGGTTTCGAGATACATCTGGAACAGGCGTTCAGCCGACAGCACCTTCTCGTTCTTTTTCCAGAACCATCCGCCAATGGTGGCCTTCGCGTCGCTTTCGCCAGGATGCCATTGCCATCCGTTTTCGGTGCCGCTCTCGCCGTTGCCCATCGACCAGCACGTCTCGCCGGCATGACCAGCCTCGTTGCCTATCCAGCGCACTTCGCCGCCTACGCCCCACATTATTACATTGGGCAGAAGCGTGTGTATGGAGTCGCGCAGGTTGGGGATGTCGTAGAATGTCTGCGCGTTGTCTATCCTGCGGTGCCCCGTGGTTCCCTTTCCACCGTAGGCTCCGCCATAGTAGCCCGCGTGGTCTCCGCCGGTAGCGCCGTCGAACCACATCTCAAACTGGTCGTTGCCGTATTGCGCCAGTTCCACGCATTGTGGCAAGAACACCTTCTTGGCGTAGTTGTCGGTGTAGTTGCCATCGGCATCCTGTTCGCCCCAGTACTTGCTGCTAAGGTCCCATGGCGACACGTAGAAACCGTATTTCATCTTCAGCTTGCGTGCGGCGCGGGCAAAGTCGCGCGGAATGTTGGTCTTGCGTGCGTTGTCGGTTGCGCAACTCAGCACGCTGTGTGTGGTAGTGGCTGTCGGCCACAGGCAGAACCCGTCGTGATGTTTCACCACGGCAATGCCTCCTTTCATGCCAGCCGACTTCGCCACTCGTAGCCATTGAGCCGGATCCGGCACGCGGGTAGGCGCGAATATGGCTTCGTCTTCTGTGCCGTCGCCCCATTCCTTGCCGGTGTAAGTGTCCATTCCATAGTGGAAGAAAGCGTAAAACTCAGTCTCGTTCCATAGCATCTGCCTGCGGCTCGGCAACGGGAAAACCGGACGCGGCGTGTTGTCGGGGTTGGCAACCTTATACTGCATCAGCTCGAACTCGGTTTGCCCGGTCTGAGTCTGGGCCGTGCCGGAAGTCGACAAAAAGCATAGTCCGCACAAGAGTAAATAGTGAATGTTCATGTTATAAGAGATTTAGTTTTATGCGAAAAAGTCAAACGATAATTTACAGACAGGGCAAAAATACGCATAAAATTTGAAGAACTCATATCTTTTGATGCTATTTTTATTGTGATGTGGAAATTCTACGATGGAGGCGAGCAAGAAAATTGGTTTTGATGTTACATTGTTGTGAATTGTTTGCCTTGGCAAGCCGACATATAGGAAAAAACCTTAACTTTGTAGGAAAAATACATTCTATCATGACACGAAGGTTCTCCATCGGCAAAAAGATATACTTGAGCGTACTGTCGCTTTTCCTCGTCTTCGCCATCGCTTTCATTGTGTTCCAACAGTATCGCGAGCGTCAATATAAGGTGGAGACGCTGACGTTGCGCTTGCAAGGCTGCAACGACCAGCTCCACGATGCCATAATGTTCAACCACGACAGCGACATGGGCGATTTCCTTCGCAAGTATCTGCGCCGCGGCTCATTCCGCAATCTCAGGGTGACGATCATCAGTGCGTCGGGCAAGGTGCTATACGACTCCAGCATCGACTTCCGCACCATGGGCAACCATGCCAAGCGGCCTGAGGTGGCGAAAGCCTTGAAGACGGGCTTCGGCTCGTCGGTAGACCGTAACAGCAATACCCTTGGAGGCGACTATTTCTATTGCGCCACATATTATCGTGATGAAGGCTACGTAGTTCGCGCGGCTCTTCCTTACGACATTGACTTGGCAGAGAGCCTTCGGGCCGACTTCCATTATATCTGGTTCTCCATCTTCGTGGTCATCCTGCTCACCATAGTGCTCTACAGGTTTACCAACCGCATTGGAGGCAACATAACCAAGCTCAACGAGTTTGCCACCCGCGCCAGCTCCCGTGGCTTCTCTTTCAACAAGGATTGGAACGAAGTGCTTGGAGGCTTCTCCAACGACGAGCTTGGCGACACCGCCGAGCGCATAGTGAAGCTTTATCTCCGCCTGAAGAAGACGCAGCAAGAGCAGAGCGTGCTCAAACGGGAACTGACCCAGAACGTGGCTCACGAGCTGAAGACTCCCGTGGCGAGCATACAAGGCTATTTGGAGACCATACTCGGACACCCCAACATGGCACCTGCGACACGCGACAACTTCCTGGAGCGATGCCACGTGCAGAGCGAGCGCCTTGCGGCGTTGCTCAACGACATGTCTACGCTCAACCGTCTCGACGATGGTGCCGAGATGATGGTCTTCTCTGAGATAGACGTGGCTGAGATAATACACACGGTGGAGTTTGAGAGCAAGTTCGCACTTGAGCAGAAGGCCATGACCATGACGTGCGACATACCCGACAAGATGATTATACATGGCAACGAGGGCTTGATATACAGTATCTTCCGCAACCTCACCGACAATGCCATTGCCTATGCCGGTGCCAATACCCACATAAGCCTGAAGGCCAGTCGCGGGCAAGGCGGTTGGCAGTTTGTCTTCCGCGACAATGGCGTGGGCGTGTCGGAGGAACATCTCGCGCGTCTGTTTGAGCGTTTCTATCGAGTGGACAAGGGCAGGAGCCGCAAGATGGGCGGCACGGGCCTTGGGCTTGCCATTGTGAAAAACGCCGTGCGTGTGCATGGAGGAAACATCAGCGTCAGCAACAACCCAGATGGTGGCTTGTGTTTCGAGTTCTCGCTCAAAGACTGAGCGGAGGGCTTCATCCATGGTCCTTCCTTCGCCAAATGCCCTTGCTTCTTATCATTATACCCTTTAAGTTAGACTCTCTATTGTTGGATTTAACCTAATAGCGAAATGTAATATCTTTGTAACATTGATGTAAGGCGGCTGTAACATGCGGTAATTAATTTTGCACGCAGAATTATTAATTACTGTTTTAGTTTTATGGAGACAATTTATTTATGCATTGTCATCTTTCTCCTCTGCCTTGCAGTCTTTGACCTCTTTGTGGGGGTGAGCAATGACGCTGTGAATTTCCTTCAGTCGGCGGTTGGCGCCCGAGTAGCAACATTCCGTACCATTCTTATCATTGCTTCGCTTGGCGTTGCCATTGGTGCCGTCATGTCTACGGGCATGATGGATGTGGCGCGACATGGCATCCTGGTGCCGGGCCATTATTCGTTTCATGAGGTGATGACGATTTACCTTGCCGTCATGGTGACCGATGTCATTGTGCTCGACATGTTCAATACCCTCGGCATGCCCACTTCCACCACCGTGTCGCTTGTCTTCGAGCTCCTTGGCGGTACGGCCATGCTCGCTTTTCTGAAGGTCGTATCTGACGACAGTCTCACCTTTGGCTCACTGCTCAATTCTGATCAGGCTTTGAAGGTGATTATCGCTATCTTCGTTTCAGTGGCAATCTCCTTTGTCGTGGGTATGATAGTGATGTGGATAAGCCGCGTGGTGTTCACGTTCAACTTCTCCAAGCACAGCCGCTATACAATAGCCATATTCGGTGGTGTGGCATTCACCGCCTTGGCCTACTTCATCTTCCTGAAGGGAATAGGCAAGAGCCCATATATACCCAAGAACGTTAGCGAATATATCAACGAGAACACCAATATGCTGTTGGTGTACACCTTCATAGGCTCTGCCATCGTGACGGAGGTTCTCCACCTTTGCAAGGTCAACATTTTTAAGATTACGATACTCTTGGGCACTTTCGCCCTGGCTATGGCATTCGCGGGCAATGACCTCGTAAACTTCATTGGTGTGCCTCTTGCCGGTCTTGACTCTTACAACGACTTTACTGCCAATGGCGGCGGCGCGAGCGTAGACAGCTTCATGATGAGTTCACTCATGGAAAGCGCCAAGACACCGCCTTACTATCTCTTCGCCGCCGGTGCCATCATGATTGTGGCCATGGCAACATCGAAGAAGGCGCGCAACGTCATCAAGACCTCGGTAGATCTCTCACGTCAGGACGAGGGCGACGAGATGTTCGGATCGAGCCGTGCGGCACGTGCCATTGTGCGCTTCGTGCAGTCAATGGTTGAGAGTGTGGCTTATGTAGTGCCAGTGTCGATAAGGCAATGGATCAACTCCCGTTTCGATACGTCTGCCAAACCTGTGGAAGACGACGATAAGAACCAAGGCGCGGCTTTCGACATTGTGCGTGCGGCAGTAAACCTGGTAATAGCCTCCATGCTTATCACGTTTGGTACCAACCACAAGTTGCCCTTGTCAACAACCTATGTGACATTCATGGTGGCAATGGGTTCAAGCCTTGCCGACCGTGCCTGGAGCCGTGAGAGTGCCGTGTTCCGTGTCACTGGCGTGCTGAGCGTCATTGGCGGATGGTTTATCACCGCAGGCGTGGCATTCGTTGCCTGTGCCCTTGTAGCCCTTTGCATGTGGTTTGGCGGATTCCTGGTGCAGTTCCTCTTTATCGCCCTCGTGTTGTTCCTGCTTTGGAGAAGCAACCGCCAGTATAAGAAGAAACGTGAGCAGACAAAGACAGAGGACGACAGTTTCCGCTTGATGATGCGCACTCGCGACAAGGATATCGTATGGGAGATGCTTTGCAAGCATGTGCGCGACACTCAGACCAAGACCTGCAAGTATGTGTTGGAGCAATACAACAACATGCTCGATGGATTCAACTCGCAGAAGGTCAGTGGTTTGCGTAAGACGGAAGTGGGTCTGCGCAAGCGTCTCGACCTGCTGAAGAAACTAAGGAGGCAAGAGCTACTTGGCCTGAAACGTTCACCAATAGAGATTGCCGCCGAGAAGAACACGTGGTTCCACATAGGCGTGAACAGTGACCAGCAATTCATCTATACTCTTCGTCGTATGCTTGCGCCAGTGAAAGAGCACGTGGACAACAACTTCAACCCCGTTCCGGAGGAGTATATCAGGGAATATGAGCCGATAAGAAAAGCGGTGAACGACTTGATGAAGATGACGTGCGACGAGATAGAAACCAACCGCTACGACCAGTATCGCAGCATCCTCGCCGAGGCCGACGCTTGCAAGGATCAGCTCTCCGTGATACGTAAGGTGCATCTCAATCGCATACAGACGGCAGCCGACAACAAGAACTTGCAAGTAGACATGGTTTATCTCAATATCCTGCAGGAGACGCAGCAACTCCTCAGCGTCATGCGCCACCAGTTGCGCTCCGCCAAAAAGTTCATGGAGAACTAATCTGCAAAATCTTCAATAATTATCAGTAGAAAGGGTGGGAGAGGCCAACGGCTTCTTCCACTTTTTTTTCGTGTTTTTATCTTGCGTTATTGAATATTTATCTAACTTTGTCAACACATAATCACTATCATATGAAGATTCTGGAAGGCAAGATGCCCTTCAAGGGCTTTGAGACTTATTATCGTATCGTAGGCGACGAGACGGCAAATCCGCCATTGCTGCTCTTGCATGGAGGCCCTGGCTCGGCCCACAACTATTTCGAGGTGCTGGATTCACTTGCTGAGACGACCCATCGGCAGGTTATATCCTACGACCAACTTGGTTGCGGCGAGAGCTTCGTGGAAGGTCATCCTGAGCTTTGGACACTGCAAACATGGATGGACGAGCTTGAGGCTTTGCGCGCGTGGCTGAACCTCGACAAGGTGCACTTGCTCGGACAGTCGTGGGGTGGCATGCTCATCATAGCTTACCTCATTGACCGTAAGCCAAACGGCATAGCTTCGGCAATACTCTCCAGCACGTTATCTTCCAGTGCGTTGTGGAGCCACGAGCAACACCGGCTCATTTCCTTCATGCCACGGGAAGAACAGGAGGCGATAGCCAAGGCCACTAAATCGGGACGCTTTGACGACTCGGAGTATCTTAGAGCCAATGAACACTATACGGCGCTGCACGCTTGTGAGATAACGGCTGACAGCCCGGAGTGCTTGCGCAGGAAGAAAAGGTTTGGCATGGAATCGTATATCGAGGCATGGGGACCAAACGAGTATACGCCGACAGGCACGCTGAAGGATTTCGACTACACAGCCAAGCTCAACACCATACATACGCCAACATTGATTATCAGCGGCACCAACGACGAATGTACACCGTTGATAGCCAAGACGATGCACGATGGCATAGAAGGCTCGAAGTGGGAACTGCTCGACGGCGCGCGCCACATGACCTTTATAGACCAAACAGAGAACTACAAGAGTGTCTTGACAAGATGGCTAAGCCATGTTGAGGCTTGACCGATGAGGTGAAGACGCATGGTCGGCAAAATGTAATCTTATTGTAATATCGTTGAAATGCGTATGTAAAGTTGATTTTGTTATTTTGCAACATCATTGATACAAGTATTGACATTTATATAGAAATCATTTGCAAAAGAACATGGATAAGGAAGAAGTGACGCGTATTCTTGTTGTTGACGACGAGGAGGATCTTTGCGAGATCTTGAAGTTTAACCTTGAGGCTGAAGGCTACGAGGTGGATACGGCTTTCTCTGGCGAGGATGCCCTGGAGAAAGACGTTGCCAGCTATCAACTTGTATTGCTCGACGTGATGATGGGCGGCATGAGCGGCTTTGCCGTGGCCCGTCGCATGCGCGACAATGAGTCTATGAAGCGTGTGCCAATAATCTTCCTCACGGCAAAGGGAGCGGAGAGCGACAAGGTGACGGGGTTCAACCTCGGTGCCGACGATTACATATCAAAACCGTTCTCCATTCGTGAGGTCTTGCTGCGTGTGCGTGCCGTTCTGCGTCGCACCAGTACGGGCAATGCCAACGCTGAACTTGAAGAGCACCACTCGCTGGAGTTCAAGGGCCTTGTGGCGGACATGGATCGCAAGACCGTGACGGTGGACGGAGAAGAGGTGGAGTTTACCAAGACGGAGTTTGGCATTCTCTGCACCTTGCTTGAACATAAGGGCAGGGTGTTCTCACGCCATGACCTCATAAGGAAGATATGGCCAATGGATGTCATCGTTTCCGACCGCACCGTGGATGTCAACATCACTCGCTTGCGCAAGAAGCTCGGCCCTTATTCCGACAACCTGGTCACGCGGTTGGGTTTCGGCTACTATTTCGACGCATGAGCATTATCTTTTGATAATACGGTGTTAGCTCACTTGTTTATGTTTAAAATAAGTCGCTATGTGAGCCTGTGTCTAAAAACAGAAGGGTGAGCTTCCCATCATCTTGAAGCCACGTCATGAGCCAATCTTTCATTCCAAGCACTGTCTAATTAAGTCTTTTGCACTGCTTGCATGATAAATATTTCCAGCCTTGACATCTTCAAGTGCTTCGTCAAGGCCGTTTTTTTTCTCGGAATTGATCGTCCATCCGAATTTTCTTGCCAAGTCATTAAGTAGAGACCAATCCACTTGTGGAATCGTAATAGATGTATATTTCTCTTAAATGTTCCTCAACATGCCAATATTTATAGCTAACTTTACAACAAATTTTTCTAACGGCCTTTAAGTCGTTTCTTACGATGTTGTTGGCAAAATAATGTTGTTGGCAACGTTATATAAGCGGGTTGAGGCGTAAATAATAATTGGATGAAGCATAAGATTCTTTTTGTTTGCCATGGCAACATCTGCCGTAGCCCGATGGCAGAGTTCATGATGAAACAACTCGTAAGGGAGCGCGGCCTTGAGGATGAGTTTGAGATAGACAGCGTGGCGACATCCACAGAGGAGATTGGCAACGACATGTATCCACCCGCCCGGCGGTGCCTGCGCTCGCATGGCGTGCCGTTTGAGCATAGGGGCGCACGGCAAATAACCAAGGCCGATTTTCTCCACTTCGATCGCGTGCTTGTGATGGATCGCAACAACCTGCGTTGGCTGCGTATGCTTGGCTTCGACGACAAGGATGAAAAGGTGAGCCTTCTCATGTCGCTCGTTGGCGAGGAGCGCGATGTTGCCGACCCTTGGTACACTGGCGACTTTGAACGCACCTACCGCGACATAGCCAAGGCCTTGCCGAAGCTGCTTCCATGAAGATGGTGGCAAATCTTTGCGTTTTTGCTTGCCCAAGCCAAATAAAAGGTATAACTTTGTATTATATCTTTTATTAGGAAACAATTATGCTTAAACTCAAACGACAATTCTCGTTGCTGTCTTTGGTCATCCTTGTGACGCAGCTTTTTGCGCAAGGACCCAACGACAGCGGAACGTATTACAAGAACGCCAGTGGCCAGAAAGGAAAAGCCTTGAAGACTGCACTTTACAAAATCATCAGTACACATAAGGACATCGGGTACAGTGGGCTATATGCGTGTTATGAACAAACCGACAAGAGGGCCGATGGCAAGGTGTGGGACATGTATTCAAGCACCACAAACTTTTCTTTCTCCGACCGTACGGGCAACTATAAGAAAGAAGGCGACATGTATAACCGTGAGCATTCTGTGCCTCAGAGTTGGTTCAAGGAAGCCTCGCCAATGAAGGCCGACATCGTGCATGTGGTGCCGACCGACGGTTATGTCAACAACCGCCGAGGCAGTTATCCTTTCGGTGAGACAACCTCTCCCACCTACACGTCGGATGAAGGCTTCAGCAAGGTTGGCCCGTGTTCGGTGGAAGGTTATTCCGGTACGGTGTTTGAGCCAAACGATGAATACAAAGGCGACTTCGCGCGAATCTATTTCTACATGGCTACCTGCTACGAGGACAAGATAGCTGGATGGGTTTCAAACGGTTCGGCAAGCACCGTGCTCGACGGAACCTCTTACCCTGCTTACAAGACATGGTATATCAACATGTTGCTTCGTTGGGCAAAGGAAGATCCTGTGAGCCAAAAGGAAATAGACCGAAACAACGCCGTTTACGGATGTCAGCAAAACCGCAACCCTTATGTTGACTACCCCGGGTTGGAGCAGTATGTGTGGGGCAACAAGCAGGATGTCACCTTCAGCTACGACAACTATGATGGCACGAATCCAGATCCAACTCCCGACCCTGACCTGGATCCCGATCCTGACCCAACACCAGACCCCGATCCAACCCCAAGCGATGGTTATGTGTTCTCCAAGGTCACTTCCACTGCCGACATTGAGGCTGGAAATTATTACCTCGTTGTTTATGAGGCTGGAAATGTGGCTCTTGCCGAGAAGAGCGGAAGCGGCAACGACGTGCGTGGCTATGCCGACGTGACGATAAGCGGCGCTTCAATTACCACTGCCGTAGACGCGTCGGGCAAGCCCAGACAGTTGTTGCTTGGAGGCACTGAGGGTGCGTACACCTTCTATGATGCCGTGGACAACGATTATCTCGCGCTTACTTCAAATGATAATAAGTTGCAAAGCAGCACATCGGCGTCTGACGCTGGAGCTAAGTGGACGGTGACCATTAGCGGAGGTGCCGCTACAATAAAGAATTGCAAATACACCAACCGTGAGATACAATACAACACTTCGTCTCCCAGGTTCGCTTGCTACAAGAGCACCCAGCAGGCAGTGTCGCTTTATCGCCGCGTCTCCTCCACGGGCATCGTGAACGTCAAGCCTTCGGCTACCGACAGTCGCGTAGACGTGTATACCGTTTCAGGTGCGATGGTAAGAAAGAATGTTACCTATTCCACCGCACTCAAGGGCTTGGCAAAAGGCGTGTATATTATCGGTGGTAAAAAATATGCAGTAGAGTGATGGTGGATTCCATCCTCTTTTCATTACTCGACAGCATGAACAATTGAACAATACAAAGCGGGGCGGCAAATGATTGCCGCCCCGCTTTGTATTGTTCAATTTATTCCTCAGCCAAGTTCTTGCGGTATTCGGCAGGTGTCATGCCAAACTTCTTGGAGAACAGGCGGTGGAACGTTTGGCGGATAGGCACGCCACACTCGGCGCCGATGGCCTCTATGGTGTAGTCTGGTTTTTCCTTCAGCAGCTTCGCGGCATATTCCATGCGCAGCTCGTTGATGTAGTTGTTGAACGATAGCTTGCAATAGGTCGAGAACAAGTTGTTGACGTTGGCGACACTCGTGCCCAACTCGCTTGCTACGTCGGAGCGTTTCAGCTCGGGGCGCACGAATAGCCGTTTGTCTATAACCTCTTTCTCAACTTTCAGGAACTCCTGGTAACCAGGCGTGTCCTCGATGTTGGTTTGGTCTTCCCCTGTTGCCTCTTCTTCTTTGGCGTTCTCGCTGTTGTCGAGACGATCAATGGATAGCTGTTTGTATTTCAGCAGGTCGTTGACAAGAAGTGTCGTGGCTCGGTTCTTGTCTTTCAATTTCTTGTTGGCGCGAATCGCCAAGAGCATGAAGAATACGCATGCTGCGAGCAGCGCTGTGACAACGATTGTTGTTATGCTGCTGATTTTCAGTATCTGGTCTTGGCGATCGATATATCTCTTCAATGCGTTCTTGCCCAATTGCTCAGCCATCCACGCGGCATCCTCGCTACGTGCGCGCCTACCTATCGAGTCTCTGAGGTTATAGGCCCTCATCCCCGTCTCGGCTGCTTCCTTGTATCGGCCAAGGGCTTGCAACGTGTGTGCCTTGTTCACCAATATCACCTGTATATAGTTGAAGTTGACGGTGTCCATGCCGTTCCTTTGCCACAAGGCTTCCATCTCGTTTTCTTTCTTCAGCGCCATGGCATATTGCTTTCTCAACATGAGGTAAGGCACCAGGAATGTGGCGCCTTCAGGCGTCGTGGATGCCCGGGTGCCAGTGAGCTTGTCGTACATCTCGTTGCCCTTTTCGTGGTTGCCGATCTGTTCGTAGCCGATGGCATAGATTGAGTAGAACGTGGCGTTGGCTATGTCGTTTACACCGTTTACGCGCTCGGGAATGGAGTTGAGCTTTTGCAACGCCTCCTCATAGTCGTCACGGCAATCAAGCAATTCGGCATATTGCTTAATGTCGAGCAGCGTGTTTGTTTTCAGTGCGTAGGCGGTAACGAGATCATAGTAGTTTGCCCATTCCCGCGTCTTCCTGTTCTCGTTTTTGAGAATGGCTATTGACCTGTCGAAACTGCTGATGGCGTGGCGCGGGTTGCCGGTCTCGTAATAGCATTGTCCAAGCAGGCTCATCAGCTTTGCCACCAGTCGGCGTTTGTCGTGCTTGTATGCCTCGTCTATGCCTCTTTTTGCCGTGTTAAGACACCTGGTGTAGTGGCTGAGGTTGTAATCTACCCTTGCCGACACGTGCAGCGTCTCCATCAAACGGTCGGGATGCTTGTTTATGGTTGGGTCGCGGAGGGCAGCCGCGGTATAGATGCCGGCTTTCTTGTAGTCGTACATGGAGTTGTAGTACACGACGCCACGCAGCACGTTGATGTCCAACTTGGACATCAAGTTCTTCTTCTCGGCTGTACTCAACAGTTGCAAGGCTTTATCGGGGCGCGTCACGCTTATCTTCTTCACATATTCATATGTGTATATGTCGTCGGTTTTTTGCTCCTTTCGTGATGTTTGCCCGTCGTTTGAGCAGGCAGCAACGATTACTGCCATAGCCATGAGTGCTAATTTAAACAACAGCTTCATGAGTTTTTCTTTTTATGCAAAGTTAAGCAAAATATTGCAGAAATATCGCTTTCTTTCTACCTTTTTGTTTAAAATCAGCATTATATACATTTCTTTATGCTCATTTTTATGTGCCGTTTTTGTTGTAACATTTTGAAATGTTACAATGTAGCGGACGGTATGATACACCTAAGGGCTTGTTTGTGACTTTGGTGTTGGCCTTTATGCCTATCTTTGCAGTACAATTCAAAAATCTACTGAACATGAAATTACTATCAAGATTATCATCTAATGGAACATTTAATGGACGAGATGTGGTGAGATGGCTCGCCGTGGCAGTTTTTTTGCTTGCCACAATGACAATGCCTGCCCAGACAGTAAGCGTAAGTCCCAAGACGGGCAATGTCATTTCTGCCGCGAGTTATAGCGGGGAGAGCCATCTCACCGGTTTCGGAGGAGCATGGGTGCACAACCAGTTGCCCATGACGCTCGTATCCTCCGACGAATCCACACTCACCGAAAATGGACTCATGAGCAAGCATGCCAACAACATCCTCGCGTCGGGCAACAACCTCGTGTTTGCGTCGGGCGAATCGGCCAGCGTGATAAACCACATGTCGTTGTCCTTGCCCAAGGGTTATCGTTTCACGGGTTACAAAATCGTGATGGACTACGACACAGATGGCTCTCAGGCAAGCACGTTCAAGGAGATGGATGCTTCTTTCACTAACCCATACAAGAGCGTTGTTGTGTCATCGGCCAGTAAGAGTGTAACATTGCAGCGCACGTCGATGTCAGACACCGACATGGGCAACATATTGTATTTCCGTCAAGACCACTCCAAAGGCATGGCGCGCGTCAAGGTAACCTCGTTTGTTGTCACCTTCGAATGTACCGAACCTTTCACCGAAACGCTTGTGCCTGGTAGCATTGCCGCCAGCGGTACCGACTGCGTGGCTTTGCCTTTTGCTACCCAGCGCGTGGATCTCGGATCTATCACACGCCAGACGGCCTCCCTAAGCCATTACACCTCTTATAAGTACGACTATAAAAATGTAAAGGATCTGCACGCCAATTTCCTGCTCTACGACAATAGCGGTATCACCGCCGGCACTGCCGTAGAAGGACAGACGGGCGACGGACACATCGCCCCGGCAGTCACACAGAATGGCAAGACCTATGTGGGTCTGGCCAACGATACCTATTGGCTCGAAGTGCCCACCGATGCCCTCTCGCAGGACGGCAAGACGCTCATCCCCGTGGGCTACCGTATCGTGGGCGCACGGCTCACTTGTGTCTCCCAAACCACGTCCTACTCTGCTCCCGCACTCGGACAGGACATCTATATCATGGACAACCTCGGACGCTACCTCAATGTCTCGCTCAACTATAGCACCACCCCTGTGGTCTGGAAGACAGATACCGAAGGACGGGTGTGGACCGTATCCGGAGGCACATCATACTATCTGACGCATGACAAGAATAGACGGGACGGTACCCGCACCTCCGACCTGAAGACAACCACGACGAACAGAAACGCCCGCGAATATCAGATAGACGAACGCGGTCTGTACTGGGGAACTGACTATGTAGGATACTCCACCTCCGGAACGGCTACCTACGGGGGTACAACAGCCACCATCACCAGTACGGATGTCATCACTACCGATCCGGCTTCGTACACCGTGAAACTCTACGACAAGACCGGCACCACCGTGGCTGCCACCGCCAGCGTAGACGGGGTGAACTCATCGCAGGAAATCAATATTGAGGGTCTCAACAACGACGCCGTGAAGTTCTCAATCGAGGGTCTCGCCGACGGACAGACCGCATACGTCAGTCTCCAAGTTGAGCTCGAAGCCCTCAACCCCTACATCGACAAGATGGATGTGGTTTGCCGACAGGAAGACGGCAGCACCTCGCTCTCCAACCAGTATCTTGCCGACGATTTCACCATTGGCGCGGAGGGAAAGATAGAGTTTGCCGTGCCCACCAACTTCGCCGCCGACAAGATGCGCTTCTCCTTCGACCAGCTCCACAGCAAGAGAGCCGACAACACCTACGGCCCGCTCTCCATGGACGGCAACGCACGCTACCACTTCGTGAGATCGGCCTACTACGACCTCATTGGCGAGAACCTGCAGGCCCACCGTACCGAAGCCGCCGACTACGACTATAATAATAAGGTGTCGGTAGCTCTTGCAGGCGACAAGGCTTTCCGTTGCAACAACTCCGACAACTATAGCGCAGGCACCAGCGGATCGTCGACCTTCGTTTATGAGGAATACCGCTATTCAAACTCCACCTATGCCACACAGGGCGGCACGTGGAGCGCCGTGGAACTGGCATCGGGCGACAGCCGCGACTGCTATCTTGTCACTTCCGACGAGACGCGCTACAACATTGCGCCGACCACCACGCCGCGTCATGCCTACTATGCCTACTACAACACGAACATAACGCTCAAGACTGAGGACTATAAGCCCGAACTCACCTACGTCACCATCTACGACAATGCCATGCTCAGCACTGGCTTCGACAGCAAGAAGTGGGTTGGCGTGAGTGTAGGTCTGCGCAACACCTCTACCGACGAGCTTCTCGGCAAGGGTGATGGCTACGCCTATGCCAAGCAGATCATTGACCAAATCAATGTCGACATCGCCGACGGCAAGACGGGTGCTCCCTCCGATACTAAGCACATTCTCTATCTCGACGCCAGTGGCATCAACTCCGTGCTCTATAGTGCCGACGACGCTACGCTTGGAAAGATAGAAGACATACGCGACGCCCTTGCTGTCAATGCCATGATCTACCTGCCCAAGGGAGTGTCATACAAGGCCAACAACGTGGCAACGCTCTCTATGTCGGGCGACGACTATGTGGCAGAAAACGACATCGTGCTCTCCGACCAGCAGCCTTTCTTCGCCCCGTTCGACATTCGTCTCAACGCTGCCAACGAGGTGTGCTACACCCGCATGATAATCAATGCCCACAACGCTCGCAGGTGGGTGTCGGTAGTGATGCCGTTCACCATGGCGCTTGACCCAGAGACAGGCGTTTACACACAGCCTGCCGATGGTGGCGAGTTCACGTTCTACACCATGAACGCCGACAACTCCTTCAGTTCCACGGGCGAGCGCTATTCGGTCAACGCCCACTTCTCACCTTGCTCAGGCATGTCGGAGACGGAGGCCAACAAGCCTTATCTCGTAGACATTGAGAAATATGTCGAGTCCTCTTCCGACGACAACGTGATGTTCACGCTAAGGCAGAGTGGTGCTACCATCGCGAAGACTCCGTCTTCAATCTATGGTGAGACGGCGCAAGGCACGGTGGATGGCTCAGCCATGTCGCTAGCCAACCGTGGCACTTACTCTGGCGAGAAGATAGCCAAAACCAAGGGCGTGTTCTATTTCAACAGGGATTTGTTTGTGTCTTCGCTCAACCTCGGCGAGCAATATCCTGATGTCTACGTGTTGCCGTTCCGTACATGGTACGACTGCGAGGGCGCTGCTGGCAATGCCGCCCGCTACATCCACATCTCCACGGAGCCTAACGCTGATGTCACCAATATCTCCCAGGTGTCTGCCGACGCTACCGACACAGGCTTCAAACTCTCTGCCAATGGCGGCGTGCTGAATGTCAAGGCCACCAAAGACGTTTATATAAGTGTGCGCGCCATCAACGGTCAAACTCTCGGTGTGGCGACTATGCGAAACGGCGACTCACGCTCCTTCTCACTGCCGAATGGCATTTATGTGGTCAATGGCACGAAGGTCGTGATGAGATGAGCCTATATACATTATTATATATAACATTCAAAATTGGATTCCTATGAATAATAAAATATGCATTCGTCAAACCGTGGGCGTTCAACCAACCGTCAACAAGAAACTCTATGTTCGTCCTGACATTGAGACGTTGAGCCTCGACTCCTCATGTACGTTGTTGTCGTCATCTCAGGATCCGTGGGCAGACGCTAAGCCACACATACCCAAGTTTGACAACAACTTCTGGAATGACGAAACCGATGCCAATGGCAACGCCAACAACACCAACGAGGAAAACTGGGCGGGCTATAAGGAAAACATGTCAATTTGGTAGTCTTGATATTTCAATAATGATGCAGTGCGGGCGGGCCTTGTGCCCGCTCGCGCTTGTATTGATGCAACGCTTGTATTGAAACAACGCTTGCATTGTCCGTGGACTTTTATTGTCCGCGAAAGGCAAATGAGGTACGCTGATTTTCGCGTTTTGCCGTTACGTTAGAATGGCGTTGCCGTTGTAACGTAACGGCGTTGCGATTCTAACGTAACGGCATTGCCGTTCTAACGTAACGGCATCGCGATTCTAACGTAACGGCAAACACCATGAATTTCAGCCAATTGTGGATGTGTTTGATTTCTTGCTTTTCGTGCGTTTTGTGGTGACCAGTTTTGCGACTTCTTGTTGTCTTTTTGTGCATGTGTGCGTGTCGAAAGTTGCAAAAAGTTATCATAAATCAATTATACGCTACAAAAAGACACTTTTTGTCATTATTTCTTTTTGTTTAGTATATTTTTGCTAACTTTGCCATAAGACGTTTGTCTGGTATGATATTAGTTTCTCAAAAACACTGACTTCTTATGGTAAGAAAGCTTGTTCCGCTACTATTCGTCGCCGTTTTCAGCACGCTGATGGCGACCGCTCAAAACAGAAAGATCATTGGCACTGTGACATCCGAAGACGGTGAGCCTATCGTGGGAGCCTCCGTCATGGTGGTGGGCTCGAAAGTTGGCACCGTGACCGATGTCGACGGCAAGTTCTCGTTCAACGATATACCCTTGAAGGCCACGCAGCTAAAGGTGACCTATCTCGGCATGCAACCAAAGGTGGCTGCCATTAAGCCCAACTTGAAGATAGTGCTCGCCGAGGAGAGTCGCCAGCTCAACGATGTCATAGTGGTGGCATACGGCACGGCGAAGAAAAGCAGTTACGCAGGTTCGGCTGCCATGGTCAGTGCGAAGGACATAGCCGACCAGCCGGTGACGAGTTTTGAGAGTGCGCTCACGGGTAAGGTGGCGGGACTTCAGGTGACGAGCAGTTCAGGACAGGCTGGCTCCGCGCCCACGCTGCAGATACGCGGCATAGGCTCGATGAACGCCGGCAGCTCGCCGCTGTATGTCATCGACGGAGTGCCTGTGATGGATGGTGACGTGGGCCAGATGTCTGGCTATACCTATACCACAAACAACGTGATGAATACGCTCAACCCCGACGACATAGAGTCTATCTCGGTTATGAAAGACGCGGCGGCATCGTCGCTCTACGGTTCGCGCGCTGCCAATGGCGTGATACTCATCACCACCAAGCGAGGCAAGGAGGGCAGGCCGAAAGTGACGGTCAAGTCGTCGATAGGCTTCACGCCGTCGTGGGCCACCGGCAACTATGAGACGGCCTCCACGCAGCACCAGGTAGACATGCTCTACACCATCTTCCATGCCTATAAGACCGAAAACGGAGCGTCAGATGCCGATGCCAACGCATACGCCTTGAACCAGCTCAACAGGAAGTTCAACAAGCATGGCTATTCGTTCTCTACCGGAGGCACGGGAGCGTATGAGAGCGTAGAGATTGGCGATTACGACGGTTCGGGACGAGCCGGACAATATTACGACTGGGACAACGCTTATTTCCGCACGGGAGTTTACCAGACCGATGACATATCGGTGAGCGGGGCTTCCGACAAGACCAACTATTACACCTCGCTGTCGTATACCAAGGACAACGGACGGTTGTGGGTAAACGATTTCAAGCGAGTGTCGGGACGTGTCAACCTATCGCAGAAGATAGGCAAGCACATAGAGTTCGCAAGCAACGTGAGCTTGGCGAGAATATCGAAGAGTGGCTACAACGACACGCGAAACACGGGCGGCAACTACTTCATGCAGACACGCAACCTGCTTTGGGGGCTCTACTGGCCTACCGACTACAAGACGGGCGACGAGTGGACGGCACGTTACGGTTCCTATGCCTACAACGGACTCTATTATAGCAAGGAGTGGGAAAACAAGTCGGTAGACACGCGCGTTTCTGCCATAGAGACTCTCACGCTCCATCTTTTGCCCGGACTTGACCTGCGTTCCATATTCTCTTACGACAACACCAACGTGCGCGACCACGTATATTATAGTGCCAACCACTACAGCGGCTCGGCAACCAACGGCGAGGTGAACGAGATGCGCACCATCTACGAGAAGACGGTGTCGTCTACAACGGCTTCTTACAACAAGCTCTTCGGTTCTCATTCCCTTGGAGTGCTCGCGGGATTCGAGGCAGAGAAAAACAACACCGATTTCACCCGAGCCTCCGGCGAGAACCTGCCCACTAGCACGCTTCACACCGTTTCTACGGCAGGTGTGCAGAAGTCGGCAGGATATGAGTGGGGCAACTCCATGGTGTCGGTACTCTCCAAGGTCGACTACAACTACGACGAACGCTATTTCGCGTCTGCCTCGTTCAGGCGCGACGGTTCCTCAAAGCTTAGTCCCGACAACCGCTGGGGCAACTTCTGGTCGGTGTCGGGGGCATGGATGCTCGGCAAGGAAAAGTGGTTTGAGAATGTGGCATGGGTCAACGAACTCAAGTTGCGCGCCTCTTATGGTGTCAACGGCACGCTGCCGTCGTCAAACTATGCTTACATGAACCTCATGTCTTATACAAACAACTATATGGGCGAGCCCGCAGGATTAATCTCTTCGCTCAGCAACAAGAACCTGACGTGGGAGACCAACTACAACACCAACGTGGGACTCGACTTCTCGCTCTTCGGTTCAAGGCTCAGGGGAACGGTGGAATATTTCAACCGCGACTCGAAGAATCTGCTGCAAGACGTGCCGGTGTCGATGGTGACGGGATTCAGCTCCGTGCTGAAAAACATAGGCCGCATCAACAACCACGGCATCGAGGTGGAACTCTCTGGCGACATCATCAAGAACGACAAGATACAGTGGTCGGCAGCCGTCAACGCCTCGTTCATCAAGTCGAAGGTGAAGACGCTCTACCGTGGCGACGACATTATCTGGTATGACCCCACTGGCGACGACAGCCGTGCCCAATACATCTACCGTGAGGGACAGTCTACGTTGGCCTTCTATGGATATGAGTGGGCAGGCGTGGATCCGAAAAACGGCAAGAGCGTCTACTACGTCAACGACGAAAAAGACCCCAAGGCTGGCGACTTCGAGTTTAAGGGTCGTGGCGCTACCTACGACTACGACAATGCCAACCTCACCATAATAGGCAACGGCATTCCCGACGTGAGCGGAGGATTCTCAACCAATGTCAGCTTCAAGGGCATCGAACTGGGACTGAACTTCATCTACAAGCTCGGCGGAAAACTCTACGACGGTGCCTACAAGGACGTGGCAGACGATGGATACTACTGGGAGCGCATACGCTCTGAGAGTTATTATGAGAACATGTGGACACCAACCCATACCGACGCGTCGGAGCCAGCCCTTTCTGGCAGCGACCTCACCGATGCCATGCAGTTCAGCTCGCGCCATCTCCACGATGCTACCTTCCTCAGGCTCAAGACCTTGTCGTTGGCCTATACGTTGCCAAAGACGTTGGTCAGCCGTGTGTGGCTCTCCAACTTGAGGGTGTTTTTCAACGCCCAAAACCTTCTCACGTTCTCCAAATATAAGGACGCTGACCCTGAGGTAAACAGCTACAGCACTCGCGGATGGGAGACGCCAGTAGGAAAGACGTTCATCTTCGGAGTAGAGTTGACTATCTGAGGCATGGCGGATTGATGCTGCGATTATGCGAAAAATTCTTTTGTAAGGACTAAACACAGGACATGGAAATGAATATATGCAAAAATACCATTGTGATGATGATAATGGCCGTGGCGGCTCTCACCTCTTGCGACGACTTTCTCGACCGCGAGCCAACAAACTCGGCCAATGCCGATAATGCCATAGCCACGACAAGCGACGCGCGGGTAGCCATCAACGGCATGATGCACGAGATGTCGTCGTCGGCTTACTATGGGCGCAATTTCCTGCTATATGGCGACGCCAAGGGCGGCGATCTCACGCTCTACGAGAACGGACGCGGCAACGACGCGCTATATACCTTCAACCACACGCCGACGAGCGGCACCTACTCGGGGTTCTGGTCTACGATATACGATTGCGTCATGCAGGTCAACAACCTCCTGGAGAACATAGACAAGTTGCAGGCAGGAGGCGAGGGCAAGGAGTTCGACTACTACAAGGGAGAAGCCTTGTCGCTGAGGGCGCTTTTCTATTTCGACCTCGTGAGGCTCTACGGCAAGCCCTACAACCTTGACAAGCAGTCGCTCGGAGTGCCTCTCGTGCTCAAGACGCTCGACGCAAGCGCGCAGCCGGAACGCGCGACGGTGGATGAAGTATATACCCAGATTGTGGACGACCTTCAAGCCGGACAGAAGCTGATGGCTTCCGACAAGAGCCTGCACAACGGCTACCTCGATTATTATGGCAATGTGGCTTTGCAAGCCAAGGTCTATCTCTACATGGAGAACTATGCCAAGGCTCTGGAGGCGGCAGAGGAAGTGATGGGCAGTGGCAAGTTCCAACTCTATTCCCCGGCACAGTGGTGTGAGTCGTGGGGTAGGGAGTATGGCTCTGAGTCGATATTCGAGATAGGCATCGACACGCAGAGCGATCTCCAGCAGTCTTCGCTTGGCTACTATTATATGCGCTATTCGCAAAAGAAG
Organism: Oscillospiraceae bacterium; assembly: GCA_963599465.1. Lineage (GTDB taxonomy): Bacteria > Bacteroidota > Bacteroidia > Bacteroidales > Bacteroidaceae > Prevotella. The sequence continues at coordinate 1,058 of CAVBXD010000027.1, read as the reverse complement.
AATGCCATGGGATGGTTCATTGCCAGCGACTATTATCTCAACCGTTTGGCAGAGGACGCAACCGATGTGCGTTGGGGCGTGATGGACAACGACGAGTCGTGGATTGACACTAAGGTGGAGCGCAAGGGCTCTTGCTATAAGTATATGGGGGGGCTTGACCTGAATGGCGACGGCAAGGAGTCGCCCACGGCAGTCAACATAAAGGTGATGCGCCTGTCAGAGATATATCTCATAGCTGCTGAGGCGGCGTTGCATACCGGCAATGCGGCAAAGGCTGCCGAGTGTCTCAACGCCATACGCTGTCGTGCCACCAAGCTCACGCCTGCTTCTGCTGCAACCGTCAGCGACGACATGATTCTCGATGAGCGAAGCAAAGAGCTCTTTGGCGAGGGGCAGCGTTTCTTCGACATGATGCGCATGAACCGTAAGATTGAGTTCAACGACGACTTCCGTGGAGTGCCCGTCTCCCACCGCGACAAGATCATAGACCGCACCTTTGGTGGAATCGTGCTTCCCATTCCGCAAGACGAGATCAACGCCAACCCCAACATGGCGAGCCAACAAAACGAATATTATAAGGGTAATTCGTAGACACCTTGCCTTTGCTGGACAGACCTTGAACTGTTCCAGCAAAGGCAAGGCTTCCTTTCGTTCTTTTTTCTATCCCATCCCCCGCCTTCCCTATCTTCTTTCCTTTTTTACCTTCATTCCCTTCATTCCCTTCATTCCCTTCTTTCTTCTTTTTTCCCTTCATTCCCTCCCTTTCTTTATTTCCTTCTTTTCCTTTCGTCTCTTCCGTCATTTGCAGAGTCCCTCCGTTCCGTATAATCTATCACGTCTATCCAGTTTATTCTCGTCTATCTCAGCCAGTCCTCGTCTATCTCAGCCAGTCCTCGTCTATTAAAGTCTATCCCCCGTCTATCCCGTCTATAAATCCCCTTTTTGCCCTTTTTCTCTTGATTTATATCAACAATCATCAATTTTTGAAAAAAAATCCAAGAAATATTTGGAGGGTATTGAAAAAGTCTATACCTTTGCACTCGCTTTTCGGAAATACG
>CAVBXD010000026.1:0-44667 GCA_963599465.1 Oscillospiraceae bacterium | reverse complement strand
TTAACGAAGGCTCTTATTGACTATTGTAAACGAACGACTTATCCCGAATTGGGGTCTTCACCTTTTTCTTCACACGGATTTATTCTTCACACATTCAGTGTTTCACACGGATTCAAAAGATCTGAAAGATGGCTACGCCGCATAGCGACTACGCGATGTATCAATCCCGAACGGCAAAACGTATTTGTGGTACGCGGCATCGGCGAAGCCGAAATTTCGTGTCCTTCAAATTGACGCATGTCTTCGTGAAATTTCGTGTCGTTTCGTGGACAACATATTTTAGCGCACGGGATTTCGAGAAATTTCGTGTCGCTTCGTGGACAACATATTTTAGCGCACGCAATCTCCAATGCGGTAATCGGCGAAGCCGACATCTTTAAAATCTTCTGAATCCGTGTGAAGAAAATGCGATTTGCTCAACTTCAGCTTATCATCTTCAGTCACAACGGTATATCTCCGAGGCTCTGCCTGATAAAATATCTGTCCACGAAACGACACGAAGGGACACGAAAAATCTGCGGAAATTTGAAAAACACGAAATTTCGGCTTCGCCGATGATGCCGTAGCTGGTGCGGTGGTCTAAAAGCTGCGTTGGTTATTCTTCACCTTTTTCCTCACACGGATTTATTCTTCACACATTCAGTGTTTCACACGGATTAAAAAGATTTTAAAGAAGGCTACGTCGCATGGCGACTACGCGGTGTATCAAAGCCGAACGGCAAAACGTATTTGTGGTACGCGGCATCGGCGAAGCCGAAATTTCGTGTCCTTCAAATTGACGCATGTCTTCGTGAAATTTCGTGTCGTTTCGTGGACAACATATTTTAGCGCACGGGATTTCGAGAAATTTCGTGTCGCTTCGTGGACAACATATTTTAGCGCACGCAATCTCCAATGCGGTAATCGGCGAAGCCGACATCTTTAAAATCTTTAAAATCCGTGTGAAAGAAATATCTGAGACGTGAACGCCAACGGTAATCAACATAAAACCTGTTTTAGAATGCATTTTACTTTGGAAATGCTCCCACTTTTACGTATTTTTGGTTTGGAAATGCTCACGTTTTTATCATTTTTTGGTTTGGAAATGGTTAAAAATCTCCCTCTTTTTGGTTTGGAAATGAAAAATTTCTATATCTTTGCACTTGATACTTAAGATATTAGACATGTTTAATCGAATAGCCATCAACCATCTGCGCCAATGGGCAGAAAAAGAGGAGCGTAAGCCATTGGTCTTGCGTGGTGCCCGACAAGTGGGAAAAACAACCTTGGTAGAGTTGTTTGCCAAGGAGTTTGATGCCTACATCTATCTTAATTTGGAAGAAAAGGAGAATGCTGAGCTTTTTTCTGCAGACTATTCCTTCGACGACTTGTTGGCGGGTATCTTTTTCAAGTCGAATGTGCCGCAAAACACCAGCAAGCGCACGCTGATATTTATCGATGAAATACAGAATGAGCCAAAGGCTGTGCAGACATTACGCTATTTTTACGAGAAGCGGCCCGACATTTATGTGATAGCAGCAGGTTCACTCTTGGAGAGTCTGATGGGACGGCACATCTCTTTCCCTGTGGGCAGGGTGGAATATATGGCTCTGCATCCATGCACCTTTGTGGAGTTTCTCCGTGCCATGGGGCAAGAGGCGATAGCCGACGGTATAGAACTGCTTACGCTGCCAGCTTCCTTGCACCAACAAGTGATGGGATTGTTCAAGAAATATATGATAGTCGGCGGTTTGCCGGAAGCTGTGGAAAACTATGCCAAATATAATGACTTCGTCAAACTCAACGAAGTATTCAATGCTTTGCTTTCAGGCTATCGTGACGATGTGGAGAAATACGCCAGCAAGCCAAAGGAACAGGATGCCATTCGCTACATCTTGAATTACGGATGGGCTGCGGCAGGGCATCGCATCCAGTTTGCCAAGTTCACGAGTTCTTCTTTCAAGGCTGCAGACGTGGGAAACGCATTCAGGACATTGGAGAAGACACTGCTATTGGAACTGGTCTATCCTCAGATGTCAGCCTCATTCCCTATCTTGCCCGACTTGAAGAAGAGTCCCAAGTTGATGTGGTTAGACACCGGTCTGGTGAACTATGTGGCGGGAATGCAAGAAGAACTGTTGTTCTGCAAGGATACTGACGAGTTGTGGAAAGGCGACATCGCCGAGCACATTGTCGGCCAGGAGCTGCTGGGCGCATCATTTACATTTGGAGAGAAGCGGATGTTTTGGGTGCGTGACGCCAAGAACTCCCAGGCGGAGGTCGATTTCCTGATACGCTATAAGTCTCATCTTCTTCCGATAGAGGTGAAGACAGGAGACAATGCCAAGTTGCGTTCCCTGCACCTTTTCATGGACGAGTCGAAGGAAGATATTGCCTTGCGTCTCTGGAATGGACCGATGACATCAGACACCGTCACGACACAGAACGGCAAGACCTTCACCTTATATAATATTCCGCTTTACTATGCAGGACATCTGGCAGAATTTTTGAACAAAGTGTTCGGCATGTAGCATCGAAAAAAGCCAAGGAGCAAGCGAAATGCTCCTTGGCTTTTTTAATATGTCTAATGAATTTAAGCTCTGCCTTAGTACTTCGTGTTCTGTGGGTCAAAGTTGGTCCAGCCATCCATCCATGTGTCATTGGCATTGAATGCTCCAACGTATGTAACGGTTGTAAACCAGCTATCCAAACCCGTGAAGTTTTGGGCTCCGAAGAGTATGCTGCCAGCCTGTGGCATGAAAGGAACACCTACGCCCTTGCCGTCTGTCAGATTGAGAGAAGACTTGTCGGCAAGATACTTGTTGCTTGCCTCTGACAAGAAGAAAGTATGGGAGAAGCTCTGTGTGCTCTCAGGCTTCACTGCCTTTGCCGTGAAATCATATTCCTTGTCCTCATAGCTCTTGTTGGCATCGCTACCTATGATGTCGCTATTTGCCATGATGATATTCTTCAACTTAAAGGTGCCTGCCTTTGCCTGTGCAGGAGTGTCACCCTTCTCGCCGTCGATAATCAAGCCTATAGGCCAGTCGGTAACCACCGAGTTGTAGCAATTCAAACGAGAGGAACGGCGGATTTGCATCGCTGCCTGGAACTTGCCAAGACCGGAACCGTTGTTTGGGAAGTAGTCTGTGGCGGTGATATACTTGCTGTCGTTCGAGAAGTCGGCGGCAGTCTTAGGTCCAACGAAAGTGATGTTTGAGAACTGTGCGGTGGTATATGGAGAAACCTGAGCACCATCGGCGCAGTTGTCGCTCTCGAAACCATTGCTCTGGCTCTGGTCGGCAATTCTCGGGTCGCGAACGGCCAAACCAAACTGCACCTTGCCTGAGAAACCATTGTCGGTATCGAAGTCGTCGTCCCAACCCTTGTAGGCTATGAGGTACTTGCAGTTGACCGTTCCGCCAAACCACTCGTAAGAGTCGTCGTTGGAGTAGGAAACCTGTATGTGGTCAATCTTGGTGCCTGTACCCACGGAACCCATTGTCAAGCCATTGATTTCCTGGTCTTGTCTGAATGGGTTGCCGGCAAACTCGATGCGAACATACTCCAGCTCGCCAGAGTTGTCGGCATTGTCGGTACCACCATGCTTGGTGCGGGGACCACCCTCAATCTGCATCTCGGTCTGGTTGTTTTGAGCCTTACCGCAGATGATGATGCCACCCCAGTCGCCAGGGCGACGGCTACCGGCAGCCTGTGAGGATGTGAAGACGATAGGTGCCGAGGCTGTACCCACGGCGTGGATCTTGCCGCCGCGCTCTACCACGATGGCAGCCTTGGTGGTCTTGTCGCCCTTGATCACAGTGCCAGGCTCGATGGTGAGTTCCGCGCCATCGGCTATATAAACCCATCCCTTGAGGGTGTAAGTTCCTTTCTTCAATGTCTGCTTGCCCTTGAAGACAAACTCTTGGTTGCCAGTTCCGATAACGGTTCCGTTGGCGTTTTCCTTGCCGTCCTCGCCGAAGAGGATGTGGTCGCAGGCATCGAGACCACCGTCTTTGCTCCAGACGTAGGCAGTTGTGGTGCCACCATTGTCACCACCATTGTCGTCATTACTGCTGCAGCTTGCCAATAAGGATGATGCCGCAAGGATGCCCATGCATCCGAATAAATACATCTTGTTCATCTTTTTGCTTGTTTTTATGAAACAATTAAGTAATCTTTCTTATTTATATTATGGGTTTCGCACAAACAACCTGCATTAGAATTTGTAGATAGCCTGTAAGCCGATGTTCACGCCTGGCTTGTAGCATCTCGAAACTTCTTCTATTTCCTTCTTGGAGCCATCGGCATAGGTCACCTTGGCGAATTGCTTGTAATAAACCTTCTCTGCCAAGAGGTCTCTGACGTTCATCTTCAGCTCCCAGTGGTTGCCAAACTTCTTGCCCAACGAGAGGTCGATGACGTTTCTTGGCATCTCATAGCTGTGAGGCACCCGGGCATTCTCGTCGCTCGCACTGCTTCCCTCGCTTCTACCCACGCCGATGATTCGCTTGCCAATGCGGTTGTAGAGCAGGGCGATGTCGAGTTGGTGTTTCTCGTTCTTATAGAAGAAGCCCGTGTTGATGAGGTAAGGCGACTGTCCTTGCATCGGTCGGTCTTCCTCCTTCGCTCCCTTCTCAAACTGTACCTTGCTCTTTATCAAAGCACCGTTGAACGACCAGCTCAAGTCTGGCAAACCTATGAAATCCAACGACTTGCGTATGTCGAGTTCCAAACCATAGTTGTTGGCGCTCTTGGCATTCTTGTAGCTATAGATAAGGTTGGTGCCTCCAGCAACAGTGTAAGTCCACTCGATAGGCGAATCGAAATGCTTGTAGAAGGCAGCCAGCGAGATTAGCTCTCCGCGGGATGGATACCACTCATACCGCAAGTCGAGGTTGTCGACATAGCAGTTTTTGAGCTCGGTGTTTCCCTGCACGTCGCTGGCAAGGTCGAAGTCGTAGAACACCGACGAGGAGACCTCGCGAAACTCCGGCCTGTTGATGCTGCGACCATACGACAGGCGCGCCTGGTGCCGGTCGTTGATTTTGTAGGTTGTATTGAGAGACGGGAAGAAATCATCGGTCTTGTAGTGGCGGCTTGTCTCGCTCTTCTCGTAGTCGCGCGTGTTGGAGATGAGTTCCATGTCGTTGTGCTCAAAGCGGACACCGGCGTGGATGCCAAGTTTGCCAAAGGGGAGAGACATCGTCAGGTATCCTGCGCCCAGTGTGTTGTGTCCGCGATAGTTGTTGCGCATCTGCTGCTGCTCGAAGAGATAGAGCTTGTCGGCACCGAAGTTGGCCTCGTCGCTCAAGAGCTGCGTGACGTCGCTGTGCTGGAAATCGGCAGGCAGGGTGTTGCTGCCAGGGTTCCACTGATAATAGAAGGAACGGGTAAGGTACTCACGGGTGCGATACTCGCCATAGCCTCCCGCTTGCAACTCTGGCTCAAATGTTCCGAAACGGAACTGGTGCTTGTCGTTCACGCCAATGGAGAGAATGTGCTCGTCGAGCTGGGTCCATTCGCGGGATATGTCGTTGCCGGTATGCAGGGCGATGGTTCCAGGGTCCTGAATATCGTTGAGGAGGTATCTTTTACGGTCAGGCAAATGACGGTTGGCATACGCATACCCGATGCTCCAGTCAAGGGCGTCGCTGGTGAAGGTATGTTTGCCGGTAAGCTGACCGTTATAAGTGGTGCGGCTGCGATAGTAATACTCCGCGCTATGTTCCTGGTTCGACTGTGCGTCCACACCCTCGCGCCACGTGTAGCGGCTGGTGGCGAGCTGGTTGAAGATGTTCTTCAGCTGATATTTGTGGTTGCCGCCTTTGGAGAGGAACGTGAAGTTGAGCATGGCTCCGAGTCGCACATTGTTGTTGTATTGATTGTCAACAGATTGGCGCAGGTAGTTCGACTTGTCGTTGGTGGCGTCATAGATACCGAAGAGATTGTTCTCCATGTTCTCGTAGGTGCGGTACTCGTTGGTGTAGTTGACCGCGGCGAGCATGCCGAGCGTCCTTCCGCCCAAGTTCCAGCGATGGTTGAGAGTGGCCGACAACTTCAGGTCGCCCACTGGCTTCTTGCTCTTTACCGTCCAGTCGTTGTTAAAGCCGTTGCCTCGCAAATCGTAGATATTGTCGCCCACAGGCTGTTGACTGGCGTTATATAAAGGATGGAGCGAAGCGTTTATGCCACCTTTCAGGCTCCTCAATCCATTGTCGAATGCCAAAAAATCGGTGGCAGAGCCTTTCGAGTAATTGAAACTCTGAAAAGCTGTGCTGGTGTTCCAGTTGCCACCGATGGAGAGAGAGAGATTGTTTTCAGTTGGTATTTCCTTTGTGTTGACGATGATGAATCCTCCCGAATAATCGGCAGGATATTCAGCCGAAGGCGATTTCACGATGGTGAGGTTGTCGATCTGCGAGCTGGGGATGATGTCGAAAGAGAAAGCCCGTGAATCAGCCTCCGAGCTTGGCACGGCACCACCGTTAACCCAAACATTGTTGTAACGCTGCGACAAGCCACGCACCATCACGAACTTGTCGTCGATGAGGCTCACGCCGGGCACACGGCGTATCACCTCTCCGGCGTTGGTGTCTTGCGTGCGAGATATTTCTTGTGCAGAAACATTGCTCACTATGACGGGACTGTTTTTGGCTACCTGAATCATTGCCACGTCAGTGTTGCGCCTTTCCACAGCGGTAACGGTCACCTCTTTCAGTTGCTGTTCGTCAGGCAGCAAGGCTATGGTCTTGACAATGTCCTCGGCCTTGACACCTTCAAGTTTCAGGGGCTTGTAACCTACGTAGCGGATATACAATGTATATGTCTTGTCTTTCTTCAATCCGTCCAACAAGAAGTTTCCATCAATATCTGTAGTTGCCTTCAAGTCAGAGCCTTGCACAGACACAATTGCTCCGATGAGCGTCTCCTTGGAGTTCTTGTCGATGACCACTCCCTTGATTTGTTGCGCCCACGTTGACAAGTTTGCCATCGAGAGCAATCCGAATACAATAATTCCCCTTTTAAATCTCATGTCCTAAATACCTTTTTGATTTCGATTGCAAAGTTAACGGGGGCATATTACAGAGAAGTTTCGATGGCGTTGAAAGACGTTGACGAAGTTGATGCAATGATATTACAAGAGTGCGACGCATTGAGACAACGCATTGACATTAAGCCATCCAAAGCCATTTATCCCTTTTTTGTCGGTTATTAAAAAGTTTTTTTATACCTTTGTACGCTGATTAGCATCACAACACGAAGACATGAACATTACCGACATACTGAGCGACACAAGCAGACAGAAAGGCTTCTCCATCGAGGTCTTGCCGCCTCTAAAGGGCAACGGCACGGAGACTCTCTTCCGCAATCTCGACATGGTGAAGGATTTTTGCCCTAACTACATCAACATCACCACACACCACTCAGAATACGTTTACCGTGAGACATCCAACGGGCAATACGAGCGGCTAAGGATCAGGCGCAGGCCTGGCACCATTGCCGTGGCGGCAGCCATACAGAAGCACTACGACACAGTGGTAGTGCCACACGTCATCTGCTCGGGAGCCTCTAAGGAGGACATTGAGTATGAGCTCATAGACATGCAGTTTCTCGGCATCAACAACGTGTTGCTGCTGCGCGGCGACAAGGCGAAAGACGACAAGATGTTCACGGCAACAAACGGCGGATGGGCGCATACCACGGAACTTGCCGCACAGGTGAACAGCTTCAACGAGGGTTTCTTCGTGGACGGCTCGCCGATAAAGCATCCTGGAGAGAAATTCCAGTATGGTGTGGCGGCATACCCCGAGAAGCATGAGGAGGCCCCCAACCTGGAGATGGACATGAAATACCTGAAAGAGAAACAAGACTTGGGAGCCAAGTATGCCGTGACGCAGCTGTTCTACGACAACCAGAAATATTTCGACTTCGTGGCCAAGGCAAGGGCGATGGGCATCACCATACCCATCATACCCGGCATCAAGCCCATGGCCAAGCTGACACAGGTGACCCAAGTGCCCAAGACCTTCCATTGCGACATGCCGCAGGAGCTCGCAAAGGAAGCCTTGAAATGCACTAACGACGAGGAGGCTCGGCAACTCGGCATAGAATGGGCGGTGAGCCAATGCAAGGAGCTATATGCCAATGGCGTGAAAGACATACATTTCTATACCGTGTCAGCGTTTAAGAGCATGCCCGACATACTAAGGCAAATACTGTAAGAAAGAACAAGACTAAAGAAACAAGGCATAGCCGTGAATTTCAACAAGGTCATAGGACAAGAAGAGGCAAAGCAACGACTTCGCCAACTCGTTGACGAGGATCGCATACCTCATGCGCTCATGTTCACGGGTCCAGCGGGCAGTGGCAAGATGGCCCTTGCCCTTGCCTTTGCGTCGTTCCTGCTTGGCGAGAGATGGGAGGGCAAGTCGATACTCGAAAGCAACGCTGCAATAGCCAACGCCGAGGCGATGCTCGCCAAATGGCAGCATCCAGACCTGCACTTCACCTACCCTGTCATAAAACCGAAAGGTGCCGGCAGCGACACGAAAGTGACAAGCGACGACTATGCCAAGGAATGGAGGCAGATGCTTGCCGATGACCCCTACTTCACGCTTGAGCAATGGATGACCCTCATGAGGGCAGAAAAGCAGCAAGCCGTGATATTCGAGGCAGAAAGCGACAGACTGGCGAGGAAACTCAACATGAAGTCGACGCTCAACGGTTACAAGGTGAGCGTGGTATGGTTGCCGGAACGCATGAACGCGACGTGCTCCAACAAGATGCTGAAACTGCTGGAGGAGCCACCGAGGAAGACCGTGTTTCTGCTTGTAAGCGAACATCCCGAACTGCTTCTTGAAACAATACGAAGCCGCGTACAGACTTTCGCGGTGCCACGCCTCGACAATGAGGCCATTGCCAACGCCCTCACCACAAGGCGAGGCATTGAGCCACACGACGCGGAGAGGATAGCGCGCATGGCGATGGGCAACTGGACCAAAGCCACCGATGAGATTGACGCGGGCAACGAGAACAAGGAGTTTTTCAACATCTTCGTCGCGCTCATGCGATATGCGTTCAAGAAAGACGTAAGACAACTGAAGACGTGGAGCAACACCGTGGCAGAATTCGGAAGGGAGAAACAGAAGAGGCTCATAGCCTATATGATGCAGATGGTCAGGGAGAATTTCATGTACAATTTCCATGAACCCGACCTGTGCTACATGACCAAAGACGAGGAAGAGTTTGCCAAGAACTTCTCGCCATACATCAACGAGCGCAACGTGATGCTATTGCAACAGAGACTGCAACAGATGACGCGCGACATAGGACAAAACGCCAACGCGAAGATACAGTTTTTCGACTTCGCGCTTGAGACGACTATCTATTTAAGGAAATAAGGGAAACCACAACTATATATAAAAACATCACTTCAGAATACACGATATGAGAGAATATAATATGTGCTCCGGATGTGGCAGGGGACTGTCGGCTAAAGGCGTGGGGAGGCAAGACAAGCAGCTCAACACCTACGACTGGCTCGAAGACGTGCCAGGCAACGCCGAGTCGACCGACCTCGTGGAGGTGCAATTCAAGAACACCAGAAAAGGCTACTACCACAACGTGAACAACCTCGACCTGCAAAAGGGCGACATCGTGGCTGTGGAAGCGAACCCTGGTCACGACATTGGCGTGGTGACGCTCACGGGAAGGCTCGTAAGGTTGCAGATAAAGAAGGCCAACCTGAAGTCGGCAGACGACATAAAGCGTGTCTACCGCATAGCAAAGCCTGTGGACATGGAGAAATACAAGGAGGCGAAGAGCCGTGAGCACGGCACCATGATACAGAGCCGACAGATAGCCAAGAGCCTCGGCCTGCAAATGAAGATAGGCGACGTGGAATACCAAGGCGACTGCAACAAGGCAATATTCTATTACATTGCCGACGAGCGCGTGGATTTCCGCAAGCTCATCAAGGTGCTTGCGGAGACCTTCCATGTGCGCATAGAGATGAAACAGATTGGCGCGCGCCAAGAGGCTGGCCGAATAGGAGGAACAGGACCTTGCGGAAGGGAACTGTGCTGCGCCACATGGATGAAAAACTTCTCAAGTGTCTCCACGAACGCGGCACGCATACAAGACATATCGCTTAACCCGCAAAAGCTTGCCGGAATGTGCGCCAAGCTGAAATGCTGCCTCAACTATGAGGTAGACGACTACTTGGAAGCGAGCCGCAAACTGCCAAGGAGGGACGTGATTCTCGTCACGCAAGACGCGGAATACCACTTGTTCAAGTCAGACATTCTCGCCGGACTCTGCACCTATTCCACCGACAAGAACTTGGGAGCCAACACGGAGACCATAACGGCAAAACGTGCCTTGGAGATAATTGCCATGAACAAGCAGGGCGAGAAACCGCTGTCGCTATCTGAAAACGACAAGGCTAAAACAGAGAAGAAGCCGGTAGACTTGCTCGCCGACGCAGACGTGAGCCGATTTGACAAGGCCAAGAAAAAGAAAAAGAAGAAAAACAAGAGCAAGCAAGCTGCCCCTAAAAAGGCGCAAGACGGAGCGGCACAGCAACCTTCGGGCAAGCAGACCGAAGGCAAAAAGAACGAAGGCAAGCAAACAAACAAGGAATAAATGCGAAGGTTAGCCTTTATCTCCATTTTCTTCCTGCTCCTGTCGTGCACGGGCAGGAAGGTTTACGACACATATCACCACACCTTTGTCTCAGGTTGGGACAGGGGTGAGGTGTTGTCGTATGATGTGCCAAGAGTGAAAACAGGAGCCAAATACAGCACCATGCTGGGGCTCAGGGTAAGCGACGCATATCCCTTCCAGTCGCTTACGCTGATAGTGGAGCAAACGGTTTATCCCCAAAAGGTCTCAAGGAGAGACACCGTAAACTGCCAGATATACGACTCGCAAGGCGCGATAAAGGGAAGGGGAATAAGCTATTTCCAATACAACTATAAAATATCGGAAATGAACTTGCAAGAGGGTGACTCTCTCCACGTAACCGTGAGACACGACATGAGGAGGGAGATCATACCAGGTATCGCCGACGTGGGCATTGAGATAGCACGCTAAGCGAATATTTACATGACACGCATTAAGTCCTGACAAGATTTCTTCCCGCATCTATTCTCAGGAAGATGAACAGCAGGAGCGTGAAACCCCACAGCGACGAACCACCATAACTGAAAAACGGCAGAGGTATGCCTATGACTGGCGTAAGTCCAAGCACCATTCCCACATTGATGAACACGTGGAAAAGGAAAATGCTCGCAACGCAATAGCCATAGACACGACCGAACTTGAACGGTTGTCGTTCGGCCAAATGAATCAACCTTAATATCAACGCGAGGAAGAGCAACAACACGCTGGCAGAACCAAGGAAGCCTTCCTCCTCGCCTACAGTGCAGAAGATGAAGTCGGTGTCTTGTTCCGGCACAAACTTCAACTTGGTCTGCGTACCATTAAGAAAACCTTTTCCTTGAAGACCACCCGACCCAATGGCAATCTCGCTTTGGTGCACGTTGTATCCGGCACCGGCAAGGTCTTCGTCTAACCCCAAGAGCACATTGATTCTGACGCGTTGGTGCGGCTCCATGACATTGTTGAGCACATAGTCGGCACTATAGAAAAAGATTATGCTGCCTATGGAGAACAACGCTATCAGGAAATAATGGAGTATTCGCGTGGACAATCCCTCATACACAAGGCAGCCAACTAGAAACACGCACATGGCAAGTTGAACCCATACAATGTCGAACGGGATGACGAACTCGGAAAACAACAGCACAAGCAACGTCACTCCAGTGCTAAAGCCCAACAGCCGCAACGCTACACGACGGTTGTGGGCGTAGATATACACCATAGACGAGGCGAATATCTGAACGAGCAACAACACTACGAATTTTCCCACAGACGTTGGCGTACCCAAAAGGAACACATGCTCATACTTGATGCCGACAACGAAATAGATAACCATGACAACACCCGTGAACAATATGCTGCCAGGCATTCCCTCACGGTAGAACATAAGGAAGAACGCAAGATAAACAAGGGCAGAACCTGTCTCTCTCTGGCCAATGATGAACAACATCGGCAATAGCACTATTGCCATGGCAGAGAACATATGCTTTGGCTTCTGCATGTCGAAGCCGAAGGTACTCATCAGCTTCGACACTGCCAACGCGGTGGCAAACTTTGCGAACTCGGCAGGTTGCAACCTCAGCGGACCAAGCACCAACCAAGAGCGTGAACCTTTAATCTCGTGGGGGTTGAAGATGGTGAAAAACAGCAGCAACAACAAAACTGCGTAGATGACATACGCAAAGGTATCGTAGAAGCGGTCGTCGAGCATTAGAAGAATAAAGCCAAGGGCAAAGGATGTGCATATCCACACTATCTGCATGCCCGAACGCGTGGAAAGGCTGAAAATATCGGTCTCTCCATACGTGTAGCTGGCACCGCACACGCTAATCCATCCAAAGACAAGAAGCGCGATGTATATGCCCACCGTCCACCAGTCTAAGCTTTTCCAGATGCTTGGCTGTCGTTTATCGTTCTGAGTCTCCATATGATATCCTGCGATTCTGCATTTCCTCAGCAAGCTTCTCACCCGACGGGCTGAGCTTGCCCATGATATACTTTTCCATCAACACTTTTCCAATAGGCACGCCAAAGTCGGCACCCCAACCACCATTCTCCACATATACGGCAATGGCAATCTTCGGATTGTCCATTGGGGCGAAACCCATGAACACGGAATGGTCGTGACCGCGGTTTTGCGCCGTTCCCGTCTTTCCGCAAGCGGCGAAAGGCAAAGTGCTCAACATCTTGCAGGTGCCGCCTGTGGCTGACGACCGCATGCCGGCTACGATGTAGTCGTAAGCTCGACGTTGAGCCTTGGTATAATGGCGACGAGTGAACATGGTGTCAACGTCTTCGCCTTTAATCTTCTTCACCACGTGAGGCACATAATAATATCCGCGGTTGGCTATCGTGGCACCCAAGTTGGCAATCTGCAACGGCGTGAGGTTGACCTCGCCCTGGCCAATGCTAATACTTATGACGGTCAACCCGTTCCAAGAGCCACGGTAAGCCTTGTCGTAGAACGTGGCGTTAGGTATCAAGCCGCGCTTCTCGCCCGGCAGGTCAACGCCAAGACGATAGCCAAAGCCCATGGAAACCATATAGTCGCGCCATGTGTTCATGGCATCGTCCACGTTTTTATACTTCGAGCGGTTGCTCATCATGTTTAGCAATCCCCAGCAGAAGAACGCGTTGCACGATGTGCTTATGGCAGGCACTAGGCCCAGTGGTGCGGCATGGCCGTGGCAACCCACGTGAAGACCCTTATAATAGAATCCCCTGTGGCAAGGATATTGCGTCGCAGGCGAGATGATACCCTCCGAGAGGAAGGTAAGCCCCTGCGTTGTCTTGAAAGTAGAACCAGGTGGATATTGACCCATTATGGCACGGTTGAGCAAAGGCTTGTGGGGATCACGCGTAAGTATCTTGTGATATTTATTGCGATTCTTGCCACCGAACAGCCGTGGGTCATAGGTAGGCGACGACACCATGCAAAGAATCTGGCCAGTGGATGGCTCAATGGCGACGATGGCACCTATTTTTCCTCTCATCATGCGTTCACCAAGGGCCTGTAGATCAATGTCAATGCCAAGGGTCAGATCCTTGCCTGGCACAGGACGATGGTCGAACCTCCCGTTTTGGTAACGCCCCTGCACGCGACCATGGGCATCGCGGAGAAGAACCTGCACACCCTTGGTGCCGCGGAGCTCTTTCTCATAGCTTCGTTCCACGCCCAACTTACCTATGTAATCACCTGGCTGATAATAGCTGTCGTCCTCAATGTCGCCTTGCGACACCTCCGACACCTTGCCAAGGATATGGGCTCCGTAAGGATACATATATTGGCGTATGGTTCGTTTCTGGATATAAAAACCGGGGAAACGATACATCTTCTCACGAAACACGCTGAAGGTCTTGTCATCGACTTGAGACATGAAAAGTTGTTGTGTGAAACGGGAGTAACCAGGATTCTTGATTGGATCCTTGATTTCGTTCATCCTTTTAATCAACACATCCTTCGTAATGCCCAGAGTCTGGCAGAAGTCCAATGTGTCAAGATGACCACGTTCCTCGTTCATCACTACCATGATGTCGTAGGATGGCTGATTATAGACCAGCAACTTACCTTTCCTGTCGCGTATGATGCCACGGCTGGGGTATTCCACCTTCTTCAAGAAAGCGTTGGAATCGGCACTCTTGCGGTAGTCGTCGCTCATCACCTGAAGCGCAAAGAGACGCACCACATAGAGCAACACTATAAAGACAGCGATGCCACCGATTACTCTTTTCCTATTCTCAAGGCTGAAATCCTTCATCTGACCTCCTACTCACGTTGCGCTAAAAGCGTCTTAAATTGTCGACAACCAATACAAGGAGAAGCGTAAGCAACACGCTTGTACCCATGTTCATCAACCATTGAATCCAATTGAAAAACGTGAACGACTCCAATGTAAAGAAGACGAGACAAAAAACAAAAGTCAGGATAAACGCGAACAAAGTGAACTTGCCCAATCCAAACACCAAGATGGACGGGAGCACCTCGTCGTCGTCGCCACGCTGGATGAAAAGTTCAAGCAAATAGGGTTGTATGGCAGCCACCAACGTCATTGACGCCGCGGCAAGACCAGGGGTATTGGAAAACACGTCAATACTCAAACCCAAGAGGAAACTCCACACAAGCATCGCCCATTTTGGCGTGCCACGCCTGAAGGATATGGCAAAATAGACATAGAGCAATGGTGTTGCCACGCCAAAAAGGTGGACATGGTTTAACACCAACGCCTGAACAAGCATCAGCCCAAAGAAAAGTAGCAAACGTTTCAGGAAATCTATATTCATCCTTTTACCTCTCCCTCCAATTCAACTTATACTTAGAAACTTGATTATTACGCAGATCGTCATCCATTATAATTCACATCACTTATCAACGTTGGTCTTCAGCGAGTCTTGTGCGGCACGCAACACCTCAAGACGTTCCAGGACAGGGGCATTGTCGATGACGCACACGTCACGCAGACGCGAGAAATCGGTAGCCAACTTAACCTTGAGGCGATAGGACACGCCATCGATGGAATTATAAACATGAAGTATTTTCCCCACCAATATGCCAGCCGGGAAAACAGAAGAGTATCCGCTCGTCTCGACGTTGTCGTACAACCGGAAACGGGCATGGCGAGGCACTTCTTCAACATAAGCCGTTTGCGGGTCGCCACCAGTCCAATGAAGATAACCGAAATAGTTTCTACCCTGAATACGACAACTAATGTTCGACTTGGTATTGATGGCGGGTATAACGACAGAATAATGGGGCGAGGTGAGGTACACTATGCCTACCACGCCACTGCCACACGCTACTCCCATGTCAACTTTGACACCATCGAGCGATCCCTTGTCAATCGTGATAAGGTTGTTGGAATGAATCACCGAATTACTCACCACCTTGGCGGGAATAAGCTTGAAGGTCTTGAGCAATTTCACGCCTGCCGTATCAGTCCACGTGCTGTCCTTTGTGACATCATAAAGACGTGTGGAAAGTTTCCTCACTTGCTGTTCCAAATAAAGGTTACGTTGGGTAAGTTCTTGATTTACCTTACCCAAAGAGAAGAAACTTTCCACCGCGGAGCTCCACGAGTCCAACTTGCCACTGACAGTATTGGCCGAAGTGAACCACACGCTACCTTGATAGGTGTTGTATTGGAACAACAAGACCATACTGATCACTTCGAGCAAGACGAATAGGAACCAGTGGCTATGCTTTTGTATAAAATCTATTAAATTGTGCATCGCACAATTATCGCATAAGGAACGAGAACCTGTCTACATTCTTGAGCGCGATGCCCGCACCCTTTGCCACACTGTGGAGAGGATCCTCAGCAATATGGAAAGGAATGTTGATCTTATCTTGCAAGCGCTTGTCAAGGCCACGCAGCAATGCGCCACCGCCGGTAAGCCAGATACCGTTCTTCACGATATCAGCATACAACTCTGGAGGAGTGGCCTCCAACGCTGAGAGCACGGCGTTCTCTATCTTTGCCACAGTCTTGTCGAGGCAATGAGCTATCTCTTGATAGCAAACCGGCACCTCCATAGGCAGAGCGGTTATGCGGTTAGGTCCATGCACCACATAATCTTCCGGAGCCTCATCGCCAAGATCGGTAAGAGCAGAACCCACGTGTATCTTAATGCGCTCGGCCATACGCTCAGAAACCTTCACGTTGTGCTGACGGCTCATATACTCCTGAATGTCAGCCGTGAGGTCATCGCCGGCGATACGAATGGAATTGTTGCTCACAATACCGCCAAGCGAGATAACGGCAATCTCGGTAGATCCGCCACCTATGTCAACTATCATGTTGCCCTCCGGGGCCTCAACGTCAATGCCAATGCCAATAGCTGCAGCCATCGGCTCAAAGATAAGGTAGACATCACGACCATCGGCATGCTCGGCAGAGTCGCGCACGGCACGAAGCTCCACCTCGGTAGAGCCAGAAGGCACACCAATAACCATGCGAAGCGTTGGAGAGAAAAGGCGACTGCCCGTATGAACCATCTTGATAAGACCGCGCATCATCTGCTCACACGCCGTGAAATCGGCTATCACTCCGTCGCGGAGCGGGCGAATGGTGCGTATATTGTCGTGGGTCTTCTCATACATCATCTTGGCTTTCTCACCTACCGCGATCATTTTGCCAGTACGGCGATCAAGGGCTACAACAGAAGGCTCGTCAACCACAATCTTGTCATCGCTGATGATGATTGTGTTGGCGGTTCCCAAGTCCATTGCTATCTCTTGAACGAAAGAAAACATTCCCATCTAATTTCCTATTTCTGTATTATTATGTTTCTTGGTTGACGTATCTATGACGCTATTAACGAAGCGAGGCAAACCACTCATGAATAGCGGTGTCGTAATGGCTCGACACGCCAAATGCCCTCTCAGCGAGCATACGGCGATCCTCAACGTCGGTCACTGCACCCTTCTTGTTAAGCAACTCCAACAACACGGGATACTCGGCCTTGCTCGGGATGATGACAACATCACTGAAGTTCTTGGCTCCAGCGCGGATAAGCGAAATGCCGCCGATATCAATCTTCTCGATGATATCCTGCTCAGATGCTCCGCTCGCCACGGTCTGCTCGAAAGGATAGAGGTCCACGATGACGAGGTCAATAGA
Organism: Oscillospiraceae bacterium; assembly: GCA_963599465.1. Classification (GTDB taxonomy): domain Bacteria; phylum Bacteroidota; class Bacteroidia; order Bacteroidales; family Bacteroidaceae; genus Prevotella. The sequence continues at coordinate 27,406 of CAVBXD010000026.1, read as the reverse complement.
AGGAATCTCATATTCCGCCATCTGCTCCTTGTCGCCCTCATTGTCGCGACGGGCAAGGATGCCTCCGAAGATTTTAGGATGAAGGGTCTTTACCCTGCCTCCGAGGATGGAAGGATAAGAGGTGACATCCTCCACTTTCTGACAGTCGTAGCCCAAACTTTCTATGAATTTCTGAGTGCCGCCGGTGCTAAGGAATTTAACACCCTCCTCGTTGAGCTTTTTCAGGAGATCCTCCAGTCCATCCTTGTGGAACACGGAGATAAGCGCAGTCTTGATTTGTCTTGATTCAGCCATTTTAAGATACTATTTTTATCTCGATACCAATTGTTATGCAAAGTTAGCTCATTTTAATTGAATCGTTACAGAAAAAAGGAAGAAAATAATTGCCAAAACGTTAAATTGTCACAAGTCAAGCGTTTTTTTTTATGCCTTGACTTTTTTTGATTATTTTTGTACCCAAAACAAATTACATTGCAATTTTATCTATGAAACACGCCGCGCATTTATGCGTTCTCCTTTTCTCCTTGCTTCCCTTACGGCAAGCCAACGCCCAACGACACATCATGGTCTACGATCCCGAAATAAGCCGCCCCGTGCAGGGCTTTCACGTATGGGCCGACAAGCAAAAGGCTGACACGACAAACGTGTTCGGCTCGGTAGAAGTGCCGGAGAAGTTCGACACCTTGTTTCTCGTCAAGCCTGGTTATGTCGCTTTGCGCATTCCGGCAAAGTATGCGACAGACACCATTCCCGTAATAAGGGATTACAACAACATCGGCGAAGTGGTGGTATATGGCTCACAATCAGACAATTTCAAGAAAGCCGTCAACAAATGGACCAAGGAAGACCGCATAGAGATGGCACTTCAACATCCCATCACGGGCATCGACTTCAATCTCTCCGACTTGCTTAGTTCCAAGAGAAGACGCGACCATCGCAACGCGAAGAAGATGGCAAAGATATTCAAGAGAATGGACGATGCCGACAACGACCCTATAATCCACGCTTACAGGAAAGCGTTGGGGATAAAGACCTCGCATTGACAACAACACATATTTTGATTATAAAGAGGCATAGTCTCAAGACATTAACTCAAGAGCATTAACCATAATAAGAAAATGAAACACACCGTTTTAATCATCATTTCCCTATTACTATCGCATTGCATCATGGCGCAGCAACCGCTCAGGCGCAGACAATGCGGAACGGCAATGTTGATGGAGCGTGAGGCCGCTACAAACAGCAAAGGCCAAAGGGTTATCTCCAATAACTATAATTACGTGCCCCACACTGGCAGCGTAACCATACCTGTCATACTTGTAAACTTCTCTGACGTAACATTCACGACCAACACCCCTGACAAAGCCTTTGAACAGATGTTTAATGGCGACACACAGGAAAATCTCGGCAACGGCAACAATCTCAACTATGGCTCTGTGGCAAAATATTTCAGCGACATGAGCAGCAGTGAGTTCACTCCAAAATTCAAGGTCTACGGCCCTGTGACCGTCAGCCATCCCGAAACATACTACGGAGGCACGAACGGAAACAACAATAGCGACGAGGACCCACGAGCTCTCGTAAAGGACGCCCTTGAGCTTATTGAAAGCGAAATCACGGAAGAAGACCTTAACTCGTTTAGCAGCGACGGCAAGAGCATTGATTGCGTCTATATCGTCTATGCCGGGCTTGGCCAAAATGATGGCGGAGCAGGCTCTACGGTATGGGGAAACACATGGACAACAGGAGGTGCCACTTTGGGCGGCAAAAACGTGAGATGGTACACTATGTCGTCCGAACTTAGCTCGAGGAAGATTGACGACAGCGGCAATATCAGCGAGAGCGGCACAATTCCAGCTATCACAGGCATAGGTGTGATTTGCCACGAATTCTCACATGCCCTCGGACTGCCCGACTTCTACCCCACTACGAGTTCCGCAGCGATAGACAATCAGGAGATGGAATATTGGGATCTCATGGACGGTGGAGAATACACATGCTATGGTTTTTACCCCACCGCTTACACGGCTTTCGAAAAAGAGCAAATGGAATGGCCCGTCGACATAAAGACTCTCAACAGCGACGCGAGAATCACCATGGCAACATCTACCGAGCAAGGCGGCACGGCATACAAGATTGCGAACCCGCAAAACTCTAATGAGTATTTCATGCTTGAGTATATAAAAAAAGATGGCTGGAACAAATACCTATTCGGCAATGGCTTGCTTGTGTATCATGTAAACATGCCAAGCACTACTATTTCTGGCAACACGCGTCTCAACAACACCCCTGGCTACCCGGGCATGGCCGTGGTGCCGGCTGACGGCGCCTGCCTGTCTACTTATATAGAAGCCAATGACTCAAACTATTTCACAAGTCTCTACGGCGACCTCTTCCCTGGCACCGGCAACACAGCCAGCCAGAACGTCACGGAGCTCAGCGACACCAATTCACAACCAAACTTCTGCTGGTACAACACGGCAAAGACCGAGAAGTTGAATACCAACAAGGCCCTGAAGAACATAAAATACGAGAACGGTGTCGTGTCGTTCGATTACGTCCACGACGTTACAAGCAGCATTCTTCCCATTTGGGACAAGCAAGCCTCCGATGACAAGATCTATTCAGTCAACGGCGTGTTCGTTGGCTTCGACTTATCCACCTTGCCCCACGGCATATACATCAAGAACGGGCAGAAGATAGTGAAATAACAAGGCACCATATATCATAACAACGCGGCCAAGCTAAAGCCCCGTCTTCCCTCACAGGAAAACGGGGCTTTTTCAATCCACAATCTTTTTACAAGTACCTAAAATAAACTAACCTATCTCAATCCTCCTTCCATTCACACTGACTTCGCTCTTCTTAATCTTAGGAAGCACGATGCTCAAGATGCCGTCCTCAACCTTTGCGGTAATCTTCTCCTTCTCCACGTCGTCGGGCAGGCTGTAGGTCTGCTGATAGTTGGTGTAAGAGAACTCGCGGCGCAGATAGTGCTCCTTGCGCTCCGCCTTGCCGCTCTCCTCATGATGTTCGAGCTTGTTTTCGATGGCAAGCTCAAGGTCACCATCCTTGTTGAGGTCAATGCGGACATACTCTTTCTTGATGCCTGGAACAGCCACTTCCATCGTGTATTTATCGGCATCTTCCTTTACGTTGACTGCCGGAGCCGTAGCGTTCACGCGACGCAAACTGTTCATCATGTTGTCACTGAAATCGTTGTCAAACCAATCGTTCAATACTGGGAATAACATAGTCATAACCTCCTAATTATTATGTTTTTACTTTATTTTTACCTTGGAGCTCTTTCGGGCTTCACCCTCAATATTGCAACCTTTGTGCCCAACACGCAATAGTGCCACAATGACACAAAACGATGTCATTGTGGCACTATTAATATAGTCATGTAGGCTTAATGCCTAAGTGCGTCTATAACCTGTGCGGCAATTTCCATTGCCCAGCCCGAGTCAAGACCCGCGTCTATCCTCACATACTCGCGCCCGGGCTTCCGTGTGGTGAGCACGAGTTGATATTGTCCAAGCGTGTAGGGCGTGGCAGTGTTCACGGTGGTCACATCTACCACGTCGTCCATGCAAAGAGGTTCACCAGCTACAAGCAGCAACCTCTTTGCCTTGTAAACGAGTATGTACCCCGCCATCTCGTTGGCACGAGTGACATCCACCAGCACGCATTCGTCTGGCTCGCCATACTCGGCAGTGGCCTCTTCCAAGGTCAGAAGACGAGCGGTTGCCTTGGCATCCATGTGCTTATGCTTGCGAAAGAGGAAGATGGGTATAAGCACCACGAGCCCAAAAAGCACATAACCGTTGAAGTTGAGAACCACGAGCCAGATGGCCAATATAGCCAACGCTGCGAGGATAACGTTTCTCTTCATATATATGTTGCGGTTTATTGCATCACGGGCTTGTATATGGCGTTCCACCAAGAGTCGTCGCCCTTGAGATAGCGTTGGAACCAAGCCATGGTGGTGTTGTGCCACTTCAGGCGCTTGCCATAGTCGAGTATATGGTGGTCTTGGCCGTCTACAACCACAAACGCCGTTGGCCTGCCAAGGAGCTTCAACGCCGTGAACATCTGTATGCTCTCACCTATTGGCACGTTGTTGTCGGCGTTGCCATGAAGGAAGAGCAGCGGAGTGTGGATCTTCTCGGCATTGAACAGCGGGCTCTGGTCCACGTAAAGGTCCTTGCGTGTCCAGGGATAGCTGTTCGCCATTGACACCTCGCTGTAGCTGTAGCCCCAATAGCCCTCGCCCCAATAGCTTGTGTGGTCACTGATGCCGGCATGGGAGATGGCACAGGCGAAGATGTCGGTCTGCGTCTGCAGATACTGTGTCATAAAGCCTCCGTAGCTCGCCCCTATGCAGCCCACCTTGGCACTGTCGGCGAAGGCGTGCTGACGGCAAAATGTCTGAGTGGCCTCGATAATGTCCTCGGCAACGCCCTTGCCTGCCGTGTTGACATGACGCGAAGAGAACTCCTGGCCAAAGCCCACGGCTCCGCTCGGATTGACCACCAACACCACATAGCCGGCGGCGGCATAAACGTGATGGGGATAACGCGACTCAAAATCGCGGCTCGTGGGTGAGCAGCCGCCATAATAGTTAACGATGACCGGATAGCGCTTCGAGCTGTCGAAACGCGGCGGCAGGTAATAGCGGCAGGAGATGGAGTCGCCTCGGCTGCTGACAAACGACCAGGGCTCGCAACTGCCAAGAACCACGTCTTTCACGTTATCCTTGTTGAGGTCTTCCAAAAGCGTCGACTTGCCCGTGGCGGTGTCGAGGCAATAAAGGCGGTCGCTATTGCTCGCTCCCTGACCTTGCCACAGCAGCTTAGGCGAATTGTCTGCCAAGGCTATCTGGTTGACCCTGTCCTCAGGCTCCTCCACCTGCGAGATAGAGCCACTGGCTGGGTCACATTTATAAAGGTGGCAGTAATCGCGGTCGTAGGCGGTGAACCATATGTTTCCGTCGGCCTTCGACCATTCGTAGGTGTTCACGCCTGGGGCAAACGTCTTCGTCAGGGCCTTGGCCTTTCCTGTGGCAATGTCCAAGGTGTAGAGCTGATAGTCGTACATGCTTGGCGTGCGGCCTTCCGGCACGTTCTTGCCCACTCCGTCAAGGCACTCGGGAGAACCCATGACGACTATCTGCTTGCCGTCGGGCGAGAATTTCGCGCTTGCCACGAATCCGTCGTCCTTCACGAGACACTCTGCTTCCAGCGTGGCAAGGTTCATGCGCCAGATGGAGATGAGTGTAGTGGGACGTGCCGTGAGCCTGCTTCTCGTGGTGGAGAAAAGCACATACTTGCTGTCTTGGCTCACGTCGAGCAACGACACGTTGCGGAAACCAAATGTCAACTGCTGCTCCACACCTGTCTTAATGTCGAGAAGCGACAGGGAGTTGCGATCGCGCCACCCCCGCTGACGATCTTCGGGCTCTACCACCTGAAATACGTCCTTGTCTTCCACTGGTCCCTTGTTCTGATGCGAGAGTATGATGGCGTTGCCGTCGGGCGTAATCTCCCAACCGTCCTCCTTGGGGAGGTTGGGCACCACCACCGTCTCGCTGCCGTCGGCAATGGATGTCCTTACGAGCTGGCGCTTGCCGTTGTCGGCATTGCGCTCGGTGAGCAAGTCGTCGCTGCCAGGGAAGAACCTCATGTTCGATGTGCTCACGCGCAGCACCTTGCCCGTTGCCACTTCCCTCAACGTCCACGACCACACCACCTTGCCACCATCGTGGGTATCGTAACTGCCAGAGATGGCATAGCGGCCGTCGGGTGAGAGGTTGAGTCCCCAATAGCGTTTGCCGACAATCATGTCCTTTAGCCCGATCACACGGTTTGCACCTGGTTCAAGAATGGTCAGCGCCGCGTCGTTTTCGGTAGAAATGGTGACCTTGGGTTTCACGGCTGCGCCGCGAAGAAGGGCGCAAACCTCAATGTGGTGACAGCCTGGCTCAAGAGTCAAGTCCGTGCCGCTCTCATTGCCGTCAACGTAAATCTTATTGGTTTTCAGACCCGACACTTCTATCTTGGCCTTGGTATAAATGGTTGTTTCCACATCGAAGGAGAGGGATGCCAAGGCGAGCGCTGACTCCGACTGCAACTTCTGTCCGGAAGCGAGCGTCAGCGTGCCCGACTCTCGCATCGGACGACACAAGGACGCGTCTTCGACAAAAGCCTTGCCGTTTACGTCTACGCTATCGAGCATAAAGGGACGGCTCAACGCCACCGGCCCATTGAGACGAAAACTGCCTACTACATGGTTGCCAGCCAACACCGGCATGCCAAATGTCGTGAGGAAAAGAAAAGACGATAATATTTTTTTCATGCTTTACATATAATCAACTCTACAAAATTACGCATTTTCAAGCAAGAAACAACTAATAGCCAAAGGAATAATCTTCAGGAAAAACATAATCTGCTATTTAATGTTTTCGAATGTGGCGCATTACCATGTTCACAATCTGTCTCAAAAACAATCTTTTTCGCAAAAAAATCAGTTCGGGTTTTACTTTTCTGTTTTCATCGGGTCATATAGTCGTAGCGTCCATAAAAAAGAGCTCTTCAATAATGGCTATACGCGACAAGGGGGTTAATCCTGCAACAAGCGGTTGATTTCCCAAAGAGAGTAACAAAACAAGTAAAACTGAAAAGATTACGACCATGATGACAATGAAGAATATCAAGAAAGCAACGCTCATAGCACTGACCATGCTGATTGCCACGACCGCTTCCGCACAACACAGATACCACGGCCGTATATACCACCGCCCTTACTATCGCCCTTCCGTGGTGACCGTAGTGAACCGTCCTGCCGTAACCACCCACGTCAGCAACAGGCTGAGCAAGAAAGACCGTTTAGACATGGCCCTGGCTTACATAAGGAACTATAAGTCGCTCAGCATTTCCAAGTATAGCAAGATGACAGGCTTGTCAAAAGCCACAGCCGAGGCAGAACTCGACGCTTTCGCCTTGAGCAAGGACAATCCCATCAAGATGGTATTGAACGGTAAAAAGAAACTCTATATTGCATGACCATAGACGATAAAGACATCATTCGGGCTATTCGGGAGAAATCCGAAACAGGCTTCCGGCTCTTGATGCAGAAATACAAGCAACCGGTATATTGGCATATCCGACGACTGGTTGTTGCCCACGACGACGCACAAGATGCCACGCAAGAAGCCTTCATCAGGATTTTCCGTTCCTTCGACAAGTTCAGGGACGACAACTCCTTCCGCGCTTGGATTTTCCGGATAGCCACCAATGAGGCCCTCCGACTGATTGGCTCACGAAAGCAAGAGCAAGTTTCGCTGGAAGACGACGGAGACAAGGCAAACCGTATCATGGCAGACAACTACGTGGACTATTCCGACCTGGAAGCCGTGAAACTGCAAAAGGCCATCCTCTCGTTGCCCGCCAAGCAACAGGCAGCGTTCAACCTCCGCTATTACGACGAACTCAGCTATGAGGAGATAGCGGAAGCGACAGGAGCCACGCCCTCTGCCGTCAAAGCGAACTTCCACATTGCCAAGGAGAAGATTATCAAATACATGAACTCAAACGACTAAAACGTATCTTTTTATGAACGAATTTGATTTCAACCATATCGGTAAGCGAATGCCTTATACCACTCCCGATGGATTCTTCGACCAACTTGAAGACAACATCTGGAAAGAGGTCAAGAATGACTGTCAAGAAAAGGAAAATGGCAACACCGTCGTCATGAAGACACGACAGGCAGGACGCAAGTCTGCCAAGACTTACCTTCTCATACGAAGCTTCATTGCCGTGGCAGCGTCTATTGCCTTGCTGCTCATAGTCCACATGAACTTTTCAAAGACCGACAGCGTTTCAGCCAATGACGTGGACCAGGCTTTCAGCCAGCTCACTACCGACGACCAAGCATACCTGCTCAGCGTCTATCAAGATGATGTCTTTATCAACGAATAAACATCCCGAGAGCATAATATCCGACAGAAGTATAACAATATAAAAAAAGAAAATCATGAAACCTATTTTCAGATCTTTCATCATCGCAATCATCATGATTGCATCTTGTGCCACAAGCTTCGCACAGCAAAGCAACTCTCAGCGCACAAACCAAAAGCAGCGCATGTCGCGCGAACAACTGGCAGAGGTTCAGGCAAGGCATATCGCCAACGAGCTGGCTTTCAGCGATGCCGTCACCGAGAAGTTTGTCAAGACCTACTGCGATTACCAAAAGGAGATTTGGGCATTGGGGCCTCGCCATCATTCCAAGAAGCAAGCCTCGACTGAACAAGACAAGGAGGATCGCATCAAGCAACGCTTTGCCATGAGCGAGAAAATACTCGACATCCGCAAAACGTATTACAAGGAATATTCCAAGTTCCTCTCTCAGGCGCAGATAGAGAAGGTCTATGACCAAGAACGCAAAATCATGAACCGCCTTGCAAAGCGAGGACACAAAAAAGCCGCTGCAAAGCAACGTAACTCATGAAACATCAATGCTTTATAATTCTCGCCCTACTGAGTCTCCTCTGTTGGGGCGAGACTTTCGCCCAAGACATAACGTTTTCCAAACAAACGTTTACTTATGGTAAAATAACCTTGCCCTATCAGAAGGCCGACATTCCCGGCTATGGAGACAAGGCTTCGCTGGTTATCTATCTTCATGGCGGCACAAGCAAAGGCAACGACAATGAGGCTCAAATGAATGAGCCTGGCATCGAGTCTATCAGCACATGGCTATACGAGAACAACAGGAAAGCCATAATGCTTGTTCCGCAATGTCCCACAAACTTGTCGTGGCTTGGCACCATGCAGGATGCCATTGTCAGCCTGCTGCAAAAATTTATCGACAGCGGGGTGGCAGATGCCACAAAGGTTTACATCTTTGGCGGCTCCATGGGAGGAACCGGCACATGGAACATGCTTTCCAACCATCCTGGGTTCTTTGCTGCAGCCATGCCTGTTGCCGGCAATCCCACGGGGTTGGACGCGGAAGCCGTATCGCAGACTCCGCTCCTTACAGTGATGGGGACGGCAGACAAGATCATGAACATATCCGACGTCGAGACTTTCCTAAACAAAATGGACGAGTACGGTGCCGAATACAAGTTCAACACAGAAAAAGGATGGACACATGAGAACGTATGCGAGAAAAGCTATACTACCGAGCATCTGAATTGGGTTTTCCAGCATACAAAAGAGTTTTCAACAAATATTGCCAACATAAATGTTAAGAGCAAGGTTGTAAAGGAGCTCTGGTTTTCTATCGGTGGACAACAGTTGACCGGCGAACCTAAGCAAAAGGGTGTTTACGTAAAGACTGCCGTTTATGACAACGGGAGCACCTCTTCAAAAAAGTGTTACGTAAACTAAACTTGTTAATTTATCTGCAAAAAGCGCACCGGTGTCGGTGCGCTTTTTTTAGTTTACTGCCGAAAAGTCTCCGGCGTGTCAGAAGAAAAGAATCAGCTTCTTATCATATCCATGAAATAAGCATGGACACGCGTGTCAGTGTCAAGCTCGGGATGGAATGCCGTGACAAGCTGGTTGCCTTGACGCGCCGCCACTATATGGCCGTCAACAGTGGCAAGCGCCTTGGCATCGCCACTCACGCCATTGATATAAGGCGCGCGGATGAAGGTCATCGGGATGCGCCCCACGCCGTCCATCTCAGCCTCTATGCGGAAACTTCCGAGCTGTCTGCCGTAAGCGTTGCGCCGCGCGTCGATGTCCATCGTGGCGAAACGTCGCTCCGGCTTGCCCTCAATGTCCTTGGCAAGGAGTATAAGTCCGGCACAAGTGCCAAAGACTGGCAAGCCTGCTGCAATGTCGGCCTTCATAGGCTCCAAGAGGTTGAGGTCGTTGAGGAGCTTCGCCTGGGTAGTGGACTCGCCGCCAGGCAATATCAACCCGTCTTTGGGCTGCTGCCAATCGGCGAGCTCGCGTACCTCGAACACTTCGGCGCCAAGGCTTTGCAGCATGCGCTCGTGCTCTATGAAGGCTCCTTGAAGTGATAAGACCGCAATACGCATTTATTTGCCCCTTTCTGCCATGAGCACTTTTATCTCTTCCTCGTTGATGCCTACCATCGCGGGTCCGAGGTCCTCGGAGAGTTCTGCCAGCTTAGCCGCGTCCTTGTAGTTGGTCACCGCCTGTACGATGGCGGCTGCACGCTTGGCAGGATTGCCACTCTTGAAGATGCCCGAGCCCACGAACACGCCCTCAGCACCGAGCAGCATCATCAACGCCGCGTCGGCAGGGGTCGCTACGCCGCCGGCGGCGAAGTTCACCACGGGCAGTTTGGCGTTGTCGTGCACGTATTTCACGAGGTCGTAAGGGGCTTGCAACTGCTTGGCGGCCTCGAAGAGTTCATCCTCCGCCATACCTACAAGACGGCGAATCTCGCTCTGCATCAGTCTCATATGGCTTACAGCCTGAACCACGTCGCCCGTGCCTGGTTCGCCCTTAGTGCGGATCATCGTCGCACCCTCGGCTATGCGTCGCAACGCCTCGCCAAGGTTCTTGGCACCGCAAACGAAAGGCACGTCAAACTTGGTCTTGTCGATATGGTAAATGTTGTCGGCAGGGCTGAGCACCTCGCTCTCGTCGATGTAGTCGATCTCTATGGCCTGCAGTATCTGCGCCTCGGCAACATGGCCTATGCGACACTTCGCCATCACGGGTATCGACACCGCCTCTTGTATGCCCTTAATCATCTTGGGGTCGCTCATGCGCGCCACTCCGCCAGCCGCGCGTATGTCGGCAGGGATGCGCTCAAGGGCCATCACGGCGCAAGCACCGGCAGCCTCTGCTATTTTTGCCTGTTCGGGCGTGGTAACGTCCATGATAACACCGCCCTTCAGCATCTGCGCAAGGTTGCGGTTCAAAGTCATTCTGTCTTCCATGTTCTATATTCGCTTGGTGATTTGCCTACTATGTTTTTGAAAAACTTCGACAAATGCGCCTGCGACGAGAACCCGAGACCTTGGGCTATCTCTTGAATCGTCTTGTTGGTCTTGGAGAGTTGCCGCTCAATGTCCTTCACTATGAAATCGTCGATGATGCTCTTGGGGCTCTTGCCGGCTATGCGCCTGCAAACTTGCCCGAGATAAGCACTGCCCACGTTCAATTTCTCCGAATAGGACGCCACGTCACTGTTGACGGCAAAGTCTTGGCGAACAAGCGACACAAAGTCGTTGTAGAGCTGTGCGCTCCTTCCCTGAAGCACCGTAGTGGCCGACAACTGCCTCTTGCAAAACTCATTGGCTTTGTCCACGGCCTCGCCTATCTCCATGCCCTTGCAGAGCGAAGCGGCAAGCGACGACGAGAAACCATTGCTAAGTCCGTGACGATTGTCGTCGTCAATGAAGCAAACATTGCCCAACACCATGTCGCCCAAAAGTGCGGGAGCCTCTTGCCGGCGCACGACGATTACTGAGCACAACGGGAAAAGCTTTCGTCTCACTATGCCGAGAGCCTCGTCGCCCATCAACCTGTCGCCTCGGCTTGAGAAGAGCACGGGGTCGTAGACCACGAAGGCTGGCGTATAACGCCGCAAGGCTTCCACCACCGTTTGTATGGTCTCCACGCGCCTCATCATGCCAATCTTCACCACCTTGGGCTGCACGTCGTTGACAAGAGCCTCTATCTGGCCTCCCACCACACCGGCTGGCAAGTCGTGAAACTCCTGTATGCCAAGGGTGTTTTGCATGGTGATGGTAGTGATAGCGGAAACGGCGGTAAGCCCAAGCTCCGAGATATACTTTATGTCAGCCTGGATTCCCGACTCACCCGTAGGGTCACTTCCTGTTATGGTCAGAATGGTATTGTCCTGCATTTGTCTTGTTTTTCCGCTTGCAAAGGAAAAAAGAATGTGGCATAAAGCAACCGTTTTGCTCGCCTTTTGATAATGTTTGCTTCAATTTGTATAATTCGTCACTCCTCGTTCACCCCTCTTCACTCCAAACTCTCCTCACTCTCCTCTCATCACTCTTCACTTAAAACCCTTCACTTAAAACTCTCACCTCTCCCCTATCGGCACATATTCTTTCTGTTCCTGTATGTTCTTGTATGCAGGACGAATTATGCGCCGTCCATCGAAGTTGAGTTCCTCTATGCGGTGCGCCATCCATCCCACGATGCGCGCAATGGCAAAGATTGGCGTGTAGATTTCCTGTGGCAAGCCAAGCATCTCATATATAAATCCCGAATAGAAGTCGAGGTTGGCGCAGATGGGCTTCTTCGATTTCCGGAATGCCGTGACACACTTCACGCCTTCCTGTTCTATGAGTTTCAGGAACTCATATTCCTTCATCCTGCCTTTCTCCTTGGCAAGCTCGTTGGCAAGGCGTTTCAGTTCCACCGCGCGAGGGTCGCTCATGGTGTAAACGGCATGGCCGATTCCATAGATGAGTCCCGACTTGTCGTAGGCTTCCTTGCGTAGCATCCTGTTGAGATAGGTGTCTATCTCGTCGATGTCGTTCCAATCCTGGATATTCTCCTTCAAGTGATGAAACATGTTTACGCACTTGATGTTGGCGCCTCCATGCAGCGGGCCTTTCAGCGAGCCGATGCCAGCCGCTATGCTCGAATAAGTATCAGTGCGGGTAGAGCTCGTCACGCGCACGGTGAACGTCGAGTTGTTACCGCCGCCGTGCTCCGCCTGGGTGATAAGCAGCAAGTCGAGCATGCGCGCGTCGAGGTCAGTATAGTCTCGCTTGAGCATGTAGAGGAAGTTCTCGGCAAGCCCCAGGTTCTCCTTAGGATGGCTTATGTGCAGGCTGCTGCCTTGCACCGAGTGGCGATAAATGTTGTATGCGTAAGCCACAATGGTAGGGAACTTCGCTATGAGTTCCACCGCCTGTCTCATGAGGTTGTCGCGACTTATGTCGTCGGGGTTAGGGTCGAGCGTATACATCTCCAGCACGCAGCGCGACAGGATGTTCATTATGTTCGAGCCCTCTATGTCGATGATGTGCACTATGGTGCGATGGTCAAGGGGCATGTTGTCGTTGAGGAGCTCAGTGAAAGCCGCCAGCTCTTCCTTGTCGGGCAGCTTGCCCGACAGCAGGAGGTAAGCCGTCTCCTCGAAGCCGAACCGCTTCTCTTTCAGCAGTGGCGACACGAGGTCGTCAAGCTCATAGCCACGATAATAGAGCCGTCCCGGGCACGGCTTCAGCGAGCCGTCGTCGGCACGGTCGTAACCAATGACGTTGCCTATGTTGGTCAATCCCACGAGCACGCCCGAGCCGTCCTCGTTGCGCAAACCACGCTTCACGCCATATTTGGCAAAAGCCTCGTGTGGAATCTTGCAAGCGTCTTTTACCTCGTCGCTGAGTTTATATACCAAATATTCCTTCTTCATAGTTGCTCGATAATCTTTTCGCCAAATTCTCTCGTGCCCACGCTCTTTCCCTTTGGCATGAACCTCGCGAGGTCTGCCGTGGCAATGCCTTTCTGGAAGAGGCGTTCCAAGGCATCTTCTATCATCCTGCCAGCCTCGTGCCAGCCCATGTAGTCGAGCATCATCACGGCAGAGAGTATTATGCTCGACGGGTTCACGATGTCGTTTCCGGCAATGTCGGGTGCTATGCCATGTGTGGCCTCGAAGATGGCATGTCCTGTCTGGTAGTTGATGTTGCCACCGGGCGCTATGCCGATGCCGCCCACTTGGGCGGCGAGCATGTCGGAAACATAGTCGCCATTGAGGTTCATCGTGGCTATCACACTGTAGTTTTGCGGCTTCAGCAGCGCGTTTTGCAGGAAAGCGTCGCAGATGCAGTCGTTCACTACAAGCCTGCCGTCGTCGAGAGCATCCTTATATTCCCGCTCTGCCAAGGCGTAGCCCCACTTCTTGAATCCTCCCTCCGTAAACTTCATTATGTTGCCTTTGTGCACGAGCGTCACGGTTTTGCGGCCATGAGCCAAGGCGAAGTCGATGGCGGCGCGGATGAGCCGCTCGCTTCCCTCCTGGCTCACAGGCTTTACGCCAAAGCCCGACGTCTCCGGGAAGCGCACCTTGGCAACGCCCATCTCGTCGTGGATGAAGTCGTAGAACTTGCGCGCCTCTGGCGTACCTGCCTCCCACTCTATGCCGGCATATATGTCCTCGGTGTTCTCACGGAAGATGCACATGTCCACTTTCTCGGGATGCTTCACCGGACTCTCTACGCCTTTGAAATAACGCACGGGGCGTTGACACACATAGAGGTCAAGCCCCTGACGGAGCGCGACGTTAAGGCTGCGTATGCCGCCCCCGACAGGAGTCATGAGCGGGCCTTTGATTCCCACGAGATAATCTCTGAAAGCCTCCATCGTGGCTTGCGGAAGCCATTGCCCCGTAAGCTCATGGGCCTTGCCTCCGGCAAGCACTTCCTTCCATTCTATCTTCCGCTTGCCGCCATAAGCCTTGCCTACAGCCGCGTCTACTACGTCTCGCATCACGGGAGTGATCTCCGCTCCCACGCCGTCGCCCTCAACGAAAGGAATCGTAGGGGTGTCGGGCACCATCAGTTTTCCATTAGCCTTTGTTATCTTCATCTGCAACTGTATGTGTGTTATTTTGTCAAATAATTAAGGGCACTACCTGCCTTCAGCCACTCTATCTGCAACTCATTGTATGAATGTCGCGCCACGAACGTCTCCTTGGAGCCATCGTCGTGGACGAGCGTCACGGAGAACTCGCTGCCAGGGGCCATCGTCTTGATACCCGTGACATAAACGCGGTCGTTCTCCCTCACCTTGTCGTAATCGGCCTTGTCAGCAAAAGTGAGGGCGAGCATTCCCTGCTTCTTGAGGTTGGTCTCGTGGATGCGTGCGAAACTCTTTGCCAGCACCACGCGCACGTTGAGGAAGCGAGGTTCCATTGCGGCATGCTCACGCGAGCTTCCCTCGCCATAGTTGTCCTCCGCCACGATGATGCTTGGCACGCCTTGCTCCTTATAGTGTCTTGCCGCCGCCGACACTTCTTTATATTTGCCGTCAAGCTGGTCTTTCACGTTGTTGCTCTGGTCGTTGAAGGCGTTTACGGCACCAAGGAGCAGGTTGTCGGATATGTTCTGCAGATGGCCACGAAAACGCAGCCATGCCCCTGCCATGGATATATGGTCGGTGGTGCATTTGCCCTTGGCCTTTATGAGCACGGGCATGGCATCAAGCTCCTTGCCATCCCAGCCGGGGAACGGCTCCAGCCTTTGCAGTCTCTCGGAGCATGGGTCTATTATCACCTCCGCTCTGTCGTCTTCATGTGGCGGAACGAAGAGGCCTTCCTTTTCCAGTTGCTCCACGTTGCCCGCTTCTTGCCCTTCGCTCACGGCAAAGCCAGCCGGCGGAAACGCCTCGCCCCACGGCTCGTCGAGCGTCACCTCGTTGCCGTCGGCATCCTTGAGCTTGTCGGTAGCGGGATTGAAGTCGAGTCGCCCTGCCACGGCGAGAGCCACCACCATTTCGGGCGAGCCAATGAAGGCGAATGTATTCGGGTTGCCGTCGGCACGGCGGCGGAAGTTGCGGTTAAACGATGTCACGATGGTATTCGTGCGGTTGTTGTCGTCGGTATGGCGTTTCCATTGGCCGATGCAAGGTCCACAGGCATTGGTCATTATCACTCCGCCAACCTTTCTCAGGTCTTCGAGTATGCCGTCGCGCTCCGCCGTGTTGCGAATCATCTCCGAGCCAGGGTTGATGATAAGCTCGGCTTTCATCGGGATGCGCTTCTCCAACGCCTGACGAGCCACCGACGCGGCGCGCGCCAAGTCTTGATACGAGGAGTTGGTGCAAGAGCCTACCAACGCCACTTCCACCTTCAGAGGATAGCCTTCGCCGGGAGCCTTTGTCTTCATCTCCGACAAAGGCGTGGCGGCATCGGGCGTGAACGGGCCGTTGAGGTGTGGCTCAAGGGCCGACAAGTCGATGGTTATGAGCTGGTCGAAATACTTCTCCGGCGAGGCATACACTTCCTCGTCTGCCTTGAGATCGGCGGCGTTGGCAAGTGCCATAGCCGCAACGTCGTCGCGACTCGTCTGGCGAAGATATTCCGCGGTGTTGCCGTCGAAGGGGAATATGGAACACGTGGCGCCAAGCTCCGCTCCCATGTTGCATATCGTGGCGCGTCCTGTGGCGGAGATGCTTGCCACTCCCTCGCCGAAATATTCGAGTATGGCGTTTGTGCCGCCTTTCACGGTGAGCTGGCCGAGAATCTCAAGAATGACATCTTTTGGCGATGCCCATCCCGAGAGCCTGCCTTTCAGCTCCACGCCAATGAGTCGCGGCAAGCGCAGCTCCCAAGGCTGTCCGGTGAGGACGTCCACTGCATCGGCGCCACCCACTCCCACGGCAACCATGCCAAGGCCGCCGGCGTTTGGCGTGTGCGAGTCGGTGCCGACCATCATGCCGCCGGGGAAGGCGTAGTTCTCAAGCACCACTTGGTGTATTATGCCTGCCCCGGGAGCCCAAAAGCCTATCCCGAACTTTGCCGAGGCTGACCTGAGGAAATCGTACACTTCCTTGTTGGTCGTAAGGGCGGCAGGAAGGTCTTTCCCAACTCCTACGTCGGCACGTATAAGGTGGTCGCAATGCACGGTGGCAGGCACTGCCACATGGCTCTTGCCGGCATTCATAAACTGCAACAACGCCATTTGTGCCGTGGCGTCTTGCATGGCCACACGGTCGGGGCGGAAATCAACATACGACTCGCCACGGCGCAACTGCCAAGAATGATTGTCATTAAACAAATGGGAAAATAATACTTTCTCGGAATAAGTCAACGGGCGACCTGCGTTTGCCCTTGCCGATTTCACTTTGCCAGAGTAAGAACTGTAAAAACTCTTAAGCATGTCCATATCCTGCGTCATACCATTACTCAATTATAAGTGTGGTTGCAAAATTAAGTATTTATTTTCAATTTTCCATAGAAATACAAAATATTCTTGCACTTTGTGCAAATTTTACGTCATCTTGCTTATATTTATGCAAGAAAAAGACACAAACGCAAATGGGCTGCCACAATCCCCTTGAGGATGCTGTGGCAGCCCATGAAAATGTTATATCTATAATATATTAGTCAAGCCACTTCACGTAGCAGAAGTCTTGACGGTGAGGCAGGTTCTCGTTCTTCGGGAACATGCGCACGCATGTCTTGAAGCTTCCAGCCAACTCGGGCTGCTCTTCGAGCTCGAAGGTGTAGTTGTTGCCCTCGTGACCAACCATCTTGAACTCGTCGACACGGAAGACCCTGCGGTCGCTTGTATCTGTGTCCGGCTTCAGGATCACGAGTTCCAAGCCAATGGCGTTGTTGAGTCCTTGCTCGTCGATGACATAGGTGAGCTTATACTTCTTACCTGTCTGGCAAGCCTCGTAGAGTGAAGACTCTTCCTTCTTCACCACACGGATGCTGTCCCAACGCTCAGCCACGTTCTCTTTCCATTGCGCAATCTCCTTGGCAAGGCGGTTGTCGTTGGCCTGGAGCTTGGTGCTGCGCTCAGCCTGCTTGGTATAGAACTTGGTGTAATAGTCGTCGAGCTGGCGCTTCATGGTATAGTGAGGCGCGATGGTGGCGATTGAGTTCTTGATCACCTTGAGCCAGTTCTCGCTGTAGCCTTTCTTGTTCTTTGCGTAGTAGAGAGGCACGATCTCGTGCTCGAGCAGAGAGTAGATGGTGGCAGCGTCGAGCGAATCCTGGTAACCCTGGTTCTGGTAAGTGCGCTCCTGAGGAAGTGCCCAACCAGCGTTCTCGCGGTAGCCCTCAACCCACCAGCCGTCGAGCACGGAGAGGTTGACCACACCGTTCATCTCGGCCTTCTCGCCTGATGTGCCGGAAGCCTCAAGCGGACGTGTCGGAGTGTTCATCCAGATGTCCACGCCAGAGACGAGGCGACGGGCAAGCTGCATGTCGTAGTCCTCAAGGAAGATAATCTTGCCGAGGAACTCAGGACGCTGGCTTATCTCGTAGATCTTCTTGATAAGGCCCTGGCCAGCGCCATCGGCTGGGTGTGCCTTTCCTGAGAAGAAGAAGAGCACTGGGTGCTCAGGATCGTTTACGATCTTGCTCAAGCGGTCGAGGTCTGTGAAGAGAAGGTGAGCGCGCTTGTAGGTAGCGAAACGACGGCAGAAGCCAATCATCAGGGCGTTGGGGTTGATGCGCTCCATGAGGGAAACCACGCGTGCTGGGTCACCCTGGTTGCGAAGCCACTGCTTGGTGAACTTGTCGCGGATATACTTGATGAGCTTCTCCTTGAGAGCCATGCGGGTCTTCCAAATCTCCTCGTCGGGGACATTGTAGATAGCATGCCAGATATCCTCATTGCTCTGGTCGCCCATGAATGAGGCATCGTAATACTTGTCGTAAACCTTACGCCACTCGGTAGCGCACCATGTGGGGAAGTGCACGCCATTGGTCACGTAGCCCACGTGGTTCTCCTCGGGGAAGTAGCCTTTCCATATTGGAGAGAACATCTTCTGGCTCACCCAGCCGTGGAGCATGGATACGCCGTTTACCTCCTGGCAGGTGTTGCAGGCGAAGACGCTCATGCAGAAACGCTCGCTGTGGTCGTCGGGGTTCTCACGGCCCATGCCGATGAACTCGTCCCAGCTGATGCCCAAACGGTCGGCATAGCCGCCCATGTACTTGCCAAACAAGCCCTCGTCGAAATAGTCGTGGCCTGCAGGCACCGGCGTATGCACGGTGTAGAGCGAAGAGGCGCGCACGAGCTCAAGAGCCTCGTTGAAAGAGAGACCGCCGTCAACGTAGTCGACCAAGCGCTGCAGGTTGCAGAGCGCGGCGTGACCCTCGTTGCAATGGAAGAGCTGCTTCTTTATGCCGAGCTTCTTCAGCAACAGCACGCCACCCATGCCAAGCAGTATCTCCTGCTTCATGCGGTTCTCCCAGTCGCCACCATAGAGGCTATGGGTGATGGGCTTGTCGAACTCTGAGTTCATGTCGTTGTCGGTATCAAGGAGGTAGAGCTTGACACGGCCAACGTTGACTGCCCACACGAGGGCGTGGACCTCATAGTTCATATAAGGCACGTCAACTACCACCTGGTTGCCGTTCTCGTCGAGCACACGCTCGATAGGCAGGGAGTTGAAGTCTTGGGCGTCGTATTTGGCGATTTGCTGTCCGTCCATGCTCAGGCTCTGTGTGAAGTAGCCATAGCGATAAAGGAAGCCGATGGCGCACATGTCCACGTTGCTGTCGGAAGCCTCCTTCACATAGTCGCCGGCAAGCATTCCAAGACCACCAGAGTAGATCTTCACCACCTGGTTAAGACCATACTCCATGCAGAAGTAAGCCACTGAAGGACGGCTGCTGTCGGGCTTCACGTCCATGTAGTTGCGGAACTTGGCATATACATCCTTCACCTTCTTCATGATGGCCTTGTCCTTGACAATGGCCTCCTTGCGGTCGTAGCCAAGACGGTCGAGCAGCAGCACAGGGTTGTGTCCCACTTGTTCGTAGAGTTCCTCATCGAGGCTCTTGAAAAGGTTGCGAGCCTCATAGTTCCAAGCCCACCACAAGTTGTGTGCAAGCTCGTTAAGGCACTCCAGTTGCTCAGGGAGGCTCGACTTGATGTTGAGAGCCTTCCACTGAGGGGCATTCGTGTAATCAGCTTTGATTTTCATGTTTTATTATTAAAACTATTATTATTTTAGTAAAGTCTATCGCAAGGTCATACGCTCACGACTTTGACGCACGCTCAGCTGCCTTGCGCAGGGCGAAGTCGTAGGCTTTCTCGTAATATCTGATGAAATGGCTCCACAAGGCCTTCTTCGACAGTTTCTCTGCCTTGGCCCTCACCGCCTTCACTTGCTCCGCGCTCATCTCCGAGAGCTCGTAGATGGTCTCCTCGATGGCATTTGCCACGCCCGCGTAGTTGCCGTCGGTGCGGTGCACCACTTTCACGCCGTCGGCAAGCTCGCCATAATGTCCAAGCTCGGAGTTGACCCAAAGGCCGAAGCCGGCGAGGTCGGTGGTGACGCAGGGCACCTTGAAAGCTATCGACTCCAACGGAGTGTAACCCCAAGGCTCGTAATAAGACGGGAACACGCAAAGGTCGTTTCCGAGAATCACGTCATAGTAGCTGAAGTTCACTATGCCGTCGTCGCCAGTGAGATAGCATGGTATGAAGATAATCTTCACCCTGTCGCCCTTGTCGTTGGACATTCCGAGGGCACGCATCTTTCCCAGCGCGTTGTCGGAGTCCATGTTGTTGAGCCAATGGGTTGTCACGGGCGTGTCGAGCGGCGTCCCGTCGTTGAACACTTGCTCCATGCGCTGTTGCAGGTCCTTGCGAGGCTCACGCGTCCATGCCGGCACGTCGATAAACGCCACCACGTTGCGTTTCAGCCGCGCGTCGTGGCGCAGGAGGTTTATGGCATCTATGAACACGTCGATGCCCTTGTTGCGGAACTCATAGCGGCCGCTGGTCGACACGATGAGCGTGCTGTCGTCGAGATGCTCGCCCGTCAGCTCGTTGGCGATGAGAAGCAACTTCTCGCGTGCCGCCTTGCGCTTGCGCGTGAACGCCGCGCCCTTGGGCACGAAATTGTTCTCGAACCCGTTGGGCAGCACCACGTCGACGGGCTTGTCGAGCAGCTGCTCACACTCGCGTGCGGTAATCTCGCTGACCGTGGTGAAGCAATCGACATATTTTGCCGCCTGGTGCTCTATGGAGTGCTTGCTCTGCATGTTGAGCTCGTCTGCCATCTGGTTGCCGTTGTATCCCTCGAAATAGTCGTAGAGGGGCTTGTTGTTGCCGGCTATGCTGCGGCCAATGCTCGTGGCGTGGGTGGTAAAGATGGTGGCTATCTCCGGCACGTACTTCTGGATGTAGAGCAGGCCGAGACCTGTCATCCACTCATTGCCATGGTACACCACTTTCTTCTCGGGCGACACATTATAATAATAGAAGCTCTGGGTGACGCGGGCGGCTGCATAAGAGAACATCGACGCCTCATCGTAGTCGCCATAGGCATGAAGGCTGTCGACCTGAAAGTCTTGCCACAGCTCTGCGTAAATCTCGTTCTTCATCTTGTAGAAGGGCGTAAAGTCTACAAGAATGGCAACGGGTTCGCCGGGTATGTTCCAACGGCCAACCTTCACGCAAAGTCCCTCCGACGAGGCTTTCTTCTGCCAGTCGGCAAACAGCTTCGCATCTTCCGTGAAATACGGGCAAGGATTCTCGCCCCAACAATCGGGACCTATGAAAATGAGATTGTCGCCAAGCTTGTCGTGCAATGTCTTAGCACGAGTTGACAACACCGCGTATATTCCTCCAACTTTATTACAAACTTCCCAACTCGACTCAAAAATGTAGTCTGGAAACAATTCTCTTTTTACCATTTCTATTGAAAAATCTGCCCAAAGGTAATAATAAATAAACTGAAAACAAAAATCATATACAAAAAATGCTTAAAAACAGTGCAATTCTTGATGCAAACGATTATCTTTGCAATAAAAAGAACACGATAACGATGAAAAAGGTCTTATTATTTCTCCTATTGTCCTTATTGCCAATGGCTATGGCAGCGAGAGCCAATGGCGTTGAAAAAGATTCAACAACTTTCAAGGGTTATCTGTATAACCAGAAATACGATGTTTTCATCGTGATGGACTTCTATCACAACAACGTCGTGGTGCCTCAACAAGAAATCTACGGAGCCATGTCGGGATATTTCGGCGACAGCAGGGACGGACGCAAATGGCTGTTCACCGGAGCCACGATAAAGAACGGCAAAACCGCTGAGATACAGATTATAAACGACTATGGCAGCGAGGACCTCGTGGCAACCCTGTCTACCGACGACGGGAAAAACTTCAAGCTCAAGCAGGGCAAGGGGAGCACCTTGAAGATAGCAAGGAATCGCAAATGGCTCAAGATGCCAAAGGAACTGGATTTCGTGAGGCGTTGACCCGCGGCATCAAGAACAGATGAAAATGTTGTTAAATATATAATGTGAAAGCAACAGTTCTGTTGAAAACCATTAAATTTGCAAATATATCGAATTAAAAAACCAATATAACATGCTAACTCAAGAAGACAAGAAACAAATCGAAGGACGTGGCATGACCGCAGCCCAGGTAGAGCGACAGCTCAAGGAGATTGAACAAGGATTCCCGTTCCTGAAACTCGAGGATGCGGCATCTGTTGGAAAGGGCATCACCGTGGAGGACAGTGAGGCGCAAGAGGCCGCCATAAGCAAGTGGGAGGCATACAAGAACGCCGGACACAAGATCGTGAAGTTCGTTCCCGCCTCGGGAGCGGCAAGCCGAATGTTCAAGAACCTCTTCGCCTTCCTCGACGCGAGCTACAGCGAGCCGCAGACAGACTTCGAGAAGGAGTTTTTCAGCAATATTGGCAAATTCGCCTTCTACGACGCGTTGAACGACAAGTGCAAGGAAAACAACGACAAGGACATTGCCCAACTGGTAGAGGCGGGAGACTATAAGGCCGTGGTAGCCAACTTGCTCAACAAGGAAGGTCTCTCATACGGCCAGTTGCCCAAGGGCATGCTGCTCTTCCACCGCTATGCCGAGGGATCACGCACCCCGATGGAGGAACACCTCGTGGAGGCGGCGCTTTACGCCTCGTCGAACGGCAAGGCTCACGTCCACTTCACGGTGTCTCACGACCACTTGGAGCTTTTCGAGAAAAAAGTGGCTGAGAAGAAGGCTGCCTACGAGGAGAACCTCAACGTGAGCTACGACATCTCGTTCTCGGAGCAAAAGCCATCTACCGACACCGTTGCCGCCAATCCCGACAACACGCCTTTCCGCAACCCCGACGGCACGTTGCTCTTCCGTCCGGGCGGCCACGGCGCGCTCATAGAGAACCTCAACGAGATTGATGCCGACGTGGTGTTCATAAAGAACATCGACAACGTGGTGCCCGACAGGTTGAAAGAGGACACCGTCAGATGGAAGCAAGTCATAGGCGGTGTGCTCGCCGACGTGCAAGAGAAGACCTTCGAATATCTTCGCCTCCTCGACTCGGGCATCTACAACCACAACAAGATAGAGGAGATCATTCGTTTCGTGCAGCAGGTGCTTTGCTGCCGCAAGGCCGACATCAAGGAGTTGGAAGACGGCGACCTCGTGCCTTATCTCCGCGGCAAGCTCAACCGCCCATTGCGCGTGTGTGGCGTGGTGCGCAACGTGGGCGAGCCTGGCGGCGGCCCATTCCTCGCCTACAACCAGGACGGCACGGTGAGCCCGCAGATTCTTGAGAGCTCACAGATAGACCAGAACAACGAGGCTTACGCCAAGATGTTCACCAGCGGCACCCATTTCAACCCCGTGGATCTCGTGTGCGCCACGAAGAACTACAAGGGCGAGCCATTCGACCTGCGCAAGTTTGTGGACACGAAGACCGGATTCATAAGCAGCAAGTCGAAAAACGGCAAGACCTTGAAAGCCCTTGAGTTACCAGGACTGTGGAACGGTGCCATGAGCGACTGGAATACCGTGTTCGTGGAGGTGCCACTTACCACTTTCAACCCGGTGAAAACCGTCAACGATCTGTTGCGCGACGTGCACCAATAAAGCGCGATTTACCTCTACGTTAGAACGGCGTTGCCGTTACGTTAGAATGGCGTTGCCGTTACGTTAGAATGACAACGCCGTTCTAACGTAACGGCAACGCCTCGTTTTTTCATGTTAAAAAGTGAGGCACGACACGATTCAAGATGTTTGTGTCGCAACCTCAACAAAAACATGAGAATACGACACTTCGCGTCAAAAAATGGAAAATGTAATACTTCCGCCTTCATGTTTTTTTGTACCTTTGCAAGCAGTACATATCGTCAAAACGTGAGAATCGGGTACCACATGTCTCATCAAAACGTGAGAATTCAACCTCCGCAACCTTGTAAAAACGTGAGAATCATTCAAATATGAAAAGGAAAATATATAACGAAATGCTGCATTGGAAGCAAGACGCACAGGGTAAGTCTGCCCTGATGATAGACGGTGCCCGTCGAATAGGCAAGAGCTACATCGTAGAGGAGTTTGCCAAGAAAGAATACAAAAGCTACGTCTTGGTAGACTTCAACAATGCCGATGATAGTTTGATGGAAATCTTTGACAAGTATCTGAGGAATCTGGACTTGTTCTTCAGCTATCTGGCCTTGTATTTCAATGTGACGTTGCATCCTCGTGATACCGTGATAATATTCGACGAAGTGCAGCTTTATCCGAAGGCCCGCGCCGCCATTAAGTATTTGGTGAAAGATGGCCGTTACGATTATATAGAGACGGGATCACTCGTCAGCATCAACAGGAATGTAAAGGACATCGTGATTCCCTCCGAAGAACATCGTGTCAATATGTACCCGATGGATTTCGAGGAATTCCTTTGGGCGATGGGCGAAGAGCAAATGATGCCGTTCATCCGCGATTGCTATGAGAAGAAACGTGCCCTGGGTCCCCTGCATCGCAAGGTGATGGACAGTTTCCGGCATTACATGATTGTGGGAGGAATGCCACAGGCTGTTCTTGAATATGTGGACACTCATGATTTCATAAAGGTGGACATGGTAAAACGAAATATTCTTTCGCTCTATCGGGCAGACATCGAGAAGTATGCAGTGGGCAATGCGGTCAAGGTGAAGGCGATTTTCGACGAGATACCATCCGCACTCAGCAGGCATGAGAAAAAGTTTCGTTTAGCAGCCATCAGTGATAAGGCCCGCTATCGGGAATATGAGTCTTCATTCTTTTGGCTTGCAGAGTCGAGGGTTGTCAATGTCTGTTACAATTCGACGGCCCCAGACATCGGGCTGCGGTTGAACGAGGAACGTACCACATTGAAGTGTTATATGGCAGATACTGGCTTGTTGATAAGCCACGCCTTCAACCTGAAAGCGATAATGGGGAATGAGCTTTATCTCAAGTTGGCATTGGGAAAGTTGGAGGTAAATGAGGGGATGTTGATGGAAAACATCGTGGCGCAAATGTTGAAGGCATCCGGGCACGAGCTATTCTTCTTTTCCAAAAATTCGGCGACAAGTGCCGAGGACAAGATAGAAATTGACTTCCTGATTTCCAAACCAGTCATCACCAACCGCCACAACATATCTCCAATAGAGGTGAAGTCGGGAAAGAGATACACCACAACTTCCCTTGACAAGTTGAAAGCTAAGTTTGCCCCGATGCTCGCCGAGGCGTACGTGCTTCATTTAGGTGACGTAGAGGTGAAGAATGGAGTGGTCTATCTGCCGTTGTATATGGCCGGGCTGTTGTAGGTAGCTCGAATCCAGAAATACAACGTCTTGCTTTTTTGTGATCAACGACCATTTCCGCAAAATAGTCATTGTCGGTGATGACATTCATCGAAAGGAGGACGAGTTTGGAGTGTTGACTGTTGGATTATTGGATTTTCTGACAGACAAGGATTTGTTGGAACAGGGGTAATTGTATAAACAATATTAGCTTGTTTTTGACATGACGTGCGGCTACAAAAGCAAAGCAAAAGATGCTCCACATGCCAATGTGTTCATCCATTCTCCACTAGCCTTGTTGTGTGATGGTTGTAGATTATAATCAAGGAAGAAGCGGATGCCGTAATTTTTGTTTGCCTTAAAAGAGCAGGACAGTCCGCTGCCAAAGCACACACCGTTTCTTGTGCCGACAGTAACATTGGAGAGTTCCAAACGAGGATAATGCACAAAGCCACAGAGTAGTTTACTGCCAATTGCCCACTGTTGTGACAGCTCATAAGAAAAGTAACTGCCGCCACATAAGGAAACAGCATCAAATGATTTCTCTTCAGCCTTGTCACCATTGACGATCAATGCTGTGTTTGACACAGCAAACCGTCCGCCAATGCCGAGATAAGGATTAAAGAAATAGGCTCCTTCCAATCCAACGGATGAACCTGATGAGGTGCGGAAAGTATTGTTTTCGTCGATGTCATACTTGCTGAGAGGAATGTTAAGTCCAATATATAGGCTTGCGAACGACGGTTTGTCTATTCCGCCATCCAACTGAAAATCAGTTGTAGCCGAATGATTGATACCTTTATTCTTGAATATCAAGTCACCAATCCAATAGCCCATCTCTGTGGTAAGTATTCCTATTCCTGCACCAGTCAGCACATCGCTCAACCAATGCTTGTTGTTGGTCATACGCATAAGTCCTGTTGCTGTAGCCGTGGCATAGGCACCTATACTTATCCAAGGACTTTTGTATCCATATTCCTTTGAAAGCATAGTGGCTGTCATGAAGGCTGTTGCTGTGTGACCAGAAGGGAAGGAGTGATTGTTGGAACCGTCGGGACGCATTACGTGCGTTGTGGTTTTCAGCGTGTTCACCACACCGCCCATAAGCATGGCCGCAAATGCGTCCGACACCAACATCCTGCCCCAAGAGCTGCGTCCTTCTAGTCCTGCAGTCTTCAGTCCGAGCATTACCGCTGCTGGTGCAAACTGTAAATAATCATCTGTATGGTTGCGAAACTTTGGCATATAGTCATTGCGCAGACTACGGAAATGGTCATCTTCACTCTTTACGATGAGTCCAGCGGCGACCAAGGGAACACCTACATATGTCATCTGATACAGTCGGGATGAAGATAACTTGTCCAGTTTACGATCTTCCTTTGACAGGGATTGATAGGGTTGATTGACAATAGGTAGGCTGTCCTCTAATTCCTCTGCTGCCATGTTGTTGTTGCTGACGGCAAAAACGCAGATTATTAAAGCCAAACGTTGTTTAGTTCGCCTTGTTATATAGCTTCCATAGTAATTTAATAACAGCATAAGGTGTTTGTCAATGCTGTCAAGTTTGTCAATGAATATTTTCCACATAAGTACCTACTTTTTGCAATTTTCCTTGGCAAAAATAAAGTGGAACTTTGTGGAAATGTTGGAGATGGCACAAAGTTTCGGGATTTGTTATCCGAAACTTACTACAAAACAATGTTGGTTCCCTGTGTATTGATATTTTATAGTCCAGCCATGATAATCACAAATTGCCTTGACAATAGCCATACCAAGTCCGTTGCCACTCTTGTTTTGTGCCGGACGGTAGAAACGACGGAATATGAGTGACGGAGACAGCGGTGGTTCTGCTGATGTGTTGGAGATAGTCAGCCTATAGTCGCCTATACTTATAGTGATAGTTCCCTCGGGAGTGTTGTGTCTCACGGCATTGACGAAGAGATTGTTGAACATACTCTCCAAGAGAATACGGTTGGCATTGATGTTCAATGGCTTTTTCGAATACTGTCTGTTTATGTGCAACTGACCAGAAATACTTTCAAGTGAGGGAAGAAGGCTGTCAACGAACTGGTCGAGCTGTATGCTTTCCATTGTGTCAAACTGCCTGTTGTCAATCTTTGCAAGCAATAGCAGACTGCGGTTGAGATGCGAAAGACGCGATGTCATTTGAAAAA
>CAVBXD010000025.1:0-47096 GCA_963599465.1 Oscillospiraceae bacterium | reverse complement strand
ACATGAAGTCGAAGTCGAGGTTCTCTATCTGGTGCGTCTTGAACACATAGGCGTAGCCCTCCTTCGTTCCCTTTCGGGTATAAGCCTGATTGTAGATGTTGCAGGCATACTGTATGGTACCCTTGAACATCGGGATCTTCAGCGTTCCGTCGAAGCCGAAGTCGCGGAAGTTGTTCTGCACCACGCTTGCCCGGATGTTGTCCATGGTGAACGCGAATCCACCGATGGTACCCTCTTCGCCGGCAGTATAGTTGATGGCGTTGACCACCTTGCAGTCGACCGTGACGCCCGACTTGTCGATGAACATGTTGTTGAGCTGCACCTTCATGCGCTCCTCGCCGTTGCCCACCTTGATGTCGGCCGGGAACTCCATGGACAGCTCCTTCATGTAGAGGCCGCGCCAGGTGGCTTCGTTGCTGTTGGTTATGCCCGCCTCGTCTTTCTTGTAGTCGGAGGGGAACGCACCCATGGTCTTCTCGTTCTGCGTCAGCGAGTAGTCGATGACCACATTCTGCGCCGTGAACACATAGCCCGGAAGGTCGGCGTGCTCAAACGGGTCGAGGTTGGCCGAAGCATGCCAGTCGTCCCAGCTCTGTATCGTGGTCTGTACGTGCAGTTGCACGGCTTCGTCGGTGACCTTGCCGTTGCTGACCTTCTTCAGGTCGTTGGGCATTGTCATGTCGAGGTCTACGTTGAGCGCCTCGAACTTGTTGTTGCTCCACGACATGAAGCAACCGTCGTTTTCGGGTTCCGTAACATTCTGCGGAGCCTTGAACTTGATCATGAAGCCCGTCTTCGGGTCTTGTATCTCAAAGTCCTTCAGCAGCGACACCGCTCCCGCCTCGGGAATGAGGCTGCTGGGACTGATGCACAGGCGCGGCGCACCGAACACCAATATCTGGTTGTGCGTAGCCTCGGTCTCGGGCACCACAAACGTTCCGATGAGATCCATCGTGGCGTAGGTGGGCGCAAACTTCATGGTGGAGATCTGGAGGTTGACCGGCGTGGAGTTGAGCTCCTTCGGTATCTCCAGCGGGAAGGTGACGTTCTCCACGTCGCCCTTGAGCAGACCAAGCACCTTGGCCTTGCCGTCCATTACCTCCTTGTAATATTTGGAAAGGTCGTACTTCTCGGCCAAGCCCTTGATCTTGTCCTTCGCGGCGCTCTGCAACTGGCTGGCATAAGGTATGCCCGTGTCGCCGATAAGGTTGTCGATGCCCCAATCGGAGAACAGCTGGTCGACGACCTGCGAACTGGTCATCGGGTTCTCGCCGCCATAGGTAACCACCAGTCCCTTATAGACTTGGTTCTCGGTGTTGATGCTGATGGTGTCGAACTTCACCGCGAGCTTCCATGTCAACGCCAGCGGCTCCCAAATCACGTGGCCCGTGCCCGAGAACTTGCCGTCGCCGACATCCTTCAGGTTGCCGTCGAGCACGAGGTCGTACTCGCCGACGGTTACCGTCTTGCCCTTCAGGTCTTTTGCCTTCTTGGTGGTGGGTTCCTCGTTGTCGATAGCCACCTGGTTGGCACACTGGAAGTAACGCTTGGTGTATTTCTCGGCCAGCGCGAAGTCGACGGTGTTGATGCTGTCGTTGATGAAGTGGACAGAGGTCTCGTTCAGTGCGCGCGGCTTGACACGCAGCAGGATATAGTCGCCCTTCGACACCTTGTCCTTGAACTTGGCCCAACGCAGGGTGTCGGTGGTCTGGGTCACGCCCTCCACCGTATAGACTGGCTTCGTCAGGAACATCGAGTCGCGCGGCGTGTAGGTGTCGGCGCGGTACATCTCTATGTCGTAGACAAACTTGATGCTGTCGGGTGTTTCGCCACTACCGCCCCCAAACTGCGGCTTGTGCCATTCCATGGCGATGTCGCAGTCGACAAACTCCTTGCGGGCAGCGTCGGGATCGAGGTAGCGTGGCAACACTATCTCGGGATTGACAAAGTTGTAAAGCGAGTCGGTGATCTGGTCCTCGTCGGCATCCTTATGGGTTACGAAACGGAACAGGGCCGGCACCGACCTTCCGTAGTTGCGGAAGATGTGCTTTACGGTGCTTTTGTTCGACGCGGTGTCCGGGACGGCATATACGCGCATCACGTAGATTTTGTCCGTACTTATCTCGTCGAGGAAGCTCTGTGGCAGCGTGTGCGACGTTTCCTCAAGGTTGTTGGCCTCGTAGATTGGCTCCTCTTCCTCCACAGCCAGCTGCATGTCGGAGAGCTGCATCTCATAGGCGCTGGTGAAGCTGACGACCTTCAGGTTATAGGTGAAATTGACCGGCTCCTTCTTGTTGCCGCTGGCTTCGGGCGTCTTCCAAGACACCACCGGATGGTTCAATCCGATTTCGTCGATGTATTCGTTGGAAAGCTCCGTATAAGGTTTGGGCGTAATGAACTGGGGTGCGGAGTAGACCGTGTTCCGAGCCGAGTCGCCCACGATGGCAACCAGTGCCGGAGCGCTTTTTCCCTCGTAGGCCAGATAGTAGTTGCCGGCGTTGTCAGCACCGTCGGCAAAGCGCGCCGTCACTTGCATCAGGTGGACAAGGTCTTCCTTGCCGGTCTCCTTGAAGTTATCAAAGAACTCGGCGTCCAGTTGCAGCGAAGTGCCCTTTATGCCCTTGCGTTCGTAGATGGTCTTTGCCTCATCGATGTCATAGGTGTCGGTGGCATCAAAATTCGGTTCCGCGATTTTCAGGTCGTACACTATCTCAGGCAGCGAGCCGCTGGCGGTTACGCCTTCTGCGGCTTTCCACCGTATGGTAGCATTGTTCTGGTCGACGACATCGAACATCTCCTTGGCAACCAAGTCTTCATCGTTCTCATACACCGTCATCGGCGTCGGGAAGAGGAACACAGGACGCGAGATGACATTGGCTGCAGTGGAGAACATGACCACACTATAGCCGTCGTTCTTGAAGCTCATCGTCCGGTAGGCTCCTGCCACCGTGTCGGGATGTGCCACTACAGCCAACAGGTAAACATTACCGTCGTCGAGCTTTTCGAAAGCGCTCGCCGGCAACGTAAGGCTTGTTCCGGTAATGCCCGTCTGCTGCCAGTAGGGAGTGACCGTCTTTGCCGACTTGATGCGGTTTTCCGCAAGCGTGGGGTCGTACTGGTCGGGAGAAACAATCCTTACATCGTAGGTGAAGTTCACATTCTTTCCACCTGCCACATCGGCAACAGGCGCCTTCCATTCCACCAGCGGGTTAGACGCGTTGAAACTGATTACCTTCTGGTATTTCTGTTCCGCGTTGGGTGTGGTGATAGTGGGCGCACTATACGTCACCTTCACATCGGATGCTTGCGTGTAATCCTTTACACGGAACATCTTCAGGTCGCTCTTGCCGTCGTTTTGCAGATGGATATAGTCGAGCGCGCCCTCCTGGGTTGCGTTCGACCTGGTGGTGATCTGCGCCACATAGGTCTCTACCGACGAGAACTTGCTGATGATGTGGGCAGGAATCATGCACTGCGGCATGGTGAGCCCCGTGGCCTGATAGACCACAGGGTTCCGCTCTATGGCCTGGTCGATGGCCTGCAGCGGCAACTGCTGCACGATCTTCAGGTCGTAGGTATAAGTGCGCGGCTTGGGGTCGCAGTTGACCACTGGCGCCATCCATTGCAACAGGGGAGCCTGCTGCGAAAGCGTGGCAATGCTGCGGTCTTCGTATTCGCCGGTGGAAATCGGCATGACCCATTGCGGTGCCGTGGCCTCATAGCAGACGTTGAACATGCACCTGCTGACGACGGGGTTGTTGACCACCACCGGCGTGGTGAGGCGCGGATCCCAGCGATAAGCCGTCATGCAAATCTCGTAGGTGCCTTCGGGCAGATTGCCGAACGCCCCCGACGTGACATCGCTGAAGAGATTGGCAGGCATCACGATGTCTTCGCTGCGCACATGGTTGAACAGGGTGCGCATTTCGGCAGCCGTCAGCACACGGGTCTGCTGCGGCTGGAGCTCGATGGCCTGGCGGGGCATCGTCTTTCCGGGGATAATGATTTCGAGCGATGAAGCCGGCGTAACCTGCCTTACCTCAATGCCGAAATAGATGCGTTGCGTCTCGTTGGTCGTGTTCTGTACCGACACGTTGAAATACTGGCCGGTATTCGACAGGTAGTACATTACCTGAGGCGGCAGTACGGTTCGCAGGGGAGTTATCGTGAGATTAACTTCCTGTGCCAGTAACGCCAGTGCATAGCCAATGACTAAAAGCAGCGTGCAGATGTATCGTCTTGTTCTCATACGTCTACTGTTATATGGTGTTTTATGTTTAAGCTTTGGTGAGGGATTGTCGGACTATTTGCCTTTTGCCTTCCTCTTTATTTCGAGCAGCGTGAAGGTGTAGAGATAGTTGAGCGACACCCTTATGTCGGTTGCGTCGTAGGAGGTTTCCGAGTCCTGCATGTTCACGTCTCCATACTTGCTCACCGATGCCGACAGGCTGATGGCATGCACCTTCTTTATGGTGTAGCTGGCCGTGAGGTCGAGGGCGAGCGACAGGTTTTTCGTCTGGTTCTTCACCTCATTGTAGCAGAGCGACACGGTGCCCGATGTCGACAGGTTTTTCTCCTTGAGGAAAGAGTGGCCGGTGGAGAGCGACATCACGTCCGAGGTATACTCCATGTTGTAGCCTTTCGTGTTCTGATGGCTCAGCGAGAAGGTGAAATTGGTTTCCCAGGGCTTCACGCCCAAGTCGTAGGATGCGCCGAGGGCAAGCGTCTTGACGTCGTTCTTTCCTTCGGAAAATTTGTTGAGGTCTTTGTTGACCGTGTAATTGGCAGAGAGCGACATGGCGTGGTCGTAGCAGTTGCCCGTTATATTATATGTAGGCACCAGGCTCACGCTGTGTAGCACGCGGTTCACCCGGGTGGTGTCGTTGACCTGTTGCGTGCCATCGCTTTGGTTTTGCAGATAGCCGTTGTACATCGCCGACAGGCTGAAGTTGTCGCCCAGCCGGAGCGCGGCAACGGTGTTGTAGACATAGCCTTTGGTGGTATAAAGCTGCTGTTTGGCAAGATTGTCGGCCTGCCCGGAGAACGAAGCCGAAAGCGACAGGCGGCGGAACAGGGTCGTGCCGAGATTGATGCCAAGGCTGTGGTAGTTGTTGGAGGTGTAATAGGTGCCCAGCGACTGGTAGTCGGGTTGCAATATCTTGTAACTTACCGATGCGTGCATCCACGGGAACGTCAGGCCCAAGGTGGCGTCGCCCGCGAAGCGCATCGTCGTGGTGTAGCGAGGTTCGAAAATCTTGTCGAACCGTGTTGCCTCACCCGAAGTGATTTTTTGCGATTCCTTGTCGGCTGTGAATGCCGATGTAGCTACGTTTGCCGAAAACGACAGGCAGCTTTTTATGTTGACCATGGTTTTGAGACCCACAAGCAGGTTTTCCTGCGGATGGTAATACTGGTGCCAGTATTCGTCGATGGATCCGGGCGAATCGTACACGCGCAGCAGATACAAGTCAACGCTGTTGCCGCGCCACGTGTAGCCGGTAGAGAATCCCCATCCGAGCCGTCGGTATTGCGGCTTGCGCGGATTGGGGTCTTCGGGGTTGTCGTTGATGGCGTTGCGCAGTATGCCGTAGAACGCCGAGCCCCTGAATCGGGAGCCGTTGTACTCTAAGCCTACGCCATTGAACGACATGTTGAGAAGATAACTGGAGAAAGGCATTGTCGATTGGCCGATGTGTGCAGTGAAGTTCTTGTAGCTCGGACTGATGTTGAACGAGAACTGCGGATAGGTGAAATCGAGGTTGCTGTTGGAATAATAGAAGGTGAACGGCATGGAAATGCCGTAGAGGCTGATGTTGAGGTTGGCAAACACCGAGTTGCTGAGCGGCGACATGTATCCCGCCCCGCTCGTGGAATGGTAGTAGGTGTTGTTGGTGCCTATCGACCCGGTTATGATGAGTGGGTCGCTTTTCCCTATCTGGGATATGTCTTGTGCCGAAACATTCACCGTGCCAATCAGGCAAGCCACAACGAGAATTGCCGTAGTCAGCCTCCGGGACAGCAGCTTCTTTATGCGTACTGGTGATGTGTCTGTCATTTGCGTAAGTCTTTTGTCAAGCGAGACGTGTGTCCGCCTTTAGTGAATGATTGGTTTTACTAAAGGAAACCGCCCGTCCGCCTTTTTCAGCGAACGGCGGGTTTCCTTCAGTCTTTTATTTTAGAAAAATGTGGTCGCGCGTTTGTTATTTGACAACCACCTTCTTCTCTATGGTTCCTGCTGCGGTCTTTACCTTGACCACATAGACGCCGGCTGCCAAACCTGTAAGGCTTACACGCTGGCCGGAGAGGTTGTAGACCTCCACACTGCCGTTGTCGGCTCCGTCGACAGAGATGTTGTCGCCGCTCACGGATATATTGACACCGTTGTCGCCGTCCACATTCTTGATGCCGCTGGTAACCGAGCGCAGAACGACTGGCTTGGTGAACGAACCGGCAATGTCGCCAAACTTGATCTCGTTGGTAAAGTCGGTGATGGCACCCGTTTGGCTGTCATAAAGCTTGAACGTGATGTTTTCGTCGGCCTTGCCGCTGACGGTCATCAGGATACGTCCGTTGACCACAATTCCCTCGCCGCGGCACTCGTCGCCCACGAAAGCTCCGATGGTATGTCGTCCCTCTTCCAGTTCGGCGGTGCATTTGGCTATGATGGCCATGTTGTCGGCAAAACGGTGGCTGTCGTAGTTCCATACCTTGCTGCGTGCTGCGGCATTTTTAGCGCCACTCGCGCTCGTCACCGACGGCAATAACCCTTCGGCCTGGAATGTCACCATCATACTGCCCTCCGGCAGATAGACGAGATAGCCTTCGCCTGCCTTCCAAGTCTTGATGGTGCTGTTCCATGTGCCTTCGGCATAGGTAGCCATACCGTCGCTCTTGGACAGGATCACGGCATTGTCGGGCAGCTTGATGTCTCTAAACACGTCGTCGAACGAATGATCCTTGCAGTAAGGATTTGCCATCCAGTTCCATTGGGTTGAAAGGCTCACTTGGGTGGTGTCGCTACGGTAGCTGTAACATTCGGGGATAATGAAATCGACGGTCTGGCCTTCCTTCACTTGCATCTTGTAGCAGTTGCGCACTTCGAGACGCTGCAGGTCGCCGAAGAATCCGTATTCGGGGTCATTGTAGACCAACGACTTCTGGCTGCGCAGCTCCTGTGCGTTGTCGAAATACTTGCTTATGTCCACGCCACCGCCGTAGAGCGATATCCAGTGCCAGCCGGCTTCTTTGTTGAGGTGCTGGGAAACGTACAGCTGCGCTTCGCAACCATAATTCTGATAGGTAAGGTTCACCGTGCCTTCTCCGACTTGTTGCGGAGTGATGATCCACTCGTTGGTACCGGCTACGCGCTCGAAGGAAGCCAGCTCCACACCGTTGTTAAACGAAAGCTTGGCGTCATATTCGTTGAGGATATAACCTTCGGGCACAGTGGTAGCCACGAGGCGCACGTCAGTGTCTTCCATGCCAAGCTGCACAGTCTGAAGGCTTATCGACTCCAGTCCCTGAGAGATAACGAGCTTATAGGTTATGCCATATTCGTAGGCCTTATTGGGCACAAACGTGCCGTTCTCGTCGAAGCCCGAAGCGGTGAAAGGCATGTAGAGGCGCACATTGGTAGAGCCGTATGCGTTGACGGTAGCGGTAGTTCTGACAGTGTCGATGGTGAGGATATTGTCCTTGCCTTCGTCCTGCACTTCCTTCATGCTGATCTGGAAGTTGTAGTTGTACCAGTTGAGGAACTCCTCGGTCTTCTGGGCTTCGGCATACAGGTCGCTGTCGTCGTAGTTGTAGTATAAGAAGCGGTAGAGGTTGGTCTGTCCAAACTCGCTTGAAATCATTTCTCTCAACATCGGGTTCTCTTTCGCCTTAATGAAGACGTCGTCGTTGGGAACGACCTGCACCACCACCGGTATCTGCGTGTTGGGGATATCCTTATGTGAGACATACACTGTTACCGAGCGGCATGCAGTCTTGGCGGTGATGGTGTTGTCGTCGTTGAGCTGCAGCGTGGGTGTGTCGTAGTTTTCCGACTCGATGGTATAGGTGAGGCCTTCGGCCTGCGTCGTGGCATTCTCGGGGAGAATCTTCATCGTGTGCTTGAGATACTGGGTAATCTCCTCGCCGTTGATCACCACAATGTCCTTATACAGTTGTTCAAGCGAGTCTACGGGTTGGATGACGTTTACCGTCACCGTCACTGAACCACCGTAAGCCGCACTACCGGTCATGGTATAGGTTCCGGGCTTCTCTGGGTTCCAGTAGCCCGGATAGTTATCTTCGCCCGGTACCCACACGATGGCTTCCGTGTCCGACGGTTTCCACACCACTTTCTCGGTAGCATTCTCTGGAGTAATTGTTACTATCTGGTTTAATTGGGCGTCAAGGTCATCAAAATTGTTAACCACAACCTGTATTGTGGTATCGGGATATTCGGTAGTGTTGATGCCTAATGCCGTGATTGGCTGGTGGACATAGACTGGCACCCCGCTTGACACGTTACCAGCGGTGACCTCCATATATATTTCGCTATCATAAGGTTGTAACGGCGTCAGGATATTGTTCTCCACTTTCATGAAACTCACATAGTTGCCCACATTATAAACAAACGCATCGGGCATGGTGGCATTGGCAGGCTCGAAGGTCATCACCGTAGTCATATCCAACGTCTCACCCATATTGATGTCAATCTTGTCTGGCAGCGTGATGGCTGTGAGCGGCGTGTAGGTGAGCACCTGGGGGTTGGAGGGGTTGATGGATCCCACGGTTTCGTCGCCTCCCGTCACCTGGATGGTTTCGGCAAGCGTAAACTCGGTCCGTCTCGTTTCACCTGAACGGATAACAAACGTCACGTCTTTACCTTTGTCTTCGGCTGCTACACCGATACGGACGGTAAAGATGGTCTGACCGCTGTTGAGCGTAGTGCTGGTGGCGATGGCGCGGCACTCATCGCCGATAAACGCTCCAAGCTGATCGGCGCTGCCAAGGGTCACCGCCTTGCCATTGGCATCCTGTAGCGTGGCATACACCACGGCATGATAGGCATACTGGTTCGTGTTGACGTTCCAGTCCCTGGCTGCATGCATCTGGATCACCGCCAGAAGGAGCATGGTAGTTAGGAGAATCGCTTTTTTCATGTTTTAAAAAAATAAGTAAGTTAATAATTTGGTGTTTTGTACTCGCTATATCTTGACATTGAAGATTTGTGCTTCAGGTGGCAGAAGGCTTCTTCTTGCGCGGTTTCACCGTTCCTTTTATAAACAAGGAGTTCTGGCGTGCTGGCGAATCGGTATAGATCACTATGCGCTGATGGAAGAACCCTTCCACATTGATCGGGTTGAAACACACCGTTACGTGGGCGGTGTCGGCAGGGGCAATCCTCTTCCCGGTCGAGGTGGCAGTGGTGCATCCGCACGATGTCCTTATCTTGGTAACAGAGAACGGTTCGTCGCCGTTGTTCTTGAAAACGAACGTATGGCTCACGGTGCCTTTCTGCTGCTTTACCTCACCGAAATCGTAGACCGTGCCGCCTTGCCAGCCAATCTCCGACTGAGCGGATGCCGGTGTGAAAAATCCGATTGCGGCAATCAACAGGCCAACGACCTTGCCTGCCACGCCCGTTTCCGTGCCTGGATGTTTTTTCGCCGCTTTTTCCTGTGACCGTATTTCGGCAAGATGCTTTTCTATTATCTTGTCAACTTCCTGATACGACAGGTTGCGGTTTATTGTCTTGGCATTTCTCTCTTCGCTATTCATGGAAAACGTTGGGGTTAGTGTGGGTTCAACATCATGTGTTAAAAATGAATTTACTGCAAAATAACAGAACAACGGTTATTTTTTATAGGATATATTTTTCAAAAAATAGCCATTTTTTTACACTACTCCTTAAACTAGGGCGTTTTAATCAAAATTTCATACGACATTGATAATAATATCCTACTTTTCATCACTTTTTTTGTCTTTTTTTTATATATTTGCACACATAAAACATAGGATATATACATTAAATGAAGGGCCAAAACACAACTACCAAGCTATTCAAAAGAAGCATAAGAGCCATAATTCTTTCTATGCTTGCAGCGTTTCTGTTTGTTTCGTGCGCACAACAAAAGCAACGCCCCGACATTTCCGAGCAGAGAGCGAAGGCTGACAGCGTGACGCAAGCCGTTGACGACACCACGCAGTTGCAGGCGCTTGCTTCAAGCTACAGGCAACGCCATGATGCCGTAGGCGAAATGATGGCATGCAAGCGATTGGGCAAGCTCTTGCGCGAGAACAACAACTACCAGAAAGCCATCGACTGGCACCAACGAGAATATATCCTTGCAAAATCCCTGCTCGACACCATCGACATGGTGCAGGCCCTTAATAATATAGGAACGAATTTCCGACGTTTTGGCATTCTCGACGAGGCCTCCAACTACCACTACAAGGCACTGACCCTATGCAATGAATATAGCGACAAAGAAGACAGGGTGGCTAAAAAGAACAAGGTCACGTCGCTCAACGGCATCGGCAACATCAGTCTCACGCTGAAAGACAGCCTTACCGCCGACTCCGTATTTCGGGCGGCCCTCGCGGGAGAAACAGAACTGGGCAGCGATTTGGGACGCGCCATCAACTTCGCCAATCTTGGCTCGCTTTTTGAAACCGGAGGCAATAAGGATTCGGCTTGGGTCTACTACCGCCTGTCCATGAAGAGCAACCAAGCTGCCCACTCCGACCTGGGCATATCGCTTTGCTACAACCATTTCGGCAGACTGCTGGAAGATGAGGGAAAGACACAGCAAGCCATCGCACAATATAAAAAGGCTTATTCGCTGATGGAGGACAATAGCGACAAATGGCACTGGCTGGAGTCGTGCCTCGCCTTGGCACGCATATATGTGCGGACAGGGCAACACGCCTTGGCCACCGAATATCTGAACAAGGGTCTTACCGAAGCCAAAAAGCAAAACTCCATTGAACACCTTGCCGAGGTGTACCGACTCTACTACCTTATATATAATAAGGAGAACAATTGCCGCAAGGCTCTGGAATGTTTTACCAAGTCGAGCGAATACAACGACAGCGTGAACAGCGAGAAGAACCTCGTGCACATGCAGAACGTTCGCGTGAAATACGAATACGAACGCCGACAAAGGGAAATAGACACACTGAACAAAAACTACCAGACGGAGCGCATCCTGAAACACGCAGGCATACTCGCTGCCATCACCATTGCCCTGCTGTCGGCGATGGTTGTGATATTCCTGTGCTACATCATCAAGTCGAGAAAGCAGAAGCAGAAACTCATGATGGAAAACGAAAAGGCCATGGCCTCGTTCTTCACCAACATAACCCACGAGTTCCGCACACCGCTTACGGTCATACTGGGACATGCCGACCGCATGTGCAAAGGCCAGGTTAAAGAAGGGCAGATAGCCGACACGGGCAGCGCTGTGGGCAGACAGGGACGGCGGTTGCTTTCTCTCATCAACCAGATACTCGACATATCGAAAATCAAGGCGAAGGCCGGAGCACCTCAATGGTACAGGGGAGACGTTGCGTCCTACGTGTCCATATTGCTCGACAGCTTCACGGCATTGGCCGAATCGCGCAACATAGAAATCGTGTACGCGCCGAAGCAAGAGCACATGATGGTGGACTTCGTGCCCGACTACATGCAAAAAATAGTGTGCAACCTCATGTCGAACGCTATAAAGTTCTCCAAGCCCGACAGCAATATCCTTGTAACCACAGCCATAGACGACGATAAATTCACACTGCGCATTGCCGACTTCGGAGTGGGGATGACGCAGGATGACCAAAAACATATCTTTGACTTATACCACCAGAACAACGATGGCCTGAACGACATGGGTTCGGGAATAGGTCTTACGCTTGTGAAACAGATCACGGAACAGCTCAATGGCACAATAACAGTGGAAAGCGCTTTGGGAAAAGGCTCCGTGTTTACCGTCGCGCTTCCAGCCGCCTGTTCCCAAAACGCGAAGACGCTCTCTACAAACTTGCCTGCACACCAGCAGATTGCGGCAGACTCCATGCAATACACGGAAATAATAAAAGACGAAGACGCCGCAAAGCAGGAAAACGACACGCGCCCCATTGCGCTCATCGTTGAGGACAATATCGACGTGGCAGAGTATATACAGCTGTGCCTGAAAGACAAGTATCTCGTGCGCTTTGCGCAGAACGGAAAGGACGGACTGGATAAGGCACAGAAGCTGATGCCCGACATCATAATCACCGACCTGATGATGCCCGTGATGGACGGCCTGCAACTCTGCACCCAAATACGGCAGTCGGAGATTCTCAACCACATCCCTGTGGTCATGGTTACGGCCAAAAGCACAGACCGCGACCGTCTGCAAGGCCTCACGACAGGTGCCGACGCATACATCAGCAAACCGTTCAACGCCGACGAACTGACCGTTACCATCGAGAACCTGCTCCGCCGACAGAGGCTGATGCGTGAGAAATACTCCAATGCCGTGGAAGAGAGACAGGAGAAACCGGAAGAAAGCCTGCAGAAGAACGAGCGTGAGTTCCTGGAAAAACTGACAAATGTCGTTACGGAAACCATGCCCACCGGCGACCTTTCGGTCGACAACATCGCGTCGCAACTTTGCATGAGCGGCCAGCAAATGCGAAGAAAACTGAATACCATAACCGGCGAAACACCGGCCTTCTATATCCGACGCATACAGATGCTTACGGCAAAGAGGATGATTGACAACGACAAGAATGTTCCCATCAACGAGGTGGCACGCAGCGTGGGTTATTACGACATGTCCCATTTCACGCGTGTGTTCAAGTCAATGTACAATGTCACACCGTCGCAATATAAAAGCCAAAGCTGCGTGAAATAGAATAAAACAGACGTGGCAAAATAGGGCTGGATTCCAAGCGA
Source organism: Oscillospiraceae bacterium (assembly GCA_963599465.1). Lineage (GTDB taxonomy): Bacteria > Bacteroidota > Bacteroidia > Bacteroidales > Bacteroidaceae > Prevotella. The sequence goes on along the minus strand of CAVBXD010000025.1, from coordinate 34,168 downwards.
GGAATACAGCCCTATTTTTTATGCTCAAAAAAAGTTTTAGCGGACAACAATAATACTCAAGAAGTCTTAGCCGATAGCAGCTTTCTCATGTTACCTCTTGTTTACCTCGTAGATTCTGCTGCTCAGTTTGTTAGTTGTGAACAGTGGAAGGCCTACGGTCATCAGGTAGTCACCGCTGTAAGTCTTTATTTCGCCGTCGGTGCCGTTGGTGCGGTTTATCTCGCGAACACTGTAAGTGGCAGTAGGGTCGAGGCCCTGCAGCACCACGTTGTAGAGTTTTTCGGCGTAACGGGGATAGATGTCGAAGGCAAACACCACGGCACGACTCTTGTCTGCGGCAACATAGGAGGTTGACGTGTGGTTGCCGTCGTAGGGCGACACAAGACGATACTGGTCGCCATCGAGTATGACGGTCTTCAGACGGTTGTAGGTCTTGATGGCCCGCTGGCACCAAGTGAGGTCTGTCGGAGAGAGGTCGTGCAGGTTGATGTCGAAGCCGAGCTTGCCCATCATTGCCACCTCTGTGCGGAACTTGATGCTGGCATCGCGGTTCCATGTGGTGACGTGGGCACACTGCACCTTCGATGGGAACACCTGCGAGTAGCCCCACTGTATGAAGAGACGCTCCACGGGGTCGGTGTTGTCGCTGGGCCACATCTCGGTAAAGTATTTCAGACCCTCGTAGTCGGTACGTCCACCACCGCCAGAGCACAGCATCATGGGCAGGTCGGGATACTTGGCCTTCAGGCGGTCGAGCACCTTGTAGAGGCCGCGCACATAGTCTACATAGAGGTGGGATTGCAGACGCTCATAGTTAGAGTAGATATTGGTGATGGGACTGTTGCAGTCCCACTTGAAGAAGGCAATGTCGGGATATTTTGTCATCAGACCATCTACCACGCCGTAGACATAATCCTGTACCTTTGGGTTGCTGAGGTCGAGCACTAGCTGATTGCGGAAGTAGTACTCCTGACGATTGGGCAGCGTTATGACCCAGTCCTTGTGCTCCTCGTATAGTTCTGACTTGGGGTTGACCATCTCCGGCTCTATCCACAGGCCGAACTTCACGCCCTGCTTCTTGGCCTCCTCAGTCAGGCGCCCAATGCCGTTGGGCAGCTTGTCGGCAGTCTCCTTCCAGTCGCCCAAACCCTGTGTGTCTCCGTTGCGTGGATATTTGTTGGCAAACCAGCCGTCGTCGAGCAGGAACATGTCAACGCCCAACTGCTTGGCTCCAGCTATCAGTTGGCAGAGCTTCTCTTCGTTGAAATCGAAGTATGTAGCCTCCCAGTTGTTGAGCAGCGTCATACGGTCGCCATTGCCGTTCTTCACCTGGTAGTTGCGCGCCCAGCGGTGCAGGTTGCGGCTGGCCTGTCCCTTGCCCTGCAGACTGAGGGTGAATATAAACTCAGGGGTGCGGAAAGTCTCGCCCTTGGCGAGGGTGTACTGCGAGTAGTAGGGGTTGATGCCGCTCAACACGCGGAGATGTCCCAACTGGTCTACCTCAAAGGTGAAACGGAAGTTACCCGTCCAGCCAAGTGTGCCCACAAGCACCTGCCCCTGTGTTTCCGTGGCAGGGGCGCCAATCGCCACCTGGAAGAAGGGCGGCGTAAACATATTTGCGCGCGAACCCAGTTTGGTGTCAAGATCTTTCTTGCCGAAAAAGAGTTCCTGGTCGTGGGCCTTCACCTCGCTGGCCCAGTCGCCGTCATACTGCGTAAGATAGTAATGCGGAGCATAGAAGTGAAGCAGCGACGAAGCGTATTTTTCCAGCACGACGGGTTTCTTCTCGCGGCTGGTAATCTCCGTCCATGTCTTTATGACATCCTCTTTGGCATAAGCCTGGAAATGGAGTTTCACCTGTGTTTGGTAAACGGGATCGGAGAGGGTAATGACGGTCTCCCTGGCACCGTCGGCAGCAACCGTTGTTGTGTGCCCCCGATAAGTCAGCAACGTAGAAGGGTTGCCATCGGCATGGTCTACGTGGAGAGCTGGTTCGAAGTAGTCTTCCATGCCGTGGGTCAGGTAGGCCTCCTTGCCCCGTGGCAGTTGGGCGTAGTCACTGGGAACGGAGAGGCGCTTGCCCAAGTAAATCTGGTAGAGCCGTCCGTCTTCACCGACGCGGTAGACCAAACTGGTGCCCTGAGTCTCCACGATAATCTGTTCGTTTGCGGCACATAGTGTCGTCATGGCTGAGAATAGCATTGCCACAAGCCACACGATGGTTCTGGTTGATTTCATTGTCGTATTGTTTTTAGTTTTAATTCCTTTATCCTTATATTCCTTTGGCAAAATCTTACTTAGAAAACATCGCCGAGGCTGGTTATCTCTAATTCTTGTTCAAACTGCTGCTGCGGTTTAGAGGTACGCACATGTATGGTACGCGATTGCCCGGGGAGCAGGTCGAAGTAATTGTCGGAGAAGAAATGGTCGATACCCTTGACCTTCAGGAAGACGGCACGGGCAAAGATGTCTGTGGAGAGCGTGATGTCATAGCCATCGGCCGCCGGAATGACGGTTCGGGTGATATGGGCAGGACTATAATGCATTTGCTTCTGGCGCACAGGGTAAGCTATGTTGTAGTAGCTCTTGCCACCGGTATCGAAGGTGATGTAGAAGACGACATCCTCAGGCTGCTGGCCACCGAGTATATCTGCTATCGGAAGGGTGACGGCATCAGTGGCACTGTTTTTTGGAAGTGTGAGCGTGCGCTTCTGTTCATAGACCTTCCGCCCGTCGAGGGTGAGGGTCTGGATGCGCATGGAACCACGTGCCGCGCTACGTCGGTCGTTGACCAATTTCAGTTCGAGGACTTTACCGATAGGAGAACCGTCGGCCACTGTCTCTGCGATGTGGGTGTTATGGCCCTTGTCATAGTCAGGGAGGGCAGCTACCTGATTGGAGGCGGGCGTCCCTACCCTACCCTCTGAAGCAAGTGGAATCGCAGGCGTGGTGACACGTGGCGAGACAAGTATGTCGTCGTAGGCTTTTCTCGTGACATAGTGCAGGGCTTTCCAGCGGCCATAGTAGTCGCGGCTGCTCCAAGAGGCTACAGGCCAACAGTCGTTCAGCTGCCAAACGATGCCGCCCATGCAGTAGGGACGGTCGCGGCGAAAGGCCTCCATGCCAGTCTTTACGGCATCGGCCTGCAAGACCTGACTCATATAGAGAAACTGCTGGAAGTCCGCGGGCACGGGATAGTCGCGGGCCATGTACTCCTCAATGCGGCGGTTGGCATAAGTACCGGCGTTTTGGTGGGCCATCATCACTTCTGAATATATATTGTGGTCGCGTGGGTCGGGATTGTAGCGCAGCACGCTCTCGTATTCCGGGAACGACTGGAAGCCATACTCTGACTCAAAACGCACATGGTGGTCGAAGTAAGCCTCGATGGGATCGCCGCCGTGCCATACACCCCAGTAGTGGTCATCGCCATTGATTCCGTCGCTTGGCGTATTCTCGAAGGCCCAGGGTGAAGAGGGGCGATAGGGCGTACCGCCACCGTATTCCTTGACCACTTCCGGCAATACCTCATAGAAAATCTGGTGCTGCATCTTCCATACGCGTTCGCCCTGACCCAGTTCGTCGAAATATTTCTTCTTGTTGCCCCAGCCGAACCACACATCCTGTGCCTCGTTGTTGCCGGTATAGACAGCCATGCAAGCATGGTTGCGCAGTCGCTTCACATTATATATGGCTTCCTGACGGATGTTTTCGAGAAAGGCAGAGTCTACCTCGTAGGTGGTGCAGGCAAACATGAAATCCTGCCAGACGAGGATGCCCAGCGAGTCGCAGGCACGGTAGAAGGCATCGTCCTCATAGATGCCCCCACCCCATACTCGGATGATGTTCATGTTCACGTCGGCAGCGTCTTTTACTACTTTACAGTAAGTGGAATCAGTGACGCGGCTAAGGAAGTTATCGTTGGGTATCATGTTGGAGCCTTTGGCATAGAGCGGTTCGCCGTTGAGTTCGAAATAGAGGTTGTGGCCATATCGGTCCTTGTCGTTATGGAGTTTCAGAGAGCGCAAGCCGACGAGAGTCGCAACAGAGTCGCAACATACGGAACCGATGGAGATGGAAGCCTGCATCCGCGTGAGGTTGGGCTTGCCAAGACCATTGGTCCACCAGAGACGGGGCGAGCGGATGGTGTAGTCGAGTGTGACGGTGTTCTTGCCGGGGTGGAGCGTTGTGACGGTCTTAGCGGCTGGTTTGCCGTCGGCAGTGATGGTGACCTCAGCAGGTATGTCGCCAAGCATGACGCTGTCAACATCTATCTCAACTACGGTCCGCAACTGTGCGCGCTGCTTCGTCACGTCTTTCTGCTGATACCAGACATCAGCAATGCGGGTGCCGCTCCACGTTTCGAGACTAACGGGACGCCATATGCCGAAGGTTACCAGACGTGGCCCCCAGTCCCAGCCATACTCATAGCCTGCGGTGCGGGCAAAGGGTGATATGGTCTTGTCGAAAAGCCCACCCGCCTTGGAGTGGTCGGGGCCGGTGTTGTGGCGGTAAGGCAGGGCATCAAACTTCGGTACATTGAGTTTTACTGGCGAATGGAAGTAAACCTCCAAGAGATTGTCACCCTCCTGCAAGATACCTTTGACGTTGCAACGCCACTCGCGGTGCATGTTGTCGGCCTGACAAATGCGCTGATGGTTAAGATATACATCTGCATAAGTGTCAAGGCCCTTGAAGACCATATCCTGGTTGCTGGCTGCCAGTTCCGCGGCTGAAGGGCGGAAGGTGGTCTCATACATCCAGTCCTCCTTGTCCACCCACTGCACGCCGCGTTCGTTGAGCCTGAAAAAGGGGTCTTCGATGATGCGGTTGCGCATAAGGTCAAGATGGGTATTGCCAGGCACTTCGGCAGGATGCCAAAGCTCGGAGTCGCCTTGGCGGAAGCGCCAACCGTCGTGAAGCACGCGCTGGGTGATGCCTTTTACCGTGTGGAAGTTCTGGAAGGGGACAACGGGTAGGTCGTTGGCTCCATAGAGGTTGCCGTCGGGACAGTCGGCCCAGTTGTATTTCACGGCATCGATGGCCGAAGGAGCCGAGAGCAGGATATGGGTGTCGTCTTTCTGCCGCATGTCTGCCGTATGCCAAGTGCCATCGGTGGTGCGCACAACGAAGCCATTGACAATACCTTCCTTAGGCCGAACCTTGCCAGTAAAAGTGACCGTTACCGTTGACTGCTGATATTCGACCGCAGACACAGCAGGAGCCTCAGCCACTACACTTTTCCCATAGGTATGGCGTAGCGCCAAAAGGGAGAGGCGGCGAGCCACCTCTTGTTTGTTCTTGGGATGGATGTCGGCAGGATTCCCAATGTCAATGGCAGTGGCCATGGCCGTACCTGGCAAGGCGAGCGCATCGGCCTGTGCCTGTCGCAGGGCTGCCCATACCGACTCGGGCTGCACGGTTTGTGGTTGCAGGTAGCCAGCCAACTGTACGAAACAGAAAGGCAGTTCTTCCTGCCAAAGCCGACGCCAGTCTTGTATCAACTGACGGAACAAGGGCGAATACTGATCCGCTCGCCCCACATTGGCACACCCCTGATACCACAACACTCCTTTTATCTTCATGGAGTGCAACGGATGGATCATACCATTATATAGCACAGACGGGAAACTGCTGCTTTCCGGCGAGGCAGGTCGCGAGGGCATTTTGCTGAAATCTGCCGCCTGACGATAGTTCCATTTTCCAGCCAAGGGAATGGGCTGGCTACCTTCCGCCTGGATATATACATCTGAAACATTGCCGCAAAGTCCGCCATTGCCCATAAAATCGGTCATGCGGATGGAGACGAGTGCCTTGCCCGCCTTGACCAAAGAGGCTGGGACGGTATATTGACGCGGTTTGTCATACCCAGAACCCTCGCCAATCTTTACGCCATTGAAATAGGTCACGTCCTCATCGTCAATCATGCCCAGCCGCAAGGTCAACGGCTTGCCTGCCCATGCGGTGGGGATTTCCACCGTGCGCTGTAGCCACACAATGCCGTCGAAGTTGTCCATGCCAACGTGCGCCAATTCCCACTCGCCGGGGATGGGCATCGTCGGCCATTCTGCATGTTCCTCTGTGGGGTTGACTTTCATTTCCGAGCCAAGTATGCAGGCCGTCCATTCAGCCACTTCCTTTTCATAGGCCTTCTTGATGGTCTCTGCATCGAAGTTGCTATTCCGTAGCATCTGGACGTTCTGCTCAAAACCAGAGATCTTCTTTACACCCTCCAAGCTCGTCCAAGCCTCTGCCGGCGTACCGCCCCAAGTGCAATCTATGACACCCACAGGCACCCCCAGTTCCAGCTGCATCCGGCGGGCATAGAAATAGGCCAGGGCCGAGAAATTCTCAACCGTCTTTGGCTGTACTGTCCGCCAACCGCCCATGTTGACCTGCACGTCATTCTGCGGACTGAAGGCGGTAGTCTTGGCAATCTGCAGAAGACGAACCTTGTCGTTATTTGCCGAAGCGATTTCCTGCTCATAGTTTTGCACCTTGCCCCAGCCGCCCACGGGCATCTCCATGTTCGACTGACCGGAGCACAACCACACCTCGCCCACGAGGATATCGCGGAGCGTCAGCTCTTTGCCGCTGCCGTCGTTGAAGGTAATGGCATAGGGGCCTCCGGCCTTTGGTGTCTGTAGGGCAGCCGTAAAGGTGCCGTTGGCATCAGCTTGTGTGCTGACGGTTTTCCCGTTCCACGAGGCCGTCACCCGCACAATGCTATTAGGCGTGGCCTTGCCAGGAATTGTTATCTTGCTTTGCTGCTGCACCACCATGCTGTCGGTATAGATGGCAGGCAGCGCAATCTTGGCCTGGGCATGCAGTCCTGCAGCAAACAGTGCTATGTTAAGTAATAAAGTGCGAATTTGCATTGTGTCAATATAATATTATCAGTCTTCTATTTTCAGCCCCGTATTGTTGATGGTCAGCGTCTTGCGACCCTGTTCCTGGCAATTCTTCTCGAAGTCTTTGGGCGTAATGCCAAACTGCTTGAAGAAAATCTTGGCAAAGTAGGAAGGCGAAGTAATGCCCACCATGTAGCAGATGTCACCTATCAGATGCTCTCCCTCCTGTATCAATTCGGCAGCCTTCTTGAGTTTCACCAACCGGATGAGTTCGACGGTAGAGAGGTTGAACACGGTCTTAATCTTGCGCAACAGCGTGGAACGGCTCATAAGCATCTTCTCTGCCATCGCGTCAACGTTGAAGTTCTCTTCCATCATGTTGTCCTCAATGAGTTTGATGACCTTCTCCATAAACTCCTTGTCGGCCTTGTTCATCTGCATGTTATCGACCTTGAAGAAGGGCTTTTTAGAGAAAGCCTCACGTTCGCGGCGCCTGTTGTCGAGCATTGACAGGCTGAGCTCGCGCAGATATTTCACAGAGAAAGGCTTCTCTATATAGGCTTCGGCACCACATTGCAGAATCTCTATCTTGCTTTGCAGGTCGTTCTTGGCCGTGATTACGATGACAGGGATATGCGAGATGTTGATGTCGGCTTTCACGGCACGACACAGCGCATAGCCGTCCATCTCCGGCATCATGATGTCGGTCACGATAAGGTCGGGGTTTATATCGGCCAGTTTCTCCAGTGCGGCCTTTCCATTGACAGCCGTCTCAACGGTAAACGTGCCGCTGAGCTGTTCGGCAAGGAAAGTACGCAGCTCATCGTTGTCTTCCACTACAAGCAAGGTGTATCCTTTCGTCCCCACACGGGTCTGGTTCGACTCCTCGTCCATCAGGATGTTGACCGTTGACAGTTGGGAGTTGACCGTTGAGCGTTGCCATTGCTTCATACCAGCCTTGTCGAGTGGCAGACGCAGTTCGAAAGTGTTATCGTCGCTACCATTCTCTTCGACCAGGGTCAGTGTGCCACCCGACTGCTGCGCCAATTGGCGACAAAGCGACAGCCCGATGCCCACGCCTCCATTGGAACGGGCAGCGTTGCCTATCTGATAGAACGGTTCGAAGATGCGTTGGCGGTCATTGCCCGTGATGGCTGGCCCATCGCTGCTCACCCTCAGGCAGAACTCTTGGGCATCGTCGGTCAGACTGACGGTGATGCGGCTGCGCGAGTACTTCAGGGCATTGTTCATCAAGTTGCTGACTATCTTGGTAAGCGCCTCCCTGTCGACCAGTGCCAGCACTGGATGGTCGGGCAGCGTAGTCTCCAGCCGCTTGTTTTTCAACTGGATGGAAGGCTCAAAACGCCCCAGAGTCTCACCGACCAGTTCGGCTACATCAAGATTTTCCTTGCTCAACCGCAGGTTTTTGGAGTTCAGCTTCTGGAAGTCAAGAAGTTGGCTGGTGAGGTAGAGCAGCCGTTGGGTGTTTTGGCGCACTATGTTCAGATAATGCTTTGCACGACTGTTATTGACGCCTATCTCCTCGATAGCTTCCAGCGGTGAGTCAATGAGCGACAGCGGGGTGCGTATCTCATGGGCAATGGTTGTAAACATCTCCACCTTGCTCTGATACAGCTCTTTCTCTTTCTCTATGGCATAGAGCCGTTGTTCCTCCGCCACCTGCTGCTGCTTGCGACGGCGGTAGGCACAGAATGCGACTGCCAAAACCGCGACTGCCAACAGCGCATAAATCGTGTAGGCCCACCACGTCTGCCACCAAGGGGGCAGGATGACGATAGCCAGTTCGCTAATCTTTTCCGTATTGTTTTGCCTGACTTTCACCTGCAGCTTATAGTGACCTGGTGCCAGATTGGTAAACGACACGTTAGAGTCGGTCAGCCTCAGCCACCCGCTGTCTACGGGCTCCAGCCGGTACATCAGTTCCACCGAGCCTGTCGCACCATAGTTGGGCGAGGCGATGCTGATTGAGAAGCTTGCCAAGTCGTATGGCAGTTCTATCTTGTCGGTAAAAGCAATATTCGCCTTCAAGGGGGAACCAGGCATGGTGGCGGTCATTTCCTTGCCAAGCACGGTCAAGTTTGTGAAGAACGCCGGACGCACGGGGCCTGTCTGCTGCTCGGCTTCGGGTGAGAAAGCTATAAGACCATTGATACTGCCAAAATAAAACCGCCCATCGGGTGTCTTGGCCGCCGCATGATAGTTGAACTGATTGGCTACCAAACCGTCATGTGTAGTATAGACCAGCGCCCTGCCCGTCTGTGGGTTGAATTTCACAAGACCCTTATTGGTGCCAAACCAGAAGAAACCATTCTTGTCTTCCAGAATGTCGTAGGCCGTGTTGTCGGGCAGTCCCTCGGGCGTGCCGAACGAAGTAAAGTTGTCGGTCCGAGGATTGTAGCGGCTTATGCCTCCGCGGTCGGTGGAGAACCACAGGTTGCCACGACTGTCCTCCATAATTGAACTGACACTGTTGGAGCGTAGGCCATTGTTGCCGTTTTCACGGTATTCGTATTTTTTGTACTTGCCGTTAGCTGGGGTATAGCGCCATATGCCGTTGCCCATGGTGCCAAGCCAAATGGTGCCGTCGTGAGCTTCGTAGATGGTGAAAATCCAGTCAAAGCCTGTATCAGCCACCAGATGAAAGTCCCTCTCGCCGGCTTTTCTGCGGTAGAGCGCCCAGCCCAGTCCGACCCACTCACCGTTGTGGCTGTCCTTCAGGTAGGAGTAAACGCTGTTGTCGGAGCCGTTCTTCATATAGAATAGTTTCCTCACAGTCCCTGACGGGCCGACGGCATCAATGCCCTGTCCGGCATAGCATATACAGATGTCGTCACCGCTACGGCTCATCATCAACACCACGTTTCCCTTACCATACGGATTAGGGATAGCCATGTTGGTGACAGGGTTATAAATATAAGCCCCCGTAAACTCTGAGCCTATCCATAGACGGCCGTCAGGCGCAAAGGCAATGTTGCGCAAATGTTTATGGAGCAGATTGGATTGGATTCCGCAGACATCGAACATGAAACGGCTACGCTGCATATAGTCTGCCCCTCCGAACTGGGTGCCCACCCAGGCATCGTTGTCTGGACTGCGGTAGATGGTATATATTATATTGTCGGAAAGGCTGTAGGGATTGGAGGGGTCTTCCGTGAGGTGTGTTTCCTCCATGGTTTCGAGGTCAATAATGTAAATGCCGTTTGACGTACCTGCCCACAATTCGTTGTCAAAGCATTCCAAGGCCTGAAGATAGAGATTGGCTGTAGGCAATTTGCCGTTGACGGCAGAGAAGTGGGAGGTGGCAGGGGCATAGCGATAGAGATGGCAGTAGTAGTCGCCCAAGATGAGCGAACCATCGTTCGCAACACACATCCTGGCATAGGGGAATCCCGTCGCACAAACCATGTCGAAGCGGTCTCTCCGGCGATTAAACTTATATATCCCGCCCGAGGTGCTACACATCCAGACATCCCCGTTCTGGTCAATGCAGATCTGTTCTGGATGAAACTTCTTTGTGTTCTCTTTTTCCCCGCTCCTGTAGTGGGACACGTTGTTGCCATGATAACGGAAGATTCCCTCGTCAGGCAGCAAGGCCCATACATTGCCGTAGGTGTCTCCTACAATGGTCTGCACCCAGTTGTTTGCGCTTCTGCCTGTCCGCGCGTCCTTGGCCGTCATTTTCGTGAAACGGTCAGTCGGCGGGTCATAGACATATACTCCCCTGTCTGTGCCTACCCACAGCCGCCGGTTGCGGTCTTCATAGAGCGCACCGATATTGTTGTTACCCTGATTTATGGAGAAGTCGTAGCAGTTGAAAGTCCTGATGTCTGTTCCGTCGTAACGATTCAGGCCATTTTTTGTGCCCAGCCACACGAAGCCGTAGCTATCTTGCACAATGGCCTTTACCATGCTTGACGACAGCCCCGTCTTGCTGGACACGCGCATGAAAGTACAGCCCGGGTTATCGGCAGAAGCTGACATGCCCGATAGCAGAAGGAAAAACACACTTAGGATAAACTGCTTCATCGTTGTTTACTTTTTAATCCAGATTTTCTGTGTGGCCGAGTTCCCATTGACAAAGTCGACCTTGGCAATGAAAACCCCGGTGGAGAGACCGCGTGTAGGGATCTGTGCATGAGTGGCACCGGCATATTTTGCACTTGCCACAGCCTGTCCGTCTACACCGTAGAGCGAGATGTGCGAAAAGGCCTTGGGGGCCTCCACACGGAGGCTGCCAAGACTATAGTTGATTTGGACGTCGTTTGTGTCGGCGACCTTCACTGTCCCGATGCCTGTGTTCCAAGACGCCTTCTCCAACCGGTAAATGCGCACATCGCGCGCCGGCACGCTAACGGAGATGCCATTGGCGGAGAAAATGGCTTGCTGCCCTGTCCACAGTTCCGTGATGTTCTTAACGTCAGAGTAACCGACACCCAAGCGGCTGAAAGCCTCGGTCTTGGCCAACGTCTCCGAAGTGTTGTAGTTGAACACCACATAATAGCACGCTTTGTCCGTGTCAAGCACGAATTCATTGTCCACGCCATAGCTGTACTGTCCCCAGCGGCTGAAGCTGTTGGCCAGGTCGCCCTCCACGGGACGGAACGAGCGGCCAAGCCAAGCCACGACATTCACATCGGCGTTGGTGGCAATCTTCAAGGCCAAGTCGCGCTCGCTCTGCTTGCCGAGGTAAGATCCCTCCAAGCTGTAGTTGTCGCCCAGCAACACCGTGCCGGTCATGGCACCACAGGTGTAGCGGATACGGGCGGCCCCCTCGTCCTCAGCGCGAGAGAGCACCAGATGGTCGGGATCGTTGTACTGATAGACGCGGTCGAGCCACCATCCCAAATTGATGCTGTTCAGGCTGTACATGCTGTTGTCGAGTTCACCCCAACTGTCGCAGGAGATGCGGCGGGCATGGCCCTTTGCAGGGAAGATGGGGGCTATGGAGAGGTCGATGAACATGCCATCGCACTGTTCAATCACCTTGTTCATGCCGTAGGTGTAGGCCTGCATGCCCGTGGTGATGCCATCGGCATAGTAGCTGTCGGCCTCCAAGGTGCCGTTGTTGATAAAGTCGAGCTTCACATACTCGAAGCCCCAGTCCTTGAACTTCTGGAATCGCTGGCGGTTATACTCTATGGTGCCCGGGTGTGTAGGGTCGAGAGCCAGCGACGAGATCTTACGAATCTCGCCATTGGCACGGATGCAGATGTCGGCCCATGTATAGGGGCTGCCATCGTAGGGGCGGTTGCGTTCGGCATCGCTCACGCTACCCCAATAGGAGAAGGGCGTGTGATAGATACCCGGGCGCTGGCCGTTCTCCTTGCAGTGTTTGGCGAAGGCGCGCAACTGGTCTTCCGACATGTTATCCCAAAAAGAGTCGAGCACGATGTAGCACACGCCATTCTCGTTGTGGAAATTCTTTGGCTCCAACTGCTCATGGAAAAAGTCAGACACGTTGATGGCACCCTCGTAGTTCACATGTTCTGCCATGCCGCCCCAACTCTGCCATGCAAAGATAGTACCACCGTCCCAAGGCAGTTTCGGGCAAAGCTTCGCCGTGGCCTCTCCAAGGTCTTCAAGCCCCGTGCGCCAGTCGCTGTAATAGCCAAGGAAATAGCGTGGCGAGGCCACTGACACGCCAGATATGCTGCCGTGCTTTGAAACCGACGGGCGATCTTTCCAGATGTCGTTGGTACGCTCGCTAACCACGCCTGCCGCCACCGTGAAATTGCGGATGCGGTTTTGGCCGTTGGGGGTTATAGAGATGCCGCTCTTCCAGTTGTCGTGCTCTATGGAGCCGACTATCAGCCCCTGACGGCTCTGCACATCATACACACCCGACACTTCGCATGAGGTGTTCAACTGGCCGATGCTCCATGGCTGGGCAGAATAGCCCACCCAGTTGTCGTTGTCGTGCGGCATGTCGTAAATGACGTTCTCACCGCTTGACGGCAGGAAACTATTGGTTGTCGTACTCACGATAGGCGCTATATAGTGGGTCTTCGCTACTCCGTTTGTGGCCACAATCTTGGCATCCACAAGCAGGTAGTTCAAGTCAGGATAAATATAGAACGACTGTTCGATATTCTCCTTGCCGGAAAGTCCAGAATAGGTATAGGTGTACTTTGTACCTGCTCCAAACACGTCGCTGACAGACTCTTTGCTGAGCGTCACCGTGGGATAGTCTTTCGACAGCAACTCGGTCTCGCTACCGTTCAGCACCTTCACATAGACCCCTTTCAGAAGGGTGGTCCCCGACTGCGCGTAGATGAGGGTCTTGCTGCTCGACATGGTGATGCTCCATGCACCATCTGTGATGTCGAGGTCACCGGCAGTTGCGCTTAAGGGCATAAAGGTAAAGAAGCAAAAAGGCAAAACACCCATTACTGCTCTTAATACCTTGGTTGTTACGTTGTGTTTCATATCTTGTCTTATCTGTATCCCTCATTTTGGTCATCCATCGAGATGTCGTCGTTCTGCTCTATCTCCGTCAGGGGAATAGGCCACACGATGTTATACTGCTCAATGGCATTGGCACGCTTGGCCCATTCGTTGCGGGTCTTCACCAGCTCAAGGAACTTATTGGTACGGATGAGATCAAACTTGCGCCAGCGCTCACCGAAGAGCTCACGCACACGCTCCGTCATTATCTTCTCGCGAAACTCCGACTGTGACATGCCCGTGTTCCATGCCATATCGTTGGGCAGGTCAAACTCCCAGGCACGACTGCGCACCTTGTTCACCTCTGCCACGGCCTCGCTGGTCTTGCCAAGCTCATTCAGGCACTCGGCATGCAGCAGCATGGCGTTGGCCAGACGCAGCCAGGGGATGTTCTTGCCCGAGTACCACATATTGTTGATACCCAAGCCCGAGTGCACGTCGGTACGGAAGTCCTCATATTTCTTGATGTGGGGTTTCAGCTCGTCGTGATCCTCACCGATATCCTCCCATGCCACGCTCTCCAGTGTCGGGGTCTTTCCATAATAGGAAAAGTCATAGCGCATGGACTCTTCCTTGCGTATGTCGCCATTCTCCCAGATGCCGCCGTCTTTCACGTCGCTGTAAGCCCAGAAGGTAGGCACGGCTTGATCGTAGCCACTCATAAAGCACTGGTCGCCACCCATCGACTGCACTGCACGTGAACCCAACTGGAATTGTATCATGTTGTTGTCGGGCCATACGTTGGAGAACTGCCATTCGAAGATGCTCTCCTTGGTATTGCTAACGCTGTAGTCGAACAGGTCGTAGTAGTTCACCAGCTCGAACGGGCCGTTTATGACGGTCTCAAGTGCGGCCTTGGCCTTCGAGAAGTCGCGCAGTCCCGTCTCCTCGGGCGCTGCCATGTAGGCATAGCCAAGCAGCATGGAGGCTGCATACTTTGTGGCACGGCCAGGGTTGTTCTCCGCGGGCAGGTACTCAACGGCACGCTCAAAATCGCTGATGATAAACTCCCACACATCCTTTAGGGGCTGGCGACCATAGCCGGTATCGGCCACTTTGCTCATGTCGAGAACGGGAATACGCCCGAAGAGCATTGCAAGGTCCATGTCAAGCGCGCCACGGATAAAGCTGGCCTCACCCAGCAACTGAGCCTCCTTAGTGCCAGCGTTCACCTCGCTCTTGGTCATCGCCTGGATAATCTTGGCAGCCTCGCTGACGCGCGGCCAACGGTTGTTCCACTGTTCCTTCGGGTAGGATAGCTCAGAGTTCAGCAACGCGTCGTAGCGGTCAAGCGCACCACGCTTCATGCCATCTTCCTTCAGAGCTTGGAAAGCTCCCGACTGTATCTCGTCTGTTCCCACCATCTGCTCCCAAAGGGAACGGTCGGTGAAGATACTACGCCAGTTGGTGTATAGCGACTGCAGGGTCTTTTCCACATACTCCGTATCGGAGAATATCTTTTCCTCAGGGAGTGCGGTCTTGCTGTCCTCGGTCAGGAAGTCAGAGCACGATGGGAACATCATGGCCGTCATGACCGCAAATCCCAGTGTCAGTATTTTATTTTGAAATTTCATAGCTATTACGTTATTTGGGTGATTAGAAACTGAAGTTCAGACCGAAGGTGTAGGTACGTGCCGGGGGATAGTTGTAGTCGCCAATCTCGGGGTCGAAGCCCTTGTAGGAGGTGGCGGTGAACAGGTTGCTGGCCGTGAAATACACGCGGAGCGAATGGAGATGTATCTTCTTCAGCAGGTTGGGCTGCAGGTTGTAGGCCAGCGTGAGGTTGGCCAAGCGCAAGTAGCTGGTGCTCTGGATGTAGCGGTCGGTATCGCCGGCACCGTAGGCGCTGTATCCGCTGACGTTGGTCATGCGGCGTGGGAAGTAGCCGTTGGTATTGTCCTCCGTCCATCGGTCAAGCAGGTCGATAGAGGCGTAGCTCTGGCCCACGGAGCTGATAAGGCTCTCGTAGTAGTCGCTGATGCGGTGTCCGCCAAGCGAGTAGTTGAAGATGGCGTTCAGCGTCAGGCCCTTCCATGAGAAGTCGGTGGAAAAACCGCCATATACCTTCGGATCGGTATTGCCATAGATGTAACGGTCATAACTGTCTACCACGCCGTCGGGGGTGCCGTCTGGTCCGCTGATGTCGAGGGGGAACAGGTCGCCCAGGCCAATGGTATGTCCATTGTAGTCGATACCCTCCCACTGGTCACGGTTGTTCTCGTTGGCAATGCCTCCACACTTCAACGTGTAGATGTTGCTCAGCGATTCGCCTATAAAGATGTTGCCCGTGCGTCCGCCGCTCAGTATCTTGTCTACGCCGCCGTAGAGCTTGGTCACCTCATTGCGGTCGAGCGACATGTTGGCACTGATGTTCCATGTGAAATCCTTGGTTTGGACGGGCATGGCATTGACGGTAATCTCAAATCCCTTGTTCTTCAGCTCTCCGATATTCTCCACGGTGTAGGTATAACCCGACGTATTGGGCAGGTTATGGGTCATCAGCAGGTTGGAGTTGGTGATGAAG
Organism: Oscillospiraceae bacterium; assembly: GCA_963599465.1. Classification (GTDB taxonomy): domain Bacteria; phylum Bacteroidota; class Bacteroidia; order Bacteroidales; family Bacteroidaceae; genus Prevotella. Next base: position 18,328 of record CAVBXD010000025.1, on the reverse strand, counting down.
AAGAGGTCCATCGCAACGTTCAGGCGGTTGCGGAAGAATCCAAGGTCGAGTCCGAAGTTGGCCTGTTTCTGCTTTTCCCAAGTGATGCCAGGCGTGCCGCGGCGACCATCGGTGCCGTATGAGGCAGTGCCATTGGAGGCCTGCGGATAGTAGAGCGTCACATACTGGTAGTTGGAGATGTCTTGGTTACCCACCATGCCGTAGCCGGCACGCACCTTGACGCGCGACACGTAGTTTTGCTGTGGGAAGAACTTTTCGTTCGTGGCATCCCAAGCCAACGAGAAGGAGGGGAGGAAACCCCACTTGTGACCCTCGCCAAACTTTGACGAGCCATCGTAACGGCCTGTAAGGGTGACATAGTAGCGGTAGTCGTAGTTGTAGTTCACACGGCCTACATACGACATGAGCGAGGAGTTCTGCAGGTCGCTGCTTATTTCCTTATTCTCAATGTCGGCAGCGGCACCCAACACATTGTAGCTCAGGTCATTGCTTGAAAAACGGCGTCCGCCGGCCTTCACCACATTGTATATATTGCGCGAGGCTGAGGTGCCGACGAAGGCATTGAAGCGGTGCAGATCCTTCAGCGTGAAGTCGTAGCTGACGGTGTTGTCCCACTGCCACTGCGTATCGCCGAAGCGCTGCTGTGTGGCATAGTTGTCGCCGGAGTAGTTGCGTATCGACTCCTGGATGCCTGTGGGTACAAACTGGTTCCAGCTCTGCTCCGCACGGTTCACTGCAAACGTCGAGCGGATGTTCAGCCCTTTGATGGGGTTGATGTTGATATAGTTTGAGGAGGTCAGGTGGTAGCGGTTGCGGTCGGTCTGAATCTCCATCGAGTTGAAGGGGTTGAAGTCGTTGTTGTTCTCCTCCGAGTGTACGCGCCAGAATAGCGTCAGGTACTCTTCGTTGTGACGTGTAGCGTCGTTCATGTATGGCTCATAATTGATGAGCGGGTTCGACTTATATAGCGCATGGTTGTAGACCGAGCTGCTGGGCATCTCGTCACGCGTATAGCTGTAGGTGGTGTTGGTGCCGACCTTCAGCCAAGGCTTGATCTTGGCCTCCGCGTTCACGCGTCCGGAGTATTTGGTCTGCTCTGTACCCTTCACCATACCGTCGAGGTTGTTGGCGTTAAGGCTCAGATAGACGCTGGCGTTGTCGGTTGCCTTCGAGAAGCTGACGTTGTGGCTGTGCTGCACGCCTGTTTGGGTGACCTGCTTGAGCCAGTCGTAGCTCTTACCGCTGCGGTAGCCCTCAAACTCTTGGTCGTGGAAGGCGATGTTGGTCTTCATCAGCGTGTTGTCGATGTAGTCTTGGCGGTTGGCCGTAGGGTTGTTATACATATAACCGTTGGCGTAAGCTTCGGTACGCAGCTCAAACAGCTGCTGGGCACTCATGGTCTCCGGGCGGTGACCCATTGTGGAGAAGCCAATCCAGCCGTCGTAAGATATTTCACCCTCGCCCTTGCGACCTTTCTTCGTGGTGACCACTATGACACCGTTGGCACCGCGCGAACCGTACAGGGCAGTGGCGGAAGCATCCTTCAGCACTTCTATCGACTCCACGTCGTTGACGTTGATGGAATTATAGAAACCGAAGTCGTTGCCCATGACAAGGCCATCGACCACATAGATAGGCGACGAACCTGCGTTGATGGTGTTAGTGCCACGCACCTTGATAGAGGCATCGTCGCTGGGGCTGGTGCCCTTGACGACGCTCAGGCCGGCTATGCGGCCCTGCAGCGCCTCGTTTATGTTGGTGACAGGTTTTTCCATCAAGGTTTTCGAGTCGACGTGTGAAACGGCACCAGTCAGGTCGCTCTTTTTCATCGACACACCCACCACTACGACCTCGTCGGAGGTGATGCGCTCACTCTCAAGCACAACCTTCATGCGACCCGTCTGCGGAATTTTCACCTCGCGGGTTTTGAAACCCACATACGACACTACCAACGTGGCACCACGATTAGCGGCAAGCGAGAACTCTCCGCTCAGGTCGGTAATGACTCCCGTCGACGAGCCTTTGACAACGACAGAGGCACCCATCAGCGGCTCAGACATCTCGTCGAGCACTACGCCGCCAATTTTCGTTTGTGCCATCATCACCTGCACGTACATCAATGATAAGGCCAGCAGGATAAATAGCTTTTTTCTTTTCATAAATGTTTTGTTTTTAGTTTTTTTTGTTGTTAGGGGTTAACACTGCAAAATTATGCCGATTAACACAACCAAAATGAGCGGATTCAGCCAAAAAATATCACTTTTGCTTCATTCTTTGCCCATTTCAACGGATTTTGCATGTTGTGCTTCAAATGTTACAGTTTTTGATTCTCCCTTTTTCAAGGCCACCATGACTGGGGTTTCCAAACCTGGCGCACGCAACGCAAAACGGGTGTCTGACGTGGCGTGCAACGTGACATTGGTCACCCGTCCATCCGTCCAGTCGATGTCAACCGTCAGTCCGCCCTCGGCACAAAGTCCGCTGACATGGCCGTCGCTCCAGGCACGAGGCAAGGCTGGCAGCAGCTCCAAGAAACCGTCGTAGCTCTGAAGCAGCATCTCGCACATTCCTGCCACGCTGGCCTCGGTAGCATCGAAGCTGAAGATGTCATACTCTGCCATGGCCACTCCCTTTGGCGAGACGGTCATCAGGTTTTCGCGGGTGAACCGCTTGAAAAGCCCCTGCAACCAGCCGTGGGCTGTCTCGGCATCCTTCAGGCGGGAGTAGAAACAGAGCATGTTGGCAGAACTCCACTCGGTGTCTTCCCAGTTTTCCGAGGCTGTCTGGATTTCCAGTCCACGCTTGGCAGCCGCCATCAGTTCAGGCTCACGGGTATATGAAATCTGGTTCAAGGGAAACAGCGCCAACAGATGCGACGAGTGGCGGTGCGAGGGGTCGGAGCGCCGCACGTCGTGCAACCATTCCTGTATCTGTCCGTCGCTGCCAATCTGCAAGGGTGGCAACCGCTTGATGTCTTTCTCCAGCTGGCGGCGCAACGGCTTGTCCACACCCAACACCTTCGATGCCTCGATGCAGGCATGATAGATGTCGTAGACGATGTTGCGGTCGATGGTGGGCATAAGGGCGAGACTCAACGAATTGCCGTTCTCGTTGATGTAGCCGTTCTCTGGCGAGATGCTGGGGCCTGTGACCAGCCAACCCGTGGCAGGGTCAGCAACCATGTAGTCGACAAAGAACTCGGCACAGCTTTTCAGCAGGGGGTAGCCCTCGCAACGCAACCATTCGGTGTCGCGGGTATATAGGTAGTGGCTCCACAAGTGTGTGCACATCCAGGCTCCGCCTGTCACGTTCATGCCCCAACCGACACCCCAACCGGGAGCGGTGAAGCCCCAGGGATTGGTCACGGTATGTGCACACCAGCCACGGCAACCATACATCTTGCGGGCGGTCTTGCTGCCATGCTTGGCCAGCAGCCCCACATAGGCAAACAACGGGGCATTGCACTCCGGGAGATTGGCTCGGTTGGCGGCCCAGTAGTTCTGCTCGGTATTGATGTCAAGGTGGTAGTCGCAGGTCCACGGCATGTTGCAGGCTCCATTGTCATTCCACACGCCTTGCAGGTTGGCGCACAACGGCATGCCGCTGGGACGCGACGACGAAATAAGCATATAGCGTCCGTACTGGAAGAACAAGGCATCGAACGAGCCGTCACGCACACCCTCCTTGGCCATGGTCAGCCGCACATCGGTGGGCAGGTTGTTGTCTGCGGAGCTGCCCAATTGAATATTCACGCGGTCGAACAACCGACGGTAGTCTGCTACATGACGGCTCAGAAGGGTGTCAAAACGTTGAGCCGCTGCACACTTGGCGGTCTCGCGGCATTTCGATACGTAATCTTTATTAAAGAGGTTCGTGCGCACATCTATAATAAGTGTCAATGCGTCCGCCCCCGTCACCATGACCTTACCGTCACTGGCAGTTAGCTTACCGCCATCTGCCACGAGGCGCACCTCGCCGCAGAAGTCTACACCTCCGGGGCCGTGCATTGGGAAGCAGACCTTGCCCGTAAGCGTAAGCCCCTGACTTGAGGCCACGACCTTGGCATCGCGCAGCAGACTCAAGCCGACGGTGGTGTTGATGCTCCCGGACTTCGATGCCGTGCAACGGATAGCCATCACGTCGTCGGGATAATCAGCAATATACTGCCGGCGATACTCCGTACCGCCTATCCTGAAACTCACCGTTGCCGTGGCTTTAGCGAGGTCCAGTGAGCGACGGTAGCCTGTCACATGCCCCTCAGGGTAGTTGAAGTCCATCACCAAGTCGCCCAACGGCAGGTGCGTACCAAACGAGCGTCCTTTGCCAGTCAAGTTCTCGTGGCCCAAACGGTTGGCTTCCTCGTCATCGCCGGCGAAGAACGCCCTCCGCATCTCGTCGAGTTTGTCGCGTCCACACAGCTCGTTGTCCGTCTCGTCAGGCTTTCCCGACCACATGGAAATCTCGTTCAGTGCCACACGCTCCTTGTAGATGCCTCCATAAACCATGCCTGCCAGTCGGCCATTGCCTATGGGAAGTGCCTGCATCCACTCGCGGGCAGGCTGTTGATACCACATCGTTTGCGCATGTAACGTTAAAACAGTAAGAAATGATAAAACAATCAAAAATCTGCGTTTCATGTTTTTTATGTTCTGATGGATTATTTTAGAGCGGTATCCATGGATTTTGGCTGCAAAGATAAGCAGATTTTTGATGTCGAAACTGCAAATTACAAGTCAAAAAATGCACAATATGCGTCAAAAGAACCGATAGACTATATCAAGCCTTTGCCACACGCTCGTTGTTGTCTTGTAATGCTCAAAAAAATGTTTAGACCCCGGAAAGGATTTATATTTGGCGCCGTCAAGGTCGTCAAGTCGTGTGCAATGTCCATGAGAGCAGCAAGAGGCAAAGCTCCGCATTGCCACCGCGGAGAATATGCTTGCGCAAAAGGGCAAGCGACTTGGTGATATGCTTCTCTACCACCTTGACCGATATGTCGAGCCGCTCGGCTATCTCCTTGTTTTTCAAGCCTTCAAAACGGCTCATCACGAAGACCTGACGTGAACGCTCGGGGAGAGTTTGCAGCACGTCGGCAATTTGTCGCTGCAGCTCGTCATAGAGCAGTTCCGTGTCGGCGGAACCCAAGAAGTCATAATTGTATAACGCCTCACTGCCATTCAGCTGCCTAAGCTCCTGAGCATTATATCCTTCGGCTATGGCCTTGTGTTTCAAAAAGTTGAGACATCCGTTGCGCACCATAGTGAAGAGCATGGAAGAAATGGAAATGCCGGTGAGCATCGAACGGCGGTTCCATAAACTCACGAAACAATCTTGAAGGATGTCCTCCACGTCGTCAACGTCGGCGACAAAGTGGGAGGCATAGTTTCGAAGACGCGGATAGTAGGCGGTGAACAAATACTCAAAGGCCTCCTTGCTTCCAGCGCTGAGATCATTGATAAGTATGTCTTTGTCCACGTATAGTCGCATCTTTTATAACTTATTTTTACAAAGTTATTCAGAATTTTTAAACTATCCAAACAAAACCGTTAGAAAAGCAGAAGCGAAACGGAATAAAAAGCGGAATAAAATGTAAATCCGGGAAAACGTCATTTCATGTGCAGCACGTTCTGCGAGCCATAGAAAATCGCTTTCATTGGCTTTACCGCCTTGCCGTTGACCTTGATGTCGAGCCATACCACACGGTCGCGCGAATACGGCTTCGGGTAAGCATAGCTGCAATCTATGGTAGTTCGCTCAAGCGGCTTGAGGGTAATCTTGCTTGGCACACGCAGCACCTTGTTGTTTGGCCGCTTCGTGATGACGATTTCCATCGGCTGGCGCGTGTCGTTGGCTATACGCAGCGTGGTGGTTTGGCGAATGTCGTTGCCTTGATAAGCGAAAGGCAACACTTGGTTGCTCATGTAGAGACCCTCGCCAAAGGCGTAGGGATATTCCTCGGTCACGGGATGCAGATAAGGCACCACGTTGCCCTTGATCTTGGCCTGCACATAAGAGCTACCGTCGTTTAGAATGATATACACGTCCTTGGAGAAACGGCCCGAGCGATTCTCGGGATTATAAGTTATTATAAGGCGCGTCTTTTCTCCGGGCTGCACAGGTTCACGAGAGTAGGAAGGCGCGGCGCACCCGCAATAAGTTCTCACGTCGGATATTGCCACCGCCTTCTTGCCCTTGTTGGTGAGAGTAATCACGCAGTCTGCCTTCCCTTCCCTTTCCTTTATGTCGCCGAAATCGTAGACCCGCTTATCGGTCACCACCGTCTTTATCTGGCGAGGTTGCGATGCCGCGTTGTCGCGGGCGTGTTGGGCAGGTGCGAAAAGAGAGCACGAAGCGAGGAGAAGAAAAAGCAAACTGCGTAACATGATATCTAATCTTTTAGTCTATTTAGTTGAAATACAAGCTCAGGTCGTTGAACTTCCTGCCCCATGTGTATTTCCAGTAGTAATTAGAGGTATTGAAGTGCACATTGAACTTGACATAGCGGCAACCGACATAACCATAAAGCACATATTCAAGATATTGCTCGTAAGTGGTATAGTCGTATTTGCTTACATACTTGTGTTCACTGGTGTTGCCGATTTGTGTCCACGTCTTGTTGTCCTTGCTCACTTCCACCTCACAGTACTTCAGCACATAACAGCCAAGATAGAAACCACACAGGTTCTTCTCCTCGCCAAGGTCAACAGTGAATGTGGCATAGTCGAGGTCTTGGCTGTCAATGCTCCAAGAGCGATTCCAACTGCTTCCATCAAACAAGCCACTGAAATTGTCGGGATTCAGGTTTGGCGTGCAGTCGATTGCCGTCCATCCTTCGCCATCGCCCTTCGTTCCTGAAATCTCCTTAGCGTCGTCGTTGATAAACGAAGTCTTGGTCTCTATGATGACATAAACATTTGGCAACTCCGCCGTTTGACCGTTTGGATAAACAAACGTGCGCTTCAAGGCAAGCAGGTAGCTGCCGTTGAGCGAATAGGCGGCGTTGGTGGGGTCGGTGATCTTGAGGCCCGGCGACGTGGTGAGCTTGCCTGGGGCTATCACGCCATCGGTGATTTGAAGCTTCGATGCCACGTCAGAGGGCAACACCTCATAGTTGGTTCCGTGCTTGCTGTTATAATCTGCCACGAGAGAGTTGTCTATCTCACCCTTCACGGTGAACCGCGCATCGCCGTTGGCACGCACCGAGACATTAAACTCGGCGTCGATGCCGCCAAACACGCCAACCGGCGTGGTGACGATGGCGCAACTCTTGGTATCGGTGCCGTCGGTATATATAAAGTCGCTACCGGCGTTGTGGATAATGGCATACACGACGTTGAACGTGTCGCGCACGGAAGGCTCATAGCTTGAGCCGCCCTTGCTCACATTGTCGACTTTCAGGCGAATTGGCACCACGTAGTAAGGCTCTGTCAACGATGTGCACTTCTCCGACGGCACAGACACTATGAGCGTGGTGTCGCCAACGTTCTTGCCGGGCTCTATTTTCACCTGCCCGATGTTCACCGCCGACAATGCATCTTGCGGGAGTGCGTTGTAGACAATGGCTTCGCCTTCGCTTTCAGCAGCTTGTTGCTTGTTGAAGCTGGCCACGAGGCTGTTGTCCACCTCTCCGCCAACGGTTATCGTTCGTCCGTCTACCGCATATTGCGAAAGCACGGTGAACGCACCGCCTGCCAAGCCGAACACGCCCGCGGGAGTGTTGTATATCTCGTTTTGCTGGGTGACGGAAGCGTGTGGGTCGAAGAAAACCTTCTCCGCGTTGCTTCCAACCACGTCGTAGCTCTCCTCGTCGCTGCATGAAGAGAGCGACATTCCTGTCAGACACAACGTGCCGAGGAGAAACATTATATGTCTTGATTTCATGTTTTTCAAAGATTTATGGTCAATAATTACGCCTTAGAACGGGCATTTCTGATTGCCTTCCCATGATATGTTGCCATAAGGTGTGGCGTTGTAGCCGTGTCCGGTCTCATCGAGCACGGTGCCGTCGTCTTGCAGCTGGCCGTTGAAACGCCAGTAGGCCAACAAGCCATTCGACTTCGGGTCAACATAGCACACTCCGTCTTGCAATTCTGCCACTGAGCGTGCTACAGTCCATACGCGCGCCTCGGACACCAAACCGTTGAAGAAACGGGAGTGACCTACCGAGCGGCCTATGGAGAACGTGTCGCTCCAATCGTGGCCATTGTAGGCAATGCTCAGGTTGATGGTTCCGCCTTTCGTCTCCACACCCTGAATCTGCTTGCCGTCGAGATACACGCGAAGCCAAGAGCCATCGTAGACGGCCGCGAAGTGGTGCCACACGCCAGTGTCGAACGGGTCTTGTGCCACAGCCTCATAGTGGTCTTTCTTGTCGGGATTAGAATTGGTGCCGATGGATGCCTTTGCCAACTGCAACACGTTGTCGGCAATGGAAGCGGCGTCGCCAAAGCGGAAGAGGAAGTTCTCCTCGCAGCCCATGAGCGAGCTGATGCCGCCAAACGAGAGGGGCTTGATCTTCATCTCAAGGGTCATCTGTGTCAAAGCCTTCACGGGGCTGTCGTCGCCACCGAAGCCAGGGATGTCGAACGAGCCACTCTTGTTGAGGTTGGCAGCCTCGATGTCGATCACCTTAGTGAAGACGATGTAAGCGGTCTTGCCCGACCCCAAGGTCTTCAAGTCGCCACCCTGCACGCTTGTGATGGACACTGGCAAGCAATATGCCTGACCCTCTTGCAACTTGTCGGCATCGGCAGTGATCTTGAGAGCAGTCGACTGTGCCTTTCCAGCCTCGATAGTCACTTCCTTGGAGTCCAAGGAGTAGCTGCCCTCTGGAGGCAAGATGGCGCTGCGGCCGTTGAGGGCGTTATACTCGTCGAGTTTGGTCGCGTCGACAGCGAGGTCTACCTTCACGTCGCTCGACGCCTTGGTGCTCGACGACACCGTGAGACCCATGCTCGACTCGCCATCGACAAGGAAACGAATGTTGGGCGACTGGAGCGTGCCCGTCACGTAAACGGCATCGCCATACTCAGGGCCGTCGGTGCAACCGGCAAGGCCCAGAAGCGAAGCAAATGCGAAAACAAAAAACAAATATCTTTTCATGACTTGATTTTCTTTATTTAGAATGAATCGTTCAATGTACTGCCGGGTTCTGCACTTGTATGCACTGGCGGAAGATGGCGTATGGCTCTGGGTTGTATTCCGTCACGTTGTAGTTTCGGTGTCCGAAGAACGCGCCGAAACCGCCTTTGTGCCCCGTAGGGGGTTCCCACGCCGCCTGGTTCTTCATGCCTATGAGGGCACCGCTCCAGTTGTCGCCTACATTCTCGCAGAGCACCACCTTGGATATTGGCCACGCGCCATAGGTGTTTCCACCGGCGGTACCACCGCCGTAAGACTGCACGAAATAGTAGTCGCTCAGCGGCACGAGGTCGGCATTGTTTGTCACCTGCCCGTTGGAGTCGACGCAGAGCAGCTTGTTGCAGTCGTCGAGCGTCATGCTGTCGCCATAACGCTCCTTGACGAGTTTCAGACGCTCTTGCTTGGTCTGGTCGGGGTTGGGGCCGAGGAAGAGGGCGAGCCTCTGGTAGAATCGCAAGAAGCGGTCGCCGCTCAGCCAGTCGCCCTCAGGCTCATAGTCGGCATCAAAACCGTCGAGGTCGTTGGTGAACACTTGGTCGAGGAAATAGTCGGCATACATGTCGATGGCGTGGTTGAGCACCGAGTCGCGCTCTGCTCCTGCCGGCATGTCGAGGCCCTTGAGCTGTTCTTTCTTGAAGTCGAGTTCCTTCGACTCGGCATCTATACGCGTGATGGCCACCACGAGCATCTTGGTGCCTTTCACCTGCTGCTCGAAACGCAGCTCCTTCCACACCTCAGTCGCCGACGAGTCGGGGATGCCGCCCCAAAGCGAGCAGATGTCGAGGGAATCGGGCAGACCGGCGAAACGCACGGCCATGGAGTTTTGAGCGCCATACTGCGCAAACCACATGAAGGCGATAGCATGGTCGCTCTTCTTATAATCGCGAAGGTTCTGGTAATAGAGGTCGTCGTAGGTGAGCGGCTTCTGTATTTCCTTGTTTTCTATCTCGGTGTCGCAGGCGGCAAACAAGCTCCCCGCGAAAGCCAAGGCAATGAGAAATTTTATTGCTTTCATTTGTAAGAGTTCGTTTTGATGTTAATATTTGTTCCACCACAGTTTCGTGCCGGCCTTGTCGTCGCCGCCAAGCAGTTGCACGGCAGCCTCGGTGTTGGCGGTGTTGTTGGTGTACTCTGTGTCGGGGAACTTCAAGCGGCTGATGAGCTTTCCTGAAGCCACCTCACCGTTAGACTTGTTCGACTCGATGGGGATGATTCCCGGGCAACCTGTGCGGCGCATCTCCGACCATGCCTCCTGGCCGTCGGGATAGAGCGCGAGATATTTCTGCAACCAAATGCGCTTGAGGTTGGTGTCGTCGCTGGCTTCGCTGTCCCAAGCTGGCGAGAGCATCGTAAGGTACGAGCTTACGGTTGTTGACCTGTTGCTGTATGGGTCTTCGTATTTGCTCAGTGGCAGGGCCTCGGAATTGCTGATGTAGGCATCGGCACCCGACACGCCGGCAGACGCGAACGACACCTTTATGCCTTGCTCATAATATTGCCGGGCGGTCAGCGTTCCTATGTCGAAGCGCATCTTTGCCTCTGCCATGAGGAACCAAGCCTCAGCAGCGTGCATCCACTCCATGTCGTGGTCGGAATTGTAGTTCATCCTCGACGTGTTGTCCTTATAGTTAGACTTCTCTATCGACGACTTGCCGTTGCGTATGCCCTTGTAGAGGCCCGTGCCCGTGGCGGGCTGGAAATAAGCCGCGATTCGAGGGTCGTTGAGACCATTGAGGTAGCAGTCCATCGTGGCGCTCATGTGCTCATCGTCCCAGCTCGTGGCAATCTCGTAGAGAGGATGGATGAACGTGAGGTCCGACGATTGCTTCAGCGTGGCGTCATCGTCGGCGGTCTGCATCAAGCCAACACTGTTGGAAACTGCTGCCAGAATCTCAGTCTTCGCCTTTGCCTTATCGACATAGGAGATGCGCATTGCCATGCGGAGCCTCAACGTGTTGGCGAGCTTGACCCACTTGGTCACGTTGCCTGAATACACGTGGTCGTAGTCGGAAAGGTAAGTGGAGTTTGTCTGCAGATAGGTGGTGAGCACGTCGATGGCGGCGGCCAACTCAGCGAACATCTCATCGTAAACGTCTTTCTGCGAGTCGTATGCCACGTTGATGCCCGTGCCGAACTTGCTGTAGATTACAGGGCCATACATGTCGGTGATGCGCTGCATGGCGAGCACCTTGACGATTGTGGCCATGGCAAGCGCGGGGGAGTTGTCGGTGGTCACCTTGTTTATCTCCAGCCAAGGCTGCATGATATTGGTGTAAGCATCGTTGAAAGGCGCGCGGTTCCACTGTGGGTAGAGGTTATACTGGTCGTTGCGGTTCTCGTTGTTCCACTTCATGGTGGGCGCGAAATACTGGGCGTAGATGTCGCCCTGGAGAGCCTGCGTGAGCTGGTACTCACCACCCATGTCCTTGCCAACTACAAAGACTCCACGCTGCATCTGGGAGAAATATGAACCCGTGTTGAGGTTGTCGTGGCTCATCTCTTCCTTTGTCGCCTCATTGGGGTTGACGTTCCACTTCTCGAAACTGTCGGTGCACGAGGTCACCGCGAGGCTCGCAAGCAGAAGGCATCCCAAAGGTAATATCTTGTATGATTGTTTTTTCATCGTAATGTGTCTTTATTTAAAGAACAGATTTAATAATGTATGGACATAGGTCAGAACTTCACCCTTACGGAGAATCCGAGGTTGCGGAGTGATGGCATCATGAAATAGTCCATGCCGTCGAAGCCTGTGCCCGTGCTGGCGGTAAGCTCTGGGTCATAAGGAGCCTTGTTGTAGAACATGAACAGGTTGCGGCCTGTAAACGCCACGTTGAGTTCCTGCACCCAAGGCACCCAGCGGGTTATTGGGATGTCGTAGCCGAGCGAGAGCTCTGCCAGCCTCACGTTTGTGGCACTGTAGACATAATAGGCTCCGGCGCCACCGCCAACGGTCTGATACCATTTCTGCACAGCGGGCAGCTTGCCGCCGTTCACGAGAACGTAGCCACGATCGCGTGCCTCTGCCGAGGTCTTGGACGTGCCGTAGTTGTCCATGGCGGCCTGTGTCAGTGAAACGCCAACACCGCCTACGCGTGCGCTTACAAGGAAGCCAAGGCTTATGCCGTTCCAGCAGAACGAGTTTCTCCAGCCCATGCGGTATTTAGCCTGTGAGTTGCCAGCGTAGATATAACCGTCGTGGTATGGTCCGGCGTTGTGGTCTACGGCCACGGTGTTGTTGACGTAGTCCACGTTGATGAATCCGTGGAAGTCGGTCTGGAGGCATGTCACGTAGAGGTCGCCCATGGAGCCGCCCTCGGTTATCATGCTCTTGACGTTGCCAAGGTTCACGAGGTCGAGATGGTCTTGCGAGATGGTGAGATCGTTGGACAACATGGTGGGTTTCAACAGCTTGACCACCTTGTTGCGGTTGAGCGAATAGGTGAAGTTGGAGTTCCAGTCTACAGGTCCGAGAGGCTGGTGAAGACCCAATGCCACCTCAATACCCTTGTTGTCGATCTGTCCGCCGTTGATATAGATGGAGCTATAGCCCGAAGAACTTGGCAGTGTGGGGCTGAAAAGCTGGTTATAGGTCGATGTCTTGTAGAGCGAGACGTTAAGGTTGATCTTGTCGCCCCAGAAATGGCTCTCCAAACCTACCTCCCACGACTTGGTGCGCTCGGGCTTGATGTCGCTGTTGGGATAGGTGGTAGAGGTGGCAGGTGTGCCCACTTGGAACGGATATGTCTGGAAAGGCACGAAGCGACGGGGAGCGTTACCCACCTCGCTGTAGCTGCCGCGAACCTTCAAGAACGAGAGCACGTCGCTCTTGATGCTTGGGATGAGGTCGGTCAAGATTCCGGTGAGACCGACAGACGGGTAAGCCACGCTGTTGGAAGTGGTGCCAGCGAGGGCGGAAGCCCAGTCGATACGGCCCGTGAGATCAAGATAGATCTTGCTCTGCCAGCCAAGTTGGGCAGTGCCGAAGACTGACTGCACCTGGTCGTGGTAGTCGCTCTGCTCGGGCTTGATGCTCGACACGTTGAGGTTGTTGAAAGAGAACTTGTTGGCAACAGAACTGAGGTCGCCACGGATGGAATAATACTTATAGCGAATGTCCTGGATGCTTCCGCCCAAGGCTGCCGTGAGCGAGAAGTCGCCGAAATACTTGTCGATGTTCAACATGGCATCGGCGTAGATCTGCTGCGTCGTGGCGTCGTCCTTGCCATAGTAGCCATATTTCTTGGCGAAGATACCATCGGTTGATGCGGAATACTTGCGCTCGAAACGTGCCGAGGTATAGTCGGTCTTGGCGCGGCCGCTTACGCGTATGCCCTTGGCAATGTCGTAGCTCAGTCCGGCGGAGAACATGAAGCGGTTCTTGTTGTTGGGCATGTTGTCGCGGTTGACGATCCAATAGGGGTTCTGCATGCCGAGTCCCTGGTTGCCCCAAGGCCAGTTTTGCACCTTCAGGTTGCGGCTCTCATCATACATCTCGAAGAGACGATAGGTCTCAAGGCTGTAAGAGGGCGAGAGAAGATAAACGGGCACGAGAGGATTCATGTACTGGCCTTCCGACACCATGTTGTTCTCGCGCGTGTTCACAAACATTGCCGACACGTCGAGGTGCATCTTGTCCTTGAGGAACTTGGAGCTGTTGCGAATGGTGAAGTTGTAGCGGCTGAGCGTGTTGTTGTCCACTATGCCCTCTGCCTGGGTAGAGGCTATCGACACGAAGGTCTGGTTCTTGTCGGTTCCGGTGGAGAGTGTCAACGAGTTGCCCTCGTTGAAACCAGTCTGGAAGAAGTCCATCGGGTTGTAGGAGCTTGCCTGTGTCATCTTCTCACCCCAACTTGAGAACTCACCGCTATTGGCACCGTAGGTATTCTGGAACTCCGGGTGCACGAATGGGGTCATGAACGAGGTATTGTTTGAATATGTCACAGTGGTCTTACCTTCCTTGCCTTTCTTCGTGGTTATCATGATGACACCGTTTTGAGCCTCGCTACCATAAAGGGCAGAGGCAGCGGCACCGCTGAGGGCAGAGATAGACTCAATGTCCTCGGGGTTGATCATCGCGGCTCCGTCGCCCGACTGTCCCATGCCCGAGAAGTAGTCGGTGGGCTGTGTTGTCTGCAACGATGGCATTGGAATGCCGTCGATGACGTAGAGGGCATTGTTGTTGTTGCTGATAGACTTGGTGCCTCGCATGACCACCTTCACGCCACCACCTATACCGGCTGAGCTTGCGTTTATCTCCACGCCTGCCACCTTGCCGGCGAGCGAGTTCATGAAGTTTGCGTCTTTCACGCCCGTCACCTCGTTGGCGCTTATCTGCTGCACGTTGTAGGTCAACGCCTTGGCTTCCTTCTTGATGCCGAGGGCGGTCACCACTACGGCGTTGAGGGTCTTGGTGTCTTGCGCCATGTTCACCGTCACGTTGTCGTTGTTGGCAGAAAGCTCCTTCGGGGTATAACCAAGATACGATACCTCCAGCGTGTTGGCTGTTGACGCCTCAATCTGGAAGTTACCGTCCATGTCGGTGACGGTAGCTATCTTGGTTCCCTTGATTCTCACGGTGGCTCCTATCACGGGGTCACCGTTCTCGTCGAGCACGCGACCCTTCACTGTGCGCTTGGAGCCAGAGGCTTGCTGGTGGTGCGTGGCCACGGCCTGGGGCTTGGCCTGACTCTTGTGGATGGAGATGAGACGGTCGCTGATGTCGTAGCTCAAATTGCCATCGAGCACCTTGTTCAACACCTCACGCAACGGCGTGCGCTGAAACGACGCCGTGACTCGTGGGCACGACTGCACGTCATCCACGTTGTAGATTACAGACATCTTGGTCTGCCGCTCCACTTCCTTAAGCACCTGTTGCACGCTGGCGTTGCGGAATTGCTTCGTCAGCGTCTGGGCTTTTGCCGTGAAGGCGCTCATAAGGAGTATGGACACGAGAAAGAGCCTGAAAAGCTTGCTGTTTTCTTTCATAGTGCTATACGCTTAGTTTTTGGTTTTGAATGATAATTATATAAGTTATATATGGTTTCGTCTATGTTTGTTCTTCTTAGGTAAGTATTGGAGCAGTGGTTTTGTAGAGAGCTATTTTTCGTTGATGTAGATTTGCTTGCCGTCTCTCGTTATTCTCGTATTGGTTACTATCTTCAGCGACTTGAGCACGTCCTCAATGGTCTCGCGGTTTTGGAGGGTCATGGCGAGCCTTATGTCGCGCACTTTTTGCGAGGTGATATGTATTTCCACCCCGTATTTGCGCGAGAGAATCTTGGCGAAGTCGCCAAGGCGTATCTCGTTGAAGTCGGTGCTGTTCATCGTCCATGCGTTTGGCGTGGCCGACGTGACGGTCTTCATTAGGCTTCCCGTGGTCTTGTCGAGCGTGACGGTCTCGCCAGGTTTCATCTCCATGGTCGTAGCGCCTTGGCTTATCACCACCTTTCCTTGCATGAGCGAGGTACTGACCACTGGGTCGTCGTCGTAGGCGGAGATGTCAAACTTGGTGCCCTTCACGGTGACATCATAGCCCGAGGTCTTCACGGTGAACTCGTTGTCGTCGTGCTTTGCCACCTCGAAATAGCCTTCGCCATTAAGTTCCACCTTGCGGTTGTTTACGCCGAAGTTGGTGGAATAGCGAAGCGTGGAACCGGCGTTGAGCCATACCACAGAGCCGTCGGGCAAGGTGAGGCGTGAGGTGGAACCCATTGGCGCGCTGAGAGAGTAGAATTGGTCGGGGCGATGATTGGCGACGTGCCACGTGGCGAGCGACGTGCCGAACAACATGAGCACGATGGCAGCCACAGCCGCCACTTTGCGCCAATAAAAAACACGCGGAGGAGCAGTGTCTTCATCCTGGAGCATGGGCTCCAAGCGTTCCCATGCGCTATTGGCAGAGGGCACAAGGCGCGACGATTCCATCCACTCCTTCTCCCACTCGCGGAACAACGTCTTGTTGTCGCCTTCTTCAATGAATGCGAACAGCTGTTGCTCCTCTTCGCGGGTTATCGCGCCTGAGAGGTAACGGAGGGTGATTTGTCTGGCTTGTTGCTCGTCCATGAGTGTTGTTTGAGTGTTTTAGTTTCCGGTTTCTATATTGGTAACAACTCAAAAGGCAAATACCCACCCCTCATGATGAAAAAAAACAAGAAAAAAAACGAACCGATTTTCTCGTTCCGGCGGAACGCAAAAGACGATGCGCGTTTTTCCTTTGCTATCATATAAAGTCACCGGACGTTAAAACTTGGGAGAACCCTTTTCTTTCCAACGCTTTTGACATGAATGTTTCGAGCATTTTGCAGACTCAAAAAGGGCACTTTGCCGTTACGTTAGAACGGCGTTGCCGTTACGCTAGTATCGCGTTGCCGTTACGCTGCAACGGCGTTGCCGTTCTAACGTAACGGCAACGGCACATCAATGACAAGCCGAAACACGACGAAAAAAGGGATGCGCCACGACTTGTGGTACATCCCTTATTGATTGGTTTTTTACTATGTCCTTTTAAGGATTGGCTTACTTCACCTTCTCAACGATTGCCTTGAAAGCAGCCTCGTTGTTCATGGCGAGGTCAGCGAGCACCTTGCGGTTGATCTCGATGCCAGCCTTGTGGAGGGCGCCCATGAGCTGAGAGTAGCTCATCTCATACTGGCGAGCGGCAGCGTTGATACGCTGGATCCAGAGAGCGCGGAAGTTGCGCTTCTTGGTACGACGGTCACGGTAAGCGTAGGTGAGACCCTTCTCATAGGTGTTCTTGGCTACGGTCCACACATTCTTGCGGGCACCATAGTAACCCTTGGTCTTCTTCAGTATCCTTGTTCTCTTAGCTTTCGAAGCTACGTGATTTACTGATCTTGGCATAATTTTTCTTCTTTAATTCGTTTTGACTAAGTTTACTTTTAACACGCCTGTTAAGTTTAACGGAGGCAAAGCAAGTCGCGTACCTGCTTGAGGTTGGTACCGTCTACGAGCGTCTGGTGAACCAGATTGCGCTTTTGCTTCTTCGTCTTCTTAGTCAAGATGTGACTGTGATAAGCGTGATGACGCTTGATCTTACCTGTTCCGGTGAATGAGAATCTCTTCTTGGCGCCGGAGTTTGTCTTTACTTTTGGCATTTTTGTTATTGTTTATTTATTGTTTATAAAAGGTGGCAACGCATATACCAGGCGGGGCCACTCAGTGATATTTTCTGATGTTGAGCAAGAGGCGTTGAGCCTTCATTGTCATGCTTCGGAGTTGAGCTTGGCGAGGAGTTCCTCGGCACCCTTGGCGTTTCCGAGCAAGCCTTTCTTCTTGGCGTCTTCCTCATCCTTGAGCTTCTGC
Source organism: Oscillospiraceae bacterium (assembly GCA_963599465.1). Taxonomy (GTDB): domain Bacteria; phylum Bacteroidota; class Bacteroidia; order Bacteroidales; family Bacteroidaceae; genus Prevotella. Next base: position 865 of record CAVBXD010000025.1, on the reverse strand, counting down.
TGCTCCTTCTCCACGGCTTCCTTGGCAAGCCTGTCGCGCTTCTGCTGGCTTTGCTTTGCCACGCCAGCCTTCTTTGGCGCGAGGAAGAGGAACATCTTCTTGCCCTCAAGCTTTGGCAGCTGCTCTACCTTTGCCACTTCCTCCAGGTCGTTGGCGAAACGGAGCAGGAGCACCTCACCTTGATCCTTGAAGAGGATGCTACGTCCGCGGAAGAACACGTATGCACGCACCTTGTTGCCCTCCTCAAGGAACTCCTTGGCGTGCTTGAGCTTGAACTGGTAGTCGTGGTCATCGGTCTGGGGTCCGAAACGGATTTCCTTGACCTCCACCTTGACCTGCTTCTGCTTCATCTCCTTCTGACGCTTCTTCTGCTGGTAGAGGAACTTGCTATAGTCGATGATACGACAGACTGGTGGTTGAGCATTGGGAGATATCTCTACCAAGTCGAGCTCTTGCTGACGGGCCAAATCCAAGGCTTTGCGCGTAGGCATTACCTCTGAGCCGCCATCACTTACCACACGAACTTCCCGCACATGAATCTGTCCATTGATGCGGTACTGATCTTTCAAATTGTCTTTCTTCATCCAACTATTTTAAGGTTCTAACTTTAACGCATAGGGACAACACCCCCTAAACAGCGTGCAAAGTTACACATTTTTAGTCTATTAGCAAGTCTTTCCCCATGTTTTTTTAAAAAATATTTTTCTGACCTTAAAACATCTGTCCACGAAGAATCACGAAGGGGCGTGACTTCGTGAAATTTCGTGCCGTTTCGTGGACAAGATATTATCGTGCACGGGATTTCGTGAAATTTCGTGTCGTTTCGTGGACAAGAAATTCTTTGTGCATAAGTGGACTGTGGAGA
>CAVBXD010000024.1:0-48468 GCA_963599465.1 Oscillospiraceae bacterium | reverse complement strand
TGGAGAAGAAAATCAACTGGACAGCCGATGGCTGGCTGACGCTCGAATAATCCTTTATCTCTACAAAAGGTTTTAATTGTTCAGAAAAAGGTTTTTATAATGAAAGAATTGCCATGTTCTTTGATGTCCTTTATAAAAAGTGAATGTCATAGAGCATGGTAATTTTCGTTTTGTGTTACAAAACTGGCTCTACTGTATATCTCAGAAGTTTTGTATCCACTTTGGGGAGTTACTGCAGGATTATACAAGTCTACCACTCCATATGAGTATGTTTTTTATGGCATAGTAGGAAAAATGTGATAAATAGCCCATATATCCTGTGGAATTTTGTGATTTTTCTCGTAAAAATCCTTGGAATTTTGTGAAAAGGTAGTAGCTTTGTAAGCAAAATTATCTGATTATGAAGCTGCTACGAAGAAAAATAGATGAATACCTCAAATCTTGGAAAGAAAATGAGTTGAGGATGCCCCTTATTGTTAAGGGTGCACGACAAATTGGCAAGACTGCATCCATCATGCAGTTTGCCAATGACAACTACAAGAATGTTGTTGCCATCAACTTTGTCTTGCAGCCGAAATTCAAAGGCATCTTCAACGAAGGATATGATGTGGATACTATTATCAGAGCCCTTACTCTCATCGATCCCTCCATCAAGTTGGAAACAGGTAATACGCTCATTTTCTTTGATGAAATGCAGGATTGCCCAGCATGCGCCACAAGCCTAAAGGCTTTCAAGATAGACGGAAGATATGATGTCATTTGCTCAGGATCTCTCATGGGTATCAACTATCGGGAGATTGAGTCGAATAGTGTTGGATATAAAGAAGATTATGCCATGCACTCCATGGATTTCGAAGAATTCTTGTGGGCAAAGGGATATGATGACAATTTCATACAATACCTTTATGGTAAGATGACAGCTCTCGCCCCCCTCTCAGCTTTGGAGATGGATACCCTTGGAAATCTGTTTCGTGAATATATGACTATCGGTGGTATGCCTGCTGTTGTAAACCTATTTGTCACCACAGGCATCTTCAGCGGTACTCTGGAAATGCAACGCCAGTTGCTTCTTGACTACGAAGAGGATATCACGAAATATGCCCAAGGTTTAGACAAAGGGAAAATAAAGAATGTATACGACCATATTTCTGTCTTTCTGGGACAAGACAACAAGAAATTCCAAATAAGTAAGATTGCGCATGGTGCACGAAATCGAGAATATATAGGAACCGTGGAATGGCTGAAGGATGCAGGAATCGTCAATGTATGCTACTGCTTAGCACAAGTATCATTGCCACTGAAAGGAAATTACGATCCAAAATCGTACAAACTTTATTATAAGGACACAGGTTTGCTTGTCGCTTCGCTCGACGAGGAGTCGCAAGAGGATATGAGGGTCAACAAAAATTATGGTACTTACAAGGGGGCCATCTATGAGAACATTGCAGCCGATATGCTCGTAAAGCAAGGATATGCCCTCTATTTTTATCGTAATGAGAAATCGACCTTGGAGATAGACTTCTTCATTCGAGATAAAGACTCTCTTATCCCAGTGGAAGTGAAAGCTACCGACAATGCCACGAAATCTCTTGAAAAGTTGACGAAACAAGATGGCAAATACCCTGATATCAAATACGGCATCAAACTCTGTAACAAGAACATTGGATTCAATGGGCAGTTCTATACCTTTCCTTATTTCCTCGCGTTTTTGCTCAAGCGATTCGTAAGAAGGGACATTGCATAAATAACTACCTTCCTGACTAAGTGTTAGATCTTGGCAGTACACTACGGCCATTGCGTCTGTCATCGGCACCCTGTTGTTGGCTTTCATGGCCAAGTTGCCTTTCGCACAGGCTCCTATTGCAGCAATGAGTGGCGCGTTGATGATAAAGAGGCGGCAACCTGCATCGCGCAGATTGCCGCCTTCTTGTTTCTAACTAACTATCTATCAACTATTCAAAAATGTCGATTTTATCATTCTTGATTACTTTAATCTCAAGATGTTGAGCGAGTTGGCTGGCACCTCAATCTCAACGCCGTTCTTTTGGGTGGTGATGAATGTCTCCACAGGATAAACGTTGGTTGGGTTGTCGATGGTGTTTTCCTCCAAACCGTTCTTGGCAGAGAGGCGGATGAGTTTGCCATCAGAGATACTCTTGCCGTTGAGGTTCACCTTGGCAGTGGTGTGCTCAGAGCTGGTGTTGGCAATCTTCAGGATCACCTCGCCTGTCTTCTCGTCGAGTGTAGCGGTGGAGAAGATGCCTGACTTGGTGTTCGGCTTCAGCTTGGTGGCGAAAATCTCCTTGCCGTCCAACTTGGCGAAGATACTGTCGCCCACAACCTTCAGTTCGATGTCATACCATTTGCCAGTCTCTATCTTTCCTGCGCAAGTGGCTATCTGACCCTTAGAACCATTCACGATTTGCTCGATGCCATGCTGGGTGTTGTTCCAACCACCGAGGTTCAGCCAGCAGTAGTTGTTCTTGTCCACATAGTTGAAGATGACAAGGAAGCCCTCGTTGCCGGCATCCTTCTTTGCGCGTACCTTGTATATATAGCCGTCGCTGGTAATCTCGCCGGGGTTGAGACGGATGCAAGACTCCTCGTTGGAGGTCTGCTTGATGATGCCGTCGGCACCAGCCTGCCACTTACCACGGATGTCGGTAGGCAGTTCCTGCAGCGTCATAGGCAGGGCGTTGCCCTTGTCGTCGATGTAACCCTTGTCTTGGAATGATACCTGAGTTGCCCAAGAACCCATACCTACTCGGCAGGTGGCAGGCTTCACCTTTACCTGCTCATCATACTTGTAAGGTGAACTCTGCTCCACTTTAAGCACACGGGTACCAACGTTGTTTGCCATCACGTTCTGCACATAGTAGGAAGGGGTGCCGAATACCTTGTCGGAGGTGTACTGTATCATGTCGGGTGCCCACATGCGGTTGTTGAGGTTGGCGAAGATAGGGGCATAGGAAGCCATGGTCACGATGTCGGAGTTGTTCTCGATGCCCATCATGTAGACAGCCTCGCCGAGGGCTGCGTCGAGAGAACCCATGTTGCCGAAGCCTTGCGTCACGGCATACTCGCCCACGTAGATCTCACTGCCCTTGCGGTCGTAAGAGTCGTACTTGTTGAAGTTCTCGGCAAACCAAGCAGGGTTGCGGTAGTAGTGCTCGTCGAGCAGCTCCACGCTCTCGCTGCTTTCCCACTTTGGGTTGTCGTCGCCCCATGCCACCACGTTGCCTATCAAGTGCATCTTCGGATATTTAGCCAAAACCGCATCCTTAAACTTCTTGAAACGCTCGTAGTAGTGGTCGCTCTGAAGGGCTGGGTCCGGCTGGTTGTTCTCGTTGCCAATCTCCAGATACTCGATGTTGTATGGCTCGGGGTGTCCGTTCTTGGCACGCAAGGCACCATACTTGGAGGTAACGGGACCGTTGGCATACTCCAAGGCGTTCAGGCACTCGTCTATCCAAGGCTGGATGCTGTCCACAGGTGTCAAGCCGCCGTGCCACAGACCTACGTTCACCACGTAGAGGGGTTTGGCGTTCAAGTCCTCCGCAAGCTGAAGGTACTCGTCGAAGCCCATGCCGTCGCTGGTGCGATAGCGCCAGTTCACGTTCTTATGACCAGGACGCTCCTCGATAGGACCGATGGTCTTCTCCCAGTGGTATGCATTCTCAGGAGACTCCTGACCCTCCACATAGCAACCGCCGGGGAAGCGAACGAACTTGGGGTGGATATTGTATAAGAGTTGTGCCAAGTCGGGGCGCAAGCCGTTCTCGCGGTTCTTGAAAGTGGGAGGGAAGAGGCTCACCACGTCGAGCTGGATGGTACCCTTGCCGTCGGCAACGAGTGCAAACTGTGCCTTGGCATCGTTGGCGTTGGCGGTAAGTTCGGCAGTGTATTTGGTCCACTTCTTGCCGATTTTTCCGTTGATGGTAGCCTCGGCGTACACCTTGTCGCCCTTCTCATTGATGAGCTGCGCCTTCAGGCCGCCTTTATAGCTGCCTTTCGCCCAGAAAGAGAGCTTATAAGTTCTGCCCTGTACGCTGTTGATGCCCCAGAAACCCTCGTTGACGAGAGAGGCGGTGGCAGACGGAGTGGCGGCGACGGTAATCTGTAGCGCCTTGCCCTGTGCCTTGTTGAGCAGGTTCTTGTCGATGAGCTGGGTGGAAATCTTTGCACCGTCTTGGGCAGATGTCTTCCAAGTAGGAGTCTCCTTGTCTGCATCCTCGAAGGAACGGTTGCTTATCAGCTCGGCATAGAGACCGCCGTCGGCAGCATGGTTGATGTCTTCGAAGAAGATACCATACAAATTGGGTGAAACCTTGACGCCCGGCTTGGAGGCATCCACGTTGATGGTTACTTGTGCATTGGCTGCCACGGCAGAGGCGAGCAATGCAGAAAGCAAAAACTGTCTTTTCTTAATCATTTTTATTCTTAGGTTTGTTACTGAGTTTTGCGATTTTCACAATTGCAAATGTATAAAACTGTCTATGATTTTACTTATCCGAGTGCTGTAAAACAAACGGGTGTAAAATTTACACTTGACGTGGCAAAGGTATAAATAAAATCCGATAAACCAAGCCTTTTAGCGAATTTTTTTTATCATGGGGCAATTTGATTCCGTGCTACTCAAGTAGCATTGTTGGGTAAGGTGAAATTTTAAACGAAGATGCCAACTGGAATCATGTTCAGAAACAGGCAAAAGGGTATTATTAGGAAACTTAAAATGGCAAAGAATCTATATTACCTTTCTTGCTATTTGCAAAATGGTGCGAATAGAGGGGGGCAATTATGCCTCCTTGGTATATCATTCAACTTATAATTGCCTAAGCAGCATGAAGGTGGCCGGGATTCTGTCTTGTCTAAAAAACCACATGTGCGGCTTTTAGTTGAGTTTTCCCGTCAGATACTCCTTCTTCAACAATTCATATACATATAAGGGACTTTCAATGTATAGTTCTGTATCCTTGTTTTGCAATAGAGACAGGGTTTTTGAATTATATACGACGTTTAACGCTGTTGGAATATCCAAATGATAGTCTTCCGTCAGGAATCGTGTCATTTGATCTACTATATGATTTATAAGAAATGACGATGGTTGAAAATTTTTCATATTATCCTCCTTAACAATGAAATTGCCTTTTCTGTTCCGAAATAATATTGATTGTTCAGATGCTTGTATTCCAACATCCTTGCCAGTTCTTCTATATTTAATGAACCTTCATCATACCTTCCCAAAAGATATGCCACTCCATCGTTAGCTATTGGCCCATGAACTATATCATAGTTGTGCTTCTTTTCGTGAAACCTCTTGTTTCTGTTCATGAAAATGAATTCGGCCCACTCTTTGTCAGGCTTGCTGAATGACAAAATGTTGAGCAAGCCGTCATGCAGATGCTCTTCATCAAATTCGTATTCTTGGACAATAGGTTCCCCTCCAAAGATGAGAGTTTTTTTCTTTCCCATCTTTAGTGCTTGCTCGTAGATATCTGTTAGATAAAATCCCTTCCCAAAGTCTTTCCAGGGATTTGACTTTGAAATGTCAATTTTGTCAAAATCAATATTCGTGCCGTGAAAGAGTCTCATGCTAATTTCCCTCCATTCTTTTGACACAAAACCGTAAGATCATCAATGGCGTCATCAATAGACTGCAAATGCTCAATGTCGTAATATTCGTCAAGAAACTTGATGCCTTTGAAGTTCCATAGATAATGGAATGCGGATTGCAGCTCAAGGTTGAAACGGTTGGCGAATGCCCTTATTGTGGCATTGATGTATGGTATCTTATATTTATCGTTCATACACACTTTTTTATGGGGTTTTGGCAAAGATACTAACTCTTTCCCTTTCCGGCAAATATAACTACGAAATTTTTATTAATGGTGTTCGGTAAAAATCTGATATAGAGTTGTGAAACATGGAATATATTGCCTTTTGTAAAATTCTTCCACTATGTGGTTTACCGGTGTGAAGTTGATAAGCTTTAGACGTGCCGCGAACAGGTCATTTGGCTTTCCAAAGGCACCCCATTGCCGTTACGCTAGAATGGCGTTGCCGTTACGTTAGAATGGCGACGGCATTTCAGCACTAAGCAAAAAAGTGGCTAAATGGTCGCGGAAAAACCTTGATGTATAGGGCTTTATGCGTTTTGTGCTGGGTTTCAGAAAAAGATGTATAGATCCAGGTTAGCTAAATAACGTCCATTGATGCCTTTTGAAAATCAGGGCTGAATTCCGTGCGTAGAATCAAGCCTTAATTTTTATAAGTTTACAAAAAGATTTAGCGGATAGTAATAAAAAATCCCATCATCTGTTTTGCGGATGATGGGATTAATAGGATTAATATCGTATTACTTTATTATGGTTGTCGAACCAAGTGTCAATGTGAAGTCGTCTATCAGGACATCTGCGCCAGGATTTTTGCTGTTCATTATGACCAGACAGTAGGTTCCGTCTTCTGCGATAGTAAACGTATGTGTCACTTTAACCCATTGTGAATTGGTCAAGTCGTTAACATAGTCACCGTAGACATAAGAGCCAACCTTGCCATCGGTCACTGGAACATAACCGGGGCGAACTGACGCACCTGTGGCTGTTGCTGCCTTAGCGTAGAAAGTCACGGTGTATTCGCCTGCCTTTAATGTCATCTCTTTGTATCCAAGGCGCTTGTTGGCTGATGTGGTTCCTGCCACTTTCACGGAATATTTGCCGCCATGAGCGTCGGTGCTCTGGCTAAGCGTGGCGTTGCCAGCCGTGGAAGAGGTTTTCCAATTGTTTGGAAGACCATCTGTCCAATTCTCAAAATCACCGTTTGCAGCTGTAACGTCGCCAGTGTCTTCATCACCGCCTGACGTGCCGCCACCATTGCTCTTCAAAGAAACAAGGTAGGCCTTGCCGGATACAGTCTCTGGAGTGTTGCCATAATAGTTGGTCACCTTTCCGCAAACCACAACCTCGTCGCCAGGGTTGAGCGTAGTGCCGGAGGTGTACTTCTCGTTGTTAAGGTATAAGGCACGGAAGACAAGGAACTGGTTGTCGGCCTTGCCATCGTCGGAGATGTAGAAGGTGGCGTTGCCATACTGAGTGCCGTATTGATCTTTTACCGAAACAACCTTGCCCTTGATATAGACCTCATTTTCAGACTCGGCGTTTGCTGCGAGTGATGATGCGTATTTGTTGGCTGCAACGCTGTTGTATGGGTTCTCCTTGGTGCCGTCGCCTGTGGCCTCGCCCGTGTCGGGAGTATCAGGGGTATCGGGAGTTATATCTTCGGTTACTCCATTCAGACTGTAGATGTAAGTTTGACCCTTGCCCACGGTCTCTGGCGTGTTGCCTTGGTAGTTGGTGAACTTACCATAGATCACTACCGTGTCGCCAACTGCGAGCTTGTCGTCGGCGGTAAACTTGCGGTTGCCGAGATAATAGCTCTGGAAGATGTAGATTTCGTTGTTGCCGTCATCAGTGATGTAGTAGTTGGCATTGCCGTATTGTACAGTCTCAATTTGCTTTATCTCCTTTACGGCTCCTTTCACGTAAATGGCAGTAGGTGTTTCCTCGCCTGACGCCAGTGCGCTTACAACCTTCAGGGCTGCTGCCACGTTGTAAGGATCAGCTTGCGTGCCGGTGCCTTTCGCCACCGTTGTATCTGTGTCTTGTTTGTCGCCATTGTTTGTTCCGGGCTGCTCGTACGGCATAGGTACGTCGGAGCAAGCCGCGAAGGAAAGAAGCGCTACGAAGGCAAATGCTAATTTAAAAATCGCTTTCATATTTATTCTTGTTTTTTTATTCTTGTGAGTGTTTATTGATTATAGATTGCCGCTTGGCTTTATTGCTTTACCACGATGTCGCTGGTCTTGCGTATGAGAATCTGCCAATAAGAGTTGTATCGTGTGGCGATGCCCGTGATGTCGGCTTTAAGCTTCTTCTTGGCCTGGCTGTCGTAAGGCAGCGTCATGGCGGCGAAGTCGGCATAAGTGCTTGTCCTTATTACCACGGTTGAGGGATATTGGTCGAGCTCTTGGTTCACGGCGTTTCCGCTCTCGGTGCCAGTGACAAAGGTTGCCTTTCCGTCGGCTTGCTTGAAAGTGACGTCTTTAAGCGTGACGAGTTTGCCGCAGTTGGCATCCATGAGCTTTGAGTCGCTGATGGTGCTGAAGTCTACTGGCTTAATGACCGAGGTGTCTGGCGTGCCAATAATCTTGAAGTGGTTGTTCCAGATGTCTTTCTGCATTCTGCCGATGCTGTTGCCGTTGTAGGGTGCGCCAATCTCCGGCATCTTGCGATAGCCGCCAATGTAAAGCCCCTTGAGGTCGACGAGAATCTCGGCACCCTCGGCAAGATAACCGTTGAGTCCGCCCTCGTTGATGGCGATGATGATGGCAGCGGTGCTGTCTTGCAGCGTCACCTGCTTGTAGATGTTGCCTCCCAGGTCGTTGCCCGTTATGCGGCCCTTAATCATGATGTCCTCAGTGATCTGCTTGTTTTGGTCTGTTGACGCGAAGACATTAGGATATTTTTCTATGAGAGCCTTTATGGTGATGACGTTTTGCTCCGTAAGGCTATTGTTGCCATACGGTGCCCCGTTGTTGAAGTCGGGCTCGTCCCATTTGCCGTTCATGCACGAAGAGAAGAGAGCGCACGTTAAGGCAATGAGGAGAAGATATGTCGTCTTGATATTCATTCTGTTCTTCATGGTTCTCTCCTTTATTAGAATTTATATGTTATGTTGAGCATGCCGTTGATGCCGTTTACATAGAACTTCTTCGGGTTGTTGATGAAGTTGTAGGTTCGTATGGTCTCGCCGCTGTCGTCGTACGACTGGCGGTTCTGTTCCATGCCGCCTGTCACGATCTTGCGATTGTTGAGGATGTTGGTGAGCATGAAGTTGATAGACATCTGGTGTTTGCCGATGTATATGCTCTTGCCGATTGAAGCGTCGAGCATGAATCCGCCTTTGCCCTTGGCCTGCGACGGCACGGTAGAGATGTCGCGGAGAGGCTTGTTGTTCTCGTCGACAAGAGTGTTGCCATTCGCGTCCTTGGCGATGGGGAAGTTTGAATAGTAGCGGCTGACGGGCGTATAATAGAGGTAAATGCGGTCATAGTAGTTGCCTATGAGGTCGATGTACCACCCGTTTGAATGGTAGGCGAGGTCGATGGAGTAAGCCGAGAGGGGCGTGCCACCCTCGCGCATGTTCTTGTTGACCACAATGTCGTCGTAGTATTTGGCATCGTTGGAAAGCATGTAGCGCACGTTGGCGTTGTTGGCATACTTGGCTTCGCTGACGGTGGCGAGTCCCTTTATGTCGAGCCATGAAGTGACCTTGAAGTCGAGGCCAAGCTCCACGCCATAGTAATGCTTGTTGATTCCGGAAAGCGAGACGTAGGAGAAGGAGTTGGCATTGTCGTAATAGAACATGCTATACTCCGTGACATCCTGCAAGCGTGAGTAGTAGCCTTGGATGTTGGCGTGCAGCCAGCTTGTCTGGAATTGATAGCCAACCTCAGCCGACAGTATCTTCTCTGTGGAGAGGTCTTTCACGAAGTCGTTGTTGATTTGCGGAGAGGCGAACGCGACGTTTGCCGTTGGTGCCTTCCACTCGTATCCGCCACCCAGGTAAATGGTGTTGCCGTGTCCGGCGTTGATGCTGATGCCAGCCTTGGCACCACCGTCGAGGAAGTAAGCCGTCTTGCCCTTGCCATAGGAGTTGTCGGCTGCGAGGCCGTTGCGCATCTTACCCTCACGCTGCAGCGATGTGCCTCCAATGCGTCCGCTGACGAACAAGTTGGCGCGATTGAACTTCACATCATATCCTGCCCATGCTTGCGCGCGGTTCACGTAGATGTTGTAGTCGTAGCCGAAGCGGTCGCCCTCTTTCACGAGCTTTGGCGAGCTGCCGTCGTTGAGGTCGTAGAACACCTCGGGTGCAGTCTCGGCGTAGGTGCCGACGACATAATAGTTGGTGTTGTGGAACGTAGACGCGCCCAGGAGGTCTTCCATGGTCTGATAGTGCATGCCCTTGTTGGTGCTGAGGTTCACGCCGACGTTGAACGCGCTATTGGTTGAGAGGTCCTTGTGCAATGAAGACGAGAGGCTGAAGGCAAGCTGGTCGTCGTGGTAAGCCTGCTGGTAATACATGGCGTCAGCGCCTTGTGCAGATGCCATCTTGTTGGAATAATAAAGCTTGTCCCAGTTTATCTGGCGGTTGGCCTTGGAAGACCTGAAGAAGTCTACGGCAGCCTGCCAAGAGTCGAGAGCCGATGACGTGTTGGTGTCGGTGTCGCCCTTGTCCCATACATTATAGAAATAGCTCGGCATGAGACTGTAGTAGTCGGGAGCCGGGTTTGTGGCGTTGTTGTAGTTGAGACGCGTACTGCTATACATGGCATACTTGCCGAGCAGCGATGTCGTCAGCTTGGTGTTGTCGTCGATCTTGAAGTCCCATGTAAACAATGCCGCCGGCGCGAAGTCGTTGACCACGCGCGAGTTTCTCTTCTTGCCGTTTTGGTATCCCCAGTTGGGGTTGTAGTTGTAGTTGTTGGCGAGCCAATACATCTCGTCAGTTGACGCGCTCTGTGTGGCACGCTCGGTGGGGTTGCCCCACGTGACAAAAGAAAGCGAATGACGGGTAGAGAAGACCTTCTCCAGTCCCAGGAAATAGCTCAAGGAGTTGTAGAACGTCCCTTCCACGTAGCCGCGGTTTGCCCATCGGTACGAAACGGCTGCCGACCATGCCCATCCGTTGTTGTTGAGGCCGGAGTTGTATGAGTACATGGCGCGTGCGGTATAGTTGCGGTTGGCACCGGCAAGCGAAATCTTCTGTCCCACGGGCATTGCCGACGGACGGAAGTTGTAGTTGTTGCTGCCGCCAAGAGCTGTCATGGAGAAATTGTTGCCCTCGAAAGGCAGTGCCGACTCCATGTTGCGTGTCTGGTTGTTGAGTCCGCCCACGAACGAATAGCGGAACTCGCCTCGCTCAGGGTCGTTTGCGGGGTTGCCGTTGATGTACATCTCGTTGTACTTGGCATTGTAGCCCCTATACTTGAATCTCACGGGACTCCATCGGTATCCCACCTCGTTGGCATAAGCGTTGGTGCCGGACGAGATGATAGACACGCTTTGCGTGACGTTCTCGTCTTCCCCAAGCTGAGCCTCTGTGAAGGTGAAGGCCTGCTCGCCAATGTTGACTGAGTCTTGCTGGGCATAGCCCACCGAGACATAGCCTAATGTCGCCAAGGCCATGATAAGCTTCTTTTGCATAAATTAAGTGTGATATATTAATATTGTTTGCAAAGATAATAAAAAGCGACTTATCCTTGACGGTTTTTTGATTAAGAAATGATGAAATTCCGAAAAATATTCCGATATTTGCAGAAATAAATTAAAAGACATCGTTTAAATAAGATGAAAAAGTATTTTTCCGCGTTTTTCTTATTTTTGTTCTTATGCGTCTCGTTAAGCGCACAGAAGAAGTTTCACGCCTATGCCGTGGGTTTTTACAATCTTGAGAACCTTTTCGACACGTGCCACGATGCTGGCAAGAACGACTATCAATTCCTGCCGTCAGGCTCGTATAAGTGGAATGGCTTGAAATATTCGCATAAGTTGCACAACATGGCGCGCGCCCTTAGCGACATGGGCACGACGATGCTCCCCGGCGTGGGCTGCTCTGCCATTGGCGTGTCGGAGGTGGAGAACGCCAAGTGCCTATCAGACCTGTGCGCACAGCCCGAGCTTAGCAAGCGCGGATATAAGTTCTGTCATGTAGAAGGCCCCGACCATCGTGGCATAGACTGCGCGTTGATTTACAACCCGTCGTTGTTTGCTGTCAAGGCCGTCAGGCTCTATCCATATGTGCCCACGGAGAAACAAGACTCGCTCTTCCGTACCCGTGGGTTCTTTGCGGTGAGTGGCGAGTTGGCGGGCGAGCATGTGGTGATAATAGTGAACCACTTGCCCAGCCGTTTCAGCGGCAGCTACTATCGCGAGGTGGGCGCAGCGCAGATAAAGGAGTTGAAAGACAGAATATTGAACCTCGACTCAAAGGCTAAGGTAATAGTGATGGGCGACATGAACGATGATCCTACCAACAAGAGTATGCATGAGACGCTCTCGGCAAAGGAAGAGGTAGGGATGGTAGGCAAGGACGACATGTATAACCCTTGGTACAACGTGCTTGCCAAGCAAGGCACTGGTACGCTGCAATATCAAGGCTCATGGAACCTTTTCGACCAGATAATACTCTCGCCCAGCCTTATAAACAAAAACGGAGGAAAAGACTTTACAACACTTAAATTCTACAAGAACGAGGTTCAGCGTATGCCTTACCTCTTCCAGACTGAAGGCAAATACAAGGGCGGCACCAAGCGTACCACGGCAGGCGGCGTGTGGCTCGACGGTTTCTCAGACCACTTGCCCACAGTGGTGTATCTCTTGAAAGAACAACGCGAGAAAAAAGACAAGGCGTTGGATGAAAGCGTGTTTGCCTTGCCTGAATACACAGAGGCTGAATTGAAGAACATTGCCTCGTGTGAGGCGGAACGGAAGACTTTGTTGGAGAAGGAAACTAAGCAGAAGGATTGACTCAATGTCAACACTCGATATAGAAACCCACCCTTTTGAGCCTTTCCTGCCACAAACGGCACGGTTGCTCATGCTTGGCACATTCCCACCCTCGCCTAAGCGATGGTGCATGGACTGGTATTATCCCAACTATACCAATGACATGTGGCGCATCATGGGGCTTTGCTTCTTTGGCGACAAGTCCCACTTTGTGGATGAGGCTGGCAAGACATATCGCCTTGATGCCTTGAAGAAGTTTCTCGCGGAAAAAGGAATAGCCATCTTCGACACCTGCTTGCGAGTGAGGCGCACCAAAGGGACGGCGTCCGACAAGGACTTGGAAGTGGTGGAGAAGGCCGACCTCGACGGCATGCTCACGGCGTTGCCCCTCTGCAATGGCGTGCTTACGGCTGGCAGTCTTGCCACCAAGCTCTTTATGGAGCATTATGGGATAGGGGAGAAGGCGAAGAACTTGAAGATGGGCGGCCATGTGGATTTCACCTTCAATAGCAGGCAGATAAGCCTGTATCGACAGCCAAGTTCAAGCCGTGCCTATCCCATGCGGCTTGAGGACAAGGCGGTTTATTATGACAAGATGTTTAAAGACTTGGGAATTTTATAAGAACAGACTTTAGAAACAAGATAAGACTATGAAACCAACAATTATCGGCATAGCCGGCGGCACAGGCTCTGGCAAGACCACAGTAGTTAGGAAAATAGTGGAGTCGCTCCCTCCCGACCATGTAGCCGTGGTGCCTCTCGACTCTTATTATAACGACACGACTGCACTTACCGACGAAGAGCGTAAGGCGATAAACTTCGATCATCCCGACGCTTTCGACTGGAAGTTGCTCATAAAGCAAGTCCACGAACTCGCCAACGGCATGGCCATTGAGCAACCTACCTATTCGTATATCCTCAGCAACCGATTGCCGGAGACCATCCACGTGGAACCTAAGCCTGTCATCATAATTGAGGGCATCATGACACTGTTGAACAAGCATTTGCGTGACATGATGAACCTTAAGATATTTGTCGACTGTGACTCCGATGAACGTCTCATACGCAACATCCAGCGCGACACTATCGACAGGGGGCGCACGGTCTCAATGGTCGTGGATCGCTACTTGAAGGTGTTGAAGCCTATGCATGAGCAGTTTATCGAACCCACGAAGCGTTTTGCCGATGTGATAATACCCGAAGGCGGAGAAAACCTCAAGGGCATCGGCATGTTGACCGATTATATCAAGACGCTGATTCCTGCGACGTCTCTTCTTTAATTTCTTCCGCTGTGGCTTCATTGGTGTCGTTGGCCTTGCTCATTGCCGTGCGACACTGATGAATCTTGATGGAGTCGATGAGGTCAACTACTCCGTAGACAATGATGCACCAACCAAGGACGAGCAATGGGGCGCTGGCTATGAATGAGGGCTTGACCACGGCGACAAGGCCAATGAGCAGGACGATGGTCGGGAATATCCACCATATAATGCCAATGTTGGCGAAGCGGCGGGCGACGCATAGGTTGAAAAACTGTGTGAGCGCGCCTAAAATCAACATTATCGCAAGGACATAAGTCAAACCGTTGACAAAGCTGTTTGGAAACATGGCGAGTACGCCACCAAGGATGACGCTACCGAGACCTACGATAGGAAAGGGCTGCGATGGCATGGTGATGAGGTTGCCTTGGGCGTCATAGATGTCAACACCGTTTGTGCCGCCTTTATGCTTGCTTGAAAACCATGCGACAATGCTGATGATGCCGCTCACAAGGAAGATTATGCCGATGGCAACGGTAATCCATGTCACCGTTTGCTCACGAAATTTTACCAACAAAGCGCCGATGACAATGGCGCACAATGCACGAAAAATACTGCTGCGAAAGACTTTCATAATATTTGTTTTGTCGTTTCCCCATTGCCTGTTAAGAGGACACGATTATTTCATTATTGCAAAGATAGGCTTTTTTATCAGAACATTTAATCAAACAGTGTTATTTTTTGTAATTTTGCATCCCGAATAGGGGCAACATGTCATTAGGAAAGCATTTTATTATGACAACATTATATCTTGTACGCCACGGCGAGACCGTGGCCAACGCAGCCCAAGTATTGCAGGGCTGGCAAGGGGGAGAACTCAATGCGACGGGCGAGGCTCAGGCACGTGATGTCGCGGGAAAGATGAAGGATCAGAAGATAGACGTTTTCGTGGCAAGCGATCTGCATCGTGCCATTCAAACTTGTTCGATAATCGCGTCGGCAAAAGGAGTGAAGTCTGAGGATATCGTGGAAACTCCGCTGCTTCGGGAGCGTGATTGGGGATCGTTTACGGGCAAGTTTATTCCAGACCTTGAAAATGCTGAGTGGCCAGACGACGTGGAGACATTAGAGCACATGAAGAGTCGTGCCCAAAACTTCCTTACATGGATAAAGACGGCTTATCCCAACAAGACTGTACTTGCTGTGGGGCATGGCATCATAAACAAGGCAATACAGAGCGTGTATTTCAAGAAACCGATGAATGAAATACAGAAAATGCACAATGCGGAGATAAGGGTCCTGATGCTATAGAAGCAGAGTCAAGCGAAAGCGTGATGGTGTAAGGATCCACGCATATAAAGGCTTATATGACCAAAAGAGGGTGCGAAGAAAGTTTGTAGCTTTCTCGCACCCTCTTTTGGTATTTGTTTTTCTAATAAAATTACTTCTGTTGGTCGATGGCCTTAATCTTCTCCTTTATGAGTTGGGCGTCGTCCTTGAGCTTCTGCACCTTGCGATTCATCTCGTCCACGAGGCTGTTGCCTTTTTTGCTTGATATGTTGAGGAACCCGAGGTTGTTCTCATAGGTTGTGATCTCCTGCTTTAGCTGTTCAAAGCGTCGTGCCAGTCGAGCACGCTCGTTGTCCACGGCGTCCTCTCCCTTCTTTGCCATGCCACGGAGGTTACTCTTGAAGTTGTCGAGATGGCGACGTGCTGCAGACATGTGAAGCTCCTCGAAAATCTTGTCCATGACATCGTGGTATTCCTTGTAGATCTTGTCCTTTTCGCGGAAAGGCACATGACCGATGGCATTGTACTTGTCTGTCAGTTCCTGTACTTTCTCTCGTGCGTCACTGTCGGAGGCTGTGATATTCTTCAACAGCTCAATGATGTCGCGCTTCTTCTTCAGGTTCTCACGCTCCTCGTCGTGAACGCTGGCATGAGCTGCGTTGCGTGCGTCGAAGAAATGGTTGCAAGCTGAAAGGAAGTCGCTCCAAAGCTGGTCGCTTACCTTACGTGGAGCCGTACCAATAGTCTTCCACTCTTTCTGCAGCTGGATGAGCTTGTCGGAAGTTGCCTTCCAGTCGGTAGAGTTTGCAAGTTCTTGTGCCTTGGCCACAAGTGCTTTCTTCTTTTCCGCGTTCTCATAGAGGCGTGTCCTTACCTCTTTGAAATATTCAGCCTTACGACCAAAGAAGTCGTCGCAAGCCTTGCGGAAACGTTGGAAGATTTCCTCGTTGCTCTTCTTGGGAGCGAAACCTATAGTCTTCCATTCTTGCTGGATGGCGATAATCTCCTTTGAATGTTTCTCCCAGTCGGCAGCGTTCTTGTTGTCTTCTTTAGCCACTGCTTCTGTTTTCTCGCACAGTTGTGTCTTCTTGGCGAGATTCTCTTCCTCGTTGGCGCGCAGTTTCTCGAAGTGGTCTTGGTGTTTCTTGTTGATAACAGTGCTTGCGTTCTTGAATCTTGTCCAGATGTCTTCGCGCATGTCCTTTGCCACAGGGCCTATCTCGCGATATTGCTCATGAAGGTCTTGCAACTGATGGAAAGCGTTCACTACGTCGGGCTCGTCGGCAAGTTTTTCTGCTTCCTCGCAAAGTTTTGTCTTGGCTTCGAGGTTCTTCTTGAAATCGTATTCGCGAGCTTCGCGGTTGAGGTTGAGCAAGTCGTAGAACTGCTCGACATAGAGCTGATAGTTGCGCCAAGTCTCGTTCGACTTCTCTGGCGGAACGGCTCCAATGCTTTTCCACTCTTGCTGCAGAGCCTTGAATTCGTTGTATGACTTGTTGGCTTCGTCTGGCGACGTTGCCATGTTCTTTATCTTCTCAATGATTTCCTCCCTATGCTTGAGGTTGTCTTCACGCTCTTGTTGAGCCTTCTCGAAAGCCTTGGCACGTTTCTCCTTGATAACCTGCATGTTGGATTTGTAGGTCTCTTCGTCTTCGTCGGGGACAATTTGGTATTTCTCGGGGTCGCCTCCGGCTTCGAGAAATTCCTTTTGCTTCTTGTCGCGTTCAGAAATGTGGAAACGGTAGAAAGAAGCCTTCAAGTGGTCAACCTCATCCTTCTCGGGTGTTTCATCGCTCTTGGCAATTTCCACGATGCGGTCGAGCACCTCTTTCTTTGAGGCGTAAACTTTCCTTGCGAGGTCTTCCTTGCCAGCCTCTTCGGGAGTCGGCTCAACGGTTGCAGCTTGCTCTTGCGTGTCAGCCTTTTTTTCTTCTTTCTCGTCGTTTTCCTTGTTGACGCTTGTTTCGGGGGCAGCGGCCTGAGCCTTCTGCTCTTCCTCAATCCCCTTTGGGGTGGTGTTTTCTTGAGAGTCCATCATTTCACTCTTTTTAAGTTTATGACTCGGAGTTCCATGGCCATGCTGCTGCATGTCAGCAAACGCCTCAGACGGGCATGGCTTCCAATTGTTAATAAATATGATGCAAACTTAACTAAAAAGATTGTATTATGCTAATTTTTGGAATGTTTTTTACGGAAAAAGAGCTAAAGAAGCTTTTTGTGTCGCAAAATCCACCAGCTCACGCCTGTCACAAGCACGGAAACGGCGATGCAGATTACGAAACCGTATTTTGAAGTCTCCAATCCGTTGACCACGTTCATACCGTAGATGCTTGATATGAGGGTTGGTGCCATGAGTATGATGTTGAGCGACGTGAGGGTACGCATGGTCGTATTCATGTTGTTGTTGATGATGCTTGAATACGTGTCCATGGTAGACTCCAGAATATCAGAGTAGATATTTGTAGTCTCCCTTGCCTGTGTCATCTCGATGTTTACGTCCTCAATAAGGTCAGCGTCAAGTTCGTCTACCTGCAACTTGAACTTCAGTTTCTGCAATAAGTTCTCGTTGCCTCGGATGGAGGTGATGAAGTAGGTGAGCGAGTCTTGCAGGCGGCTAAGACCTATAAGGCTCTCATTGTTCACTTCATGGTCGAGGTTGTGCTTGGCTTTCTCTATGAGGGTGTTTATTTGTTTCAGTCGCTTAAGGTACCACACCGCCGAAGACAGGAAGAGCCTAAAGGTCATGTCAACATAGTCGGTGAACCCCTCGCCACGTTTCTGTTGATAGCTCACGAAGTCGAGCATCATGTTTGTCTCGTAGAAACAAACAGTGATGGTGACATCGCGCTTGTGGATTATGCCTAATGGCACTGTAGTGTAAGGAGTTCGCGACCTTATTTCCTTGACATAAGGTATGCGGAGAATGATAAGGGTCCAACCATCGTCGTATTCATAACGCGCACGCTCATCGGTATCGCTGATGTCGCTCATGAAGTAGTCGGGAATGTTAAATCTTTCTTCCAGCTCTCGCTGGTCGTCATCGGTAGGGCATGTAACTTGAATCCAGCATCCGGATTCCCACTCGTTGATGACTTTCAGTTGCTTTTCAATGCTCCAGTATGTTTTCATTGCAGCCAATCTTTTTTACATGAACAGGTTGTGAAGATTGGCGGTAATGCTCAATCCTCACGCTAATTGTTGTAACTGTCCGCGTGATAATCGTCCATATATTTTACTGAATTGTTTTACGGTGCAAAAGTAAAGAAAAAAAACGTCAGGCGCAAAGGTTTGGCATTATTTTTTGCCCAAGCCCATTTCATTTCGCACTTGTTACAATAAAAAAGTATTGATAATTGATATGCATGAATTCCGTATAAACAAAATTACACGGATATTAAAAACGTTAATATCCGTGTAAATTCATGAGTCTTGGCTTTTATGCCGCAATGCTTTATTTCTCGGGAATCTGCTCAAGGGTTGCTGTAAGCAACTTCCAGAACGGCTCCGCTGTGTCTATCTTGAAACGTTCGCTCGTGGTGTGGGGTGAAAGCAACGTTGGGCCGAGGCTTACCACGTCCATGCCAGGATACTTGCTTAGGATTACCGAGCACTCCAGACCGGCGTGGTCGGCCTGCACTGTGGCGTCCTTGCCGGTTTGCTCCTTATATACCTTCTTCAGCAGGTTGAGGATCTCGCTGTCTGGGTTTGGATCCCAGCCACCGTAGCTGCCGCTGAGCACTGTGCGCATTCCAGCCATGTTGAAGCAGCTCTCAAGCATGGTTGCCACATATTCCTTCATGTCCTCACGGCTTGAGCGCGCGAGAATCTTGATGGCGGCCTTGCCTGCTTCTATGTCGATGATGGCGAGGTTTGACGATGTTTCCACTACGTTGGGGTAAGAAGGAATCATGCGTATCACGCCGTTGTGGCAGGCATAGATAGCATTCACGAGATTGTCTTGAATCTCGCACGGCAGCAGCTCTTCGGGTTTTTCAGCGTCCTCAACGAAGAACTCCACGCCTTTCTCAATGCCCTTGTACTCATCCTCAATGGCGACACGTTGTTGCTCAACGAGTTTCTTGAGGTTCTCCACTTGGTCTTGTGGCAACGCGAGCACCACCTCAGCCTTGAACGGTATGGCGTTTCTCATGTTTCCTCCATGCCATTCGGCGAGGCGAGCACCATTCTCTGCCACTGCCTTTCTTACCAGGCGCACCATCTCCTTGTTGGCATTGGCACGTCCCTCGTTGATTTCGAGGCCAGAGTGTCCGCCACGCAGGCCTTTGAGTGTTACCTTTACGGCTGTCTCCTGGTCGTTGGTCACGGGCTTATACTCAAGTGTAGATGTCACGTCGATGCCGCCAGCAGAACCTATTACGAACTTACCCCAAAGTTCTGAGTCGAGATTCATGAGGATGTCGCTGTGAAGCTCGCCTTCAGGCAGTTCGTTGGCTCCGTACATGCCAGTCTCCTCGTCGCGTGTGATAAGGGCCTCCACGGGACCGTGCTTTATGTCGTCAGACTCCATGATGCCCATTATGGCGGCCACACCGATGCCGTCGTCGGAACCGAGCGTGGTTCCCTTGGCGTGTACCCATCCGTCTTCAACGTATGTCTCTATTGGGTCTGTCTCGAAGTTGTGTGAAGAGTCGGGGCTCTTTTGTGGAACCATGTCCATGTGGGCTTGCAACAACACAGTCTTGCGGTTCTCAAAGCCTGGTGTGGCTGGCTTTCTCATGACGATATTGCCAGCTGGATCCTTGAAAGCCTCTACGCCTACGCGCTTAGCGAAGTCGAGAAGAAACTCCTGTGCTTTCTCCACGTGACCACTTGGGCGTGGAATCTGTGTGAGGTCATCGAAATTGCGCCAAACGGCAGCAGGTTGAAGATTGCGAATTTCACTCATAGTTTTTGTTATTAAAGTGTTATGTTGTTCTTGTGCTCTTTGTTTTTTGTCTTTTCCTTGTCAGTGTCAGCGCCGTCCATCCGTAGAAGCCAAGCAGCAGCACGAGGAGTGTTTGCACGGTGTGGACAATCAGCACGAAGTATAATGCGTCGTCAGAAGCCACGCCATAGAGAATGAGCATTGTTTTCACGGCAAAATGCCATGGTCCGGCTCCGTTTGGTGTTGGCACGATGACTGCAATGGAGCCAACGATGAATGTCACTAATGCACAAGCCATTCCTAAATGGGCGGTGGCGGCAAAGCAAAAGAAAGTGAGGTAATAATGAAGGAAATAGCACGCCCATATCCCAACGCTGAAGAATATGAACAGCGGGATGTTGCGCACGTCCTTTACCGACAAGATGCCGGAGAAGAGTCCGGCGAAGGTGTTTTTCACCTTATTATATATAGACAGCCGACGCAGCAGCAGCCAGATCAATAATAGCGCGGCAATGGCGCAAATGGCGGTTACCCACCATCCAGCCGTGGAAAACTGCGATAGTATCTCGTCGAGACGAGTGCCCGTGCTTGAGAAGAACTTGTGGAACACGGGTAATTGCCAAAGAAATGTCAGTGCGGTGATGATGATTATGAGCAACGTGTCAATGGCTCGTTCGGCCACTACTGTGCCCAGCGACTTGGGAAAAGACACTCCGTCCCACCGCTTCAATATACCGCAACGTGCTATTTCTCCAGAGCGCGGTATGACAAGACTTGCCGCATAAGAAACGAAGATGCTATTCACCGAGACGCTCTGGCGCGGCTTCTCTCCCAACGGCTCAAGGGTTTGCTGCCATCGCCAGCCTCGAAACGCTTGGGCCAAAATGCCGAAAGGAAATGAGAGAAGCATCCATGTCCAGTTCATTTCGTTCATCATGACATCGGCGATGCTCTTGATGTCGAAGCCACGATACATCCAGTAAAGTATGGCGCCACCCAAGAGTAAGGATGTTGCCACCTGTATAATCGTGTTTATGGTCTTTTGTGATTCCATTATATTGCAAAATTATAAAATTATTTTGATTTACTATTGTTGTCGCATTAACTTTATAATTACTTAGCATAGAGAATACGTCTCTTTTGCTTTGAGAGGTGTTGATTTGTGTCAAGCGCATGGGTTGACACAAGTCAACTTGTTTGATTATAATCAAATATAAACGGCATATCATTCTTTTGTAATGCGAATTGTTTGCGCACACAGTGGAAAACTTCTAACTTTGCAGTGTCAAAAAGAAATAAAGAGCCTTCATAAAGGCAACAGAATAGTATTCAGGTAATAAGAAAAGAGATTTATAGGGATTAGTTTCTTAGGAAAAGTTTTTCAGGATAACAGAGATACAGGATAACACCGGCAATAGAGAGAGCCGGTAATAAAAAGTTAAATTTAAAATAGGAGAGTAATGTTATGATGAGTATTGCAACTTTCACAATTACGACTGCCGTAATGTTCGTTTGCATAGCAACGGCAGCACTGTTGATGGACAGAATGGCGCGATAAGACGCTGCCTTCTCCATCCTTTTAGGAGAAAAAACATGTTTAATATTTAATATAAGAGCCGGAATCCGTGAGGATCCCGGCTCTTTACGTATTGTTTTAAAGGTGGAAGATTATAGTTCTACGAATACTTTTGCAATCTTGTAGACGTTTCAGCACGTTTCCGCCTGTCTTACTCCATATACAATTTCAAGGTCGTGGTGCTGTCGCCCACGTTTACGTCTTGGGTTTGAGTGACGCCTTTGGCGTTTACGAATTTTACGGTATACGCCTTGTTCTTCTCAACCTTGAAAGTGAGCACGTCATTCATGTCCTGTGTTGCACCCGTGCTACGGCCGCCGTATAGTTGCTTCTCGCCGCTGAATACGTCGAGGTTTGTGGCCACACGGTCGCCGGAAGCCTCGGCATGATTCTTGTCCTTGAACACCATCACCCTCAAGTCTACGTGCTTGTCGTCGGCAGGTGTGGCTGCCAACTGCGCCCTGTAAAGGCTCGTGTAGCGGTCGGTCACGTTCACGGCATGAACGTAGCGGATGTTCATGTCCCAAACCAGTGGGAAATAAGAGTCGGCAGGTTTGAAAGAGGCGGCGTAGATGGCCTTCTCCAAGTCTTCCTTGATGGCCTTGCCAGCGTCGGGCACGAACCACGACTTGTCAAGGTCTTCCGAAGGATAATATTCGGTGAAGTGCCAATTGCCGTCAACCCAAACCTCGCTCCAGTTGTGGTTGCCTCGGTTGTCGTGCCAATTAGGAGTCCCTGCCACACGCGATGGGATGCCCACCGCGCGGAAAGCGTCGGTAAGCAAGATGGAAAGGCCCGAACAAGAGGCCATGTGCTGGCGCATTGACTCATATGGTGCCTGGTCTGCCTTCTCGCGTTTCGTGTTATAATCAACCACAACCTCGTCGCGGATGTTCTTGTTCACCGAGTCTATGGCCTCGCGCATAGTCTTGCAGTTGGCCACATATTTCTTGAAGCGCTCATAAAAGTCCTTACGCCAACTTTCGCGGTTCTCGTTGAGGTTGACATAAGCCACCACGTCGTTAAGAAATATGTCGTTGGGCACCTCTTTCGCCCATGGAAATTCGCTCTTGGCCTTGTAAGCGTACAGCACGTGCTCCTTAAGGAAGTCGGCAGTCAAGGTCTTGGCGTCTCTTTCGGGCATGTAGGCAATCAAGAAGGCCATGCCCTCTTTCTGGTCGGCGGCAGTTTCCTTCAATGCCTTTTTCAACTCCTTGGCATTGTCGCCGGCAGCGACCATGGTCTGGTTCAGCAACTCATGATACTTTTTGGGTATGCCGGCATACTTGTTTGCTGCGAGAGCAGACAGTGACAGGCATAGGGCAATAAGAACAAGTAAACTCTTGATTTTCATATTCAAAAAATGTGATTATTCCTCGTTAGTGTGTTTCATGCGTTCTTGCTCATGATGAGCAAAAGTTATTCTTTGCGAAGTTAATGCAAATAATTGAAAACGGCAAACTTTTTAAGGAAAAGGCGAGATAAAAACGCGGTTTCGCCGTTACGTTAGAATGGCGTTGCCGTTACGTTAGAACGGCATTGCCGTTACGTTAGAACGGCAAAAGGGTAGCAAATGAGCCTAATCCAACGATAATTTCTCATGCACCAATCGGGCGATTTCCTGCGGTTTTACTCCCCACCGCGGTGCTATGAGCAGACTTGGCGGAGTCTCACTTACAAAACGCTCAACCACCATGTCCGGACGCAGGCGAGGCAGGTATTCGGCAAGCAAACCGACATATTCTTCCAAGGTAAACATGCTAAATGGATGCGTCACATATTCTTTAGCCATCATGGTGTTTCTGACTATTTGCAGCTGATGAAGTTTCAGGATGTCGATGGGCAATGAAGATATGATGTCAGCTTGTCGGAGCATTTCATCCTTGTCTTCCCCGGGCAAGCCAAGGATGATGTGGGCGCAAGTGTATATGCCTCGTTTGTGAGTCTCCTCTATGGCTCGTTTGCTGCAAGCGAAGTCGTGGCCCCGGTTTATACGAATCAAGGTAGCGTCGTTGCAGCTCTCCACGCCATATTCCATAATAACCAAAGCGCGGCGCGATATTTCTTCTATATAGTCGAGTTTTTCCTTGTCAACGCAATCTGGTCGTGTACCTATTACAATACCTATCACGTCTTCCACTTCAAGTGCTTCCTCATACATGGCTTTCAGTTTATGCAGTGGGGCATGGGTGTTGGAAAAAGCTTGGAAATAAGCCAAATATTTTGTGCCGGCTTTTTTCCTGCCGAAAAACCTCTTTCCGTCTTCCAGTTGCTGGGTTATGCTCTTCCGCCTGTCGCAATATGAAGTGTTGAAAGCGTCGTTGTTGCAAAACGTGCATCCTCCGGTGGATAGCAATCCGTCGCGGTTGGGACATGAGAAGCCCGCGTCCACTGCAAGCTTCTGCACCCTGCATCCTGTCTTTTGTCTAAGCCATGTGCCGAAATAAATCATGGTTGTCGTTGTTGATAAGTTTTTTTCTTGGTTACAAAGATACGGTTTTTGTTTCTGCCTTGTAGAGTTTTTGTTCATCTTTTGTATGTAGCGTTAGTTGAATTTAAAAGCGGTAGTAGATTGTAAGAAGTTGAAGCATAGGTAGTTAAAATAGAGAGTAACATTTTGTGCATATTTTGAAAACATAGCGTGCACCTTTAATTCTTGTTGTTTTTAAGTTCGAATTTCTTTTATTCGTAGCTTTGCAACCGAATGAGGATAAAGGCAGAAAAGCGATGTTCAATGCCTTTTTTCAAAGCCGAGAAAATATAGAACTAAACTATTCATAAACTAAAAACATACAGTTATGAGGAATACCTTATATAACAAAGGTAGCATAAAATCGACTTTATGCAAGTGTGCGCTCGCCACAACATTGCTCTTCCCCGGAATGAACGTGTTGTCCGAGGCAACTGTATTGGCAGGCCCCATCAAGGGAAAGATCGTGTCAACTACCGACAACGAACCCCTTATAGGAGCTTCAATCCAGGTACTTGGCCGCAAGGTCAACGCCATCACCGACATGGACGGCAACTTCACTATCGATGCCAACGAGGGTGAGACGCTCGTGGTGAGCTATATTGGTTTCGTGGAACAGAAAGTGAAGGTCAAAGGCGACAATCTCGACATCAAGCTTCGCGAGGAGTCGCATTCCCTTAACGATGTCGTCGTAATTGGTTACGGCGTGCAGAAAAAGAAACTCGTCACGGGTGCCACTGTACAGATGAAGGGTGAGGATCTCGCCAAGCGAAACACCGGCAATGCACTTCAGGCAATGCAGGGGCAGACACCCGGTGTGAACATCATCTCCGATAGTGGGCAGCCTGGCTCGGGCATGAAAGTCATTATCCGCGGCCAAGGTTCCAACACCAACAACAAGCCTCTTTATGTCATCGACGGCATCCCCGGTCTTGACATCACGACGGTCAATCCGTCGGACATCGAGTCTATCGACGTGCTGAAAGACGCCGCCTCCGCTGCCATCTATGGTGCGCAGGCTGCCAACGGTGTCGTGATTGTTACGACGAAGAGCGGCAAGAAAGGTCACGCGCAGGTGACATTCGATGGTTACTATGGTTGGCAGACCGTGGCCAAGAAGGTGGACATGCTCAATGCCAAGCAGTATATGGAGCTTATGGACGAGCAGAACGTCAATTCCGGTGGCAAGGCCTACGACTGGGCATCAATCAAGTCGATACACGATGCCAACGGCAACATCTACGACACCAACTGGATGGACGAGATGTTTGAAGGTTCCGCCCCAGTCCAGAACTATACCCTTGGCGTAAATGGCGGAAACGACGTTAGCACATACGCCGTGTCGCTCGGCTACTTTTCGCAGGACGGTATACTTGGCGGCAACAAGGCAAGCAACTATGAGCGCTACAACTTCCGCGCAAACATGGAGCAGAAGCTGTACGGCAACCTGTTGAAGATAGGCGAGAACCTGTCGTTTGCCTATACAAAGAACCACGGCGACATCACCGGCAACATGTATAACAACAAGTTGCGCGGAGCCTATGCCACATCACCTCTCCAGCCTGTCTATCTGCAACAGGACGGGCGCGATGACCTCAACAACGGTTACTCCTATTCCACTGCCAACGACTGGTATCAGTATGACGGCAACCCCGTGGCAGCCCTCTATCGTAACCAAAACATGAACGACGCGCAAAACTGGGTGGCCAATGTCTATGCCGAATTGCAGCCTGTGAAGAACCTGCGCATAAAGACCTTGCTGGGATTCAACCATAATTCCAACTCCTATCGCCAGTACAGTCCTATGTATTACTCCACCACCAACGACAACAACATGGGGGCATCCACTGTAATGGAGAACATGACGAAGAACTGGACCCTCACGTGGACCAACACTGCCATGTATGACTGGAAGATGGGCCTGCACCAGTTCAATTCCATGATAGGTATGGAGGTGGAGCGCGCACAGGGCAACTATATCTCAGGCAATGCCTCCCTTCTCAATATATATGACCAGTGGAGCACGGCTTACCTCACCAACAACAACAGCGGAAACAACGGACAGATAGCAGGCTATCCCACTGAGGATTATCGTCGCATATCCTATTTCGGGCGTTTGGGTTGGAATTATGACGACAAGTATATGGCAAATGTCACGCTTCGTGCCGACGGTTCGTCACGCTTTGCCAAGAGCCACAGATGGGGCTGGTTTCCTTCAGTGTCAGCAGGTTGGGTAGTGACAGCCGAGAAGTTTATGGACTCCACTCGCTCATGGCTCGACTTCTTCAAGATTCGTGGCAGTTGGGGTCAGGTGGGCAACAACAACATCGATCCGTTCCTCTATGCAGCCACAGTGACGCTCAGCAATGTGGGCTATAACTTCGGCACAGGAAAGGGTTCTACACTCAACACCAACGGTGCCATAAGTGACCGACTCGGCAACTCAGAACTTAAATGGGAGACATCCGAACAGACCGACTTGGGTTTCGATGCGCGCTTCCTCAACTCACGTCTCGGACTCAACTTCGACTGGTATTACAAGAAGACCAAGGACTGGATTGTGCAGGCTCCTGTGCTTGCCACTGCCGGTGCCAATGCACCTTATATTAATGGTGGCAATGTAACCAACAAGGGTATAGAGATTGGACTCACATGGGACGACCACATATCCAAGGACTTCAATTACCACGTAAGTGCCAACCTGGCTTACAACAAGAATGAGGTGGGCGAGATTCCTACTGAGGGAGGCATCATCCACGGCTATTATTCAGGGTCTACTAATGCCAACATCATGTTCAACAACCAGCCGGAGTTCTTCCGCTGCGAGAATGGCCACGCCATGGGCTACTTCTGGGGCTACAAGACTGCAGGCGTATTCCAAAACCAACAGGAGATAGACGCTTGGAAGGCTGCCGGCAATGGAGTGCTCGCAAATACCGAACCGGGCGACCTGAAGATTGTTGATGTAGACCACAACGGCACCATCGACGACAAGGACAAGGTAGACCTCGGTAACGGTATACCGAAATACAACTTCGGCTTAAGCCTTGGGTTCAACTACAAGCAGCTCGACTTCTCCGCTACGTTAGCAGGAGCGGCAGGATTCAAGATTGCCAATGGCGGTTATCGCAACTGGGGCAACAGTTCCAAGGCCAACTACACTGCCACGTTCCTCAATCGCTGGCATGGAGAGGGCACGTCAAACAAGTTGCCACGTCTCACCAACGACGACCGCAACTGGACAAACTTCTCCGACATCTACCTGCAAAACGGCGATTATCTCCGCGTGGCCAACATCACGGTGGGCTATGACTTCTCCAAGCTCATAAACCTCAAGGCCATCTCTCAGGCACGCCTTTATTTCCAGGTGCAGAATCTCTACACCTTCACATCCTATGACGGCATGGACCCAGAAGTGGGTTTCGGCGAGATGGCTTGGATGTCGGGCGTAGACACGGGTTCCTATCCTCATGCCCGCACTTTCATCGTAGGTGTAAACTTGAAATTCTAAAAGCTTGATAACTATGAACACTATAAAACAAAATATACTCTTTGCGGGACTTGCTGCCTTGATGATGACATCATGCACCGACAGCTTCCTCGACACGACATCGAAGACAAGTCTCACGTCGACCAACTATTACAAGACAGCTTCGCAGGCTGAGTCGGCTGTCATAGGTTGTTATGACCGCTATCAGAACACCGTGTCAAACGGCAACATGTCGCTCTATCAGATATCGGAGTTGATGTCCGACGACTGCTTCGGTGGCGGTGGACCCGATGATGTAGACCTCCGTCTGCTCGACCGCATGGACCAGTCGATGAGGCCTGCATCGACAAACCTCCTTGGAGGAATCTGGGGCGACTATTATAAATGTATATACAATTGCAACTTGCTCATTGGTTCGCTCGACAACATATCATGGACATCTGATGCAGAGCGCAAGTCGGTGGAGGGACAGGCTCGTGCCATACGTGCTTTGGCTTATTTCGACCTCGTTAGGATGTTTGAGAATGTTCCTCTGCTGACCGTTCCATCGTCGGAGAAAGTGCCACAGGCAAACCCCGACGAAGTGTACAAGCTCATTGTTGAAGACTTGAAGTATGCAGCCGACAACATTCCTTCCGACAAGTTCACCGACAACAGTTCCACGCTCGGACGCATCTCGCGCTATGCCGCTGCAGGAATGCTTGCCCGTGTGTATCTCTTCTATGACGGAGTTTATAACAACAATGAGTTTAAGACCATGCCTGGCGAACTGACCAAGGCGGACGCACTGAAATATTGTGAGGAGGTGATAAGTTCGGGCAAGTTTAAACTTGAAGACAACTATGCCGACCTGTGGCGTGCATCGAGTGCGTTGGCTTCCAACAAGGAGCAGGGGCTCAAGGACACCTACAAGGAGGCAAGTCAGGAAATACTTTGGGTGGTGAAGTTCAACAACGACCAGACCTGGAGCGGCAATTCCAACGGCAACCGCTTTGTCATCAACATCGGCATGCGCAACACGTGGGCTGCGCCCTATGGTTTCGGATGGGGAGCATGCACCGTCACCAACTCGGCGCGCAATGTCTACAGCGGTGACGACAAGCGCCGAGATGCCTCAATCATTGACGCGCGCAACCTCATGAACAATGACGGCAACTCCACTGTATATGAGGCACAGGCAAAGACAGATGCCTGCGACCTTACGGGTTACAACATCAAGAAATACACTCCGCTGGTATATAACGACGGTTCGTTTGTGGTAGACAACGAGAGCGACGTGTCAGGCCATAACTTCATGACATCACAGGATGCCGACTGGATTCTCCTTCGCTATTCCGACGTGCTTCTTATGGCAGCCGAACTGGGCAGCGGCAATGCCGTTCAGGACTACAACAGCGTGATGTATCGCGCCTATGGCAACCACGAACACGACGTGGCAGCGGCTCCAACGCGTGAGCAGATATGGCAGGAGCGCCGACGTGAGTTCATGGGCGAGGGCATACGCTATTTCGACCTTCGCCGTCAGGGTCTTGACGCCTTTGTAAAGGGCATCATGGGGCAGGCTTATGACAACGGCTCTACCTTTGGCACACCAACGGAGGTATATGCGAATACACAGAAGACCACCATTGCCGATACCTACAAGGAGCAGAACATCCGCGAGAAACGAGGCTTCTGGCAGATACCGAGCTCGGAGATTTCCCTCTCCGGTGGTGTCTACAAGCAGAATACCGGCTGGTAAGTGCCGGCTGACTTGAATCTCAGGTCACCCATCATCAGTATTATCAAAGAGCGCCAAGGGCGGCTCTCCTTTTCCTGCTATCCTTTAGGGGAGTTGCCATGGCTTCTTGTATCAAATTGTTTGGAGAAAGATTGAAAGAAATCTCATGGAATGACTGAAAATAGTTACTTTTGTGGTATAAGATAATCTAATACCCAACAAGTAATATCAAGACTAAAAATGCGACAGGCCACTATTATTCAACACAGACACCACGGAGCGAGAATCAGCGCACGGCTCTTCCTGATTTTCCTTGCCCTGCTATCGCTTATCCTTCCCGAAAGGACAGCGGCTGCAAGTCTCGACTTTCGCAGCCTCGACACTTCGGCAGGTCTTGCCGATAGCCATGTAGCGTGCATTCTAAAAGATCACGATGGTTTCCTTTGGATAGGCACGGCCGCTGGCCTTTGCCGTTACGACGGTTTCCGTTTCAAGAACTTCTATTCCAGTACAGCAGACAAATCTTCATTATTAAGCAATCAGATTGAAAGCCTGACGCAGGACAACAACAGGCAGATATGGGTGCAGACCAACGAGGGCTATTGCATCTATAATCCCGACAAGGAAAACTTCATTACCGACATGGCCACTTGGATGAAGCAACACGGAATGGAAGGCGTTCCATCCCGCGTCTTTGTAGACTCAAAGGGCTTTTTATGGATAGCAGTCGATGCGAAAGGCTGTTATTATTACAATCCATCAACAAACGAACATTACCTTTTCAAATCTTCACGTCGCCGCGGATGTCTCCCCACGGGAGCTGTAACCGGGATAACACAGTGTGGCAACTCGTTGGTCTTGTCGTTTGAGGACGGCAAGCTCGCGCGTCTCGACGGACCTCGCAAGCGCATAGTGTGGGTAAACGACTATTTAGCAATATCAAACCATCACCTTTCACAATATTACAGCACATATATAGATTCTCATTACAACTATTGGGTGAGCAACCATGCCAAGGCGCATACATGGGTCTATTCTTCCAAAAAGCGCCAATGGTTCTCTTCTCCGACAGAGTTTTTCGCCAACCTTGGCATGAAAGGCATGGGCAATGTCTTCGTCAAGGATGTCAAGGAAGACAGTCGCCACAATCTCTGGCTTGCCACGGAGCATGAGGGTCTTTTCATGGCAAACATCCACAACCGCTCTATTCAACACGTGGTTTATGATGTCAAGAACCCTAACACGCTGTTGGATAATACCTTGCAGAGCATATACATAGACAATGACGATGCCGTGTGGATAGGCACCTACAAGAATGGAATAGCCTACTATTCTCCGTCACTCTCTCATTATCCCACCATCATGCTTGGTGACATTTGCACCATTGCCATCGATCGCGACAACAATTATTGGTGTGGAACCAACGACAATGGGCTTTTGTGTTATAACCCCTCTACGGGTACGACACGCAACTTCCACAAGCAGCAGACTGGATTGTTGACCGATGTGGTGGTGAGCAGCCTTTCCGCTCGCGACGGCTCCTTGTGGTTTGGTTCGTTCAATGGCGGACTGACTCATTATGTCAAAGGCTCTTTCAGGGCTTATAACCAGCAAAACTCAGCCCTTGCCAACAACAGCGTATGGTCGCTCGCTGAGGATGCTCATGGCAACTTAATCATTGGCACCCTTGGTGGGGGCGTGCAAATGCTGAACCCGCAATCGGGCGAGTTTACCACTTTCAACACTTTCAACTCGAAGTTGCCGTCAAGGTACGTGGCGGTGGTGGACATGGACAAGAAAGGCCGTGTAGTGGTAGGACATTCCTTGGGAGTCTCGCTCGTGGATTTTAGTCGCAACACGGTCAGCCCATTGCCTCCCACTGTCGATGGGAGCAATTTCACGAGCCTTTCTGTAAATGACATTTGCGTGGATAGTCGAGGACTGCTGTGGAATGCCAATATGTCCGGCCTTGACGTTTACGACCCCAAGTCCCGTCGCGTTTATCATCTTTACAAGGGTCAGCAAATGGCTTGCTCCGTATGCGAGGACAAGGATGGCGTCATGTGGGCAACGTTACCCAATGAGGTTGTTCGCATCGTAGTGACCCGCAAGGACAATGCGTTGAACTTTTTTGTCAACAGTTTCGATGAGCTTGACGGACTTCAGAAACGCCGCTATAATTACAGGAGCATCGTCAACGACAAGCGTGGACACGTCATTGTTGGAGGCCAAGACGGCATCAATGTCATCCCGTCACGTTCCCGTCACAAATTGGCTGCCGGCACGCGTGTGCTCTTCCCTGGCATTGTGCTCTTCGACCATCCGTTGTCGGTGGGCGAGAACTACATGGGACGTGTCATACTCGACAGGTCTGTCAATACCTCGCACCAGCTCAATTTGAAGTACGATGAGAATGCTTTCACGGTGCTTCTAGCCACAAATCATGTGTCGGTGCCGGAGAAATGCCATTTCATGTATCGCCTGAAGGGATTTGGCGACGACAAATGGCTCACCACCGTGGAGTCGCAGCCAAGCATTACTTATACCAATCTTCACCCCGGGACCTACACGCTTCAGGTGCGTGTGGTGGAGCGCGACGGCACGGTGACAAATGACATAAGCGAACTTCGCATACACATAGCACCGCCTTTCTACATGTCTACGTGGGCATACATAATCTATATATTGCTCATGGCATTGGCTGTGTGGGCTGTGTGGCACATCACCCTGCGCCGTCAGATAGAAAAGATGCGCATTGAGCAGATACGTCAGGAAGCAGAACGCAACAAGAAGATGGACGAGATGAAACTTGCCTTCCTCACTGATATAAGCCATGAACTGCGTACACCGCTCTCGCTAGTGATTTCACCGGTAAAGGCAATGATCGACAAGGAAACCGACGGTCAGAAGAAAAATCGTCTGCAACTGATACTGCGCAACGCCGAGCGACTGCTCAATCTCGTAAACCAGACCCTCGACATACGCAAGATAGAGACCCACGCCATGCAACTCAACTGTAAGGACGCCGACATGGTGAGGCTGGTGCACGACATAGCCGATGATTTCTCCCGACTCTCGCAGCAGAACATTCACGTCACGTTTACAAGCAATGTGGAGTCGCTCCGCATTCCGTTTGATATGGACAAGATGCAGAAGGTCATCACCAATCTGCTGAGCAATGCCTATAAGTTCACTCCTGAGGGAGGGTCTGTCAGCGTGAAGGTGCTGTTGGAGGACAAGGAGGCAGGTAAAGACATACGCAACCTGCTTATCTCTGTTGCCGACACCGGATGTGGCATCAGCGATGAAGACAAGAAACATGTCTTCGACAGATTCTACCAGACCAGCCACCGCAAGGTGTCGGAGTTTGGTGGCAGCGGACTCGGACTCAACATCTCTTATGAATACGTGGCAATGCATGGAGGCACGATTACTGTTGCCGACAACAACGAGAACGCTGACAAGGGAACTGTATTCACTGTCACGCTTCCTGTGGCACTGAAACATGAAGTCACTACTTGTGAGACTGTGAGTAATGAAGACAATAAGAATATGTCGCCTAAGGCAGACGATGACGTGGATATGCACGACAAGGAAGTGCTGGTTGTCGACGACAGCGACGACTTCCTCTCGTTTATGAGTGAAATGCTTGGCGAGCACTATAGGGTGCGCACGGCTGTCAACGGAAAGGATGCTGTTGAAAAGATACAGCAACACAGGCCAGACATCATACTAAGCGACGTGATGATGCCTGAGATGGACGGCAACGAACTGTGCCGCTATCTTAAGGACACTCCGGAAACAGCGTCCATACCGTTTGTCATGCTTACGGCACGCCTTTCTACGGCGCACAAGATAGAAGGATTCACGTCGGGAGCCGATGCCTATATCACCAAACCGTTTGACTTTGACCTGCTGCTTGTTCGCATAGGCAACCTCTTGCGTTCGCACGACAGCCAACCACACAAGATAGAGCCACGGATCACCGAAGAGAAGATAACGTCAGTAGACCAACAACTTGTCGACAAGGCAACGGCTTATGTAGAGAAGAACCTCAGCAATGCAGACCTTTCTGTAGAGATGATGAGCGAGGTTTTGGGCATGTCGCGTGTGCATCTTTACAAGCGGCTGCTATCCATCACGGGAAACACCCCCTCCGAGTTTATCCGCATCATACGCCTTAAGCATGCGGCAAGGCTCCTGCGCGAAGGCCAGCTCAATGTCAGCGAGGTGGCTTACAAAGTGGGATTCAACATGCCCCGCTATTTCTCTCGCTATTTCAAGGAATACTACGGCATAGGGCCGTCGCAATATAAGAATAAACAAACATAAAGATGAAAAAGACCGGATTATTATTGACCACAATGCTACTGTTAGGAGCCACGGCTTTTGCCGCAGGCTATACCGACAACGGAAAGGGAATAACCCTGCAAGTGAAGAATGCCAGGGCCAATGGTGCGCGGCTTGTGACACTGGAGGTAGTCAACGATGACATTATACGTGTGCGTGCCACATGCGAGAATGCTTTTCCCGACAAGCATAGCCTCATCATAGTGCCACAGAAGGCTACGCCAAAATACAAGGTGACAGAGAAAAACGGCATCATCACCCTGAAGGCGAAAAATGTGCAGGCTGTCGTCAATGAGGCTACTGGCCACATGGCTTTCTATGACGCAAAGGGAAAACTCCTTCTCAACGAGACTGCCGAAGGAAAGACCTTCCGTCCTTTCACCGTGCCCGATTCGGAGATAGGGCTTGGAACAACCCTTTCGGAAGCCAACAGGCATGGGTGGTCATGGAACGTTACATTCGAAAGCAGCGACGATGAGGCGTTCTATGGTCTCGGTCAACATCAGGCGGAAGATTTCAATTATAAGGGAAAGAATGAGGAACTCTTCCAATACAATACCAAGATATCCGTGCCTTTTGTCGTTTCCAACAAGCATTACGGTGTCCTCTGGGATTCCTATTCTCTATGCCGATGGGGCAATCCCAATGCCTATCAGCAACTTGGCAATGTGTTTACCCTTTACAACCGTGAGGGAAAGAAGGGATCGTTGACGGGAACCTACAATGAACAGAGTGGAAGACAGATAGTACGTGATGAGGACTCCATATATTTTGAGAATGCCATGGAGGTGGAGAAATTGCCTTGTGACTTCAATTATGTCGGTTCGAATGTTGTCTATGAGGGAATGATAGAACCACAGGAGTCATGCAATTTCCAGTTCATTCTTTATTATGCAGGCTACACAAAGGTGTATGTCGATGGCAAGGAGGTGGTGCCCGAGCGTTGGCGTACGGCATGGAACCCAAATTCATATAAGTTTGCCGTGCGGTTGGAGAAAGGCAAAAAAGTGCCTCTGCGCATAGAGTGGCAACCTGACGGCACTGTGTCCTATTGCGGTTTGCGCGTGGCAACCCCACGTTCTGACAAAGAGCAGAACCTGATGTCTATATGGAGCGAGATGAGCCGCGACATGGACTATTATGTCATTGCCGGCAACGACATGGACAAGATAATCTCTGGTTACCGCACTCTTACAGGCAAGGCACAGATTATGCCGAAGTGGGCTTTAGGATTCTGGCAAAGCCGTGAACGCTACAGAACAGAAGACGAGGTGGTATCGACTCTCGCCGAGTTCCGTCGCCGTCAGATACCAATAGACAATATTGTGCAGGACTGGAACTACTGGAAGGATGACCAGTGGGGAAGCCACCAGTTTGACGAGGCGCGTTACCCAAACCCACAGAAGATGCTCGACGACGTGCACAAGCTGCACGGCAGGTTCATGATCAGCGTGTGGCCTAAGTTCTATCATAATACCGACAACTACAAGGAACTCGCTTCCAAGGGATGGATGTATACACAGGCGGTGAAGGACTCACTCAAAGACTGGGTTGGACCTGGCTATGTGGCAGGTTTCTATGATGCCTATTCCGACGGCGCACGCAAGATGTTCTGGCGACAGATGGACGAGAATCTCTATAGCAAATACAACTATGGCATCGACGCATGGTGGATGGATGCTTCGGAGCCTAATGTGCGCGACTGCACGCCTATAGGCTATCGCAAGAAACTGAGCGGTCCTACGGCTCTCGGATCGTCTACCGAATATTTCAATGCCTACAGCATAGAGAATGCCGATGCCATTTACAACGGACAGCGCAACACGGGCAACAATAAGCGTGTGTTTCTTCTTACGCGTAGCGGATTTGCTGGTCTGCAGCGTTATAGCACCGCCTCTTGGAGTGGCGACATTGGCACACGATGGGAAGATATGCATGCTCAGATGACGGCAGGACTCAACTACTCCATATCGGGCATACCTTTCTGGGGTATGGATCAAGGTGGTTTCAGTGTAGAGAGTCGCTACATGGCAGCACAAGGCTTATACAATTCCACAGGCGAGGAAAATTCCGACATGAAGGAATGGCGCGAACTGCAGGCGCGGTGGAACCAGTTTGGATGCTTCGTACCGCTCTACCGTACCCACGGACAGTGGCCTCTGCGCGAGGTGTGGAACATAGCTCCAGAAGACCATCCTTGCTATAAGTCGATAGTCTACTATGATCGTTTGCGCTATCGCCTCATGCCTTACCTCTACAGTATGGCGGCATGGGTAAACCTCAAGGACTATACGCTGATGCGTGGATTGCCGATGGATTTTCAGGATGATACGAATGTGTTGAACATCGGTGACCAATGGATGTTCGGTCCGGCATTCATGGCTTGCCCAGTCTATAAATATGAGGCTCGTTCACGCAAGGTGTATTTGCCAAAGCAGTGTGGTTGGTACGACCTTTACACGGGCAAGCATTTCTTGGGCGGTCAGACTATCGACGCTGACGCTCCATATGAGAAGATGCCTGTATTTGTGCGTGAGGGATCCATCGTGCCTTTCGGTCCTGAGATTCAGTGGAGCGACGAGAAGAAGGCTGATGTCATCAATCTCTATGTCTACACTGGTGCTGATGCCGACTTCCTGCTCTATGAAGACGAAGGCACCAACTATGATTACGAAAAGGGCAAATGTTCTACTATCGACATTCGTTATGACGAGAAGTCAAAGACCGTCACCTTAGGCAAGCGCAACGGCTCGTTCGACGGAATGCTTCAGAATCGCCGCTTCAACATCGTTGTCGTGTCACCGTCGAAAGAACAAAAGCTCGACTTCGCCGCACAGGGCACAATGGTAGAATACAACGGTGACGAGGTGAAGGTGAAGCTATAACATTGTTTCTTATAAACAACTGCAAAATTAATGAGAATATTGCGTTTCACTCCCCATGCAAAGGGGAGTGGCAGGGGTTACCTTTGGCGGCGAGGGGGAGGATTCCTTCTCCTCTTGGCCC
The DNA here is from genome assembly GCA_963599465.1 of Oscillospiraceae bacterium. GTDB lineage: Bacteria > Bacteroidota > Bacteroidia > Bacteroidales > Bacteroidaceae > Prevotella. The sequence continues at coordinate 11,856 of CAVBXD010000024.1, read as the reverse complement.
TCGCTTTATCTGCGTCAGCTCGTTCTCGCGAGAACTTCGACGAGGGTTGGCGTTTTACTCTTGGCGACTCCATACAGATGTCGCAAAGCGGTTACGACGACTCTTCGTGGAGGTTGCTCGACTTGCCCCACGATTGGGCAATAGAGGGCAATTTCTCCGACTCCAACCCTTCGGGTGCCAGTGGAGGCGCGTTGCCTGGTGGAATTGGTTGGTACCGCAAGCATCTGCGCGTGAACGTGAAGCCTGGTGAGCGTTATTTCATCGACTTCGATGGCGTTTACATGAACTCCACGGTCTATGTCAATGGTCGCAAGCTGGGGATGCGTCCCTATGGTTACAGCAGTTTCCGATATGAGCTTACGCCTTATCTTTCCAAGACTGGTGACAATGTGATTGCCGTGAAAGTGGACAACAGCGACCAGCCAAACAGTCGTTGGTATAGCGGTTGCGGCATCTATCGTCATGTGTGGTTCACCGAGACTGCCGCTGTCGCCGTTGCCCATTGGGGCACTTATGTCACATCAGTAATTGGTGACAATGGTGAGGCCCATTTCACCGTCAGTGCCGACATTGAGAACACGACTGGCAAGGATGTCCAGGCTGAAGTGCGCAACGTGCTGCTCGATGCCAAGGGAAACGAGGTGGCATCTTCTTCCGTGCCGCTTACCGTTGAGGCCAAGGTCACGAATACGCAGACCTTTACCTTAAAGAAACCCACGTTGTGGACTCTCGACAATCCTTATATGTATAAGTTAAGGACAGAAGTCGTGGCAAATGGCAAGGTCGTTGACTCTTACGAGACCATGACGGGCGTGCGCACGTTCAAGTTCGACCCGCAGACCGGCTTTTCCCTTAATGGCAAGGCTATGAAGATAAACGGCGTTTGTCAACACCACGACCTCGGCTGCCTTGGCGCTGCGCTCAATGAGGATGCCCTCCACCGTCAGCTCGTCATTCTGAAGGAGATGGGGGCCAACGCCGTGCGCTGCTCGCATAATCCTCCCGCGCCAGAGTTGCTTAACATGTGCGACACGATGGGACTTATCGTGATGGACGAGTCGTTCGACATGTGGCGCAAGAAGAAGACGCGCAACGACTACGCGCGGTTCTTCGACAAGTGGTATGAGCGCGACCTCACCGACCTCATACGTCGCGACCGCAACCATCCGAGTGTGATGATGTGGAGCATAGGCAATGAGGTGCTTGAGCAATGGCAGCAGGCCGATGCCGACACGCTCTCGCTGGAGCAGGCCAACCTTATTCTGAACTTTGGTCACGACATCTCCGCTCAGGCTGGCAACAAGGAACTGTCGGTCAACTCGCACCTCGCCATGAAACTCGCTGCCATAGTGCGCAAGCTCGACCACACGAGGCCAATAACTGCCGGATGCAACGAGCCTGACCCGAACAACAACCTCTTCCGTGGCGACGCGCTCGACCTCATTGGTTTCAACTACCACCGCAAGTGGATTAAGGATGTGCCTAAGAACTTCCCCAATAAGCCGTTCATAATGACCGAGAGCGTGTCGGCATTGCAGACGCGCGGCTACTACGTCATGCCAAGCGACAAGGAGATTCTCGCTCCTAACGACTGGCGTGTGGCTTACACCGACCCTACCTACAAGTGCAGTGCCTACGACAACTGTCACGTGCCTTGGGGGTCTACGCATGAGCAGACGTGGGACATCGTGAAGCATACGCCCTGGTGTTCCGGACAATTTATTTGGACAGGCTTCGACTATATAGGCGAGCCTACACCTTATGGCTATCCGGCGCGCTCCAGCTATTTCGGCGTGATAGACTTGGCAGGTTTCCCGAAGGATTCTTATTATATGTATCAGAGTGAATGGTCTAAAAAAACTGTGCTCCATCTATTCCCACATTGGAACTGGATTAAGGGGCAGGACATCGACCTTTGGTGCTATTACAACAACGCCGACGAGGTGGAACTGTATGTCAACGGCAAGAGTGCCGGCATAAGGCGCAAAAAAGACTCACATGAGTATCATGTGATGTGGCGTGTTAAGTATATGCCAGGATATGTTAAGGTTGTCTCGCGCCGCAAGGGTAAGATTGAGGCGCAACAAACAATACGCACTGCTGGTGCTCCAGACCATATCCGCCTTACAACGGACAGAAAACAGATCCTTGCCGACGGCAAATCGCTCGCTTTCGTCACTGTTGAGGTCGTCGACAAGGCTGGCAACCTTTGTCCCAATGCCATGAACGACATATATTTCGATGTCTCTGGTGCCGCACGCATTGCCGGGGTTGACAACGGCTCGCAGACATCCACGGAGCGTTTTCAGGCAAACCATCGCCAGGCTTTCTACGGAAAGTGCCTTGTGGTGCTCCGCAGTGACAAGAAAGGAGGACGCGTGAGGTTGACGGCGAAGGGTGTCGACTTGCGAGATGCCTCGATAGAACTGAATGTGAAATAAGAAACTTAAAACAATAACGATGAAACAAACATTACTTTCCGCGGCTTTAGCCCTGACGGTATCTGTTAGCGCCGCTGCCCAATCATCGCGTCCGGTTTACCTCGACCCCAACGCGCCAATTGAAGACCGTGTGCAGGACGCATTGAAGCGCATGACCGTTCACGAGAAGGTGTCGCTCTTGCATGCGCAGAGCAAGTTCACTTCTGCCGGTGTGCCTAGACTTGGCATACGCCAGCTTAGCATGAGCGACGGCCCTCACGGAGTGCGTGCCGAGGTTGACTGGAACTCTTGGAACACTGCCAACTGGACCAACGACTCCATCTGTGCTTTCCCTTCCCTGACCTGTCTTGCAGCTACATGGAACCGTGACCTCTCCGCTCTCTATGGCAATGCCGTGAGCGAGGAATTTGCCTTCCGTGGCAAGGATATACTGCTCGGCCCCGGCACCAGCATAGCGCGTATGCCGCTCAACGGCCGCAACTTCGAATATATGGGTGAGGATCCTTATCTGTCTGGAGAAATGACGGTGCCTTATATCAAGGCGGCACAGAAGAACGGCGTGGCGTGCTGCTTGAAGCACTTTGCGCTCAACAACCAAGAGGTTGACCGTTTCACTGTCAACGTGAATGTCGATGAGCGTGCTTTCCGTGAGATTTACATGCCGGCTTTCAAGAAGTGTGTGCAGGAGGGCAAGCTGTGGACCATCATGGGGTCTTATCCTCTTTGGGAGGGCGAGCATATGTGTCACAACAACAAACTGCTCAATGGGATTCTCAAAAAGGAGTGGGGATTCGACGGCGCCGTAATAAGCGACTGGGGCGGAACCCACGACACTTGGCAGGCTGCCATGAACGGTCTCGACATCGAGATGGGAACAGACACCAATGGCAAGACGGAGGACAAATCAAAAGGTTACAACACTTACCGCCTTGCCGATGCGTTTGAGAAACTTGTCAATGAAGGTAAAATCCCCATGAGCGTGCTCGACGACAAGGCTGAGCGTGTGCTCCGCACCATCTTTCGCACATCGATGAATCCCCAAAAGGTTATTGGCTCGCAGTGCTCTGAGGCTCACTACAACGCTTGCCGTGAGATAGGCGAGGAGGGCATGGTGCTGCTGAAGAATCAAGACTCTGTGCTGCCTGTCAAGAAGGGGCAGTATAAGCGTATTCTTGTCGTGGGCGACAATGCCGTGCGCAACATGAGCGAGGGTGGTGGCTCGTCGGAGCTGAAGACAAAGTTTGACATCTCTCCGCTTGAGGGCTTGAAGAATGTATATGGCGACGCAATCGACTTCGCCCGCGGCTACTATGCTGGTCGCGCTCTCTACGACGCCGTTGACCCAATATCCGTCGATTCGCTGAAAACCCTCAAGGCTGAGGCTTTGGAGAAGGCTAAGGATGCCGATCTCATTATCTACATTGGTGGATTGAACAAGAACCACAAACAGGACTGTGAGAATGGTGACCGCGAATCGTATGACCTATCCTATGGTCAGAACGAACTTTTAGCTGACCTGGCAAAGATACAGAAGAACATCGTGGTCGTTACGTTCGGCGGCAACGCCTACGCCACTCCGTGGATTAACAACGTTAAGGCATTGATTCACTGTTGGTATCTTGGCTCTATGTCGGGTGTCACCCTCGCTGAGGCTATCTCTGGCAAGGTGAATCCCAGCGGCAAGCTGCCTGTGACTTTCGCCAAGAAGCAAGACGACTACCGTTGCTTCCAGTTTGGCAAGCGTGGTTATCCGGGTGTTGACGGGCAGGTTTATTATGACGATGGCATATTTGTCGGCTATCGCTGGTTCAACACCAAGAAGGTGCAACCGCAGTTCCCGTTTGGCTATGGTCTGAGCTACACTACATTCAAGTATGGCAAACCGTCGCTTTCAGCCAAGACAATGAATAAGGATGGCAAGATTACCCTTTCCGTGCCCGTGACAAACACCGGCAAGGTGGCAGGCAAGGAAGTCGTGGAACTGTTTATCGGTGACGTAAAGTCGTCAGAGCCGCGTCCGGCAAAGGAACTCAAAAACTTCGCCAAGGTATCTTTGGCTCCAGGCGAGACAAAGACTGTGAGTTTCGACATCACTCCAACCGACCTTGAGTTTTGGTCTACCAAGACCCACGGTTTCGTGGCTGAGCCAGGAGCTTTCAAAGCTTATGTCTGCGCCAGCGAGACCGACGTGCGCGGTGTGGCTGACTTTGAGTTGAGGTGATTCTGTTCCAAAGATGAGCCGGTAATTATAACCGAGCATTATAAATCCATAAAGGCCTTCGTGTGAATGTCATGTTCACCCGAAGGCCTGTTTTTATTCCTCCAACCAGTTTTTCACTATCTGCCTGCCAAGTGGCGTAAGCACGCTCTCGGGGTGAAACTGTATGCCGTGAACGGGATAGTCTTTGTGGCGCAATGCCATGATGTTGCCATCGGGACTTGCCGCCGTCACTTCAAGGCAGTCGGGCAAGCCTTCCTTGCTTACCACCCAACTGTGGTATCGTCCAACCTCGAAATGGGTTGGGATGCCGTTGAATATTGGATCGTTGGAGAAGTGCTCACAATCGGTTGCTATACCATGGTAAACCTCCGCCAGGTTCTCCAGCTTGCCCCCGAACACTTCGCCAATGGCCTGATGGCCAAGACATACGCCGAGCAGTGGTTTCTGCCCGGCGTATGTGCGTATTACGTCGAGCAGCAATCCTGCCTCAGAGGGTATGCCAGGGCCTGGCGAGAGCACTATCTTGTCGTATCGCTCCAGTGCGGGCAGTTCAAACTGGTCGTTGCGCACCACGTCAACCTCTACGCCCAATTCCTTTATGAGATGCGCGAGGTTGAAAGTGAAGGAGTCGTAGTTGTCTATAATTACTGTTTTCATAGTCTTTCTGCTTCCTTTATGGCTTTCACTAATGCTCCGAGCTTGTTGTTGCTTTCTTGCAGCTCATACTCGTCGTTGCTCTTTGCCGTCACTCCTGACCCAGCCTGAAACCAAAGCTCGCCGTTGCGACTGATAAACGTGCGTATCACTATGGCTTGGTTCAGGTCTCCGTTGAGGCTTATCGAGCCAATGCAGCCTCCGTAGGCACCGCGGTTGTGGGGTTCCATCTCGTTGATGAGTTGTAGGGCCCTGACCTTTGGCGCACCGCTCAGCGTGCCGGCAGGGAAGGTGTCGATAAACTCCAATATGTGGTCGGCGCCATCGTTGAGCTCACCGCTCACGCGGCTCACGAGGTGGATCACATGACTGTAATACTGCATGTCCTTGTAGAAGTCCACTTTCACGTTGTGGCAGTTGCGGCTGAGGTCGTTGCGTGCCAAGTCGACGAGCATCACGTGCTCGGCGTTCTCCTTGGGATCGTTGCGCAGAAACTCGGCGTTCCTGCGGTCTTGCTCTGTGTTGCCCGTGCGCTTAGTGGTGCCGGCTATGGGGTCGATGAATGCCTTGTTGCCAACAATGCGGTTGTGGGTCTCGGGCGAGGAGCCGAAAATGCGGTAACCGCCGAAGTCGAAGTAAAAAAGGTATGGGCTTGGGTTGATGGAGCGCAACACGCGATAGAGCTTGAAGTCGTCGCCCTCATATTTTTGCACGAACCTTCGGCTGATGACAATTTGGAAGACGTCGCCTCTCAGGCAATGGCGCACGCAGCGTCTTACGTTTGCCTTGTGCTCCTCGTCGGTCAGTGTCGATGTGGTTTCACCCACGGCATGGAACCCATAAGGCTTCACGTTGGGCTTGTTGGCAGAGGTCAACAGGTTTTGCAACTCTTCTGCCGTGCCGAGTGTCATGAAGTCGATCATGTTGTTGAAATGGTCGAACACGATGATGTCCTTGAAAAGGATGTAGAGTATGTCGGGCGCGTCGTTTCGTTCCATCGTGGTGTCCTTCACCGGTATGTTCTCGAAGTAGCGCACGGCATTGGCCGATGTGAAGCCGAATATGCCATAGTATTCGCTGCCTTCGCCTTCCACGTGGAAGTGGCCTATAAACTCGTTCATGGCATTGGCCACGGCCATCTTCGGCTTGTCGCTGTTTTCGGTCGGTATGTCCCTCTTCACCACGCTGCCGTCGGGGAATGTCATAGTCAAGACTCCGTGCCCCACCTGTATGCTTGCCATGGGGTTTATGCCGATGAAGCTCTTGGCGTTCTCGCTACCATGGTAGTCGGAACTTTCCATGAGCATCGACTGTGGGTAGAGGTCACGCAGGCGCATGTAGAGGCTCACGGGCGTGTAAAGGTCGCCAAGCAGCCTTTTTGTAGTGGTGTGATAATTAAAAGTTGCCATAATCTCCTGCCTTGTCCTTGTTGTTGAGATAAGTCTCAATGTCCTTGTCGCCACGTCCCGACACCGTCAATACAACCACGTCGTCTGGCTTGAAATTCATCTTCGACAGTGCTGCCACAGCGTGTGCGCTCTCTATGGCTGGTATTATTCCCTCCAATCGTGTCAGCTCATATCCCGCGCGTATGGCCTCGTCGTCGTTTATGGCTATCACTTTCTCGCGTCCGGTCTTTGCCAGATGTGCGTGCATGGGGCCGATGCCGGGGTAGTCGAGTCCGGCCGATATTGTGAACGCCTCCTTTATCTGGCCGTCATCGTCTTGCATGACGAGCGTGCGAGAGCCGTGCACTATGCCTTCCGTGCCGCAGTGGATGGTGGCGGCGGTATAGTCGGTGTCCACGCCATGACCTCCAGCCTCGGCCAACACTATCTTCACGCGAGAGTCCTCAATGTAATGGTAAATCGTGCCGGCGGCATTGCTTCCGCCACCTACGCAGGCCACGAGATAGTCGGGATAGTCCCTGCCAGTCTTGTCTTCCAGTTGCCATTTGAGCTCTTTTGATATCACGCTTTGCAATCTCGCCACGATGTCAGGATAGGGGTGCGGTCCCATGGTCGATCCCACGATGTAGAACGTGGTGTCGGGGTGGCAGCACCAATCCCTTATGGCGGCGGTGCAGGCATCGCTGAGGGTCATGTTGCCCGTTGTCACGGGGTGGACTTTTGCTCCGAGCATCCTCATTCGCTCCACGTTGGTGTGTTGCCGCTCCACGTCGGTCTTGCCCATGAATATCTCACACTCCATGTTGAACAATGCGCAAACCGTGGCCGTTGCCACGCCGTGCTGTCCGGCACCTGTCTCGGCTATGATGCGGGTCTTTCCCATCTTCTTGGCCATCAGTATCTGGCCGATTGTATTGTTTATCTTGTGTGCGCCCGTGTGGTTAAGATCCTCACGCTTCAGGTAGAGCTTGCAGCCGTATCTCTCGCTCATCCTCTTGGCATAATAGAGTGGTGAGGGACGTCCTACATAATCCTTCAGCAGCAGTTCATACTCCTCTTGAAACTCCTTGGAGTCTATTATCTCCTTGTATTGATCTTGCAGGTCGTTCACCACCTTGTATAATATCTCAGGGATGTACGCCCCTCCATATTGGCCGAAAAAGCCATTCTTGTCTGGTTCCATAGTCGTTATTGTTTAATTAATGTTCCTCCTTCATTCTTCCCTCTCATTCTTAATCCATCTCTCTTCACTTCCCAAGATCCTCCATGAGCATGTCAAGTGCCTTGTCGGGGTCGTTGGTCTCACGTAGGAGATTCACGAACTTGCTTCCTATTATAGCTCCGGCGGCGTTTTGTTGCGCGCTCTCCAAGGTCTGCTTGTTGCTTATGCCGAACCCTATCATTCGGGGTATGCGAAGATTCATGGAGTTGATGTGGCTGAAATATGCCACCTTCTTGGCATCAAACTCCTTTTGGGCTCCCGTGACGCTTGCCGATGACACCATATAGATGAAACCGTCGGTGTTGTCGTCGATGAACCTTATGCGCTCGTCGCTTGTCTCAGGGGTTATCATCATGATGACGCGAATGTCGTAGCGGTCGGCAATGGGTTTCACAATCGCCTGATAGTCGGCAAACGGAAGGTCGGGGATGATGACACCCGAGACGCCGCTATCGGAGAGGTCGGCGAAAAACTTCTCGTAGCCATAGTGCATTATCGGGTTGAGATACCCCATGAATATCAATGGAATTGTAATCTCGTCTTTTATGGCTTTGAGCTGTGAGAGCAGCTTGCTTGTCGTCATGCCGTTTTTCAAGGCGATGGCTCCTGCCGACTGTATCACGGGACCGTCGGCAAGCGGGTCGCTGAACGGCATGCCCACTTCCACGAAATCGATGCCGTGACGCTCCATGGCCTTGATCACTTCTGCTGTTCCGTCCAGTGTGGGGCAACCGGCACAGAAATACAAGCTGAGCAGTTTCCTGTCGCCGCGGTTGGCAAATACTTGATTGATTTTATTCATCGCTATATTGCTTTTTATGTATTTACTTTGGTATGTGTGTTATCGTGCTCTCAGCTGATTGACGAAACCTCTCAGCCTTTCCACGTCTTTCATGGCGGGTGCTGTCTCGAAACGGCTGTTCACGTCCACGCCTGCGAACATCGGGTGGTTTATTTGCATTATTTCTTCAGCGTCGTCCGGACCTATGCCGCCGCTCAGCAGGAATGGGGTTGTGCCTTGATAGGCGTTGAGCAACGACCAGTCGAAATGTTTGCCGCTGCCTCCTCTTTCAGGGGTCTTGTAGTCGAACAGCATGAAGTCGGCCTTGCCCTCGAAGGCATCGCATTGCTTGAAGTCTTCTGCGCTGGAGATGCCAAAGGCTTTTATGAACTTTATGTCGTCAACAATGTCGGGCACCATGGTGCTTTTGAGATTGTCTATCACGGTGGGCGACTCTTCTCCGTGGAGTTGGATGTAGTCGAGAGAATAGTTGTACACGTGTGTGATTATTGTCTGTGGCATCTCGTCAACAAACACGCCCACGCGTTTTACTCTTTGGGGGATGGAGTGTTGTCGCGAGCCGCTTTCGTTGGCCATCTCGTTGAGCCTCTCCTGGCTATAGTCGGGCACGATGGCTGCTTGCGCACGTATCATGCTGACGAAACGTTTGCTTTTAGGCCAGAAGTTGAACCCTATCATGTCGACACCGAGCCCTGTCACGTCACTGATGTTCTGGGCATCGCGCATCCCGCACACTTTTATTATCATAACTCTCCTATGAATTGTTTGAGGGCGAGGCCAGGATTCGTTTCTCTCATGAACCGCTCGCCGATGAGAAAGCCTTTGAATCCCACTTCTCTTAGTTTCTTCACGGTCTCTGGGTGGCTTATGCCGCTCTCGCTCACGAGGCAGGCACCTTTCGGCAGTCGTTCGGCAAGGCGGAAACTGTTGTTCACGTCGGTGGTGAACGTGCCGAGGTTGCGGTTGTTTATGCCATACATGTCGGGTTCCAGCGTGGCGTAGTCGAAATCACGGTCGTTGTGCATCTCGAGCAGTGTCTCCATGCCGAGGTCGTGGGCGAGCTGCTGTAGGCGCTTGCATTCGTCCTTCGTGAGGCAGGCTGCGATGAGCAATACCGCCGAGGCACCGCAGAAACGGGCCTGAAACAGTTGGTATTCGTCGATGATGAAGTTCTTGTAGAGTATTGGCAGTGTTACGCCGGCGCGCCGTGCCTGCTGGATGTATTCGTCGTAGCCGCCAAAATATTCCGTGTCGGTGAGTATGCTGAGCGCTGAGGCTCCATTGCTTTGGTAGAGCGGAGTCACCTCCTCGGGTCTTGCCTCACGATGAATCCAACCTTTCGACGGGCTCTTGCGCTTAAACTCGGCTATGATGCCTGTGGAGGAAGACATTAATGCCTCGCTCATGGAGGCGGGCTTGCCTTCGTCCATCATCTTCTGTATGGCCCCTGTAAACTGCCTGAGGGGGACGAACTGTTTGCGCTCGTCAATCTCCATGCGCTTGTGGGCAACTATCTCTTCTAATATGTCCATGGAATATTATGGGTTATTTGTTCAACTCAACAAACTTCTTGAAAGTTGCCAGGGCGTTGCCGCTGTCTATGCTCTCGCGCGCTATGTCTATGCATTCGTCTATTGGCTTCTTGCCTTTCTCCAGCACTTGAATGGCGAATGCGGCGTTGGCCATGACGATATTCTTTTGGGCGGGCAATGCGGTGTTTGCCAACACGTTGTCGAAAATCTGCTTGGCTTCTTCCTCAGTGGCTCCGCCGACAATCTCCTCTGGCTTCGCAGTATCGAATCCGAGGTCTGAGGGCTTGAATATGCGCTCATAGTCGTTGGTGATGACCTTGAAGTCGCTCGTCAGTGATATCTCGTCGTAGCCGTCAATGCTGTTCACGATGCCATAGTCGATGCCAATTTTTTGATACACTTGCTGGTAGAGCCGCATCTGATCGAGTGTCGCGGTGCCGAGGAGTTGACACTGTGGCTTCGACGGGTTGATGATGGGGCCGAGAAGGTTGAAAAAGGTAGGGAAGGGCAACGCCTTGCGTATGGCACCCACGAACTTCATTGCCTTGGCAAAGAGTTGGGCGTGGAGGTAAACAATGCCACACTCGTTGATGGAGCGGTTTAGCTTGTCGATGTCATCGGTGAATGTCACGCCGTGGTTCTTTATCACGTTTGAGGCTCCGCTCACGCTCGTGGCGGCGAAGTTGCCGTGTTTTGCCACTTTGTATCCGGCACCGGCGATGACGAAGCATGATGTCGTGGATATGTTGAACGTGTTCTTGCGGTCGCCGCCTGTACCAACCACGTCGATGTATCTGTCGCAATCGAGTGGCACGGGAACACCCGTCTCCAATATGCCGTCACGGAACCCGAGGAGTTCGTCCACGGTGATGCCACGCATCTTGATGGCGGTAAGGAGCGCGGCTATCTCCGCATCGTTGAGCTCTCCCAACGTGATGGCGATGAGCAGGTCTTTCGTTTCCTCGCGTTTCAGCTCCTCATGGTCGAGGAGGCGGTTGAAAATGGCAGTGATATTCATATCCGTATGTGTTTTAATGTTTTCCGTTTGTGTTGTTTTATCAAACATGTTTTTGACTTTTTCCGTGCTTGGCGTCTTGATATAAAAGAAAAGAGGCTTGTCGTGATTCACGGCAGGCCTCTTTCTTTTTCCTTCATCTTATCATTGAAGTATCTACACGGCTTCGCTTCTCACGACTTTTTCAATCTTGAGTCACGCCACCACCAATATGTAGATACATGATTTGTCATTTCTCTTGTTTTGTTTATTATTACAGATGCAAAGTTATATATTCTCTTTCAATTAGCAAACATTTTGCCAATAAAATCTTCGTTTTGTCGCAATTTTAACATTTGGGCAATACTGTGCCTGTCACACCTCAATTATCATTATTATTATCACACTTATTATATATATAGTGTATGTCCTTAATAATATATAGCCAACGGCAAGGCGTTACCTCCACGCTGCAACGGCGTTGCCGTTACGTTAGAATGGCGTCTCCTTTACGTTAGAACGGCGATGCCGTTACGCTGCAACGGCAACGCCGTTACGTTACAATCCCCAACCGCCTCATT
>CAVBXD010000023.1:0-49431 GCA_963599465.1 Oscillospiraceae bacterium | reverse complement strand
TTCCTCGTCGATACACTTTACTTCTCCAGTAGCGAGAACCTTCTCATAATAGGAATTATCCTCACCACGGAATATAATAGATGCGTTTTTGTCTCGCTTGATTTTCTTCTCCTTAATTAAGCGTTCCTTCTCTTGGCGAATCTTTTCAAGCAATACGCTTGCAGGTTCGTCATGAGGGTCTTGCGGTACAAGTTTACCCTGTATCGCCCATTGTAATATGCTGTTCTTTAATTGCTTTCCGTTCATTATTCTTTACTTTGCAAATTTGCTAACCACGGTTAGCAAATTCATAAATTATTCAAACTCATTATCATAGTCTTCACCCCTGACACCTAATTCCCCTTTACTCATTGCATTGGCTATGTCAATCTTCAGTTCCTCGTCATAATCTTCACCATTCATAAAGCAAGTCATTATGCGAAGAAGTAAGTCTTGGTCTATGTTAGATGCTGCAACATGATAGACGATGGACTCCATTTGCCGCATAAAAATTGCAGCTTGCCAAACGTATGAGTTCTTGTACAGGAAGTATGCTCCGAGTGTCAATGCAATACGTTTGTTGCCGTCATTGAAATAATGACCAGAGCAGAACTTGTATACCAAAGAGCAAAGTTTATCGGAGAAATTCGGATAATACATATCGTTCTGTACAAACTCAAGAGCAGCTCGTATTCCACCTTCATCCCTGACCCCATCGAAGCCCCCATCACTTGCATCTATCATCTTTGCATAGATACCCAGTGCCTCTTCATAACTGATGTATTTAATTTCCTCATTCATTGTCCGCCTGCTTTAATCGTTTCAAGACATCCTTGTTTTCTGCAAGAATATTATCAAAATCAATCGACTTATCCCCGATAAAACGCTCATACTCTTCTGGTGTTACCGCTTTCAGATATTCAGCGATATTCCCATGGTAGGCGTCACGGAAACTGAAATCACGAGAAGCCATTTTTGTACGAGCGTCATTGAGGTATGGTTTCTGCATAGGATGTTCTGAAAGCTCATTTACAATCTGCTCTACTTCAGACATGGATATTTTTATACCGCCATTCTCTTTAAACTTTTGTTGAATAGCAGCACCTACACCATTCTCAAATGATGAGATAACAAGCAATACTTCCGCATAAAGTGTATGGCGTACATTGTCCTTAGAGTCAAGACTAAGAACTTTACGATACTCTTTAGCATTTTCCTTAAATACAGCTTTATATATACAGTCTGTAACTTGGGAATACTTGTATGTCTTGTGTCCATCGACACATTGACTTATTGCTGACGTAAGTGTCTTCCTGTAATTTTCTTCAGCTACGGCTGCGGGAAGATAGTTGACATCACGACGATTGATGTATTTGGTACCTCCTCCCGTTTTCTCGTTAATTGTCGCTATTACTATGTCCAAAATTGCACTACGCAAAGCCTTGGCTTTCTCGCTTTCTGTTAGTAACATCCCGATATTGAGAAATGAGCGAAAATTGAAAAGCCCGAGTTGAGTAGTTTTGCTCGCCTCATTAATAAGGTGAGCAAATTGTAACTTAAACTCTTTCAAGGCTTTACCCTTACATAAAACATATCCATTATGCTTCAACTCATCTCCATTCGCCGATAAATAACGGTCTATTGTAGATATATCAACGCCATAGAAATCTGCCACCATTTTTTTCGTCAGCCTATATTCACCGTCAAAAAACATGCCTTCAATATCAAGGCGTTCTTGAAGCTGTTGTACTGCAAAACGGTTGTTCAAAACATTTTGTCGTTCTATATTTGATATTGTCAAATCTTTCATCGTTATAGTCTATTTTGAATTTGTGAGTCAGCGTCTCACCTTTTTTATATCAACCCGAAAATGTGGAACACCGTCCCACATTTTACAATTCGTCCACATTCACATCAATTCCCAAAATACGCTGTATCTCTGCCAAAGTCTTGTCTATCTCATGGTCAAGAGCCTTGCGTTTCTTGAAATAGTCGGCAAGCAGTTCGGCAGGAGGCAAAATTTCCTCATCTTCTTTCGGGAACTTACACAAGTCGAAGTTACAATCTGAATCTATAAACTCCTGCACAGGATAGCAACGTGATTTCTCATCACCATCAGCAATGATTATCTCTTTGCGTTCTTTCCACCATTCACGGATTGGGTTGCAATGCTCCAATTTCATAGACTTGGTTTTAGAGAAATGCTTGTAACCCTCTGGCATATCCAAGCGGTAGAACCAAGTTTCCTTTGTAGAATACCCTTCTGGAGCATCCTCTGCACAGGTATTGTCGAAGAACAATATGTTTGTGGCAATGGAAGTGTAAGGCGCAAAGATACTGCCAGGCAAACGGATGATGGTATGCAAGTTGAAATCTCTGAGCAACTTTGTCTTGATGGCTATCTTCGTGTTGTCTGCACCAAACAGAAAGCCGTCTGGTACAATGACAGCTGCACGACCATTTTTCTTCAATCGGTACATGATAAGCACCATGAACAAATCGGCTGTCTCGCTACTACGCATATCAGACGGGAAGTGTGACTTGACATCTGACTTCTCGTTGCCTCCGTATGGTGGATTCATCAGCACTACATCAAACTTGTCTTCGTCTGTGTAGTTGAGAACATCTTTGGTGAGCGAGTTGTCGTGATACACCAATGGCGTGTCTATGCCGTGGAGCAACAGGTTTGTTACACACAGCATATATGGAAACTGTTTCTTTTCGATTCCAAATACAGATTGGTTAAATTCCTTGCGGTCTTCGGCAGTCTTGACCTTTTTATCCAATTCTCCCAACCAACTGGTAATGAAACCACCAGTACCACAAGCAAAGTCAGCCATTTTCTCACCAATATGCGGATTGACAATCTCTGCCATAAACTCTGTTAAGGCTCTTGGCGTGTAGAACTCACCAGATGAGCCAGCCGACTGCATTTCTTTGAGGATAGTCTCATATATTTCACCGAAAGCATGACTTTCATCATAATCGCCAAGGTTCAAGCCGTCAATCACATTCAGCACCTGACGAAGCTGAACACCATCCTTCATGTATTGGTTGGCATCCTCAAACGTTGTCTTTACAATAGCTTGTCTGATAGGAGTTTCGGGCGTAATCTCTATCTTTTTGAGCTTGTCAAACAGCGTGTTATTGACAAAGGACAATAATTCGTCACCTGTCAAAGCATTGCCGCTACCATCATCATGCGCCCAATTGCGCCAACGACATTCTTCTGGAATAATGGATTTATAATCATCATCATCCAACTCCCAATCATTCGCTTTCTCGTCATAGACCTTCAAAAATAGCATCCATGCCATTTGCTCTATGCGTTGCGCATCGCCATTTATACCAGCGTCATTGCGCATTATATTGCGTACTCGTTTTACGAAATTTGATAAGCTCATATTTTGTTTCTATTTTATGCTATATTATATATTGTCTGCTCCAGTTCTTTCACAGCATCAAGGTAGCCTTGTTTGCCACCGAAGAACTTCACGATGTTTGCCTTGGAGCCAAGTTTGCGGAATGGGTCATTTTCAAGCACAGTAAGGCTCTCCAATTCCGACACACCTTCTTTAGTGTACTTGTCCAACAAGGCTTCAAGTACAAGCCGTGCCTGTTCACCGTACTTATTGAATATGTCACGCTTCTTCACTTGTTCGGCACGTTCATGTCGTGTAAGTGTTTTCTTGCCGTATGCGATATGGCAAATGAAATCGAAATCATCCACATCGTCCATGTTTTGGTCATGTTTCAATGCTGCAAGGTCAATACCACTTTCTTTGAGCATTTCTGCTATGTCTGACTTTTTTTTGGTCTCTCGCCACTTGGAAGTGAACGTGTCAATCGTTGCGTATGTGTCGATGATACTTTTTTTGGTGTAGTCCGTTATGCTTTCCGTGCGGAGCAACTTACCATTTGTATCATATACAGAAACGACCTTGTTGATAACCATCACTTGACAGCCGTCTTTGGCAACAATAGGCTTTGGACGTGGGGTTGAGTCTGGCTCTTTCACTCCAGTGGGGTCTTCTTCTGGCAGGACATACGGTTTCGGCTCTTTCTGTTTGGACGGATAGTTTGGGTCTATCTCTATCGGACCGTCCCAATCTGGGTCAGCAAACAATCGGGTCACGTTGCGGAAGTCCATAACCGTGAAGTATGTCTTACCTTCTTTCTCTCGGAGACGAGTACCTCGACCGATAATCTGCTTAAACTCGGTCATCGAGCCGATTTGTTGGTCAAGCACAATAAGTTTTGTCATTTTGCAATCAACACCTGTTG
This sequence comes from Oscillospiraceae bacterium, assembly GCA_963599465.1. Lineage (GTDB taxonomy): Bacteria > Bacteroidota > Bacteroidia > Bacteroidales > Bacteroidaceae > Prevotella. The sequence goes on along the minus strand of CAVBXD010000023.1, from coordinate 45,168 downwards.
AAAGCAACTTACTTGTTGTTGCAATAACTGGATATTTCTCAGCCACCGAAATGAAGTAATCTAACTTGCCTTTTCCGTATTCGTCACTGCCTGTTATACGCACCACATAATCGGGATGCTTTTTACACATATCCGCATTGGCATTAGCCAACGCCATGCGCATACGCTCTGCATGAGTCTCGTCAGCACAGAACACAATGGTTTTAGCCATGCGATCTGTACTTTTCAGATAGTTAGTTATCTCTTGCGCCACTTCCCTTATACGGTCTTCAATAATAATATTGTAGTCGTAGTCACTATTATTGTAGATGCGGTCTTCAATCTCGTTGCCGTAAATATCTTTTTGCCCCTTGGTAGGTCTCCATTCGTCACCAATATTAGTTGTGATGTTGATAACCTTAAAAGGTGCGAGGAAACCATCTTCAATACCATTTTTAAGACTATAAGTATAGACAGGTTCGCCAAAGTATCCAATACTTGACTGGTACTTTGTTTCTTTTGGCGTGGCAGTCATACCTATATGAGTAGCTGAAGCAAAGTATTCCAAAATGTTTCGCCAGTTGCTGTCATCCTTTGCACTTCCTCTATGACACTCGTCAACAATGACAAGGTCAAAGTAGTCTGGATGAGGGAACAACTCTTGATAATTCTTGGCATCGTTCTGCCCTATAAGCTGTTGATAGAGCGCAAAGAACACTTGATAAGAACTCAATTCTTCCAAGTGGTTCTTGTCTTTTGAATAGTCTATCTTATGTGTTACCTTTTCCAAAGGCTTGAAGTCTTGTTGTATGGACTGGTCAACCAAAATATTTCGGTCTGCAAGATAAAGTACTTTCTTCTTCAAACCACTTTTAAGCAAACGCCATACAATCTGAAAAGCTGTATATGTCTTACCTGTTCCTGTAGCCATCACAAGAAGCACACGGTTTTGACCTTTTGCGATTGCATTGATCGTGCGGTTTACAGCATTGCGCTGATAATATCGAGGTGAAAAAATGTTCTGACCTGTACAGAATGGTTGTTCAATGACAGCCAGCTCCTGCTCGTTTAATCCATTTCCGTCATTTGCCTCATTTTTATACCTTTCGATAAGTTCCTCTTTGGTAGGAAAGTTCCCCATCGGAAATGTGCGTTCTTTGCCTGTCAAGAAATCATGCTCGGCAAATCCTTCGCCATTTGAGCTATATGCAAACTTCACATCAAGCATTTGGGCATAAGTCATGGCTTGCTGCAAACCATGAGAAATTGAATGATTTGCATCCTTCGCTTCAATAATGGCTATTGGTGTTGCCTTGTTCGCATAAAGCACATAGTCCGCAAACTTTGGCTTCTCTCTATGCACGAGATTACCATGAAGGCTAATTTTACCGTCAGTAAATTTAACCTTCTGTTCCATGAAAATACTATCCTTCGACCATCCCTTGCTTGTAATGGCTTCATTGATATAGCGGAACTTGACATCCTCTTCTGTTAAATCTTTGCTTATGCCCATATTCAAATAATATTTTATTATCGGAATTTCTACAACATATTTGCCAAGACAGGAAACTACGAGTTCATTACACTCTTTCGGTCTCGTCCGTAATTAAATCCTTGAGGTCAACTTCTAAAATCTTTGAGATTTCAAGAAGCGTCTCTAAATCGGGTTGGTATTTATTTCGAGCATAGCAATTGATCGTACTAAAGCTCTTACCGAACTGTTTTGCCAGCCAAGTTTGTGAAATACCCTTGCTATCTAAGACATCTTTAATCTTGTTTAGTTTCATAAATTCACCGAATTTTCTGCAAACATACATTAAATTTTGCAATAATCATTATAATTTAAGCTATTTTATGTAAATTATTCCAATATAGCGATTGTTATTTCGTGCAGTTATTGTATCTTTGCAAAAGAGAAGAGTTGTTTGACAGCAAACGTATGCATATTGCAGAAATTAGAACTGTTGCCAAATCATTACCTCTATTGAGGTGAAAAACTTGTAAGATGCTCATTTTTAGCTATTCGGCAGATTTTAGCGTAATTTTCATTAAAACAATTCTTTCAATTTCGCAGCCAACTTCTCGCCGCGAGCATCTTCGTTCTCTGCTACAATGGCACCTGTAGAATCCAGCAAGTACATGGTTGGCACGGCACGCACCTTATACTGGTCGGCCACAGCAGGAGAAAGGAAATTGGGCCATTGCAAGTTTTCCTCCTTCACCGCCTTCTTCCATGCAGCGGCATTCTTGTCGATAGAGATGCTTACCACTTCCAATCCCTTGTCCTTATACAATTCGTATTGCTTCTTGACATTGGGAATCTCCCGGCGGCAAGGAGCGCACCAAGATGCCCAGAAGTCTAATATCAAGTATTTCTTGCCTTTCAACAGGCTAGCCAAGGTGTACTCTTTGCCATCCTCTCCCTTAACCGTGAAGTCAGGCACTTTCTGCCCTACTCCACCGGCAGGATAGAGTTCTTCCTTTATCTTCTTGCCATAGTAGGAGTTCTTGGCAGCATCAGAGAAAGACTGGTACATCGGACGCATATTTGGAGTAAGATAAGACGTGAAATTCAACATCAACAATGGTCCCCAATAGGTTTCCTTGTTTGCGGCGATGCGACCATTGTAAGCCTTGTCCACCACATGGAAGAACTCCTCGTCTTCCTTGTTTCTCATCTTATATTCCTCAGACTCTTTCAACGCTTTCGTCTTGATTGAATCCTTTGCCTTCCAAGCCTCTTGCAACTGCTTATTAAGAACAGCATATTTATTCTCAAAGGCAGCGCGTACCCCGTTCAGGGAATCCCTGACAGCCGTGAGCGAATAGAGCTTGTCGGTCAATGGTGAACCTTTCACCTTGACATTCTTAAAGGCATAGACGATGGCATCGGTCCTGCTCTCCTCCCTTGCCTCGGCTGTGACCTGCGCATTTTCATTGTCTACCATCAGTTGGATAGAACCATAGGCATCCTTCACCTTCAGCATCACACACATCGGCTCGCTGACGGTTCCTGAGAACGCGAACTTGCCATTCTGGACGGTTGCCTCAGCCAAAGCCTTTTCGTTGTCATGGGTCACAGGCACCAGTTCCAAGGTTGTGCCATCCTTCAAGCCCTTGATGGTGCCTGAAACCTTATAGTTTCCGGCACTAACCGTGATGGCAGCAGCAAGGGCTGCCATACACAGAAATACTTTCTTTCTCATTGTTATCTATAACGTTTTGTTCAAGTCTTACTCCGCGTCAAGACAGGTCATGCCGACAATCTTGCCCCAACCGGTTGTCACGACTGGATTGTCTGGTGCGCCAAACATTGGTCCCCACATGCTATTGGGAATACCATAGTTGTTGTCCACCTCATACTGAATGAGCTTTCCGTCCTGCTTCTGCTCGTCCCAGACAGCCACCCAAAGGATGCAGGAACTTGTTGGCCAGCCGCCGCCGGCACTACCATACGCATAGATGGCTGTCACCTTCTCGTTGGGCTCGCAAGTGTAAATAACCTTCGACACATCTTCCTGGCTTGAAGTGGAGAAGCCATAAACGGCATTGTCTGTGGCATAATAGAATGCGTAACCAGCGGTACAAGAGGCAAACAACTTGGCGTTCTTAATATCCGTGCAACCGCTCATGTCTATCCGGGAGCGTGCGCCTTGGAAAGAAAGGTCGCCATTATCCACCACATTATAGAATATATAACGATAGAGCCAGGTCTTTCCGTCTTGTTCCAAGAGGACATTGGTAGAGTTTCCGCCACCATTGAACACTGCCTTCACTCCCGTTGGCACCTTGTTGGCATCCACATAAGCATCGGCTGTGGTGTTCTTGAAAGAAGAAACCTGAGTTGCCATGCTATAATATGGACGGAACTTATGGTTCTTCTCGTCGTAAATGACCTGATAAGCATTGATGGCTCCTGTAACTGGTCGCCATGAAGCCATGGTATTGAACATCAGGTATGGATAAGCCTCATAGTCGCCCGCGATAGGGTCGGAGAACTTGCGGTCGTTGGACTTGTTGGCGTACAGCACATGCAACTTGCCGTCATTGATCAGGAAATCGCAGCTATTGGTGAAGAACGATGCCTGCGGGTCGAAGGTCTCCGGCGTGTTGTAGAACATGCTCGACCAGTCGTTCATGGTCTCCAAGCCCACTGCGTTGAGGCGATAGAGGTTCTTGTCGGTAGCCACCAAATATCCGTTCTTGACCGTTTTTCCCGTATGGGTGCCACGAATCCAACGGGGCTTGCCCTCCAAGTATTTGCCTGTCACCTTGTGGTAATAGTCGTAATAGCAGCTGTCGCCACCATAGATCAGCATCAAGGCAGAGGTATAAACCTCAATGTCGGTCTGTCCGTCACGCTCGGTCAGGAGATAAAGACCGGTTTGCTGTCCGCTTTGGTTGACGGAGGTGTACCGTTCCTGTGCCTGGTAATATCCACGCATACCCGTGACGGAATCTTCTGCCATCAAGTAGAAACGGTAAGTGCCAGGGTTCAAGTCTACCACCCAGTCGAGTTTCTTGGTATAAGCAATCGTATCAGCTGGAGGATATTCCATTATGTTGCCGTTCTGCACGGGCTGATATGAACCTCTTGTCAGCGTCAGCACAAACCAGCGGTAGCGCAGACGCTCGGGATGAGCATAATGCACATTAGGCTCAAACACAACCCTGTCACCAGGATTCAGGTTGCTGACAAGTGCCAGCCTATTTGCAATACCAATAGTATCAAACGTTATCTCGCCAGCCTCTTCCGCCGAGATGTAATTGTAATTACCCTCGTCTTTATAACAAGAAGTCATGGCAAACAGCGAGGCAAACAAAGCCACGGAGATGAAATATATGATTTTCTTCATTTTGCTTTACATCATTACTTGATTAATAAATAGAAGCAACTGGCACATTAGAATGTGACCAACACACCGTTCTCGTCAGTCAAAGGTGTACCAGGATGGGCGGCATTGTAGTCGTCCAAGGCATTCTGGAACTTGATGCGATAGCTCTGGAGCAATGCCCAGGACATCGTATCGGCATCAAACTCGGTGACGCCATCCGAATGGGCCAGCATGAAACGGTATTTCACCGAGCTATATTCTCCGAAGAACTCCTCCAAGTCGGCCCAATTGGAAGGCTTGACCGCCATGTCACTCCAAATCAAGGTCATGTGGTTCTGCTCGTTGACACCAGGGGCAAAGTCTTGCGACTGCACCACCTTCACATATAGTCTGACCGACTTTTCCTGCAAGACTGCTGCCCGCTTGAGAGTCACGGTCAAAGTTCCGTGGTTGCTGCCCGCCTTCACTGTTGCATTTGTCGGCATCTCATACATATCAGCCGTTGCCGTAGTGCGAGATGCATCCACCTCGAAATTGGCAACACGGTCATAATCAGCCACTGGGCCCATGACATAGACATCCAAGTCCATCTTCTGCTCCGTGGCATCAGCTGAAGAAGTCACAAAGGAGAAGTTGAGCGAATCAGTTTCAGCGGTATATATCTTAGGACCTGCCAATCTCACCCTCGCCTGGTCCTGATACAAGAAATCGTCATTAGAGCAAGAGGCCAATCCCAACACGGCCACTGCCAGCAAAATCAATTTATGTATTTTCATTGTCTTCATTTTCTAAATTATTACAAAAGTAATCCATCAATTCTCGTAACCGCCAAACTCCTGATCATTGCTTGGCACAGGCAGCACATAGACGCTCTTGCCCGGGCGCACGGCAGCTCCCTTGATTTCCGAGGCATTCAGGCGCTTGTAGTAGAAGAAGAGCTGTCCACCCTCTCCCACAAACTCCTTGCGGTATTCCTTGTAGATCTCATTCTGGATGTCACTTGCACTCATCGTGGTATAGTCAAGAGGAAACAAGCCGATGTTGCGGGCATCGCGCACTTGGTTGAGGTAATCCACAGCCTTCTCTGGGTCGGAGTCTTTCAAGCATTCCGCGGCGATATAGTAAGCCTCACTGTATCGGAGCAGTGGATAGATGTCGTTGTAGACACTCCCTTCCACATGCCAGAACTTGCACACATAGCGCTGCGTTCCATCCTGCTCATAACCCTTGAGGTAACGCCAGTCGTTGCCATAGCCCAAAGATGTCTCATAAATATCCTGCGCCTTGGTCTCGGAAGGAGTGAGCGCATTCTGTCCACCCTTAGAGGAGAAATAATAGTTTCCGGTGTCCTCCCAGTCGTTGATGGTGAGGTGGAAAATATGCTCACAAGAAAAGCTCAAGTCAAGCTCGTTGAGCTTACTGCTCTCCATGATCGTATGGTCAACGAAGCGGAATGGTGTGCTATACTTCGACTCATCACCGGCCTCGATGACTTCCTCGGCATACTTCAAGGCGTTCTGGGTGTCTCCCATCCAGAGATAAGCCCGTGCCAAGGTCAAGGTGGCAGCGTAATAATTGAAGTAAGGAACGCGCTCCGACCTCTGATAATAAGGACTGTAGCCTATCTTCAAGGAGTCGTGCCGCAAAGCCTCGCGGGCCGTCAACAGGTCTGCAATGACCAGTTGCATCGTCTCACCAACTGTCTTCTGCGACACCACCTCGGTGGAATATTCCGTCACGTAGGGCACTCCCTTGGCATTGTTGTCCATGGCTGGGGCACAGGCGAAGAGGCGCATCAGATCGAAATGCAGGAAGCCACGGAGTCCGTATGCCTCACCTTTATAAGTATAGTAATGATTTCCCTGAAACTTGGTAGAGTCGGCCTTGTCTATATTGCGAATCATGATGTTCAAGTTGGCAATGGCATTGTAGGTGCTGCTCCAGATGGTGCTGACGGTAGACTCCACGTCGCTGTTGGAATAGTCGTAGGTGCTGGCATACCTCCACTTTCCGTCACCATCCACATCATAGTTTTGCGACAGCACCTCGGCAAATCCAATGCCCATGTTGAGACCATACATGGAGGAGGAGCTCATCGCTGTATAGACTCCCGTAAGCTGGTCCTTGTATCCTCCCTCGCGGCTAAACTGTTCCTCCTCCTTGATTTGGGACTTGGGGCTCACGTCAAGCCAGTCGTTGCAGGAAGAGAGACCCAACACTGCAAAGGTCAGGAATATGATAGTTTTGAATGTCTTATTCATTTTCTTTATATCTTTAAGTTCTTGAATGAGTTAGAATGTCACCTGTGCCGAGAGCGAGAAGGTGCGGGCAAACGGATAGCTGGTACCGCGCTCCGTCTTCACTGAGGAGATGACGAAGAGGTCGTTGGTGTAAGCACTGACCTTCAGACGCTCCAAGAATGAGTTGCGCACAAACTTGCAGTTGCGGAAATCGTAGTACAGGGTGAGCGATGCCAAGGTGAAGAGGCTGTAGTCCTGTACGAAGCGAGAAGTTGGATAGGTTATGCTCTGGTCGGTAATTGACTTGTAGAGTGCCAGATCGCCAGCTTTCTGCCAGCGGTCGGTAAACACACGGCGATCGACATTGTACTGCAAAGAGGCGTTCTCCACCTTTTCCACGAGAGTGGAGTTGTAGATCTGACCGCCCCAGCGATAAGAGGCTGTCACATTGAATCCCCAGCCGTTGATTTCACCGTTCACGCCGAAATTGCCGTTGTACTTGGGCTGGGTGTCTCCGCAGACAACCTGGTCGGCGGTATCGTAGTCGTAAGTGACGGAGCCATCCTTCTTTACGAAAATCTCCTTTCCGTTCTGCGGGTCGATGCCCAAGGAAGGCACTGCCCAGATAGCCGTCATCGAACAACCCTCATAATATTTCACGGAAGGCGTGGTGGTCTTGTTAGCTATCATGTTCTTGTCTTGAGTGTCGTTCCAAGCACGGAGGGAGTTGGAGATCTTCTTCAACGTGTTCTTGTTGTGAGCAATGTTGGCGAACACGTTGATGTAGTCGCGACCCTCATGACTGGAGAATGCGCGATAGTTAAGGTAAAGCTCAAGGCCCTTGTTCTCCGTCTCGCCAAGGTTGGCCACATAGGTGGAGAAACCCGTAGTATAAGGTACGGTGACATCGGTTATCATACCCTTGGTATTGGAGATGTAATAGTCGAAACGACCAGACAGGCGATTCTTGAAAAAGTTGAAGTCTACACCGAAGTTACTGTCGTATTTCTCCTGCCAACGCAAGGCGCTGTTGGCCAAGCCCTTGATATAAGAACCAATGCTGCCATTGTAGGAAGAGTCCTTGTAGTACATGAAGGTAGCCATTGCATCATAAGAACTGAATCCCTGGCTACCCGTATAGCCGAATGAGGCACGCAGCTTCAAGCGGTCGATGAATCCTAACTCCTTGATGAATTTCTCGTTGTGGATGTTCCAGCCTCCACCGACCGACCAGAATGAGCCCCATCGGTTCTGGCTTCCCGTCTCTGAGGAACCCGTCAAACGGTAGTTGGCGTCGAAGAGATAACGCTCGTCATACGAATAGTTGACACTCAGCAGTCCGCCGCAAGAACGTGAAATGCCCTCTGTTCCAGTGGGGCTGCTGTTTTCAGCGTACTGCACGGCAAAGGTGATGTCGTCCATGAAATCATTGGGGAATCCCTCTGCCTTGACACCTACGGTGGAATAGGAGTTGTTTGCCATGCTCAACTGGGCATTGCCGAAGACCAGGTGCTTGCCCAACTGCTTGGAATATTGCAAGCCCAACTCTCCGCTGAAGTCCGTGTACTTGCCGTTTGTCTGTTCGTAGCTACCCTTGCGGTAAACATCGGTCATTGTGACGAAAGAAGTGTGGTTGGCAGGCTTGAAAACATCCGCAGTGGTTGTCTTGCGGATGATACCAAACTTACCAGTCATACGGAACGCCTGACTAATCTGCCATTCCAGGTAGAAATTGTTGGTAATAGTCGTATAAGTGGTGTTGTCTATCGTGTTCAACGTGGTATTGTACAAGGGGTTGTAATAGTCGCCCACCTCACCTGAGTTGTTGGCATAGGAATAGCTCTTCACCATATTGCCGTTATCATCATAGAGACGGCTATACGGATTCATCTTGTAATAAGAAGAGAAACTGCCATATGGAGAGTTGTTGCTACTGTTGTAGTCAACCGTCAACTTATTGCGGAAAATGACGTTCTTCAAGCGATAAGCCAAGGTAACACCTCCCGAGAAGGTGTTACGGTCGCTGCCCTTCATGGCACCCTCTATATTATTGTAAGAGAGATTGACACCATATTGCAAACTCTTTTCTCCTCCCTCCAGATAGAGCGAGTGCTTATGTCCCACACCTGTACGTACTGGCTGGCTTAACCAATCGGTGTCCACGCCCGCCAAGACCTCGCGCAACTTGTTGGCATAGGTCTTGTCGAGGCTGATTTGCGTCAAAGCGTTGTCGGAGCTAAACAAACCCGCCATCTTCTCCACCTGCAGCTTCTCTGCCGCATTGCATAGGTCATAGCTACTCAAGTCTGGCACCTCGACGTCAAGGCCTCCAGTATAAGTGATGCGCAGCTTACCCATCTCAGGGCGTTTCGTCTCGATGACGATGACGCCATTGGCGGCCTTCGAGCCGTAGATGGCCTTGGCAGTTGCATCCTTCAGCATGGTGACGCTTTCCACCTGGTTCATGTCAAGGTCAAGTATCTTGGTCAGCTCTGTCTCAAATCCATCCAGGATGAACAAGGGCTGGTTGGCACTGGAGGCATACTCGCCCTGCACGCTGGCAATGGTGGAAGAGCCACGCATCTGGAAATCTGGTAAGGCATTCGGGTTGCTACCTGCACCCAAGTTTTCTATCTGCATGAAAGAAGGGTCGATATTCTTCAAGCTCTGCAGCACATTGTTGTTGCCCACCTTCTGCAAGTCGGTACCCTTGACAGTTGACACGGCACCCGTAAAAGTATTGGCCTTGCGGGTAAACGTACCATTGACAACCACCTCTTCTACCTGCCTGCTGTCAGGACGGAGCACGATGCGGATATTCTCCTTGGCCCGCACATTCTTGGGTTGCATTCCTACGTAAGAGACCACGAGATTGGCTCCATGGGGCCATTGGGAGAAAGAAAACTTACCTTCGACATCCGTCACGGTCATCTGTTTGCTTCCCATGATCCTGACAGTAGCACCTATGATGGGCAATCCATCCTCAGAGGACACCACCACGCCATGCAACTCTCTCTTCTCATTGTCAAAACTGCGCTTAGGGTCACGCAAGGTGACATTGACAAACTTTCCCTCCCTATCATAGGAAAGGGGCTTTCCACCGAGGAGCATCTGAATGACCGCCTCGAACTCCTGGTCCTTCACAGAACCATTCGCTTTGTAACCCTCCACATCCTCAGAGGTGAACATGATTGTGTAGCCACTCACCTTTTCCAGCCTTTTCAGAGCCGAAGATAGGCTTTCGTCCTTGAAGCTCATAGTGATCTTGCCAGCTTGCGCAAAGACACTCGACAGTCCAAGCCAAGCCACCAACAACAATGTCACGAACCTGCTTTTTCTCATAAACTCTCTCTTATTTATAATTTAACCTAAAAAACCTTTTATTAGTAAATACGAGAACGGGCTTAAAACGGTTACACTTCATTCGAGATTTTTTATCGTTTTTCTTCAAAAACGTTGGTTTACATTGCCATTTCCTTCCATTCTGTAAGATTATTTTAGTAATTTTGCAAACAAATAAAATAAATAAAGGATGACCCATCAAGAAGTATTCAGTGATACATTTAAAAAATATTACACACTGCTCTTCATCTACACCAAGAGATTTGTGGCCGACGATGACGATTACCACGACTTGGTAAATGATGTCTTTGAGAACGCATGGCTTCACCTTGATGAGCAACACGTTTACCCAACCTTGGCACATGTCGCCAATATAGCATAAAAAAACGATGCGCAGTGATTCTCACCGCGCATCGTTTTTTTATGCTAAATAGCTTGTGTCTTTACATGCACTTAATCTTTGCTTGTGATAAGGAGGGTTTCGCCCGATTCGATAGCAGCCTTGATGTCCGCGCCACCGCTTTGCACCTTGCATGCGCTAATTTCGTCGCCCATGGTCTCGCTGATCCTGAGCTGCCCAATACGCTTCTTGGCTTCCTTGCCTGCTACAGTCTTGACAGTATAAACATCAAAGTGTTGTCCTTTATAGCATCCCCATTGCTCACCGAGGTCGATGTAAACCTCTTTGGCTTTCTTGTCTGTGGCGCGTTTGCCTTCTACGATAGAAGCGTAGAGAGGGAAAGCATCGTTTACTGCGCCACGCAGGAATTTCTTCATGCTGTTGACGGCATAGCCAAGAGCATCATCCTCTGTATCACACCATCCGCCTGCCCAAGAGCTTGAGTTGACCGTTATGGTGAGAACGATGTTTCCGTTGCGTATGTTCTTGAGGTTGACCGTGCCCACGATGTTACCGCAGTATTCGGTGCTCTCATGGCGTTTATTTTCCTTGTCAGTCCATGTGTTAACTCGTGTGGTACAAGATATCGATGAGATGTTAGCATCGCAGTACATAGCGTCTTCACCTTCCGCAAGGTCATCTACAGAGAGACCGTCGGTTACGCGTACACGACGAGCACTGCCAATGCCGCCGAGGATTGCCTCCTTGACAGCCTCCTCATATTCGGGATGATGGGTCTTGCTCGACGCCGTGCCAGCAGCAGCTTGAAGTACGCTGCCGAAAATCTTGCCGACAGTTTTGCCGACAGTTTCCTTTTGTTCTGTAGGCTGAGTGTAGTTGAGTGTACCGCGTGTACAGCGATAAATGACGTTGCGTGTAGCTTGTGCGCAAAGGCTCGTTGTCACAGTGAGGGCAACGAGAGCGAGTAATAATCTGTGTTTCATATCGCGTTGTGTTTGTTGTCAAAAGAACGAGGCAAAGTTACAACGATTATTTGAAAAACCGCCTGTTCTGAATAAAAATTATGCGTCGTTGTCGTGAGCTCGCCAATTAAAAATGATGTGCAGTGGGACACACTGCACATCATCTTTAAAGTTTCAATGATTGGGCAAACCGAATAATATAAGGGATTGTACACCTTTTATTATTCGGTTTGGATTATTGATTCTATTACTCTGCCGACACGAAGTAGCCACCATTCAGCTCAATGGTGCCATTGTAGGTTGTCTTAGGACCGACAATAGTGATGATCGAGCCCGCGGCAATGCCATTAGTTGCCATGAAGTTCTGGCGATCTGTGCCCGAAGGAGCGCCATAGCCATAGAGACCGTAGACATAAACCTTACCAGTCTCATCCTCAAGGTAGAAGTTGCCATACTTCTCGTTCTTCACTTCGCTAACCTTACCCTTTATGATAACCATTGTACCGTCTGCCTGGCTGTCGAACTCTCCAAGGCTTACCGCCTTGACACTTTGAACAGCCTCAACCACTGGGCTGCCAATCTGTGCGACGCCCTTGTAGGAACTGCGAGTGCCAACTACTGTCACAATGTCACCAACCTTTATGCCATCAGTTTTGCCAGAAGGCTTGTAAGCCTCAACCTCGCCAGAGAGGTCAGAGTAATCCTGTATCCAGAAGTTGCCCTTGGCATCCACCTTTGAAACGAGAGCGGTAATGCGATACTGGCTCTGATCCTCAGCGGCTGACTTGAACTCGCCAAGGCTTACCTCCCTGATTGAACCTTCCTGCGTGATTGTTGACGTTACTGTAGACTTGCCTGAAGTGAAGCTAACCGTTGCAGAACGTGCACCTCCTTCATTTTTCGTAGCCTTGAAAGTGATAACGGCACTCTGTCCGCTCTGGTTCAATGCAGACATAGAAAGCCAAGACTTAGCGTCCTCTGGTATTGACACGGTAAGACCGCCGCCCTTGCATGTGACATAGGCTGTGGCCTCGCCACCTTCAACAGGCAAGGTGCTTGACTCCTGTCCACCAACATAAACAGAGTCTACCTTGACGAGCGACTTCGTAATCTTACTTACGGTTACATTGACAAGCTCCACAGTAGAACCATAGGTTGTCTTAGGACCAGACACTGTCACCTCGTCGCCCACTTCAATGCCAAGGCTTGAGAAATTCTTCTCGTTGCCATTGCTGTCGAGCGTACCATAGATGTAAACCTGACCAGTGTTGTCGGCAAGATAGAAGTTGCCGTAAGTGGTATTGGCGATGGCTGTCACGGTACCTGTCACCATGTAAGTCTTGGCATCGGGTCCTGCTATCACCTCTTCGCAAGTGGCGAGAGTTGCCACTGGAAGTCCCTGAATTATATTGATGCGCTGAACCTGATTGCCGCTAACGAGCTTTATCTCGGTAGAGCGTCCACCCTCGTTTGCATCAGCCTTAATGGTCAGCGTGCTCTCTCCGGCGTTGCCGCTGAGAGAAGAGAACTCAAGCCACGACTTGCCCTTGATGGCAGAACCTATGGTATCAAGCGTCCAAGCATCACTGGAGTTGATGGTAACCGTGTTGGATCCTCCAGCCACAGGCAGAGACACGTAAGAGGAGCTCACTGTCAAGCCATTGAGGTTGTCTACCTCATACTCGTTGGAGCAACTCGCGATAGCGAGCGTCGCAACGGCAATGGCGAAAATATGTTTAATCTTCATGATTTCTGATTAGTTAAAGTAGTATTTCAAACCTATTGAAGCATACCAGCACTGGCCAATGGCATGGTAGTAAGTCCAGCTCTTGGTATTGCCGTCAACTGCCGAAGGAGTAGAGAATGTGGCATAGCCCTGAGCGTCAACGCCCTCATACTTCAGCACGCGAGCGCCATCCGAGCCAAGTGATGGGTTAAGATACTTGGCAACGCCCCACTTTGAGTTGAACAAGTTGAGAACGTTCTTCACGTCGAGACTCAGCTGCAAAGTGTGCTTTGTATTGCCTACGTTGAGCTTGAAGTCGTGCTTGTAGCTGAAGTCTACGCGGTGCACCCAAGGAGAATAGTAGCTGTACGACTCAGCGTACTCGCCCTGATGCTTCTTAAGATAGCTGTTGTTGTGCAAGAATGCCATGAAGCGATCCATGTCGTCTTGTGTCTTGAAGCGGAAGTCGCCTGTGCCTACACCGACCTCGTTGTCGCGAGGAATGTAGATTGCGTCATAGTTGTAGCCATCACCGTTCATGTCGTTCTGGGTCATGAAGCTATAGTTGTATGTTCCACGCCATGCCTCATAGATAAGGCTGTAGTGGTTTCCGCACTTGTCGTGGAGGTTCATTGATGCTACCACGCGGTCTGGCTCCACATACTCAGAGTTGTGCAGCTTGACAGCCGTAGGTCCATCGACCGTAGCCATGTAGTTGAGCACAGAAGAGGCGTTAGAACCTGGCATACCAGTCAACTCCTTGCTTGCGGTGTGTGTGTAGCTGGCATAGAGATCCATCCACTCCCAAGGCTTTGCCGTAGCAGAGACGTTGAAAGTCCAACCGTAACCCTTGTGGGTGTTCTCCAAGACATAAGCATGAATGTTTGTGAGGTAGCCGCTCGGGTAGATATGACGGCTATCAGCGCCATTGAAGCGTGCGAAGCCCTTCACGTCTGGCACAGCCCAGTCGTTAAGCACCGTGCCATAAACAGTCTTGTTGAAGATGCCCTCGGCTGTGAGTGTTAATGGGAAGCTTACCGGCACCACATAGTCTATAGCGAGAGAAGTCTTCCATACCTCAGGCATGTGGAAGTTGGGGTCTACAGAAGAGATTGAAGAAGGCAGGGCGCCTTTGTCAGGAGAAATTGTCGTGGGATAGCCAAGGTTTGCCAGCTTGTTGAGCAGGGCCTGACGACTAGCCTGTCCATTCTCATTGACGAGGCCACCGTTGAACTGTGTCATGTCGACATGAGCGTTGCCCTTGGCATCGACAGTATACTTACCCACATAGTTTTCATAGCCTTTCTTGGGCACAAACTGGTTGTCCTTGACGGTACCGATTGTAGTAGAAGAATTAACCACAGCCTGATACTGAACCATACCTGAGTTTGTTGGCATATTGGTGAAGAACACGAGAGGCAAACGGCCTGAGAAGAGACCCGTACCACCACGCAACTTCAAGCTTTGGTCGCCCATTATGTCCCAAGTGAAACCAACGCGGGGTGAGAAAATCACCTTAGATGAAGGCCACTTGCCTGTGTCGATATGACGTCCGTCATAATCGAGGTCATAAATGGCGTTGTTGGTCATCAAGTCGCCATTGTTGAAGAAGAGGTCATCGAGACGCAAGCCGTAGGTAAGCTTAAGGTTGTTTGTTGCCTGCCACTCATCCTGAAGATAGATGCCGACCTTGCTATATTGCACACGTGCCGTAGGATTCTGCTCACCATTGTAACCATAGGTCAAAGCCACAATCTCGGGAGTACCACCATTGAGGAAGTCGTCGAGAGTGTTGTAACGGTAATAGCCAGTACCATTGCGCATGTAAGAGTTGTCTGCCATCTGGTGCTCGAAGCTAATACCACCGAGGAGCTTGTGAGAGCCGAGATACCATGTCACGTCGTCCTTTGCATTCCACACGGTGTTGTGCACGGCGTTGTTGTAGGTGAAAAGCTCCTCACCAAGAGAAATATAGTTGGTGCCGTTGCCATCAAGAATGTCAATGAAGGGGAACTCCGAAGAGTTTGTGCCGCGAACATCGTCGAGCTTAGAATAAGTGACGAGGAGCTGGTTGCTCAAGTCGTTTGAGAAACGGCTGTTGAGGTCAAATGAGAAAGAGCTAACGTTGTTGTCCTGTGAATACATGGTGTTGGCATAAGCCATAGCCATCTGCGATGTGCGTCCGTAAGCCGAACGCGTGCCACCATCCATAGAAGATGAATTTGGAGCCAACCAGTTCTGGTTCTTGGTGTAGTTGTAGCGCAAAGAGAGGCGATGCGCATTGGTGATGTTCCAATCTAAGCGTGCCAGGAACTTGTAGTTTTTCTTGTCGGCAGGGAAGCTTGTCCAAGAACCCGTGTCGTATCCATACTTGTTTTTAACATAGTTGGAAACAGTCTCAAGGTCAGCAAGTGTAGTGCGTGAGAGATAATTGTCAGCGTCAGCCTTTCCGTCTTCCGATCCACGCCAACGATTGGCTATTGTAGGGATCAGCTTAATCTCGCCATTGACAAAGAAGAAGAGCTTGTCCTTGACGATCGGGCCACCGAGAGTCATACCCCAAGTTGTGGTGCGGTCTTTCTCTCTCGCACCGGATATCTGCTCGCCATCCACGGCATCGCCACGCATCTGTTCGTTTTGGTGATAAACATATGCCGTGCCACGGAAAGTGTTGGTACCCGACTTTGTGATAGCGTTAACGCCACCGCCAACGAAGTTGGTTTGGCGAACATCAAATGGAGAAACAACGACCTGCATCTCCTGAATGGCATCGATAGAGATAGGATTGCCACCGCCAGGGAGGTTGGAGCTAAGGCCGAAGTTGTTGTTGAAATCGGCACCGTCGACTGTGAAGTTGGCTGTACGTCCGTCGGTTCCAGCAAAGCTCATTCCGTTGCCGCCATAAGGAGAGAGGCGTGTGTAGTCGGTAATGCTACGGCTCACGGAAGGCATGTTCTGCAACATCTGGTTGTCGATGTTGGTAGATGCACCTGTCTTCTCTGTAGTGAACTTTGTAGCCTTTGCACTCACGACAACCTCGCCAAGCTGCTGAGCATCCTCATTGAGCGAGACATTAAGATTGTAAGTCTGTCCGAGCTGAAGCTTCACGTCGTTGAAGCTCTTGGATTGGTATCCAATGTAGCTGACCTTCACACTGTATGGTCCACCAGGACGCATACCATTGATGGCATATATGCCCTTAGCGTTGGTCACGGCCTGATACTTAGTGCCTGAAGGCACGTGCACGACCTCAATTGTGGCTCCGATAACATCCTCATCATCAGCGGTAATCTTACCACTCATGCCGGAAGTCGTGATCTGCGCCATCATTGCCGTTGTGAAACCCACCAACAGCATGAACAGGAAAAGCAGTCTTTTCTGCATAAGATGAAAAAAATTAAAAAAACTAATACTTATTTGGAAGCGAAAACTCATTATACCTAAAATACGATGCAAAATTACCTAAAAATATCCAAACCATTGTAATGTAACTAGAAATATTCATTTCAACGGTGTTAAAAAAAAGGAGTTGCATTGCTTCCCGCTTCCCAATACACGGTTTCACTTACACGAACAAACAAGACTCTCGAACTGAAGCAAGGCTATCAATAAAGCGCCACATCTTACATTTTATTCTAAATATTTTTACGCTGCATCCAACAGACATTATCTTTGCATATGGATTGACTGGCCTTCGAGCGACGATGTCTGTTATTGTTGGTTAAAATAATAGCGTTTGTTCGAATAAGTTTACATAAAATATATTTATACGCATTTTGGCAACATATGTTGCCGTTTTCAGTTTTTATGTTTAACTTTGTGCCTAACAGATATACAACCATCTCAGAATAAGAACAAATAAATCGCCATGACACAAAGCGGAGAAAACTACATAAGGTTTGACTGGGCAATGAAGCGTCTGTTACGCAACAAGGCTAACCACGCAGTGTTGGAAGGGTTTCTGTCGTCGCTCATTGGCAAGAAATTCAAGATCGACAAATTTCTTGAAAGTGAAAGCAACCAAGAGGACGAAGAAGACAAATACAACCGGGTGGACATTCTTGCAGAGAGCGAAGACGGTGAGCTTTGCATCATCGAGGTTCAGAACAGCCGCGAGCTCACCTATTTTCATCGCATGCTGTACGGTGTGTCCAAGGCAATAACAGAATATATTGGACTTGGCAACCCATACGACAAGGTGCGCAAAGTATACTCCATAAACATCGTCTACTTCGAACTCGGACAGGGCAAAGACTATGTTTACCACGGCAGGACGGAGTTTCGCGGAATACACGAACCACACGACGAGCTGAAACTTTCTGTAAGGCAAAACGAAAGGGTTTTCGGCAGTAAGGAGCGTGACATTTTGAAAAGAAAAAGTGCGGCAGACGTTTTCCCCGAATATTACGTACTACGCGTGAACGACTTTGACAAAGTAGCCAAGACACCACTTGACGAATGGATAGAGTTTCTCAAGACTGGCACTATAAGCGCCAAAGCAACAGCCGCTGGACTCGCAGAAGCACGTGAATGCCTACGTGTTGATTCCCTCTCTGCCTCCGACAAGCAGGCTTACTACCGCCACATGGAAAGCGTGAGACACATGAAGAGCCTCTTTGACACTAGCCGCGATGAAGGATATCAGGAAGGCCTAGACATGGGAATGGAGAAAGGAATGGAAAAAGGAATGGAGAAAGGAATGGAGAAAGGAATGGAAAAAGGAATGGAAAAAGGCAGAGAGGAATGCTCATTAGAAATTGCTAAAAAAATGAAAGCTATTGGTCTTAACATCGATCAGATAGCCAATGTCACGGGGATTCCTATTGAAAAGATACAAATCCTATAAGATCTCCATTGCAACAAACAACAAGCCCATTGGTAGAATTAGATCGGTTCTGCCAATGGGCTTCTTTAATAAAACGAATATGCAGTTTCCTTACTTCGACAAATAACGTTCCGCCTCCATTGCCGCCTTGCAACCGCTGCCGGCGGCGACTATGGCCTGACGGTAATTTGGGTCAGCGCAATCGCCGGCGGCAAACACTCCCTCCACGCTCGTGCATGGCGTGTCGCCTTGCGTCTTGATATAGCCAACGCTGTCCAGGTCGAGCTTGCCACGGAAGATGTCGGTATTGGGTTTGTGGCCAATGGCAAGGAAGAAGCCATCGATAGGCAAGTCGTATTTCTTCTCGTCGGCCTCGCCTTTTCTCCAAACAAGGTGGGCACCCTCTACCCCATTCTCTCCATACAGGCCAAGGGTATTGGTTTCATAGAGAATCTCTATCTTCGCATTGTCTTCCACACGGCGCTTCATGATATCAGAAGCACGAAGATAAGGCTTGCGCACAATCATGTAGACCTTGCTTGCTAATTGTGCAAGATAGTTGGCCTCCTCGCACGCGGTATCGCCTCCGCCCACTACGGCCACAACCTTCTTGCGGTAAAAGAATCCGTCGCACGTGGCACAGGCGGAAACACCTTGCCCATTGTATTTCGTCTCGTCGGCCAATCCAAGGTATTTAGCAGAAGCTCCTGTTGCCACGATTATCGTGTCGGCCTCTATGGTGGTGCCGTTGTCGACCGTCACCACATAAGGCTTCTTGGCGAAGTCTACATCCGTGACTATGCCATCGCGTATATCAACGCCAAACCGCTCCGCCTGCTGACGAAACTCCATCATCATCTGGTTGGCATCAACGCCATCAGGATAACCAGGAAAGTTTTCCACGATAGTGGTCTGAGTGAGCTGACCACCCACTTGCAAACCAGTATATTCCACAGGGTTCAGATTAGCGCGGCCTGCATAAATGGCAGCAGTGTAACCTGCAGGGCCACTGCCTATGATAAGGCATTTTGTTCTTTCCATAATGTAAGGGGGTAAAAGTTATTTCAGCAGTTCCTCAATGTCGCTCACGATATGTTCTATCTTCTCTGTAGGCTCGTAGCGTTTCACCACTTGGCCTTTCTTGTTGACAAGGAACTTGGTGAAGTTCCACTTGATGTCTACCTTCTCCTTATAGTCAGGATCGGCCTCCGAAAGCATCTTGTCAAGAATGGGGTAGATAGGATGTGTCTCGTCCCAGCCTGCAAAGCCTTTCTGCTCTTTGAGGAACTTATATAGTGGGTCGGCATCGTTGCCATTTACCTTTATCTTCTTGAACTGTGGAAATTCCGTGCCATAGGTAAGTTTGCAAAACTCATGGATGCTCTCATCCGTGCCAGGGGCCTGTTGTGCGAACTGATTGCATGGGAAGTCAAGAATCTCAAAGCCTTGAGCGTGGTATTTCTCATACAGTTTCTCCAGTTCCTCATATTGTGGTGTGAACCCGCATTTAGTGGCTGTGTTTACTATAAGCAACACCTCGTTGGAGTACTCGCGCAGCGAGACATCCTTACCTTTGCGATCCTTCACGGAGAATTCATAAACGGTTCTCATTTTCTTTGTTTCGTTTTTTCTTGTTTATATTTGTGGTTGCAAACTTACAAAAAAAATGCCACATATACTTAATAGGTAAATTATTTTTAGGGATTTTCCCTAAAGCAATAGGAAAAAGATACCATGAGATACATTGATTATGCATATCTTTGCAACCAGAAAAACATAAAAAGAATAACGCTATGAAAAAGAACTTTATCCTTATGGCAGCCGCGATAATAATGGCTGTCCCGACACTTTTCACAAGCTGTGATGAAGATCCTTGGAATTGGTACGGCGACAATGATCCGTGGTGGTACGACTACAACAACGGCAATTGGGGATGGAACGACAACTATTACGACCAAGGCGGCAACGACAACAATGGCAGTTCGGTATACGACGAGGCAGAAGTGCTGCAAGGCGAGTGGGACGGCAAGATGGTCTACACCAACGGCGACACGGGAGAGCAGAGCAGCTTCTACGCCAACATTACCTTCGTGAGAAACAGTAGCAACGCCATAAAAGGCACGGGCACGGAGATTGACTACACGCTCAACAGCAAGGGCGAGGTAGACGAGCAGAACTCTCCATTGAAATTCAATTGGTATATCGATGAGAAAACCGGTGACATATACATCAAGTATCTCACGCAGAACAAGAGTGTCTTCGTCATGGATGCCTCGGCAAGAGAGCATGGCTTCTGGCTGAAGGAAAACGATTTCTTCAAAGGGTACATGATTGGCACAAACAACAAGGACATGATTTACATAGACCTCAAGCCTGTGAAGAACAACGACGCAAAGAAAGCCACAAGAGCACTGACGGACACGAACCGCTGCTTCGGTTCCAACATCATCTCACCGATAAGCTCAAGCAAGCAAGGTTTGACCAACAGACGTTGAACATAGTACTGACGATTAAATAAAACGGCAAGAAGGAAAAACTTCCTTGCCATTAAACAGGAGAAAAAGTTAGTTTAGGACTTTTCTCCTGTTTTTCAGTTTAGCAACCTTTTTTGCAAATGAGAGACTTGAAAAAAGGTACGGCTGAAGCTATTCCCTTGAAGGATGTGATTGCAAATCATTTCCTTTGTCATAGGAATCATATTAGGTAGTTTATGGTGCTACATTTTTCTGTTATTTACTTCCCCAATGTACCTTTTCCATATTTATGCAGACTTTCTGAATAAAAGAGCCTTTTTTTGCGGTGTAAAAGGGCTGAATTCCAAGCAAGGAATCCAGCCCTATTTTTTTATACTTAAAAAAATATTAGCGGACAGCAATAATTGTCAATACTCATTCAAATCTCAGAAAATTAAAATCGAGATTTGAGCGCAAGTTCTTATTCAGGCACGTATATTATCTGGCCGTTCTCCAACTGGTAGGCTGTACCGAGACGTTTGCCCTGCTTGCCTTTGCCATTGGCACTCTCGCCCGATGCCTTGTAGGTGTTTATTTGCTTGCCTTCCTTGGTGATAATCTCCATGTTGTCCTTGCCAGGGTTCTTCACTATCGTGTAGTCCTCTTTGCCGAACACTTCGGTCATGTTCATGTGCATGACCATCGCCACCATGAGCGACACGGCGAACACCATCGCCACGTCGAAGAGGTTGACGACAACGCTCAATGGGTCGCCGTCGTCCTCGCCGAGGAATCCTACTCTGCGTCTGCGTCTGCTCATGCGCGTGCCTCCTTGCTCTGGGTGTTAGCATTCGACTTTTCCACACTGTTTATCACACGGCATACACGGTCGAGGTTGTTAACGTCCTTGGCATACCAACGCTGCTTCAACTGGCAGGTGGCTAGACCCACGGCACTGATGACGAGACCAACTACGGTCGACGCAAACACCACCTGCATGTTATAGGCCATGCCAGAGATATCGCCTGTTGACAGTCCGACGAGGGCTGGCGACATGGAGATAAGGGTTCCAACGAGACCAAGCACAGGGCCAAGCTTCGTAAGCAGCCGGGAAAGGTTTACGTCTTTCTGCACCTCGGTCTCGTAGCGAGTAAGGATATAGTCGGAATAGTCCTCCGAGTCGTTGTTGTTGAGGATGTCGGAGAGATACTGCGTGAACGCCGAGTTGTTCTTCTCTGGCAACAGAGCCTTCAGCTCGGCAAGGCCATTAGGGGTCAATGACTTTATCTTTTCGTCGAACACGCGTGAGTTCTTGCGCCTGACCATGAAGTTGTTGTAAGTGCCACCCACGAGGATGAGGGCACGGAAGAAAAACACGATAAGAAGTATGACATCCGGTATGAGCAAAGAGTTGGCAATGCCGAACAGGGCTTTTGAAATTATTTCCATTGTTTTTGTTTGTTATCGTTTTAGTCTGTATTTTATTCTATCTATTATGATGCCAAGTGCGAACAGCACGGCAAACACTCCTACCGCCATGGCAATCATGTGCCAGTCGTTCTTTGTCTCCTGCACTTTATATACCATCTTGCCGCTTTCAGTAGAAATGAGTCCGAGCACGCATACGAAGCAACCTGAAAGGAGGTGCATCTCCACGCAACCGTCTCGTTCGGGCACGAGCCACTTGCAACCTTCGGCAATGAGCGGAAGTCCGATGAGGCAGACCGCGGCAAACGCCCATGTCGTCATGGCGAAGTCGACACCCACGGCCACGAACAACGTCTGCGTGAAGGCGTAGAACGTGACGGGAAATATCAACAGCGAGGGATACCACTTCAAGATCGTGAGCCACCACGTCGGCTTTTGCCCCGTGGCGTACATGTCCTGAAAGTAGCAGAAGGCGAAGCCGAAGCAAAACACAGAGTCGATGGTCACGATGACCGCCATGTTTTGCAACGCCGTGACGTTGCCTAAATAGTCGGCCAGTTGCGTCTTCGACTGCAGCACGGCGTACTGCTCACTCCACACCACGAAGACGGCAAGCAATACGCTGAACACTATCCGTGCAGTCCATCCCCACTGGCTGAGCTTGAACGCGCAGCTCAGCAGGATGAAGACCATCAATGCATAAATCAGTATTTCCATAAAGCGTTACAGTTTCTTGCGTTTGTTGCGGATGACGATGGCAAGGACGATGAACACCACGAGGACAATGCCCACGACATAAAGTCCATTGAAGCCCGTCTTC
This sequence comes from Oscillospiraceae bacterium, assembly GCA_963599465.1. Classification (GTDB taxonomy): domain Bacteria; phylum Bacteroidota; class Bacteroidia; order Bacteroidales; family Bacteroidaceae; genus Prevotella. The sequence goes on along the minus strand of CAVBXD010000023.1, from coordinate 22,197 downwards.
TCCATCCGCTCCCCGTTCTGCACGGTCTGCCTCTTCATCACCATGCCTTTCGCGTTCTGGTCGGCAACGGTCTGCCGCTGTGCCTTCATGTCCTGGCGATAAACTTGTGCGTCGGCGATATCGGCCTTATTTGCGATGAAGTCTTGTAACTTCTGGTTGCCGCCCTCGAACGATGAGCCGCTTGCACCATATTTCTTCGTGAATTCCGTATGAACCTTGGCAATCTCCTTGAGCTGCTCAGGCGAAGCCTTCCAGTATCCCTTGCGCGCCGTTTCCATCATGGTAGCGGTAATCTCCTGCATTGCAGTTGGATTTGTGTTGCCCATCTTCTCGTGAACGCCGAGTTTGTACTTGTCTTTGACATAGACATCGTAAATCTCGTTCCACATATCCTTGCTGATGGCCTTAGGCTTCATCACGTTCCATCCGTAAGTGTTGCGCACCATCTCGGCAAGAGCGTCGGTAGATGTGGCACCGCCTTTGAGCGACTCCTTCACATACTTCTCATTGAACAGCTTGGTGCGCGCCTCCACCGCTATAGCCTCCTTGGAGTCCTGCACGCGGTAGTCGTTGCGGTTGCGGTAGTCGGCAAAGTAAGCCTCAGGATCCTTGCCTGTCACCTGACGCACGGCGAGGTTCATGCCGCCCATGAACTCATACACGTGGTCGAGGCTCAACGCGCCCCACGTGTTGTTCTGTCGTGGCTGCATAACCACGTCGGTGCGAGTCAGTGCGGCACTGAAAGCATCGTCGGCATAAGCCTCCCAATGCTCTTGGTCTCCGTAGAAGGCACCCATGTTCTTTATGTATTGGTCGGCAATCTGCTTGTCGTTGTCCCAAGCGTCGCCCTTCTCGACCATTGTCTGTATGCCGGTGCCGTAGCCACCCTGCACACCGCCGAACACACGGTACTTTGAAATCTCGCGCGCCTCAGCTGGCGGCACGCCCTTGTCGATAAGGTAACGCTCCGACTCGTCCACGCCGTCCTTCACCATGTTGCCGTACTTATCGTCCTTGGCGGCGGCAGCCATCTGCACGGCACGATTGATGAGGAACAGGCGTGAGGCGGCGAGGTCGCGCAGCTGACCCGATGTCTGCACCACCACGTCGATGCGCGGACGGCTAAGTTCCTTCGATGGAATGAGTTTCAAATCGTTGACGCGTCCATAGCGGTCGCGCACCGGTTCAACGCCGAGCATGTAGAGCACCTGCGCTATTGTCGCGCCGCCCGTTTGGATAAACTCGCCCGACCACAGCGTGTAGCTCACCTTGCGCGGACACTCGCCCTTGTGTGCTTTCTGATAGTCGGAAATGGTTGACTTGGCAAGTGCCACGCCTTTCTCCCACGCGTCCTCCGTAGGAGTCTCCTCTGCGTTGATGGCAAAGAGGTTGCGTCCTGTAGGCAGGGTGTTGGGGTTTACTATCGGGTCACCGCCTGGCGATGGGGCAGTGTACCCGCCATTAAGGGCGTTGCTAATAGACACAAGCTCAGCCAGCGGACTGTCATGAAGCATTTGGCGATAGACAGCCACATTCTTCAGAGCCGTCTCCACTTGACTGATGGCCTCTGCCATTTCCACATCCTTACGGTTGTACTTAGGCTTAGACGAACCGCCCATCATGCCCATGCCGCCAGATTTTTTCTTGGCCATGGCAGCACTCATCTTCTTCAATGCAGCTTCCGACGCACCCATCTTGCGTGCCACCTCAATCATCTGCGAGGGGTCGCCCTTAGCGAGCATTTTTCTCATTTGGTAGCGCATGAACTTGGCTATGGGGTTGTTCTTGGCCTCAGGCACCTCGTTGCTGGCCTTGGCCATCTTGCCCATCATATCGGCCATGCTGCCCTTGCCAGCTTTCTTGGCGTCCTTCTGCTTCTTCGACATTGCCATCATCATGGCGAGCATACCCTTCGGGGCGTTCTTCCATTCCATCACCTCACGCGACTTCTGCAGTTCAGCCTCGGTGATACCAGCTATATTGCAAATCATCTGGTCAGTCACTCCCGTTTGGTTTCCGTAGAGACTTGCCACGGTCTGCTTGGCAGCCGATAGGTAACGGTCGTCGAACGCAGCCTTCCCGAGCTTGCCTACGCGCCCACGCATGCGGTCGAGGTTATAACGGCAATAGGCTATAGGATCTGTGGTCATTGCGTAAACCGACGTGCGTATATCCTCATTGGCGTATGACACGCCCATGGTGTAGGGGGTGCCAGTCACCTTCTCGTTGGTTATCTCCTCAGCGTAGTTCTCTATCTGTGTCACCTCTTCGTCGGTGAGAGGCTTTGAGATGTTGGTGTCAAGATGCAGATCCTTACAGAGGTCGAGTTTAACCGCCAGTGACTTTATGTCCTTGCGCAGCTGCTGTTTGTCACCCTTGTTAGCGTCAAATAAGCGTATCTTGTCTGACAGCTGCTTGTAGGTGTCGCGCAGTCCGCTCTCGTGGAACGGTGGGGTTAAATAGCTTATGATGTCGGCGTAGGAGCGGCGCTTGGCAATCATGGCTTCACCCACGTTGTCGATGGTGTATATATAAAAATGTGGCAGCGAGCCGACAAGACGGTCGGGCCAGTCCTCGTTGGAAAGAGCCACCTGCTTGCGCGGAGTAAACTCCAGTGAGCCGTGCGTTCCGAAATGAATCAGAGCGTCAGCCTTGAAACCATGCTGAATCCAAAGGTAAGGAGCGATATAGGAATGGGGCGGGCATTTGTCGGTGCCATGCACTATCTTGAATTCGTCCTTACCCTCACCAGCCATCGGCTGAGGCAGCAACACCACGTTGCCGTAGCGAAGACAAGCGAAGGCGAGTCGACCATCGGCAGTCTTCAACAAGTTGTCATCGCCAGGGAACTTACCAAACGCCTTGTCAACCTCGGCTACCTTTTCCTTGCGCAGTGACTGTGCAGCCCATGCGTCATATTGTTTCTTTGTCACAAGTTGGGGGTGTCCAGTCCTCATGAACTTCTCGGCGTCACCGGCGGCGAACGAGTTGAAGAGCATTCCGCGCAGCTTTATCTGTTGAGCAAACTCCGAGACCGTGGCAGGAAGACCTGATAAATTATAGCCCTCAGCTTTCAACCGCGAGAGCACGTTGTAGAGCGATGGCACCACATCCATCCCACTCGCCACGAGCGAAGCCTGGCCAGGACCCTTGAAATAGACCAAAGCCACACGCTTCCGGGAATTTGGCTTTGTGCGCAGACTAATATAGTGGTCGAGGGTCTGCATAAACGTGTGTAAACGTTCTGGTATGGCGTAAGGCTGCAAGAGCCCGTTCTTGTCTTTGCGCTGTGCGAAGAGAGCCGAAGTGCGTATTGCGCCGTCAATCTCAGGCATTACTACGCTCTGCGACATGAATCCGCCCGCCATGCCAAGCTTGTCGGCTTCCCAGTTCTCCTTGAGGTCGTTGATGGTCAGAGGGTCGAAAAGTAGCGTATTGGTCTGCTTCAGCCACGCTACCATGTCGTCGCCTAAGCGTCCGTGGGCAAGGTTGATGATGGCGGCTGGGCGTATCTGCCGCGCATAGTCCAACAAGCGTGTCATGGATGCCACGGGATAGACGTTGTACTTGCCAGTCTTGGCGAGGGCGAGAATAAGGTCTGACGGGTCGGTAATCTGACCTGTAACGATAATCTTCTGCGCCCCGTTGTGCCACAGTCCATGCGTGCGCATGAACTGCTCATAATCATTCACCGTGAGAAACTCGTACTCGTCGTCCGAGCCATTCCCGGAAGGATAATACAGATAGTCGTTGGGCTTGCTCTGTGGTTTCAAGGCGTTGCCAGTGAAGATAATCTTTCCGTCGATGTTGTGGCGAATGAACGACAACAGCGAGCGGTAGTTCTTCTTGCCGCCATACATCATGTATTCCTGCACCATGACGAGTTCCGAAGTGGTGAGGTTGGATATGTTGTTATCGGGATTTGTCGCCATTGTCGTGTAGACGGGCTTTCCGCCCTCAGCGAGCTTCTTGATATAGTCGCGCTGTTCGACAGTGATGTTGAGACCCATGCCGTTGACGAACACTATGTCGTAATGCCTAAGCTTTTTTATATCTTTGGTAGATACGTCAGATAGTGAAATCATCGGGTTATCGTTGGCCTGCGAGAACCCTTGCAGCGATATTGGCTGGAAGTTGACAAAAGCTATCTTCGTACGGCTGAGCCAGATGGAATAGAACTCTACAAGGACGAACAGCAGTATAAGGCAACAAATGGCCTTGAGGACACGACGACGTGTCCAGCGCACGGATTTGAGTTTTTGTATAATCTTTTTTAATTTCATCTGTTTTGTTATAGTTGCTTATTTATTGGCTTACGGTTTACTTCTTTTTGAAAATCCGTTCCACATCCACCGACGCGCCAACGGAGAACGACGTGCCGCCATTCAAAGGTGAGTTGTAGGCATACTTATGAGGACGGTAGTTGAAGATGTTGTCAACCGACAGTATCAGTCGCCAAGCCTGGCAGAAGCGTTGCGTGAGCGTGAACTTCCATATTGAATAGGCAGGCGATGAAGCCTCAACATAGGTGTCGTACTGTCCCGACTCTAATTCATGATAGTGTGCGGAGGAGAGATAACGGCCCGTCATGGCGGCATCAATCTCATAGTTGCGCAGCGTCTTGTGATAGTCGAGGCGTACCGTGAGGGAGTGAGGACGCGTGTCAGACGTGTTTGGTTTGCCGCCACGTGTGTACTCATGAAAATAAGAATAGCTCAGCTTACCACCGACTCCACACGGGTAGCGAGCCATGAGCGACACGTCCACGCCGAGCAGGTTGCGCCCATTGATGTTCTGGTAGACCATCGCGCCCTTGCCGTTTTCAAGGCTCTTGTCCCAAATGGTCGTTATCTCGTTGTTGACTATGTTGTAGTAGCCTGTGGCTGTGAACGAGTAACGGCTCTTGGCATACTCACCAGAGAGGGCAAACGAATGGGAGTTCTCCGCACCAAGTTTCGGGTTGCCATAGATGTTGAACACGTTTGCCATGTTGAAGTCCATGTACATCTCCTTCAACGTTGGCGCACGGAATCCGCCTGAGTAGGAGGCGCGTATGTTGAGATGTCCCGTGCGATACATGGCGGCAACCTTCGGCGTGACCTTCCATCCCGTCTTCGAGAAGTAGTCGGCACGCGCTCCGGCAATGATGTTCCAGTTCTTCGACAGCGCCCAATCGGCCTGAGCAAAGACATCGGCAGTATACTGCTTGCGGTTGCCGTCGTCGGCGAACTGGTAGGTCATCAGGTAGTCTATCATCGCGTCACCACCCACAGTCAATGCCAAATCGTCAAGAAGGTGGTGGGTATAGAGTGCGCGCAAGGAGTTCTGCACGTTCTTGTAGTCTATGAAGTCTTTCTTTATCTCTTTGTAGTAGTCGCTCTTGTCGTAGCGGTCAAACGAGTAGGCAATGTCGAGCTGATTCTTACCGCTGAGCGTGGAAAGGAAACGCATACCGCCGCTGAAGTCGCGTGCGCGGTCGTTGGCTATTGCCGACGAGTTGCGCTCGTGGAAGTAGTAGCCGACACGTCCAGTGAGCGACGTGTGGTCGTTGAACTGGTATGCCAGTTTCTCCTTAAAATTCCACTGGCGGTTGCCGTACACAGTCATCTGGTCACCGTTCTGCTTGCCGTTTAGCGTGTGAGTGTGGGTGCCGTCAGTCTGCACGTTGGTCAGCGAGTTCCATTTGCCCGAGCGCAGTCCCAAGGCTCCGCCGTGTCGCTGCTCGTTGTATTTCGAGCCAAAATGCGTGTTGAGGTTTAGCGACCACGGTTCTGTGGCCTTCTTGGTGATAATGTTTATCACTGCGCCCACGGAGTTGGAACCGTACAAGGCCGAGGCCGCACCCTTGACAATCTCTATGCGCTCGATGTTGTCTGTTGATATGCGCTGGAAGTCGATGTTGTCGAGAGTCTCGCCTGCCATGCGCTCACCGTCGACGAGGAAGAGAATAGCCATACCGCCAAGTCCTTGCATATTGAGCGACACTTGTTGGTTCATTGAGAGTGTGAACTCCAGTCCCGGAAGCTCCGTCAGCAGCACGTCCTTAATATTAGTAGCATCAATTTTGGCTATGTCGGCTGCGGTGATGATTTGCGTCACCACGGGCGTGTTTTCGAGCAGTTTCGGGGTTCGCGTGCCTGTCACAGTCACGGCTTGCAGGTTGATCATGTCCTCTGTTAGCGAGAAGTCGAGCCTTGAGTCGGCTGATGCCTTAACCTGTTTCGACATAGGTTGATAGCCGAGGAGGTTGGCTTCTATCTCATAGTGCCCTTCTGGCAGTTGCAGCGAATAGTAACCGTCCTTGTCGGCCTGGGTCGTGTAGCTTTTGCCCTCCACGCGCACATAGGCGTAAGGCAACGCCTCGCCGTCGGTGGCGGTCACGCGTCCGCGAATGGTATAAGGCGAGGCAAGGGCGAAGGAGGCAGACATTGTCAATAGGGCTGATATGAATATCTTGTTCATGCGTGTGTTTTACTTTATCTTTTCGTAATCAAACGATATATACCCCTTCGTGTTGCTTTGGTAAGGATTGGAGTAACCGGTGAATTGTATGGCATACACGTCGCCGCCACTTGTGCGCACAAGATATACGTTGTCGTCCATCGTGTAGGATGGCGGCATTGACGATGTGTCAACGTTGAGCCACTTGCCAAGCACCTTGTTTATATTGGCGTCAGCATAGTCGATATAGCCTTCCATCATGTGCGACATGTCGATAGTAATCTTCGATGGCTCGTCTTGTGTAAACTCGCTTGAGTCAGGCATAGGGAACGTGCCTTTCTGTGCTGCCGTCTTTACCTCGTCGAGCGACACGTATGATGTTCGGTAAGCACTGCCAGAATTGGTCTTTATGTCATAACGATGGAGGGCGATAGTCCAGTCGGATGGTATATCGGTGGTGTTGCCATAATCAAGAGTGGTTTGCGTGCCCTTGTTAAGTTCGATATACACCCAATTGGTGTAAGCCGTGGCATCAATGTTGGAGAAGCTACTCTCCTTGTCGTTGTTGCCTGGTATCTCTGACGGGTCATCATAGATATTGTCGCAAGAGAACATAGACAACAGTACGACGACCATGCCCAATAATCCTGGGAACCTGGCTATACGGGAAAGAAATGAAGACATATGTGGATGTTTATCAAGATATGTTTTTATTGACGACAATAGAGACAATAAGAGATAATATCATTATCCTGACGGTCTCTTATTGTCTCTATTGTCGTTAGCTTTTCTTGTTTTTATTTAAGAAGCTTGCGCTCTTTATTACCAAATGTGTTTAACAAAATGCAGAAATAGAAATTTCCCACTATTGGTATATACACTACTACTCGCTTGGAGCCTCGCCTTGAGCAAACGTGATTGTCAGTCCACCCATCACAGCAGGCAAGTTGAAAATAATGCTGTAAGTCTCCTTGTCTGCAGAGAGTGTACCCGTGAGGTTGCAGTCGTACTCGTTCTTGTTGTCGCCCATGCTCATGGCGAACTTACCCACACCAGCAAACGTGAATCCGTTGGCAGTTTTCTCTGCCTTGACACTCTTGATGGTAGTTTCGCCCCACTTTTGCGAAGTGAGTTTCACGTCAACCGTACCGTCGTCGTTACCGCTTATGGCAAGCTTCTCGCCGTTCTGCGTTTGTCCCTTAAAATAGGCACACTCACCATTAGTCCAACCACTGTACGAGCCAGCTACGAGTTTTGCCACGGGAGCTTCACCGAGGGTGAACGCCACTGTGGTGCCGCCCATCACGGCTGGATACGTGAGAGTGACGCTTACGGTCTTCTTGTCTTTGCTTATCGTGCCTTCCATGGTGCAATCATACTGCTTTGCCTGCGAGCCAGCCATACCGAGAGTGGCGGAGCCATTGCCAGAAAGTTTGTAGTTGCCACCCTGCTCAACAATTGTCACATCGTTGACGGTAGCGGTACCCCACTGGTTGGAAGCTAATTGAAGGCTCATCTTGCCATCAGCCACTGCTATAGTTAGCTTTTCGTTATCAGTCGCTATCGGAGTGGAGGAATACTTGAACTGTCCGCTCGTCCAACCCGTATATTCACCAGCAAGACTCTCCCATTTAGGAGTATCGTCATCATCGTTGCTACAAGAAGAAGTGGTGAAAACGGTGAGCATCAACATAAGGATGCCAGTCAATTTGAGAATTTTGTTCATCTGAAAAACACGTAACCTGAGTTTATAAATCGTTGTTCTAAATACACTGCAAAGTTACGTCAAAGTGAAAAATGTGGCAATACCTAAAGATTGCGATTTCTTTCGTTTGCCATTCTTATATTTTAGCGTACCTTTGCAACAGAAACATCAAGAGCAGTTAAGTCTGCGCCAACCGAGCATGACAGCCACGGTGGCCAAGATACGATGTGGAAATATGTCTAATTTCAAAAATATGTCATTATGAAAAATTCGCTTTACTACGAATTTGTTGCTTCTTTTGCGGCAAGTTCCATTGATTCATTAGTAGATTTCTTTAATCATGAGGTAGGCTGCAAAGGCTAGGTATCCGCCAGTGCCGCCTTTGACCTTGCGCTTATCGACGAGTTCGTGCACCGTGGAATAGATGTGTCTGCCGTTTATGATGGCAAGGCTATCTCTCTTGCACAGAAAGTAGCGCTTAAAGACGGCAAGCTTATCATCAAAGATGCAGACAGTGCACGTACAGCACGGGGTGGCAGTGTAATCAGATTAGAACTACCGAATAATTCGACAAAAGAGACCATAAAATAAAGGGGTTCTTCATCGCGAAGAACCCCTTTATAATAAGTTTCGAATCCTAAAGACACAACCACTTAAGCATTGCCTGTGCCGAAAGGCATTGCCGTGCGACCGCCTTCTTGAGCCTCCTGAGGAGCTGCGGGCAACTTAATCTCGCCAAACTCCTTCTCATAACGAAGAAGATTCTCTTGCAGGGCAAAGAGCAAACGCTTTGCATGCTCTGGTGCCATGATGACGCGAGAAAAAATCTGAGGAGGAGCAATGGGAAGCATGTGGGCGAAGTCGATTACGAACTCCGAGCTTGAATGGTTTATCATAGCAAGATTTGCATACTGTCCATCAGCCACCTCAGGCTTGAGCTGTATCTGTACTTGATTCTGCTGTTCGTTCTTGTTGTCAGCCATAGTATTAATTATTTTATAAGGTTTGGGTTAAATGTTTATTATTCTTATGCAAAGATATACAAAATGTTTCACCTAACAAAGAAAACGTAATAGAAAAAGGGCTGTCACGCATAAATTGTGACAGCCCTTTATCAAAATTATTTCTTCCGATTAGTTCTCGGCGTCTTTTTGCTGGGAGTAATCGAGAACATTCTTCTTGTTGGCTTGTATGCGATCATAGTCTTCCTTTGAGCCAACGATAACCTTGTCAAACTGGCGCATACCAGTACCTGCAGGGATAAGGTGACCGCAAATCACGTTCTCCTTCATGCCTTCAAGGTTATCTACCTTGCCGCGTATCGCAGCCTCGCAAAGCACCTTGGTTGTCTCCTGGAAGGAAGCGGCACTCATAAAGCTCTTGGTACCTAAGGCTGCACGAGTAATACCCTGCAAAATCTGGGTAGATGTAGCTGGCACGGCATCACGAACCTGCACGGTCTTGAGACTGCGGCGCTTGAGGCTTGAGTTCTCATCGCGCAACTTGCGAGCCGACACAATCTGACCCTTTGAAAGGACATCGCTATCGCCTGCGTCGATGACAAGTTTCTTGCCCCAGATGCGATCGTTCTCATCGGCAAAGTCGAGCTTGTCTACGAGTTCCTGCTCAAGGAAGCAAGTGTCACCCGGATCGTCAATACGAACCTTACGCATCATCTGGCGAACAATTATCTCAAAGTGCTTGTCGTTGATCTTCACACCCTGAAGACGGTAGACGTTCTGCACCTCGTTGACTATATATTCTTGCACAGCTGTCGGACCCTCAATAGCAAGGATGTCGGCTGGTGTAATCTCACCATCGGAGAGCGCTGTTCCGGCACGCACGGCATCGTGCTCCTGCACGAGAATCTGCCTTGACAAAGGAACGAGATACTTGCGCTGCTCGCCACCCTTTGACGTGATTACTATCTCGCGGTTACCACGCTTCAGCTTACCCATGGTCACCTCACCATCAATCTCGGAAACAACGGCAGGACTTGTGGGGTTTCGTGCCTCGAAGAGCTCTTGCACACGAGGCAGACCACCGGTAATACCACCAGCGTTGAACACCGAACGAGGAATACGGACAAGAGTTTCACCAGTGGCAATCTTCTGACCATTCTCGATGTTGGCTATATGACCGCCCACAGGGAAGTTGTATGTTCCTACAACCTGACCATTCTCATCCTCCACGTCAACGGTAGGCACGATGTTATGGTCTTTCGACTCAATGATGATGCGCTCTGTCATACCAGATGTCTCATCGGTCTCAGCCTTATAGGTCTGGCCTTCGACAACATTGTGGAAGTGAAGTGTACCTGCGTACTCAGAGACAATAACAGCGTTGAACGGGTCCCAACGACAGATTACATCGTCTTTCTTCACAACGTCTCCATCCTTGAAGAACAATGAAGATCCATAGGGCACGTTAAGTGTTGCAAGGACGACTTCCGTATTAGGATCAATGAACTGAACCTCGGCAAGACGGCTGACCACCATTTGACAATCAACATCCTCGTCACCGCTCTTATCAATGAACTCTACTGTGCGCAATCCGTCAAACTTCAATATGGCGTCGTATTTAGACTTGATGCTCGCATTAGCCGCAGCGTTCTCTGCCACACCGCCAGAGTGGAAAGTACGAAGAGTAAGCTGAGTACCAGGCTCACCAATAGCCTGTGCTGCAATAACACCGACAGCCTCACCAAGCTGAACCATCTTTGACGTTGCAAGGTTACGGCCATAGCACTTACGGCACACGCCCTTCTTGCTTTCGCAAGTAAGCACCGAACGAATCTCAACCATCTCGATACCGACCTTCTCTATTGCGTCAGCCTTGTCTTCAGTGATTTCCTCACCCGACTTAACGATAATCTCGTTGGTATGAGGATTGATGACATCGTGAACAGACACACGACCAAGTATACGCTCACCCAAGGTGGAAATAATGTCATCGCCATCCTTCAAGGCACGGCATTCAAGACCACGGAGCGTTCCGCAATCGTCCTCGTTGATGATGACATCATGAGAAACGTCAACCAAACGACGTGTGAGGTATCCGGCGTCAGCAGTCTTCATGGCGGTGTCAGCAAGACCCTTACGGGCACCATGCGAAGCGATAAAATACTCCTGCACGGACATGCCTTCCTTCAAGTTGTTCAGAATCGGGTTCTCAATGATAGAGTTGCCTTCGGCACCTGCCTTCTGAGGCTTTGCCATAAGTCCGCGCATACCAGCGAGCTGAGCAATCTGGTCAGCACTACCACGGGCACCTGAATCAAGCATCATGAACACGGCGTTAAAACCTTGGTCAGCCTCGGTCATGTGCTTCATGACTGCCTTCTTCAGGTTGTCGTTAACGTGTGTCCAGGCGTCAATCACCTGATTGTAACGCTCCTTATCGGTGATAAGACCCATGTCGAAATTGGCTGTCACCTCGTCAACCTCGTCTTGTCCCTTCTTCACGATATCTGCCTTCTCTGGTGGCACGATGATGTCATCAAGGTTGAACGACAGACCTGCAAGGTAAGACATCTTGTAGCCAAGGTTCTTAATACCATCAAGGAACGAGCAAGCTCTTGCCATACCCACCTTCTTGATAACGGCAGAGATAAGACTACGCAGAGACTTCTTGGAGATAATGCCATTAAAGAAGCCAAGCTCCTTAGGAATAATCTCATTGACAATGATACGACCGACAGAGGTCTCGACAATATGACGGATTGGCTTTCCATTCTCGTCAATGTCATCAACCATACATTTCACGAGGGCGTGTTCTGCGCAACGCTTCTCGTTGAATGCGATGATTGCCTCCTCTGGGCCATAAAACATCAGACCCTCGCCTTTAGCTCCTGGACGAATCTTTGTTATATAATAAAGACCGAGCACCATGTCCTGTGAAGGAACGGTGACAGGAGCACCATTTGCCGGATTGAGGATGTTGTGGCTTTGAAGCATCAGTATCTGAGTCTCAAGCACAGCCTCATTGCTCAATGGAAGGTGCACAGCCATCTGGTCACCATCGAAGTCGGCGTTGAACGGTGTACAAGCCAATGGGTGCAACTGAATTGCCTTGCCTTCTATAAGCTTTGGTTGGAAAGCAAGCACTGACAGACGGTGAAGTGTCGGTGCACGGTTGAGAAGCACAGGATGACCCTTCATCACATTCTCCAGAATGTCCCAAATGACAGGCTCGCGGCGATCCACAATGCGCTTAGCGCTCTTGACGGTTTTAACGATGCCACGCTCAATGAGCTTGCGAATGATGAAAGGTTTATACAACTCTGCAGCCATAAGCTTAGGCAGACCGCATTCACCCATCTTCAACTCAGGACCAACCACGATAACCGAGCGAGCAGAATAGTCAACACGCTTACCGAGGAGGTTTTGACGGAAACGACCCTGCTTACCTTTCAAAGAATCGCTAAGTGATTTCAGAGGTCTGTTGCTCTCGCTCTTTACAGCGCTGGACTTGCGGCTGTTGTCAAACAATGAGTCGACAGCCTCTTGCAACATACGCTTCTCGTTTCGGAGAATAACCTCTGGAGCCTTAATCTCAATAAGTCTCTTCAAACGATTGTTACGTATGATGACACGACGATAAAGGTCATTAAGGTCAGACGTGGCAAAACGTCCACCATCCAATGGAACCAAAGGACGGAGATCTGGCGGGATGACAGGAATTATCTTCATTATCATCCATTCAGCCTTGTTGACGTTCATGGAGCCACGGAAAGACTCTACCACTTGCAAACGCTTCAAGGCTTCTGTCTTGCGCATTTGTGAAGAGTCGTTGTTTGCGCGATCACGCAGCTCATAGCTCAAACGGTCAAGACCTGTGACACCTTTCTCGTCGGGCTCTGAAAGCTCGTGAAGAAGGTCGAGCACAGCCTCTGCGCCCATCTTCGCAACAAACTTATTTGGATCGCTATCATCAAGGAGATCGTTATTCTCGTCAAGTTTATTGTCGACAATATCAATATACTCATCTTCAGTGAGCAGATCCATCTTGTGAGAGCCGTTGAGGTCTTCAACACCCTCAGCGTCCTTCATGCCGGCAAGCATTCCAGGCTTGATGACGATATATTTCTCGTAATATATTACAGCATCCAGATTCTTTGTCGGCATGCCAAGAAGGTATCCAATCTTGTTTGGCAAAGAACGGAAATACCAAATGTGCGCAACAGGCACGACGAGCTCAATGTGTCCCTCACGTTCGCGACGAACCTTCTTCTCGGTTACCTCAACGCCGCAACGGTCACAAACAATACCCTTATAACGTATGCGCTTGTATTTTCCGCAGGCGCACTCGTAGTCTTTCGTCGGACCGAAGATGCGCTCACAGAACAAGCCGTCACGCTCGGGCTTGTATGTGCGATAGTTGATGGTCTCCGGCTTGGTGACCTCACCAAACGAATTCTCCTTAATCTCCTCTGGTGAAGCGAGACTAACGGTGATCTTAGTGAAATTGGTCTTTACCTTTGTATCTTTTTTGAAAGCCATATTCTTTTATAGTTTATGAGTATTTTCTTATTCCATCTTCATGCTAAGTCCCAAACCACGCAACTCGTGGAGCAAGACGTTCAGTGATTCCGGAATGCCGGCAGCCGGCATTGGGTCACCCTTAACAATAGACTCATAAGCTTTTGAACGACCATTGACGTCGTCACTCTTGATGGTAAGCATCTCCTGAAGCACGTGGCTTGCACCAAAGCCCTCAAGGGCCCAGACCTCCATCTCTCCGAAACGCTGACCACCGAATTGAGCCTTACCACCGAGTGGCTGCTGTGTAATCAAGCTGTACGGACCAATGGAACGTGCGTGCATCTTGTCCTCAACCATATGTCCAAGTTTCAGGAAGTAGGTTATACCCACGGTTGCCTTTTGGTCGAAAGGTTCACCTGTCTCACCATCATAAACTGTTGTAGAACAAAGGTTGGGAAGGTCTGCCTTGTCAGTCCACTCCTTCAAGTCGGCAAGTTTTGCACCGTCGAAAATAGGTGTAGCGAAACGAACACCCAGTTTCTTACCTGCGGCTCCAAGAATAGCCTCGAATATCTGACCCAAGTTCATACGAGAAGGCACACCCATCGGGTTCAACACGAGGTCTACTGGGCGACCGTCGGCCAAGAACGGCATATCCTCGGCACGCACAATCTTGGAAACAATACCCTTGTTACCGTGACGTCCAGCAAGTTTATCACCAACCTGAATCTTACGCTTTTTGGCAATGTAAACTTTCGCCATCTTCAGCACGCCAGAAGGAAGGTCGTCACCAATGGTTATGGCAAACTTGCGACGGCTCAACTCTGCATCCATCTGCTTAGACTTGCGCATATAGTTAACGATAAGACGACGGATAAGACCATTGATGTGCTCATCGTCTGTCCAGTCGTTACTCTGAACGCCATCATACTCTAGGTTCTTCAATGCCACTACAGAGAACTTGGAACCCTTGGTTATGATTTCGGCTCCAGTGTAGTCTTTGACACCTTGTGAGACCTTGTCTTCCGTAAGTTGCATAAGCTTGTCTACAAGCATGTTCTTCAACTCGTCTTGCTTTGCCTCATACTCCTCGTCTACTTTCTGGAGGACAACTTTATCCCTCTTCTTCGAATCACGAGTCTTGACAGCGCGAGAGAACAATTTCTTGTCGATTACAACACCGCTCAATGACGGATTTGCCTTCAATGAAGAATCTTTCACGTCACCAGCCTTGTCGCCGAAGATTGCACGAAGCAACTTCTCCTCTGGTGAAGGATCGCTCTCACCCTTAGGCGAAATCTTACCAATCATTATATCGCCGGGCTCAACACGGGCGCCAACACGAATCACACCATTGTCATCGAGATCCTTAGTGGCCTCCTCGCTGACATTTGGAATATCGTTGGTGAATACTTCCATGCCACGCTTGGTCTCGCGCACGTCGAGAGAATACTCATCCACGTGAACAGATGTAAGCACGTCTTCACGAACCATACGCTCAGAGATAACCACGGCATCCTCATAGTTGTATCCCTTCCAAGGCATGTAAGCCACAAGGAGGTTGCGACCCAAGGCAAGCTCACCATTCTCGGTAGCATAGCCCTCGGTAAGGATATCACCCTTCTTGACTCGCTGGCCCTTGCTGCAAATCGGACGAAGGTCGATCGTCATGTTTTGGTTTGTACGACGGAATTTAGGAATACGATATTCCTTAAGAGCCGGTTCAAAGCTGACGAACTCATCATCCTCTGTGCGGTCATAAAGGATACGGATAGTAGTAGCGTCAACATAGTCGATAACGCCTTCACCATCAGCAGTGACCATCGTGCGAGAGTCCTCACACACTTGCTTCTCAAGACCTGTACCAACGATAGGAGCGTCATTGTGAAGCAATGGCACGGCCTGACGCATCATGTTACATCCCATCAACGCACGGTGACCATCATCATGCTCCAAGAAAGGAATGAGGCTTGCGGAAACAGATGCGATCTGCTGTGGAGACACATCCATCAAACGCACATTCTCTGGAGTTACAACAGGGAAGTCGGCAGCAAAACGACAGTGAACCACGTCACGTATAAAGGTTCCATCAGGATTCAAAGGCGCATTACCCTGAGCGATAAGCACACCGTCCTCTTCCTCGGCAGTAAGATAAACAACATTTTTGTTGTCGAGGTCTACAACGGAATTCTCAACCTTACGATACGGTGTTGATATGAAACCAAGCTCATTAATACTTGCATAAGTACAAAGAGATGATATAAGTCCGATGTTTGGTCCCTCAGGCGACTCAATGGGGCAAAGACGACCGTAATGGGTATAGTGTACGTCACGAACCTCGAAACCGGCACGTTCACGGGAAAGACCGCCAGGGCCAAGTGCTGAAAGACGGCGCTTGTGGGTTACCTCAGCCAATGGGTTCGTTTGGTCCATGAACTGGCTGAGAGGGTTCGTGCCGAAGAACGAGTTGATGACACTCGAAATTGTTTTGGCATTTATGAGGTCAGTCGGTGTGAACACCTCATTGTCACGTACGTTCATGCGCTCTCTGATTGTACGGCTCATGCGTGCAAGGCCAATAGAGAACTGGTTGGCGAGCTGCTCACCAACAGTGCGTACACGACGATTGCTCAAGTGGTCAATATCATCTACAGAAGCATTGCTATTGATCAACTTGATGAGATACTTGATGATCTCTATAATATCTTCTTTGGTAAGTACACGAACATCTGGTTCAATATCTAAACCAAGTTTCTTGTTGATGCGATAACGTCCAACATCGCCAAGGTCATAACGCTTGTCAGAGAAGAACAAGTTTTGGAACACCTCGCGTGCACTTGCATCATCTGCAGGATCAGCATTACGAAGCTGACGATAAATGTAACGAACAGCCTCAATTTCATTATTTGAAGGATCCTTGGCAAGCGTATTGAAAATAATCTCATAACGACTTGCGGCCTCCTCGTCCTTGTGAACAAGAACAGACTTGACACCTGAATCAAAGATTGAATCGATATTGTCATCGTTGATCTCAATCTCACGCTCAAGAATCACTTCATTGCGTGGAACCGTTACAACTTCACCAGTGTCCTCATCGACGAAGTCCTCATTCCAACTCTTAAGAACACGAGCTGCCAAAGTCTTTCCCATAAGAGCCCTACGATTCTTAGGAGAAACACTGATTTCCTCAGCAAGGTCAAAAATCTGGAGTATGTCCTTATCGCTTTCAAAACCTATAGCACGAAGAAGCGTTGTTACAGGCAACTTCTTCTTACGGTCAATATAAGCGAACATGACACCATTGATATCAGTTGCAAATTCAATCCAAGAACCCTTGAAAGGAATGATACGAGCACTATAAAGATTAGTGCCGTTAGCATGCACACCCTGGCCAAAGAATACACCCGGTGAACGATGCAACTGAGCAACAACAACTCGCTCTGCTCCATTGATGACAAAAGTACCATTTGCTGTCATGTAAGGAATTGTTCCAAGGAACACGTCCTGAATGACCGTGCCAAAATCCTCATGATCTTGATCCGTGCAATAAAGCTTCATCTTAGCCTTCAAAGGAACGCTATAAGTCAAGCCCCTCTCAAGACACTCGTCAATAGAGTAACGAGGCGGATCTATATAATAGTCGAGGAACTCAAGCACAAAATTATTACGCGTGTCTGTAATTGGGAAGTTCTCGGCGAACACCTTATACAAACCGTCATTCATACGTTCCTCTGGAGGCGTATCAAGCTGGAGGAAGTCGCGGAACGACCTGAGCTGAACGTCAAGGAAATCCGGGAACGGGTACGGATTTGGTACGCTTGCGAAATTGATTCTATTGTTAACGACTTGTGACATAAACAGTATTTTGTCAAAAAGACAATGAAGCTATAAGCTTCGGAAAGATACAAAAGGGTTAGAACTCACCTACCGGGCGAATTCTAACCTTTTTAAATTTATAATAAAAGTTATAGGAAAAACACTAAAAAGTGAACCCTATATGCTGATATAATCAGATTACTTCAGCTCAACCTTAGCACCAGCTTCCTCGATGGCCTTCTTGAGGTTCTCAGCCTCGTCCTTTGAAAGACCTTCCTTGATTGTAGCAGGAGCACCCTCAACGAGAGTCTTAGCGTCCTTCAAACCAAGACCGCAAGCCTCCTTGACGGCCTTAACAACCTGGAGCTTTGTAGCGCCAACGTCTGTCAAGACAACGTCGAAACTTGTCTTCTCCTCGGCTGCAGCCTCACCACCAGCTGCAGGACCAGCTGCAACAGCAACAGCTGCAGCTGCAGGCTCGATGCCATACTCGTCCTTCAGGACCTGAGCCAACTCATTAACTTCCTTAACAGTAAGGTTTACCAACTCTTCTGCAATAGCTTTTACGTCTGCCATTTTATTCTCTTTTTTTTAATTATTCTTGTTATTAAAATATCGACTTTATAGTGAATTGACGAATAGTGTCAAAACATTACTCAGCACGCTCGCCTAAAGTCTTAAGCACACCGTGAATGGTGTTAGCGCCTGACTGCAGAGCAGAAACAACGTTCTTAGCAGGTGACTGCAACAGAGCAACGATATCAGCAATAACCTCATTCTTGCTCTTGATTGCACAAAGTGCATCCAACTTGTCAGCACCGATATAGAAACCTTCTTCAGCATAGGCTGCCTTCAAAGAAGGAACGCCTGCAGCTTTGATTTCCTTATCCTTCAGTAACTTTGCAGGAAGGTTAGCTGTCTGTGTGAAGAGAACAGCTGTGCTACCCTTAAGTGTACCATAAAGCTCTGAATAATCTACATCAGACTTCTCGAAAGCTTGATGAAGGAGCTTGTTCTTCACCACAACCATCTGAATCTCGCTCTTGAAGCACTTACGACGAAGTGAAGAGGTTGACTCAGCGTTCATGCCAGCGACATCAACAAGATAGAAGTGAGGATAAGTCTTCAGTTTCTCGCCAAGCTCAACGATAATAGTATCTTTTTGTTCTTTCTTCATTTTACTAAACTTTTAAAAGTTAAATGTCGAGAGACTTGGGGTCAACCTTGACACCCAGGCTCATCGTACTTGAAAGGAAGATACTCTTAATGTATGTACCCTTGGCAGCAGCTGGCTTCAAGCGAATCACGGTATTAAGGAATTCCTTAGCATTGCCATAAATCTGGTCGGCAGTCATAGAAACCTTACCGATAGAAGTATGGATAATACCAGCCTTGTCAACCTTAAAGTCAATCTTACCTTGCTTAACTTCCTTGACAGCCTTTGCGATGTCCATTGTCACCGTACCACTCTTTGGGTTTGGCATCAATCCGCGAGGACCGAGAACACGACCCAAAGGACCAACCTTGCCCATGCAAGAAGGCATAGTGATGATAACATCAACATCAGTCCAGCCGCCTTTTATCTTCTCGACATATTCATCGAGACCTACGTAATCAGCACCAGCTGCCTTAGCAGCCTCTTCCTGATCAGGTGTGCAGAGAGCCAACACGCGTGTAACCTTACCGGTACCATTTGGCAATGACACAACGCCACGAACCATTTGGTTAGCTTTACGAGGATCCACACCAAGACGCACGTCAACGTCAAGAGAAGCATCAAACTTTGTCGTAGTGATTTCCTTGACAAGAGCAGCGGCCTCTTTCAGAGTGTATGCCTTTCCTACTTCAACCTTATCAGCTACTGATTTCTGATTTTTTGTCAGTTTACTCATTTTACTTAATCAAATTGAAGTTTTTACTTACTCTCAGGGAAATCCCCAGAAACGTTAATACCCATGCTTCGTGCAGTACCTGCCACAAGCCTCATAGCGCTCTCAACTGTGAAACAGTTAAGGTCAGCCATTTTGTCCTCTGCGATAGCCTTAACCTGATCCCAAGTCACAGTAGCAACTTTTTTACGGTTAGGCTCACCAGAACCGCTCTTGATCTTAGCGGCATCCTTGAGCTGTACAGCTGCAGGAGGAGTCTTTATGACGAAGCTGAAAGACTTATCTGTGTAGTATGTGATGACTACAGGCAAAACCTTGCCAGCCTTGTCCTGGGTACGGGCGTTGAACTCTTTGCAGAATCCCATGATGTTAATACCCTTAGAACCCAATGCAGGGCCAACGGGTGGTGAGGGATTCGCTGCTCCGCCCTTAATCTGCAATTTGATTAAACCAGCAACTTCTTTAGCCATTGTTTTATAAATCTAAATAATTAAAATATGAAAACCGAAAGCAGCCCGTAACAACTACTCTGCGATTTTTTCCACTTGTGCATAACTAAGCTCCAACGGTGTATTACGACCGAAGATCTTCACCGTAACCCTTAGTGTGTGTTTCTCTGCGTTAATCTCCTCAATCACGCCATCAAAGCCCGAGAACGGACCATCAATGACCTTAATCGTCTCATCCAACATATAAGGCACATCAGAAGCAACGTCCTTAGATGACTCTTCAGCAGCACCAAGCATACGATTGATTTGAGACAAAGGAATAGGAGTTGGATGACTCAATCCTCCGAGGAACCCAAGGCAATTTGGCATGAACCTCAAGACAGAAGCTAAATCTGGAGTCATATTGGCTTCCACAAAAACATAACCGGGGAGGGAAATCCTTTCCTTCTCCACGATTTTGCCGTTGCGGGATACCGCATGTTTTTCCATTGGGATAAGTACTTGAGAAACACGATCAGAGATGAGCTTATTATGCTTCATCTCATTCTCGATATATTCCTTAAGCTTAGCTTCCTTACCGCTAATGGCACTCATCACGTACCATTTGTTGTTTGAATCACTCATTATTACCTTTGAAAATTAACCAGGGTAGATGACACCCATGAGATTCTTAAACACTAAGTCCATCACGAAAACCACAACAGCGATGACAAGGGAAGCTGTTAATACAATCATCGCACTGTGCGTAAGTTCTTTTGGTGTGGGCCAGGTTGTTTTATGCGCAAGCTCGTCATAACAAGCAACGCAGTAATTACCAAACCTCTTAAAGAGATTCTCTTTCTTACTCATTGTTATTTCTTTAAGCACGGGTTGGAAGGCTCGAACTCCCGACACCTGGTTTTGGAGACCAGTGCTCTACCAACTGAGCTAAACCCGTAGATAATTACGAATTACCAACCGGTAATCACTAATCAGTAATTCGTAATTAGTATCTTATTAAGCCTCAGCTACGTCAGGAAGAATCTGTGTGATCTGACCTGAACCAACTGTGCGACCACCCTCGCGGATAGCGAAACGGAGACCCTCGTTCAAAGCAACCTTGTAGATAAGGCTAACCTCGATCTCAACGTTATCACCAGGCATCACCATGTCAACTCCCTCTGGAAGAGTAATCTCACCAGTGCAGTCCATAGTGCGGAGGTAGAACTGAGGACGATAGCGGTTTCCGAATGGAGTATGACGGCCACCCTCTTCCTTCTTCAACACGTAGATAGAAGCCTTGAAGTGATCGTGAGGAGTGATAGCACCTGGGTGCACAACTACCATACCACGCTTAACTTCCTCCTTGTCAATACCACGGAGAAGCAGACCTACGTTGTCACCAGCCTCACCCTCTGGAAGGGTCTTGCGGAACATCTCAACACCTGTGATGACAGACTTCTTGTCCTCACCGAGACCAAGCAGCTGAACCTCATCACCGATCTTGCATCGGCCAGTCTCAATACGACCTGTGGCAACAGTACCACGACCAGTGATTGAGAACACATCCTCAACAGGCATCAAGAAAGCCTTGTCAACCTCACGCTCAGGCTCCTGAATCCAGGCGTCAACAGCGTCCATAAGTTCAATCACTTTATCCTCCCACTTTGCAACGCCGTTCAAAGCGCCAAGGGCAGAACCACAAACGATTGGAGTATCCTCCTCATAACCGTAGGAGGTAAGGAGATCCTGCACGTCCATCTTCACGAGGTCAACCATTTCCTCATCGACTTCAGGATCATCACACTTGTTCAAGAACACAACCATACGGGGCACATTCACCTGACGGGCGAGCAGCACGTGCTCACGAGTCTGTGGCATAGGACCGTCGGTAGCGGCAACTACGAGGATAGCACCATCCATCTGAGCAGCACCAGTAACCATGTTCTTCACATAGTCGGCGTGACCCGGGCAGTCCACGTGAGCATAGTGACGGTTGTTTGTCTCATACTCAATGTGTGCAGTGTTGATGGTGATACCACGCTCCTTCTCCTCAGGTGCGTTATCAATCTGATCGAAAGACTTCACATCCTCACCGGTGCCGAGGCGCTCGTGAAGCACCTTCGAGATGGCAGCGGTCAGAGTGGTCTTACCATGGTCCACGTGACCGATGGTACCAATGTTAACATGCGGTTTGGTGCGCACATAAACCTCTTTTGCCATAGTTTAATGTTTATTTGTCGTTTAATTAATCAATAACTGATTTAGCTTTCCTCCTCGTCGCCTAAGCGACAACTATAGAGAGCTGTTACTGAGACTTGAACTCAGGACCTCTTCCTTACCAAGGAAGTGCTCTACCACTGAGCTATAACAGCAAATCAGAGCGGAAAACGGGGCTCAAACCCGCGACCCCCAGCTTGGAAGGCTAGTGCTCT
>CAVBXD010000022.1:0-50178 GCA_963599465.1 Oscillospiraceae bacterium | reverse complement strand
CTCTATCTCGAAGCCGCCCTCGCTGCCGTGGAAAAGATGCCCGAAGACACCTTTGAGCATATCATAGAGAAGTATGTCGAGATGAATGTGTGTCACCCCTTCATGGAAGGCAACGGTCGCTCCACCCGTATTTGGCTCGACATGATGCTCAAACGCGCGCTCGGCAAGGTCGTTAACTGGCAGTATGTGGACAAAGGCCAGTACCTCTCCGCTATGGAACGTTCCCCCATCAACGACCTCGAACTGCGTTATCTCCTCTCGCAGAACCTTACTTCTGACACAGAGAACCGCGAAGTGATATTCAAGGGCATTGAGCAGAGCTATTATTATGAGGGGTATGAGAAGTAAATCAAAAATGCACAAAAGAGCGTTAATCTCATGAAGACTCCCTTTGGCTGATGGATTTTATAAAGGTGTGAATTCTCGGATAGGGCAAATAAAAAACAACAATAGAGACAATAGCGACAACATTTTCGGTTGTCTTTATTGTCTCTATTGTTGTTAAAGAACAATTCTGATTGCTTATTTAGGCGTCAACATTACATTACTGTTCGAGCACGTTGAACTCGGCACAGGTGGCGAAGTCTTGTCCGTCTTGCGAGCTCTTGGCGGTGAAGCGCAGATAACGGGCACGCACAGGCTTGTTGAAGATCACGCGTTTGAGCGTACGGTCATTGGCAAAGGAGCCTGTTGCCACGGGCTGTCCCCAGGTCTTGCCATCCATACTGACCTGCACCTCATAGTCTTTTATGTTACCGTTGGGGCTGTCTTGTCGGGGCATGTAGCTGAATCCCTTTATCGTTTTTGCCGCCCCACAGTCGAAATCGACCCAGTGTGGATAGTTGGCCACGGTGACGCTGTACATCGTGTGCCAATAGGTGTTGGGGTTGCCATCGGTCATGTTGTCGGCGTCGCCTTCGTCGCTCTCCACAGAGCTGGCAAACTTGACCGTGACAGGGATGACGTCGATGCGGTCGAAATGCTGCTGGTAGTTGAAGCGTGAGCCCTTGGCGAATGCCACCACTGTGCCGCCTTCACGCAAGGTGAAAGGTAGGGTGTAGCTCTGGAGTCGCTTGCCATTGTTCACCTTATAATATATTGGCTGGTCTGTCGCCCCACTGATGGTCACCGTGCCGTCGAGCGAGCGGCTGATGCTTAGCGGAGCCTGTCCGTCGAGCGACACGTTGGCCAGGTCTGTCAGCTTGTCATTGTCGAGCGTCGAGGCCGGACGGATGGCGAAGCCAAACGATTGGGTTGTACTTTTTACGCGGTCGGGGTCGAGCGGGGCGCCCTGCCCACAACTGTTGCCGCCGAGACCGGTGATGGCATGGTCGATGTGGAGCCACACGCCGTCGCTGGCAGGCAGCTCGTGGGGATGGTTTGCCATGGCGAGTTGTTGGGCCGAGAAGGGCAACGCCGAGAAGCTCATCACGCTGTCAGCCACGAAGATGGCACCCTGTTGCCCGTCGCTGAGGGCTACCCAGCGGCTGTCCTGGTGGTTGGCCATGTCTTGTGGCTTGGGGAAGTTCTCAAATTCGTTTGCCACGTCGGGTTGGTTCCATATAGCCACAGCTTGGCTGGTCTTGCGGTCAGGATAGTTGTCGATGGGGCCACGACCGTAATACTTCATGTGCTTCATGGTCTTGGGCAGCTTCATCACATAGCCCAAACGAGCCAACGTGAGGTTAGGCCGCGATGCCGAGACGGTGCTGTGGTTCTCCACGGAGCCGTCGGCGTAGATGGTGTAGACCACGTCGGTAGTGAACTTGAAGTCGGGCTTGCCGCCCGTAGTTGTCAGCTTCTTCCAGTTCTTGTTGTTTCCATCAAGGCGTGCCGAATCGCATCCCTGGCTCTCCACTACGAACTTCACGCAGACGGAACCGTCGGCGTTGGCCGTGACGCGGCTCTCAAGTGCCTTGTGGCGCAGGTCGTGGAGACCGTTTTCATACCATGCCTTGTAAGCCCAGTTGTCGTTGCTGACCCATGCGCGGAAAGCATCGAGGCGCGGGCCGCATCCGTCGGCGAAGATAGGCTTGCCACCATAGGTGAGCGAGCGGATGGAGCCTGTGGTCTTGTCGAAGTCTACTGCGAACGTCTTGCCGTCGCCTTCCACGAGAATGCTGCCAGTGGTCTCCTTGACATTAACCTTCCCGATGTTGGCTAATGCTTTCGACAGCAACGGACGCTTGGTAGCCGTCTGCACAAGCAGTTGCTGGTCGGCCTGCGTGTATCCGGCTTTCGCCCATGGCGTGTCGTGCTTCAGGCGGAAGGCCACGTGGAGCTGATAGTCGCGGTTGGCATCGAGTGTGCCGTCGGCCAGTTCGGGTATGGTTACAGTCTTGTGTTGGCGGGGAAGCACGCTTCCCAAAGGCAATGTGCCCGCTGCCACTTCACGTCCGTCAGCG
Source organism: Oscillospiraceae bacterium (assembly GCA_963599465.1). GTDB lineage: Bacteria > Bacteroidota > Bacteroidia > Bacteroidales > Bacteroidaceae > Prevotella. The sequence continues at coordinate 47,773 of CAVBXD010000022.1, read as the reverse complement.
GTGAGGGTGTAGCTGAAACCGTAGCCGGTAAGGTCGTCGGCGTAGTAGTTCTTGTTGAATATGTCGAGCGTGCCTTTTGTCTTGTCTGCCCATGTCACGCCAACATTCTGATAGACCTTCTTCACCTCATAATATTGCGGCTTAGGCTCCATGTCACCGAAGACGATGCCGTTCATGACAAACTGACCGTCGTTGGGCGTGTCGCCGAAGTCGCCACCATAGGCGAGATAACGTTTGCCGTCGGATGTGTAGTTATACATCGACTGGTCTATCCAGTCCCAGATGGCTCCGCCACAGAAGAAATTGGTCGACTCGATGGCGTCCCAGTAGTCTTGCAGGTTGCCTACGGCATTGCCCATGGAGTGGGCATATTCGGAGATGTGGAACGGATATTTTATGTCCATGTCGCCACGCACGGCGGCGCGCACCCAGTTTATCGACGGATACTGGTTGGAGCCCATGTCCACGATGTCGTTGTTGCGCTCATACTGCACGGGGCGTGAGGAATCGTAGTCGTGGATGGCCTTGTAGCTGACCTTGAAGTTGTCGCCCGGGCCAGCCTCGTTGCCCAGACTCCAGATAGCTATGCAGGGGTCGTTGACGCGTGCCATTGCCATTGCCATCATGCGGCCTACGTGCTGGTTGAGGAACTCGGGCACGTGGCTCAGGCTGGCCGCTCCATAGAAATACTCATGGCTCTCCACGTTGGCCTCGGCCTCAAGCCAGATGCCATACTTGTTGCAGAGATAATAGAAATAAGGGTCGTTGGGATAGTGTGATGTGCGCACGTGGTTGATGTTGGCGCGCTTCATCATCATGATTTCTTCCTCCATCTGTTGGCGCGTTATGGCATGGCCAAGCGATGGATTGGTCTCGTGCCTGTTGACACCCTTGAGCTTCAGCGGCTTGCCGTTGATGAGGAAGTAGCGGCCTGCCAATCCGAACTCGTCGTCCTTGGCAGCCACGTCGCGTATTTCCACAGTGCGGAATCCCGTCTGTGTGCTCACCGCCTCAACGATGTTGCCCTTCTTGTCGCGCAGCTCGCATACGAGCGTGTAGACATTCGGTTCTTCGGAAGACCAAGGATTCACACCTGGCACGGTGAAATCGGCGTGGCGGGTCAGCGTGTCGGCCTTGGCAAGCGTCAGCGTGCCAAGTGTCGATGTCAGCGTCTGTCCCTCACCCTCGGCATCGCCATATAGTTTGTTGGCAAAGAGCTTGAAGGTCGCCTTATAGTTTTTGGCATCCTTGCCGCTGACGTTGGCAAGCGAGATGTCTACTGCCAGTCTTCCTGTGTTGTCGTATTGCCATGAGGGAATGACCTTAAATTCGCTCACGTGCACTTTCGGCTTGCTATATACTGCCACCGTGCGGAAGATGCCCGGTAAGCGGAACATGTCTTGAGCCTCAAGGAACGAACCGTCTGAGGAACGGTAGACCTCTACTGCCACCTCGTTCTCACCGGCTTTGGCCCACTGGCTGATGTCAAACTCGGCCACGTCGCGCGAGTCCTTGGAGCAGCCCACATAGTGGCCGTTGACCCAGAGATAGAAGAACGAGTCTACGCCGTCGAAGCTAATATAGGTCTCGCGACCCTTCCACGTGGAGGGCAAGGTGAACGAACGGCGATAGGAACCTACCTCGTTGCGATACTCATAGGTGGTGTAGTTCTTCGGCGGTTCACGCATTACGCCCTTGCGCCAGTCGCCCACGGCGTATTCATACTTGAAGATGACCCACTGGTTTACATAGATGGGTGTGCCATACTTTTGTGAGCCGTCTTTCTGAAGGCCATAGATGTTCCACGACATGGGCACATCCACCACGTCCCATTCCTGGTCGGGATAACCCACCTGAAAGAAGTCCTTGGGACGGGCGTCGGGGTTCTTGGCGAAGTGGAACTTCCACTTGCCGTCAAGACTCATCCAATAGCTCGAGTTCTCGGGCAACACGCCCTTGGCCTCATTCTCCGTGGCGAAACTGGTGAAGCAAGCGTGGGGTTGCAACTTGTTGTAACCCATCAGCTCGGGCTGTTGCCACTCTTGCCCTGTGGGAGCGGTGGCGGAACCATACTCATAGCCCGCCAAACGGGTTTGGGCGGTCAGCGTGGTTGCCAAGAGACAACTCACGGCGGTTAAAAGATTGCGAATGATCATTTGCAAAGATAGATAGTGGTGTGACAATTACATATTTTCCACAAAGATACCCCTTTTGTTAGGCATTAGCAAATAAAACAAGGAAAATTCGCACAACAATTTACGAAATAGCTCGTTCCGTGCCACTCCTGTGTTCAAAACCTTGCTGTGGAAAACACTGATTATGCAACTGCCATAAACAAGTCGCCCCATGCTCTGTTTGGAGCATGGGGCGAAACTATAAGGAAAGGTGTGTTATGTCAGAGTCTTAATTGTGGGTGAGTATTCCTGAAGAGGTGATGTCCCACTTCCAAGTCTTCGAATTTATTTTTTCAATAAGTTCGGTGAATTCTGGCTTGGTATATACCATCATTTTTGATATGGTGCCGGGTGCCTTTGTCACGCCACAGATGTAGGTGTAGGTGAGACTTGGGGTCTTGCCAAGCACCTTGTCGGCGTCGAAGCTGTCTTTCAGCGTGGCTTTCACCTGGAACGAGCCTTGTGCGGGGAACTTCTTCACGGTAATACTCTTTGAGAAGGAACCCGTGAGAGGTTCGCTTTGCGTGTTGCCGTTAGCGTCGGTGTAGGTAATGGTGAGGTTGGCAAACTCGAGCAACACGTCATTGGCCTCGCACTCGAACGATATTGTCTGCGATGCCTCGTTTGGGTCATCGTCGTCGCCGCATGACGAGAGCGTCAGGCCGGCAAAAATCATGGCAATACCGATGAACAGATAGAAAAACTTGTTGTTCATAGTGGTAATATTCTTGTATGACTTATTATTTTCCATAGGTCAGCTTGTAACCAGCTCCAAGGTTATCGGCTGTCTTCAGGGTGTCGTTAAGTTGCAATGTTATGTCGCTGAATTTCTTCTTATTATCGTCTGACCATTTTGAAGGGTCGCTGTTTTTACTGAACACGCCGGCTTTCGAGCTAGCGCCGTAGGTGATTTCGTGATTTACATTGTTATTGGTGTAAACGAACTTGGCGCTTATCACCATGTCGAATTTGCTCGCAGTCTTGATGTCTACGCCGTCTTTTAACTTAAGGTGCTCCACAAGGTTTAGCTGCGCGGGGAACTGGTTGTAGGTCTTTGTGGCGCCGACATATTTGCGCACGCTATAGGCATAGCCGTTTCTTGTCGTGTCGAGCAACACGGTGTTGTTCCTTGTCAAGGTTACCGATTGGCCATTTATGGTGCAGGTGGCATCATAAATGTCGAGCATATTGTCTGAAACGATGACCACGGGGGTGGCGTAAGCCTCGGTTGCCTTGCCTACGGGCTGCAAGCCGCCTTCGTTGCCGTTGTTGTCGTCATCACCGCCGCATGATGCGAGCGTAAGGCCGGCAAAAACCATGGTCATGCCAGCGAGGAGTGAGAAAAGTTTTTTGTTCATAATGCTTTTTTGTTGTGTTTAATATTATCCTTGTTAAAATGCAAAGTTAACAATTATTTTCGCAACGACCACCCATGTAGCCAGTAAATCTGACATGAGGTGCAAGATGTTGCTCTAACGGAGGAGTCGGATTTAAATCATTATTTGATTAGTGTAAGAGATTTTTCCATTGGCTTTGCAGTTTGAATTAATTTGGTGCACTCTTAAATGCAAAATCGGCATTACTTGCTGAACTTCAACTTGTAATGCCGATTGTAGTTGCGGAGGCAGGATTCGAACGTGCGACCTCCAGGTTATGAGCCTGGCGAGCTACCAACTGCTCCACTCCGCGATGTTAAACCATGTTTGCTAACTCATTTCTGAATTGCGAGTGCAAAGTTACGAAGACTTTTTGAAAGAGCAAAATAATTCGTGGGAAAATATTAGAAAAATTGATATAATTGATAAATATCAAGTGTTTTGACCCAAGCTTAGTGTCGGTTAGTCATAAAATAAATGTAGCGGAAGCTTTGAGCCCCCGCTACGTATTTAGTCTATGCGTTTAGAGTTTTGCCATAGTCGCGACGTGTTGTGTCTGTTTGCGTTCCGGCCTTCCTTAAAGTCCGAGTTTGTGCAATTTGAGGTTCTTTACCTCTGCCTTGCCACCTTCTGCATACACCTTCATGTTGTTGTACGGTAGGGTAGGGAACACGAGGTTTGTCATTGCTATGCGTCCGCCATCGACAAACAACTCTATGGAGCACTTGTCTACGAAAATGTCGAGGTGATAGGTCTTCGATGCCGTGGCAGCGTTGGTTGATGCCGCGTCCTCAGTCCAGCGGCTGTTGCCAATGGTGTTGTTGGCTCCGCAGAGCGAGAGCGGTGCCCATGTGCCGAGGGCGAAGTCGTTTTTATAGTTTACGGCGAGGTCTTGCGCCTCCCTGCCTTTCATCTCACCTGCTGCCGCTGCTTGTTTTTCTATGTCGTGGCGTTCGGCCAATCGACCGAAGTCGGTGAGTCCGCTTTCGGAGCGATCCATGACGACGCGCTTCTTCTTTAAGTCGAGATAGATGAGGGTGCGCTCCTCGCGGTCGTTGTAGAGCGAGATACCCACCACGTCGGAACCGTTGGCTGTTATGTCGGCTTCAATCTCGAACGCTCCGTCGTTGTTGGCGAAGAGCTCGCGCTTGACGTATGGATTGGCGTTGTCTATGCTTATGTTGCCAAGTTGCAGTGTCTTCTTGCGCAGGGCGCGGACCTCGTCAACCACGTTGGTCGATATGTATACCTCGCCGTTGTTGGAGAACAGTTTCAGTTCGCGTGGCAAGGCATTGGCTCCACGATATTGGCGTATGGGAGTGACGTTGGCATATTGCCAGTTGCTCATCCATGGCACGGCTACCACACGGTTCTCAAGATTGGAGAAGGTGACGGTGGCATAGTGGTCCTTGCCCCAGTCGAGCCATTTCACGGTCTGTGGTTTTGAGTCGCAATGGAACTCCTTGCCGTCGAACTCGCCTATAAAATACTGTGTGGCAGAACCACCGTAAACGAATCCAGGGTTAATATTCACGATCATCACGTATTTCTGCTTCGTCTTGTCGCCGTCGACAGGCAACGGGAAGAAGTCGGGACACTCAAACTGGTTTGGCTGTGCGCCGAATCCCTCGCCCCACTGACTCACGTATTTCCATTGCTTGAGGTTCTTCGACTGGTAGAAGCGCATGTTCTTGTCGGCTGATACGATCATGTACCACGAACGTGTTGGCTCATACCAGAATATCTTCGGGTCGCGGAAGTTCTCAAGCCCGTCGAACGGTGTCACCACAGGATTGCCCTTATACTTGGTGAATGTGCGCCCGTTGTCTTTGCTGTAGGCCATGCACTGCACCTGCACTTGACGGCCGTCGTGCATGCTGTGGGAGGTGTAGAACGACACGATGGCATTCTTGCCGAAGCCGGCAGTGTTGTGAGTGTCAACAACCGAACTGCCCGAGAAGATGTGCCCCATGGGGTCGCGGGCGATAGCGGGGTCGAGATGCTGCCAGTGTGCGAGGTCGCGGCTGACTGAGTGGCCCCAGTGCATGTTGCCCCACTTCGAGCCGTAGGGGTTGTATTGGAAGTAGAGGTGATACTCGCCGTCCTTGTAGAACAGTCCGTTGGCGTCGTTCATCCATCCGTAGAGTGGCGTGTGATGATAAAGCGGGCGGTAATAGTCGGTGTTGGCAGTGTCGAACGTGTCGGCGAGGCGCATCTCTTTCAATGCCACCGCGTTGTTCGACAAGCCGACAATCTTTACCACTGCCTTCTTGCCCTGAGTCAGCGCGAAAGGAACAGTGTAGTCGACTTTCGACGAAGCAAGCCTTACGTCCATCCATGTGTCCGACGATTTGCCTTGGTCAAGGATAACTTGTGCTTCCGGACGCGACTCCTCTATTGGGAGAATAAGATATTTCGTAGGGTTTGTTATGGTGATAACTGTTGTGTCACCCTGCTGTGTGGTCTGCATGGTTTGTGCAGTGGCTGCCATGGATGACGTGAGAGTCATGGCGGCGAGAATGAGTTTTGTATTCATAAGTTGGTTTTTATTTGTTTTAGAATTTCAAGCTTGCGGTGAGCTCCAATGTGAACGGTCTGAGATAAGAGCCGGTCATGAGCTGGTTTTTGATACCCTTAGCCTCATCTTTTGTTATGAGCTCGGCACCGGCTATGCTGCCTTTGGCACCTGTTTGGTTGAGGAAGTTGACAACGGTGCAACCGAGAGAGAGACGTTTGTTGGCCTGCCAGTTGAGTCCGCCGAATGTCTCCCAGTGGCCGTTGAAGTAGTATGCCTCGTTGATGTTGGCGTAGGTCTTCGAGAAGTAGCGGAACGATGTCCATATCTTCAAGGTCGGTGTAATCATGTAGCTTGGGTCAAGCTCTATGAGCACCTGTGGAATCTCCGCCACGATGTTGCCTGTGGCGTTGATGTTGCCCACATAACCGCTTGAGAACTTCACGCTGGTCTCATACTTCTTGTATGTCGGCTTCTGATAGGTGAAGAGGAAGTGGAAGTCGAATCCCTTGAACGGGTGTGCCACCACGTCGGTTGTCCATCCCATTGTCTGGATGTCGTAGGTCAGCGGTGCGGCCTTGATCTCTCCGTCGTGCTGCAGGTTGAGCGTAGAGTTGTTGTTTGTCTTCGAGATGTAAGAGAAGAGCGACGTGAGGCTCAACCACTTGTTGTTGTAGTAGATGCCGGCGCGGCCGAGTGGCACGCTTATCTTGTCGGTGTTGGGCATTGATGCCGGTGCGAACGTCGATATGTTTGGGTGCTGCACGATATATGTGAAGTCGCCGGTGAGTCCGAACTCTTTTGTAAGCTTGTAGGTGAGCGCGGCGGTGAAGTCGTAGTTCATCCAGTTGTAAGCCATGGGTGTGGGAGCAATTTTCGTGCCATCGGGTGCCGTGGCACCGAGATAATAGTCGACGAATCGTCCTACGAATTCCCCGTTGGCATTCTTGACGGCAGCGTTCTCACCCTTGAGACGCTGCCATTCAAGACGCGCTCCATAGTAGACATTGAATTTTGACGTGATGTCCCAATCGTGTGTAAGGTAGATAGCGAGTTTGTTCTCGTGTCCCTTGTAGTACTCTGACGCGTTCTTGTTGAAATCATAGAACACGCTGTTGCGCTTGGCAGAGTCCCACAGGCGCAGAGCATACGACCCATCGTCGGGCACGCTCTGGTCATACATAGTAGTGTTTGAAGCGTAGTCGATGTTGTAGTACCATTCGTTAATTCCGACTCGCAGTATTGAAGATTTGAAGCGTTTTTCTATTTCTGATGTGAGGAGCAGTTCGTCGATGGTGCCTGCGTTGAGGCACGACATTCGTGTCTGCACGTATTGACCGGTATAGTTTTGTGTCTGCCCCATGGCGTCGGTGTATTTGTAGGCGTAAGCCCCGGCTTTGGCAGCCTTGAGGTCAATGAGTTGCATTGGGGTTTGGTAGACACAAGCACCGCGGGAGTGGTCGTAGCGCACGTTGACGCGCCATTCCAGATTGTTGGAGAAGCGGTAGCGATTGAGCAGTGACACCTCGCTCGACCGGTTCTCTGTGGCATCGTAGAGCGTTGTCTGCTTCAGCTCGCCGGTGCGCATGTCGCGGTAGGTCATGGTGTTGTCGGTGGGCAGATACGATGTGGTGCCGAGTTTGAACTTGCCGTACTCCTTCACTGAGCCGTCGCCCACATAGACGAATGGAGCCGACTGCGTGGCGTAGTTATAAACGGGATGGGTGTTTGAATATTTGTACATGGCCGTAATCTCGCCGCGCCCGTCGGCATAGCGCTTGGTAAGGGCAGCCTTGTAAATCTGAGAGCGGTCTTGCAATGGTGTAGACTGCAGCTTGAACGTTCCCGGATCGAAGTCCTGATAGGTGCTGAAGCTATAGAAAAGGTCTTTGGCGAACGATCCGTTCATGTTGACAGAGACCTCCTGAAGGCCGAAATGGTTGGTCTTATAGTTGAGTGTGCCATGAAATCCATCCGTGCCAAGCTGGGTTTGCGAGTTTACGGCATAACCAATGTTTCCGGTGGTAATCGCAGTTTCCGAGATTTTCAGCAGTCCCACGTGCGAGAGGCTGGCATCAGACCGCCATGTAGAGTTTACCGTGTGGGGATTGGTGGCATAGGTCACGGGCAGACCGTTCTCCAGCACGTTAACGTCGGCTGAAGGCAAGCCAATCTGTATTTCGCGCGGGCCATTTGCACTTGCCGCGTTGAGCATCACGTTGCGGTCGCCTTCTTCCTTAGAGTTGGAAGACTTGGCATTGCCGTCGTTTTGTGCGTTTGCCGCAATAGCCATGAGCGAGGCGAACATCACTGTTGAAAGTTTTGTGTAACAGTTGGAATACATAATGTGAGAGGTTTTTGTTTTTATTTTTTTTATTGGTTTTGTCGGAATCTCAAGCGTTTCTTGTTTCTCAGATTTTAATGCCTTTGGTGTTTCGACGTTGCAAAGTTAGGCATACGTCAACCGAATGAAGTTAATATTTCGTTCATCGAGAGTAAGATTTGTTGCATGAAACAAAAGTTATATGCAATGAACGAAAAGTGGAAGTGGCAGGGGCGTTTTCTCGTCGTAACATTTTCTTGCGTATTGGTACTTGGGGATGCCTGCCCTGAGTATTGGGCGATTGCAATAATCGTTCATGCCCTTAAACATTTGTTTCATGTGGGGAATTTGCAAGCCGTGGAAACATTTTTTACATCAGCTTTCTGGCACAATACGTAACTTTGCGGTTGAAAAACGTTACTGACGAACTAAAAACAAATTTCATGACAATGGAAAATTCCAACTCATTCAACTCAAAGCTCACGCTCATACCCGTGATGGCGGCATTTTTCACCATGGGCTTCGTAGACCTTGTGGGCGCAGTGTCTAACAACATGCAAGAAGATTTCGGCCTCAGCGATTCGGCAGCCAACTTCTTTCCTTCGCTCGTGTTCTTTTGGTTTCTTATCTTCTCCGTGCCCACGGGCATGCTGATGAACAAGATTGGGCGCAAGAACACCGTGCTGGTGTCAATGGTCGTCACCACGCTGGCTGTGTTTCTGCCGCTCTTCGACAGCTTCATGCCGACGGAGAAAAGCCAACTTTGGCTGATGTATATCTCGTTCTCGCTGCTTGGCATAGGCAATGCCATCATGCAGACTAGCATCAATCCTCTCGTCACGATGATAGTGAAAGGCCATCTCGCCTCTACTCTCACCTTTGGACAGTTTGTCAAGGCCATAGCCTCGTTCATCGCTCCGCTCATCGCGGCTTGGGGAGCTACCACCGCCGCGCCCATACTTGGCCTCTCATGGCGCATTCTCTTCCTCATATTCTTCCTCGTCGGAATGATTGCCACACTTTGGCTTGGCATGACCCATATCGAAGAGGAACCCATTGGAGGCAAGGCTTCGGGTTTTGTTGATTGCATAAAGATGCTTGGCTCTCCAATCATCCTCCTCTCGTTTGTGGGCATCATGTGTCATGTGGGCATTGACGTTGGCACCAACGCCGTGGCCCCGAAGATCTTGTTCGAGCGCATAGGTGGCGAGGGCGACACGCTCAGCATGTTCGAGTATGCCACGAGTATTTACTTCGCTTTCCGTACCCTTGGCTGCTTCACAGGCTCAATAATAATGCGTAAATTAAACATTCGCATGTTTTTTACCGTCATAGTATTGATGATGGCGCTCGCGATGGCCGGTTTCGTCTTCGGCACGGAAAAGTGGGAACTATGGGCAGCCATCGCCCTCGTTGGCTACGGCAATAGCAACGTGTTCTCCATAGTGCTCTCGCAGGCTCTGCTTTCAGCGCCCGAGAAGAAGAATGAGGTGTCGGGTCTCATGATCATGGGTCTCTTCGGTGGCACCGTCTTCCCATTGCTGATGGGATTCGCAAGCGACGCCGCAAAATCGGCCGGCATGCAGTATCCGCAGATTGGAGCGGCTCTGGTCATGGCTGTGGGCGTGGTTTATCTGTTGACTTATATTCCTAAAGTAAAACAATAATAACAAGATATCAAAACATATGGAAAAATACGTTGTAGGTCTCGGTGAGGTTCTCTTTGACGTGCTCCCTACGGGAGCTCAACTTGGTGGTGCTCCTGCCAACTTCGCTTATCACGCAGGCCAGCATGGCTTGCCTTCAGTGGCTGTAAGTGCCATTGGTAATGATGCCTTGGGCGACGAGGCTGTGCGTTTGCTCGAAGAGAAGCATTTGAAATATGAATTGCCAAAGGTGGAATATCCTACGGGTACTGTGCAGGTGGAACTTGACGCTCAAGGTGTCCCTACTTACGACATTAAGCAAGGAGTGGCTTGGGACAACATCCCTTTCACCAACGACATCAAGGAGATAGCCGTGAACGCAGGCGCTGTGTGCTGGGGTTCTTTGGCTCAGCGCAGTGAGGTGAGCCGAAAGACGATATATGATTTTCTCAACAATACTCCAGCCGATTGCTTGAAGATATTCGACATCAACCTTCGTCAGAACTTCTACAACAAGGACATTATATGCGAGAGCATGAAGCGATGCAATGTCTTGAAGATAAATGATGAAGAGTTGGTTACCATTGGTCGCCTCTTCGGTTATCCTGGCTTGGACATCGAGAACAAGTGCTGGTTGATTCTCGGTAAGTATAATCTCGATATGCTCGTCTTGACTTGTGGCGTGAACGGCAGCTACGTATTCACCCCGGGCGAGGTTTCTTTCCAGGAGACACCTAAGGTGGAGGTTGCCGACACGGTGGGTGCTGGTGATAGCTTCACGGGTACATTCTGCGCCAGCATCTTGAAGGGCAAGAGCGTGAAGGAGGCTCATCAGCTTGCAGTGAAGGTTAGTGCCTATGTCTGCACCAAGAGAGGAGCCATGCCCGAGGTTCCTGCAGAGTATACAAAGTAAGGGCTATATAGTTTCCTGCTGTCAATAGCTGTTGATGGCATCCCGAATATTGGCATAATCACGTGTGTGATTGTGCCAATAATTGTTTTTGGCAGTGTCGTCATCATAATACTTCCGTTGCTCGAAACTCCGTCGGTGTCATGCCTGTTAGTTTCTTGAAATATCGTGTGAAGAACGACTGGTCGGGGAAGTTCATGTCGTAAGCTATCGCTTGCACGCTGTCGGTTGTGGTGCGCAACCGCGATTTTATCTCTTGCACGCAGTGGCGGTCTATTATCTCCTTGGCGGTCTCGCGCGAGAGCTCGCGCAGGATGCGGGCAAGATAGCGTGGTGTTATGTTCAACTTGTCTGAGTAAAACGACACCTCACGTTCCTTGTCGCCATATTTATAAACAAGGTGAATGAACTGCATGAACAGTTCGTCTTGTCGGCTCACAGCCTTAGACTCAACGTCCAAGAACTGCTCTCTTGTGGCATCGTATAGTTCAAAAAGTATGTTCTGTATTATATTTCTTACTATGAACATATGATGAGGTCCCGTGCTGTCGTATAGGAAATGGGCAACGTCGTTCATGCGGAAAGCTATGGCGTCGGCACGCTTGGCAGGTATCTTGCCCAAAGGGTAACGTCTCAGGAAATCCATGAAGGAAGGCTCTGGACGCGGTAACGCTTCTACAGCCACGGCGTGGTCGAACGAAAGGATGCAACAACAGAAGTCGTCGTCCATGTCAACATATCTTACGGTAGATTTGGGGGCGAACGTGATGGCTTGGTTCAAAGTCAGCTCATACAACGTGAAGTCCACTTCTATGTGGGCCACGCCCTTACGTGCCAGAACCATCGTTATGCCGTCGGATTGTGAGTATTTGCCAGGCATAATGTCTGGCCTTGTGTCAATACGCACCTCTACGCCATTCTCTTTTGAATGGTTTTGCTCAATAATATTCATACCTATTTTATTTTCTAATTGCAAATTTAGCGCAATTGGGCATAAATGGCAAACTGTTGAATGAGGAATTTTGTTCAAAATGTAAACAATGTCTGTCAATAGGTATCCTTGTTCCCGTTTTGAAAAATGCTGTACTCATTCAATCCGCAATCAATCGGTTTATTCGTCCTACCTTTGCAGCGGATTACAAACATAACGTATGAGAGAGAAATGAAAAGTAGAACGAAAGAAAAGAACATGACAATTTGGAAAACAATTTCTTATGTCGGCGTGACTCTATGCCTCGCCCTCACAACCTCTTGCCAACAGAAGAAGCAAGAGACCACGGTGGAAAAGTCGAGCTACAAGACTATGACCGTCAGCCGGTCTGACAAGGATCTTTCCACCAGTTATTCAGCATCCATCAAGGGTAAGCAAGACATCGACATCTATCCGCAGGTGTCGGGTAAGATTGAGCGACTCTTGGTGAAGGAAGGTGACAAGGTGGTGAAAGGCCAGCTGCTTTTCGTCATCGACCAAGTGCCTTATCGCGCGGCCCTCGCCACAGCCCTGGCAACAGAGAAAGCGGCGCAGGCGCAACTCTCGTCGGCTCTTCTTACCTATAATAGTAATAAGGAGCTCTTTGCCCAGAAGGTGGTCTCGGCCTATACTCTCCAGACTTCCGAGAACGCCTATCTCACGGCAAAGGCTCAGTTGGCTCAGGCTCAGGCACAAGTGACCAACGCACGCAACAATCTCTCTTATACTGAGGTACGCAGTCCTGCCAATGGAGTGGCGGGCGTGTTGCCATATCGTGTGGGTACGTTGGTCAGTGCCTCGATGCCTAAGCCTTTAACCACAGTCTCCGACAATTCGCAGATGTATGTTTATTTCTCCATGACAGAGAAACAGCTCCTCAGTTTCGTGCGTCAGTATGGCTCCAAGGATGCTGCCATCAAGAATATGCCTGAGGTGAGCCTACAGTTGGGCGACCAGACTATGTATGCCCACAAGGGCAAGGTGGAGAGCATCAGCGGCGTGATAGACACCGAGACGGGTGCCGTGACCCTGAGGGCAGAGTTTACCAACCCCGAGCGACTGCTCAACAGCGGCGGCTCCGGCAACGTCATCATCCCCACCACAAGGAAGAATTGCATCGTCATCCCACAGTCTGCCACCGTGCAGCAGCAAGACAAGCGCATCGTGTATAAGGTGCAGGGCGGCAAGGCCGTATCACAGATTATCCAGGTTGAGAACATTGACGATGGCCGCAACTTCATCGTGACCGACGGCTTGAAGCCAGGCGACGTGATCGTGAGCGAGGGAGCAGGAATGGTGAAGGAAGGAGAAACGGTTAAGTGAAGAATTTATAATTTATAGTTTATAATTTATAATTTTTCTAACGCTTAGCGTTCAACATTCAACGAAAAAAAGATGAAAGGCAATATATTTATCAAACGCCCGGTGATGGCTATATGCGTCGCTGTGCTGATAGTGATGGTGGGCTTGATCTCGCTATTCAACCTGCCAATTGAACAATATCCCGACATCGCACCTCCTACTGTCCGTGTGGAGGCCACTTATACGGGTGCCGATGCCGATGCCGTGATGAAATCCGTCATCATGCCGCTGGAGGAGAGCATCAACGGTGTGGAGAACATGCTCTACATCACCTCTACCGCTACCAACTCGGGTTCGGCGCAAATCAATGTTTACTTCAAGCAGGGTACCGACCCAGACATGGCAACTGTGAACGTGCAGAACCGTGTGTCGAAGGCGCAAGGCTTGCTGCCATCCGAGGTGACCAAGATTGGTGTCACCACGCAGAAGCAACAGAACAGCTTCTTGCAGATTGGTGCTCTCGTGAGCAACGACGGAAAGTATGACGAGACCTTCCTCGCCAACTATCTCGACATCAATGTGGTGCCAGAGTTGAAGCGTATCAACGGCGTGGGCGAGGTGCTCGAATTGGGCGATACCTACAGTATGCGTATCTGGCTCAAGCCCGACCTCATGGCACAATACCACTTGCAGCCCTCTGACGTAACTCAGGTGCTCGGCGAGCAGAACATTGAGGCTCCTACGGGTGCTCTCGGTGAGGCTTCGCCCAACACGTTCCAATACACCTTGAAGTATCACGGTCGATTGAAAAGCGTGGAGGAGTTTAAGAACATGGCCATCCGAAGCAACGACGATGGTACCGTGCTTCGACTGAAAGACGTGGCAGAGGTAGAACTCGGCCGTCTCTCCTACAGTTACCATGGTGAGGTGGACAAGAAGCCAGGCGTTACCTTCATGACCTTCCAGGTGGCAGGTGCTAACGCAACGGAGGTGAACGAGAACATCACGGCAAAGCTCAACGAGATGTCGAAGGCACTGCCCAAGGGCTGTGAGTTCATTGAGATGCACAGCTCCAACAACTTCCTCTTCGCCTCAATCCACGAGGTGGTAGAGACATTGATTATCGCTATTATCCTCGTTATTCTGGTAGTGTATTTCTTCCTTCAGGATTTCAAGAGTACGCTCATCCCGTCTATCTCTATCATAGTTTCGCTTATCGGAACGTTCGCCTGTCTCTCTGTGGCAGGATTCAGTATCAACATCCTGACGCTCTTCGCCCTCGTGCTTGCCATCGGAACGGTGGTCGACGATGCCATTGTGGTGGTTGAGGCTGTACAGGCTAAGTTCGACTCCGGTTACAAGTCGTCATACCTTGCCACACGCGACGCCCTCCACGACGTAAGTATGGCTGTGGTGTCCTGTACGATGGTCTTCATGGCCGTGTTTATCCCCGTGTCGTTCATGGGTGGAACCTCCGGTATCTTCTATACCCAGTTTGGTATCACTATGGCGACATCCGTTGGTCTGTCCATGATTTCCGCCCTCTCGCTTTGTCCTGCGCTCTGCGCCATGCTGATGAAGCCTACCCAAGGGGCGACGGATGCCCACGGAAATCTCTTGACCGATGCCAACGGCAATCCTCTCGACGGACGTAAGAAAGGCTTCAATGCCAAAATCCGTGCGGCTTACAACGCTTCCTTCAATGCCTTGATGGGCAAGTACAAGCGTGGCGTGATGTTCTTCTTCCACCATCGCTGGTTGGCATGGGTTGGACTGGCTGCTTCTGTGGCTCTGCTCGTGTTCCTGATGACCACTACCAAGACCGGTTTCGTACCACAGGAAGACCAGGGCGTGATGATGATCAACGTTAGTACCTCGCCGGGTAACACCTTGACCGAGACCAACAAGACCATGGACAAGATTGGCGACATCCTCGCCAAGCAGGAAGAGGTGCAGCACTTCAGTACCATTGCCGGATACGGTATGCTTTCTGGCCAAGGCACTTCCTACGGCACCATCGTGGTGCGTCTCAAGGCTTGGGAGGAGCGCAAGGGCAAGGAGCACTCTATCGACCAAGTGATGGCAAGGCTCAACGCTGAGTTTGCCAAGCTGAAGGAGGCGCAAGTGTTCGTGTTCCAGCCTGCCATGATTCCTGGCTATGGTATGGGTAACTCCATTGAGATGAACATGCAAGACAAGACGGGCGGTGAGAAAAAGGTATTTTATGGATACGTGATGAAGTTCCTTGGCGAACTCAACAAGCGCCCTGAGATAGCTGTGGCATACACGTCTTACGGCATGAACTTCCCGCAGATTTCGGTGGATGTAGACGCTGCCAAGTGTAAGCGTGCCGGCATATCGCCCTCAACAATCCTCGACGCTTTAGGCAGCTACTGCGGTGGCTCTTACGTGAGCAACTACAATGAGTTTGGTAAGGTGTACCGTGTGATGATTGAGTCATCACCACAATATCGCCTCGACAAGCACTCGCTCGACAACATGTTCGTGCGCAACGGTTCGGAGATGGCTCCGCTCAGCGAGTTCGTCACCCTGAAAGACGGCGTGGGCGCACAGGTGTCCAACCGATTCAACCTCTACAGTTCCATCCAGGTGAACGTGAACGTGGCCGACGGCTACTCCACAGGTGAGGCTCAGAAGGCCATCGCCGAAGTGAAAGAGCAGACCTTGCCTTCGGGCTATGGCTATGAGTTTGGTGGTATGGCCCGTGAGGAGGGCAACAGCAGTGGCGGTAAGACCCTCTTCATCTATGGCATCTGTGTCATCCTTATCTACATCATCATGGCTTGCCTCTATGAGAGTTTCCTCATTCCGTTCGCTGTCATCCTCAGTGTTCCGTTCGGATTGATGGGTAGCTTCCTCTTCGCAAAGCTCTTCGGACTGGAGAACAACATCTACCTGCAGACTGGTATCATCATGCTCATCGGCTTGCTGGCCAAGACCGCCATCCTTATCACCGAGTATGCCGTGGAACGCCGTCGTGCCGGCATGGGTATCATATCTTCGGCATTCTCAGCCGCACAAGACCGTTTGCGTCCTATCTTGATGACAGTGCTCTGTATGGTATTCGGTATGTTGCCACTCATGTTCTCAACAGGTGCAGGTGCCAACGGTAACAGTTCTTTGGGAACCGGTGTTGTTGGAGGTCTGTTGGTAGGCTCGATAGCTCTGATATTCGTGGTGCCTGTGTTCTACGTGGTCTTCGAATGGTTGCAGGAAAAGGTCAGAAAGCCTTACGATGAGGCTGGTGACCTGCAGGTGCAACAGGAACTCTTGGAGAGCCTTGAGCAAAAAAGACAAGGCAAGGATTGAGTGAAGAACGAAGAGTGAAGAACTAAAAGTGTAGAGTGTAGACAGAAGAGTGGAAAATGAAGACAGAAGGGTCTACGCTCTACACGCTAAGAGAAAGTCAATTCAAATGTTTTATCAATACGAAATCGGCGAATGAGAAAAATCATATATTCAGCCATGCTGCTCGCCTCGCTGAACAGCTGCGGCTTATACACAAAATATCAGCCTGTGACGACAGTCCCAGACAAGCTCTACGGAGACTCTGTGCTGGAAAAAGCCATCACGGAATATCAAAGGGATTCGGTGCAAAACGACACCACCTCCTTTGGGTTCATCGACTGGCATGACCTGTTCAAGGATCCTCAGCTCCAGCAATATATTGAGCGTGGACTGACCCAGAACACCGACTACCAGCAGGCATTGCAAAGAATGGAGGAGGCTGCCGCCACATTGAAGGCTGCCAAGCTCGCCTTCCTGCCAAGCTTTGCCATCTCACCCCAAGCGGGCGTGAGCAGCTTCAACAACCAGCAGGCGGCACAGACCTATTCCATACCGCTCAACATGAGTTGGGAGATCGACATCTTCGGCCGTATGCGCAACGCCAAGGAACAGGCAAAGGCGCTCTATGCCAAGAGCAACGATTATAGACAGGCAGTTCATACTCAATTAATAGCAAATATATCCTGCATTTATTACACGTTGATCTCTCTTGACCAACAGCTTTCTCTATCTGTGAAGACAGAGGAAGCTTGGCGAGAGACCTTAACCACGGCTCGCGCCCTGATGAAGGCAGGAAGATACGATGAGGCTGGCGTGTCGCAGATGGAGGCTACGCTGCAGAGCGTCCACACGGGCGTGCTCGACCTGCAAAGCCAGATCTCGCAGACGGAGAACAGCATGGCTGTGTTGCTTGGCGAGACTCCACGCCACTACGAGCGCGCTAAGGAGATGAACCTCCAATGCGACAAGTTCTCAGTGGACGTTCCATTGCAGTTGCTTTCCTCACGTCCCGATGTCCGTCAAGCACAACGCACGATAGAGGCAGCCTTCTACGGTGTCAACCAAGCTCGCTCTGCCTTCTATCCTTCGCTCACCCTGAGCGGAAGCGTTGGATGGACCAACTCGTCGGGCATCGCCCTCGTCAATCCCGGCAGGCTCTTGGCTTCAGCCCTGGCGTCGCTCGTGGCTCCCGTGTTCACACGCGGACAGAACGAGGCGCAGCTCCGAATAGCCAAGGCACAGCAGGAAGAGGCGAAGCTCGCCTTCACACAGACCCTGCTCAACGCGGGCAAGGAGGTGAACGACGCACTTACCGCATATCAAACATCGGTGAAGAAAGAGGAGACGCTTGCCTCGCAGATACAGTCGTTGGAGAAAGCATTGAAGAGCACCACGCTCTTGATGGATCATGGCACTAACACCTATCTCGAAGTGCTGACGGCTCGTCAGTCGTTGCTTTCAGCACAGCTCTCTCAATCGGCTAACCAATTGGCAAAAACTCAGAACATAATCAATCTATATCAAGCCCTTGGTGGAGGGCAGGAACAGTAGATTATTATCAGTGATTACACGACTTTTCATACCTATTTTATTGTAATCATCTCTTGTCGGGCTGTCTGTGAAGTGATTCACGGGCAGCCCATTTTCATTTTGCGGTCTCTTTTTGGTTCAAAATGCTTGCGCGCTCAATTGTATATCCCGCCATGCTCTTTAGCTCACAAACATATTGAACTCTTGAAATATAGTACTACCCTGTAAGAGGCAACGTTTGATAAGTGATAGAAAACGACAATAGAGACAATAGAGACAACTTTTTCAGACAATAATTTCGTTTCTATGGGCGAAGCCTGTTGTTTCTGTTGTCTCTATTGTCGTTAAAATAAAAATTAGTCTGATTACTTATATACGAAGAGATATGGATTATGCCTATAGTTTGTGCCCACCTCATAGGGCAATGCATGGAAAACAACGCGATGGACGAAAGCAAGGTCAGATCGCAGAAAATATGTGAAATGTGAACGTCCACATGAATCAACATAGAACCAAAAACAGACGCAAATCAACACTATCCCTATACGCTTTCACATGTCGTGCCGATGAATTTTAGACAACAGAAAACTCCCATTCCGGAGCCCCCGTTATGGCGGATGGCGGAATGGGAGTTTGCAATGTATGGGCAGTCGAATGCCCGTAGGGTTATCTGTACAGGCTCAGTTTCGGATACTTGCTGTAGAGGTTTGCATTCTGCAATTCCTCAGTCTCGAGTATGCGGTAGAGATAGTAGATGCTGTTTGCAGTGAACGGAGAGTTGTCTGGCAGCATGATGGTGTAGTGTCCCAAAGGTACACCCTTCTTTGGTGTGTTGCTGTGGTCGTTTTGATCATACACGGTAACACTGTCCACGGTAACGCTGTCGCCCAAGGCTGGGTTGTAGACTTTCGTGCCCAGGTCATACGACTTACGCACGATGCTCTGCTGGTTGCGGATTATGTCGGTGAGAGCAAATCCCTCGCCCCAGAGCTCTTTGCGGCGCTCAGTCCATATAGCCTGCAGCAGGTTGTCGCCCGTAGCGGTGATGGTAGGAGCTGTCTTGCCGGCTTTCATGCGCGACTGTTGCAGAGTGTGGAGCACGTTGCGTGCCTCGGACTCATTGCCCAGACGGTAGGCAGCTTCAGCCTTGATGAGATACATCTCGGCGCTGCGCATCAGCGTGAAGTCCATGAGCTGGTCGTCGACGCTTCTCATCTTGAACTTGTCGTTGAGCAGATACACGCGTGTACCGCCCTGTGCGGTGAATCCCCACTGCTTGAAGTAGTCACCACGCCAGTCGTCGGCGCTGAAGAGCATGGCGAAATGCGGGTCTACGCAGAGGCTGCCGTATCCGTCGAGAGAGTTGTCCTTAAAGTAGCCCACATAGGCACAACCGTTGTCGTCGAGTGTGGCGGAATAGCCCCACATGCATTCTTCGTTGCTCACGAGATTGAAGCTGGAGGCATATGATGTCTCTGTCATCAGGCTGCTATTCTTCTCAAGCGCCTTGCAGGCATAGTTGTAGGCATCCTGCCATTGGCGGGCATAGAGGCTTGTGCGGGCCAGCAGACCCATCGTTGTGGCATAGTCTATCATATAGATCTCCGACGAGTTGGAGCTGTGGGCGTAGCTCTCGGGAATGAGTTCTGCAGCCTGCTTCAGGTCGCTCAGAGCCTGTGCATACACCTCCGACACGCTCGAAGCCGGATTGCCGGTGAGGGCTGTGGTGAGTGTGGCCGGTTCGGTGTAAATAGGCGCGCACACTGCATTAGGGTCTTTGTCGATGGCAAACGAGTAGTGCGAGGCCAGCATCATGTACATGTAGCCACGTGTGGCATAAGCCTGTCCCTTGATGCGGTTGCGGTCGTTGCTTGTTCCGTCGGCATCGTCGATATAGGCTATGATGTTGTTGCTGTTGTTGATGGCATCGTAGGCGATGTTCCAGAGCAGTCGGGTGTTCTGTCCGCGGCTGTAGCCGGCGCTGACGTTGTAGCTGTCCTTGTAGCCGTAGCTGTTGGCCTTCACGCAGTCGGAGCCCATGAAGTCGTCTTGCAGCAGGATGGAGTTGAGTCCGTAGGAGGCATAGGTGATGCCGTCGTCAAAGGCATTTTGCCAAGTGCCACGGAGCACGTCTTCGGCATAGGTAGTCGACTTGAACGCGTTGGCGGAGTCGAGCGACGTGGTGGGCGTTGTGTCGAGGTCGCAGGCGGAGAGTGATGCCATCATCAGCGCCGCGAAGCCCATATACTTTATGTTTATATTCATGATATTTATCCTTGTTTTACGGTGATTCTGTACCACCGTGGAAGTCTTTTCTGTTTGGCAGTTTCTTGTCTGCTGTTTCTTTCCAGTTTAGAATTTCACATTCACACCGAACGAGATGGTCTTCATGGCAGGGTAGCGGTATGACACGGTGCCGTTGAGAGGCTGTTCAGGGTCAAGACCCTGCTGCTTGTGGAAGGTGAGAAGGTTTTCTGCCTGCATGAACACGCTTACGTCTTTCATCATAGCGTGCTTGATGATCTCGTGTGGCAATGCATAGCTCAGCGAGAGAGTCTTCAGACGCAGATAGCTGCGGCTCACGAGCCAGCGCGACGACGACGATGTGAAATAGCTCGACTGGTCTGCCACGATCTTAGGAATGTCGGTCTGGGTGTTTTCAGAAGTCCAACGGTTCATCATGTCTTTGCTGAGTGTGCTGCCGTTGCCGCCAGCTACTCCCATCATGCCTACGTAGTCGTTGTTGTAGAGCTTGCCTCCGAGAGCGTAGGAGAACTGTGCCGAGAGCGTGATTCCTTTCCATGTAAGGTCGGTTGAGAAACCGCCCGATACGGTGGGCAGAGAGTTGCCGCATTTCACTTTGTCGCTCGACGTGAGGCTGTTGTAGTCTTCTGTCTTCAGCTTGTTGCCGTCCTCGTCGTAGTAGTACCACTGCGGGTTGCCGTTTTCGGGGTTTACGCCTGCCCACTCGTAGAGCCAGTAGTCGTAGAGCGAACCGCCTTCAACCCATTTCTTCGTGCCGCTCCACATCACTTCTGAAGGCAGTTTCACGATTTTGTTCTTATAGGTAGTGGCATTCACTGAGAGCTTCCATGTCCAGTCCTTTGTGCGGATAGGTGTGCCGTTGAGGGTGAACTCCCATCCGTAGTTTTTCAGCTTACCCACGTTGGCGTCAGTGCTGGTGAAACCAGATGAAGGCACGAGGTCACGGCTGAAGAGCAGGTCTTTCGATGCACGCTGGAAGTATTCGATGGTACCGTTGATACGGTCGCCGAAGAGGCTGAAGTCGAGTCCCACGTTAGCGTTGAGGTTGGTTTCCCACTTCAGTTCGGGTGTGGCGAGACGTGAGTTGTGGAGAGCGTTCTGTCCCATGAACGATCCGATGGAGTAGAGGGCTTGATAGGCATAGTATCCCACGTTGTCGTTGCCCTGTGCACCGTAGCTGGCGCGGAGAGTCAGGTTGTCGAGCCAAGACGAAGCGCTTTCCATCCACTTCTCGCTGATGATGCGCCATGATGCGCCGAACGACCAGAAGGTACCCCAGCGGTTGCTTGGTGCGAAACGTGAAGAACCGTCGGAACGGAGCGATGCCGACACGAAGTAGGTGCGCTTGTAGTTGTATTCGGCGCTGCCGAAGAAGCTGAGCAGCTTGTACTGGTCGCTGTTGCCACCAAAGCTGACGAGAGTGGATGCCACGTCGGGCTCATAGAAACCGTCGGCAATCACGTTGCTGCGTTCTCCCGAGAAGTTGCTTGTGTTGTATTCGTAGTATTCCTGTCCGGCCATCACGTGCACGTCGTGGCTTTTGTTGAACACGTGGCCCCAGTTGAGCACGTTGTTGATGGTGAAACCTGTGGTGCGTGTGTTGCCCTTCGACGAAGAGCCGATTGGACGCTTGCCGTAGGTGGGGTTGGTATAGTCGTGCTGGAAGAGGCTGTTGTAGTCGAGGTTGACAGTCATCTTGTAGGTGAGGTCTTCTATGGGCTTCACCTGGATGAATCCCTGCACGGTGGCAGCGTCGCGATTGCGGTCGTGCTTGTCGTAGAGCATAGACTGGGCGAGGTTCATGCCGGCATACGAACTGGTGCGATAGTCTCCGTAGTCATACTGCCTATTGCCGTTCTCGTCGAGCTTATACTCGCCGGTGTCGGTATTGCGAATGTATACAGGGTAGAACGAAGGCAGGTTGCGTGCGAAGAGCACCACGTTGCTGGTCATCGTGTCGTTCTGCTTCGGGTAGCTTTGTGAAGAGTGGGCAGCCGAGAGGTTCAGGCCTACCTGTAGCCATCTCTTCAGGTCTGAAGTGACATTGGCACGCACGTTGTAGCGCTTGAATCCGGAACAGATATAGGCGCCCTGATCGTTGAGATAACCGAGCGAGAGATAGTATTTTGAGTTTTTGCTGCCGCCCGATACGCGGGCGCTGAGGTCGGTGTAGTGGGCGTTCTGCGAGAGTGCGTCTTCCCAGCTGTCGTCCCAAAGGGCTTTAGCTCCTGACACGATCTTGCCGTCGGTGCCCACGGGCTGTGCATAGGCCGAACCGTAGGGGTTGATGCCCAGTGTGCCTACCACGTTCGACGATGCTTGTGCGGCTGCGTCGGCTGCCGACATGCCATTGTTCATGTATTTGTTGCGCAGTGCTTCCCACTGCAGTTCGAAATACTGGTCGGTGGTGAGCTGGTCGTAGTCGCTCACGGCGCGGCTTGAGAAACCGTATTTGGCAGTAAGCTCAATGGTAGGAGCCGAGCCTGTGGCGCCCTGCTTGGTGGTAATCATCACGACACCGTTGGCGGCACGCGAACCGTAGAGTGATGCTGCGGCAGCATCCTTCAGCACGGTCACCGAGGCGATGTCCTGACTGCTGATGTTGGCCAGTTTGCCGTCGTAGGGCACACCGTCGACCACGTAGAGTGGGGTAGAGGAGGCATTTACTGATCCTACACCGCGGATATACACGCTGGCATCCTCACCAGGCTGTCCGCTTGTAGCAAACGACTGAAGACCGGCTACGGTGCCCTGCAGTGCTTTCGACACGCTGCTCACCTGCGATGCGGCGATCTTATCACCGCCTACCACGCCAGCGGATCCTGTGAAGGTAGACTTCTTGCGTGTGCCGTAGGGCACGCTGATTACCACCTCGTTGAGTTCGCTGGAATCTTCTGTCAGATTAACTACGATTTTGGTTTTGCCCTTCACGGCAACTGTTACAGGCGCATAGCCTACAGATGTAAACTGAAGTGTGGCATTCTTGTCGGCTTCTATCGTAAATGAACCGTCAATTGAAGTCACTGTGGCAAGTTTCTGCCCCTGCACCTTTACGGTTACTCCGGGCACAGATTCGCCGTTGGCGTCCACTACTGTGCCGCTTATTTTCGTCTTCTGCGCATAAGCGCTGCCGGCGACAAGCATTGCAGTGAGGACAGCATAAAATCTGTTCATGCTTTTTCTTTGTTAAAGGATTAAATATACAATTTTTTTTCTCTCTCTGATATATCCTGAAGGCCTGCACCTTTTTCAGAAGGGTTGCGAATTGTTGCAAAACCTTTTGATAACTGATGCAAAGTTAATAATGAAGTATTAAAATATTTTACGTTTAAATTATATTAACGTTTTTATGAGCAAATATACCTTACTTGTGGTAGATGCATAACTATACATCAAGCACAACGGAAGAGTCTGAAAGACTTTACCGCTGAATAGTTCGCATAACGCTCCGGATATGTTAATATACAATAAATTTGGCTGACGGCACCGCATTCTCTAACGCAAATGGCATAACTTTGTAATTTTAGAGAGACCGTAGCAAAGTTGTGTATTGAAAGCCGTAAAGATGTGGCTTGCAAGGAAAGAGAAATAGAGAGAACAAATGTCAGAGACAATATCCGTATCAGAATTTGAGCAGATATACAAAGACTATTATCCGCGACTGTATCATTATGCCTATGATTTCATAGAAGACACAGAAGCGGGTGAGGATATAGTGTCTGAAGTGTTCACCCACCTTTGGCATGAACGGAGCTCGCTCAATCCCGACACCTTGTCTTCCTATCTGTATGTGACTGTACGCAACCGTTGCCTCAACTATCTGCGCCATCAAAAGGGCAAATCGGCGTATGAAGCCTACTGCCGTGCAGCATTCAGCGAGGAAGACGACAACTACTGGCAAATAATGGAAGAGCGCATCAGCGAAATGCGCCGCGAGATAGACAAGATGCCACAGAAGACTTGTTTCGTCTTGGAGCAATGCTATCTCAAAGGGCATACATATCGCGAAGTGGGCGAAATGATGGGTATCACAGACAATGGCGTGAAGAAACACATCGTTAAGGCTTTTGCAATGTTGCGTGAGCATTTTAATGTGAAAAAGAAATAAAAAGAGTACCTTTTCCCCACTCTCCATTGTATAATAATTAAATAGAAACCTTATGGTGACAAAAAACGATGATATGCTTTCCGATATGCCTTCCGACTTCGAGGTGCTCGAGGTGAGGCGTGCATTAAATAGGGGTAGGGTGGACACTCCCGATGTGGACAAGGCATGGGAGCGTTTCCGTCAAACTATAGAAGAAGATCCGAGTTTCGGCAATGAAACGCCAGTCTCGCGTTTCAACCGTCCGCTTCTCCTTAAACTCATTGTGGCAGCAGCCGCGGTGGCAGTGTTGGCAGTGCTGTTCCTGCCAGTTTTGAAAGAGAAAAAAGACAAGTCGATAGAGGTCTTCACCGCTGTTGCGGGAACGCAGCAAGTCACGGTGACCACCGACGACGGCAAGCCGCTGGTGGTGAAAGGCAAGCCGCTCGTTTTCAATCGTCCCGTGGCCCGTACAGAGCGCATCAGCATGCTTGAAGTCTCCAATCCGCGCGGGCAGGTGTCGCGCGTGGTCTTGCCCGACGGTTCCACCGTCTGGCTCAATGCCGACAGCCACTTGAGCTTTCCCGAACGTTTTGTAGGAGGCACGCGTGAAGTCGGCTTGTCGGGCGAAGCCTACTTCAACGTAAAACATGACCCTCGGCATCCTTTTGTGGTGACCACGGCGAACATGGTGACCACCGTGCATGGCACAGTGTTCGATGTGTGTGCCTATTCCTCAAAAACACCTCGTGTGACGCTGCTCAAGGGCAGTGTCTCTGTGAAAAACACCAATGGAGCCGAATGTTTTATAAAGCCAGGGCAGATGGCACAGGTTTCTGAAGACGGCAACATCAGATTGTCCGCTGCCGACACTTACGCTGCCACGCAGTGGACGGAAGGCTTTTTCTATTTCGACAACTGTCGTTTTGTAGACATTATGATGGAACTCGGTCGCTGGTATAACGTTAGTGTCGTTTTCGAAAACGAACAGACCATGGACTTGAATCTGCACTTTGTGGCAGAGCACAGCGACAGCCTCTCAACCATAGTCTCACGTCTCAACGATTTGGGCATAACGCACGTGTCTATCAAAGACGACGTGATGGTAGTCCACTGACCGGTGCGTGAAGCCGATCCCTAAAGCAAGCCGTCAACAGCCCTCGTTTTACCCAACCGCATTGCTACCTCAATCGCAATGCGATTCAAGTGCAGCCGCATCGTGATTCCTGTGTAATCACGGTGCGGTTGTACCGTTAAGACGAACCCTTTTTTGACCATCGCCTCATGCCCCCGTGTCTTTAGCATTGAAATGTCATGTTTAAAAAAAATGTGCATTTCTGTAATTTTTTAGTACCCTTTTGGTTTCAGTGTGTGTATTTAAGTTAAAGAAAAAAGATAATTTGGTATTAACAAAGGTAAATATTATGAGAAGAGAGAAAGCAAAAAGAATTGCTATGAGTCTCTTGTTGCTTCTGTTCGCTACGTTTGTACAAGCACAAGGCAACAAGATTTCGCTCAACGTAACCAAGGAACCTTTGCCTTCGGCACTCAACCAGGTGGAGCGTCAATCGGGTTACTACAAAATCAACTACGACTACAATGCGTTGAGCCAATACAAAGTGACGGCTGTTGTCAAGCACGCCACTGCATTGGAGGCTGTAAGCACCTTGATTCAGAACTTGCCCTATTCGGTGAAGCAAGATGGCCGCTACATCATCGTGAAGCGTGGCGTTGCCGAGAAACCTGCTCACCAAGCACCCGCTCCGACCAAGAAAGGAGTGGGCGGACGCGTTCTCGACAATGACGGTGAACCTCTCATTGGAGCACAAGTCTGTGTGGAAGGAACCAATAAAATGGCCGTTACCGATAAAAACGGAAACTTCAACATTCCTGACGCCTCGCCCGACGACATCATCACCGTATCGTATATAGGCAAGAAGACCCTGCGACGCAAGGCAGGAACGCAGAACATGAAAATCGTTGTGGTAGACGACCACCGTACCCTCAACGACGTTGTTGTGGTGGGCTATGGCTCGACAAAGAAGAAAGACCTCACAGGCTCCGTGACAACGGTCGATGCCAAAGAACTTACCAACACGCCGGCAGTTACTCTCGACGATGCCCTTGCCGGCAAGGTTGCAGGTATGCAAGTGACCAAAGCCGACGGATCTCCAGGTGGTGCGGTGCGTATCCGTGTGCGTGGTGGCTCGTCGATCCAGGGCGGCGTGGACCCTCTCTATATCATCGACGGCATTCCCACGGAAATAAGCAACAACTATATTTCATCCGACGAGATATCCAACCCAATAGAAGCGGCCAACTATGGCGATGACTTCAACTCTGCCATTTCAGGTTCATTCGCACGTGGACTCAACAGTTTGGTGGGCCTTAACATGGAAGACATCGAGACCATTACCGTACTGAAAGATGCATCTGCCACCGCTATCTATGGTTCGAAGGCAGCCAACGGCGTGGTGATTATCACTACGAAGCAAGGTGCACGCGACATGAAACCCAAAGTCAACGTGAGCTATGCATTGGGCATTTCCAACCCCATCAAGGAGAAAGTGCTCAACGGACAGCAGTATATCGACGCACTAAAGCAATCGATCACCCAGTCGAACGAAAACCTGAAGGCTAACGGAAGTAGCGGCAACAATGACAGTGTGCTGGCAAGCCTGCTCTCCGTCGGCAATGCCAATACCGACTGGCTTGACCTTGTGTTGCGCACAGGCGTGTCGCACACGGTCAACGCGTCTTTGAGCGGCGGCAGCCAGAAGAGCCGCTACTATGCTTCCGTGTCATACAACTCACAAGACGGTACGGTCATCGGGACCGACTTCAGCCGCTACACGGGAAAGATGTCGATGGACTCCGAAATATCCCGACATTTCCGTGCTGGTATCAACACCACATTCTCTTACTCCAAGAACAACATCTCAAGTGGCGTCTATGGACAGGCGTTGTTGGCACCGCCCGTCCTTCCTGCCTACAATGAGGACGGTACCTATGCCGACTACTCGAAGCTCTCGTCGGTAGGCAACAGCTATATGGGATTCCAAAATCCGTTGGCACTGGCTTCCGTCACCAATGAGGCCAAGACCTACGGCTTCAAAGGTTCTGCTTTCGGCGAATATAAAATCCTTGAAGACCTGCGCTTCAAGACCTCCGTCTCGGTGAGCTACAACAACTATAACCAGCGCAACTATGTGCCAAGCTACATCAAGACATCCGGCTACTACGGTGCCGAAGACTCAGAAGGCGGCAAGGGAACGCAGTCGCAGTCGATTACGACAAACTTCTATTGGGAGAATACGCTTACCTATACCCACGACTTCAATGAAATCCACCATCTGGATGCCGTCATCGGAACAGCTTGGGAAACCGACCAGAGCGAATATTTCTCTGCTTCGGGAAAGGGCTATCCCGACGACACGTACCTCAACGGCTTGAGCTCAGCCATGTATGCCACAAGGGTTCAAGGTGCCAATCCGTCGGCACAGACATCCCTGTTGTCGTTCTATCTGCGTGCCAACTATTCGCTCTACGACAAGTATCTCTTGACCTTTACAGGCCGTTCGGATGCCTCATCCAAGTTCTCCAAGGCTCACCGCACGGGTTATTTCCCGTCGGGTGCCTTTGCCTGGCGCCTTTCGAAAGAGAAGTTCCTCTCGGGCGCAAAGTGGATCGACGACTTGAAAATCCGTGCCAGTCTCGGTAAGACCGGAACGCAGAAGATAAGCAATTGGATGTTCCTCACTCTCTATTCGCCAAATTCCTATGCAGGCAGCAATGCCATTTATCCGTCACAGCTCGGCAACGACGACATTCGTTGGGAGAGCACCACGGAGTATGATTTCGGTCTCGACTTCGCTTTCCTTAACAACCGCATCAGCGGAACATTGAACTATTACCACAAGGTGACCGACGGTGCGCTGCTCAATATCACTCCCGCACCCAGCACAGGCTACTCTACGGTGGTGAGCAACGTGGCGAAAGTGCGCAATACGGGTATTGAGCTGGAATTGATGGGCGACATCATCCGTACCAAGGATTGGAGATGGACAACTTCGCTCAACATCAGCCACAACAATTCGAAGGTCATCAACATCTATGGCGACATGTTCTCAAGCTCTACCGACCGCAAGGAGCTGAGCCTCGGCACAAGCGTCATCAAGGAAGGCGAGTCGCTCGGACAGCTCTGCGGCTACAAGGCCGTGGGCATCATCAAGACCCAGGAGCAGCTCGACAACTACAAGAGCCGCTTCACCTACTGGCCTTATTTGTGCCCCGATTTGGGCATCGGTTCAATGGAGTTGGCACTCGATGAAACTGGCATGTACTATCAAGACATTATCGGCAACTGCACGCCCGATTTCTATGGCGGTCTGACCACTACGCTGCGCTACAAGAACTGGTCGTTGCTTGCAGGCTTCACCTTCTCTTATGGCAATGACCTCATCTACCAAAAAGACGTGACGGACATGGGCTTCAATTCGCTCACCAACCGCGGCGTGCGTGTGCTCGAAGCGTCTACGCCAGCCCATATCACCGACCGCCCTGCCAGCATCTACCAAAACTGGTACACGTTGACCAACCTCAACGTCTACGACGCTTCCTACCTGAAGTTGCAAACCTTGTCGCTCTCTTACAGCCTGCCAAGCAAGCTGATGAAGAAACTGAAGATGACATCGGCTTCGGTATATGCCACGGCAAGCAACGTCTTCACCATAACGAAATATCCCGGTCCCGACCCAGCTGTGAGCGACGACCCATACAGTATCTCTGGCGGCGGCCGCGACATCTCAAGCTATCCTACCGTGAAGGGATTCACCTTCGGCGTACGCCTTGGTTTCTAACATGTAAAACAAAAGAACATTACAGATGAAAATATCATATATACTCTTCGGTGCGGCACTCATGCTCGGCAGCACGGTGTTCACCTCGTGTGGCGACAAGCTGAGCGAACTGCCCACGCAATATAAAGTAGACGGCAACGTGGTGTCTGACCAGAAAAGCGCCCAAAGGTTGCTAAACGGCATGTACTATACTTTTGTGCTTTCCGGCACCGACAACTATGACCAGCAGACAACCGCTTGCAGTGGCTTTTACGATGTCTATACTGCCGATTTCGCCGGTCTCTATGAATATTATCAAGGCCGCTACATGTTTGAAGACCATGGAAAAGCGATGATAGTTAGTTATTCAAGCTATTTCTGGAACCAACACTACAAGACGGTGAATGCCGCCAACTGTGTGATAGACCAGGTGACAGCCGCGCCAGACAGCTGGTTTGTCGACAACAAGAAGAAGGAAATCTTGGGCGAAGCCTACGGCATGCGTGCCTTGGCTTTCTACAACCTGCTGCGTGAGTTCGGCTATTCATGGGACGAGAGCAGTCCCTACGGCATATTGCTCCGCACCCAGTCGAGCAAGGTCTCAAATTCGTCGATAGAACGCAGCTCGGTGAAAGACACCTATTCACAGATCCTTTCCGACTGCGATTATGCCATCGACAATGCTCCGTCGGAGAACGAGTCGTATTATATCACCAAGTGGTTTGCCAAGGGATTGAAAGCCCGCGTGCTTATGCTCCGTGGTGGCCAAGGCGACTATGCTGCCGCTGCAGACCTTGCCAAGGACGTGATAGACAACGGCTCTTACAGTTTGGCAGAGAATGTGACAGACGTTTTCAAGAAAGAAGGCGTGGAGAGCAGCGAGGTGATATTCGGCGTCAAGCCCTACGACAGTCAGACCGATGTCTATGAGAAATATTTCTACAACCAGTCGCCACAATTTCTGCCTACTGACAAGTTTAAGGCCCTTTTCGATGACGACCCCAGAAAAGACCAAATGTTCACGCCTACAGAGGGAAGGGGCATCCAGTGGAACGACGACGGCACCTATTCCATCGTGACGACCATCATGTGGGGCATCAGCAAGACGGTAGATATGGTCAACAAGACTGCTAACACCATCACCGAGTCGCAATACGACATGCGTCTAACCGAGATGTATCTGCTTCGTGCCGAGGCATTGGTGCGTGCTGGTGGCGACAAGGCGGAAGCCCGCTCACTGCTCAAGACGGTACTCAAGCATGCCGGCTATACCGACGTGGCGTTTGTCGATGCAGCTACTACCGACGAAGCCTTGCTGAAGCTAATCTTCGAGGAAGACATACGCAACCTCTTCGGTGAGGGCGGACGTGAACTCGACTTCATGCTCCGTTTCGGAAGCATCGCAACCGACTTCAACGACCAGTATGCCAATCAGCAATACAACGTGTTCCCCATACCGACCGACGAGTTCCTCTACAACAGCAAATTGTCGAAGGATATGCAGAATCCCGGTTACAGCGCTGAGTGATAAAACTTTATTAATAGATAAGCATAATGAAAAAAGCAATGATGCTGGTAGGTGCGGCTTTGCTCTGCGCCTCCAGCCTTTCAGCCCAAACGAAGCCTTTCTCGATAAAGGGCTTTGTAAACGGTTACGAGGGCAAGTACCTCTACATTGGTTATGGTAGCCTCGGTGAGCTTGTGGTGGACAGCTGTATGGTGAAGAACGGCACTTTCACATTCAAGGGAACGATTGACGGTGAAGGAACGTTTGGTACGCTGACCACTAACAAGGACAATATACAGTATTATACGGAAGGGAAAACCTACGTGATGATGGAACCGGCAGACATGGTGGTTGCCATCAATGTGTACGACCCCTTGCATCCTGTGGTGACAGGCAGCAAGGCGCAGCTTGAGGAAGACGAGTATAATGGTCTGATGCAAAACGAGAACGCCATTCTCCGCGCTGTGCAGACGCTGAGCCACGAGTCGAAAGACGAAGCCTACAAGGAACAACTGGAGAAATTCTCGGAGCCGTTTCAGCAGGCATCCGACAAGAAAAGCAAGGACTATATCAAGTCGCATCCCGATGCCGGCAAGTCGCTCACTCTGCTCACCCTTATGATGGGCAAATGCTCGCTCGACGAGGCAAAAGAACTCTATGGCGCACTTTCCGACCGTCTGAAACAGACGGACCGAGGCAAGGATATAGCCAACGAGATAGCCACACGCGAGAAGATTGAGCCAGGCAAGCCCGCTCCCGATTTCAACGCCACCGACATCAATGGCAAGAAGTTCACCTTCTCCAAGTTGAAGGGCAAATATGTCGTGCTCGATTTCTGGGCTTCATGGTGCCGCCCCTGCCGTGCGAGCAACCCCCACATGAAGGAACTCTATGAGAAATATGGCAAGAAAGGCCTTGAATTCGTCTATGTGTCTGATGACGACAGCAATCCGCAGAAATGGCGTGATGCCGTGAAGAAAGATGGACTTGAGCCGTTCCATCATGTGCTTCGTGGTCTGAAGATTATAGACAAGAAGACTTACAAGATGGACAAGACCAACGACATAAGCGACAAGTATGCCGTTCATTATCTGCCGACCAAGTATCTCATCGACAAGGACGGCAATATTGTTGGCAAGTTTGAAACCGAAGAGCTGACTGCCAAACTGAAAGAAATCTTCGGCTTCTGATGTCTTTTACCCAAAGGGTTGAAACAAAAGAAAGGTATCAGCATTTATACATTTTATATAGTAAAACTCTCTTGGCGGGCTGCTTGTGAAGTGATTCACGGGCAGCCCGTTTTCTCATGGGCTCATGTCGCGATTCCCGTTTCTGCCATACGCGAAGGAATGTTTTTAGTTCATTTGCATAAAAATATCAGCCCGTCTTTTAATTCTAATTCAAATAAATATGTAACTTTGCAATCATACTAAATCACCTCTGAACTTTAAGCAATCCAATGAATAATAGGTTTCTCATTTTTTTATTCAAGTCAGCGTTGTTGTTGCTCTGTACCCTGTTTGTGGCATGCGGAAGCGGCGAAAAGAAACGCTATGTCATTGCCGTGTCGCAATGCTCAGAGGACACGTGGCGTGAGAAGCTCAACGAGGAACTGCGCATAGCGGCATTGTATTATGATAATGTGGACTTGCGCATAAAGTCGGCCTACGACGACGTGCGGCTGCAGACCGAACAGATAGACCGGTTTGTAGACGATGGTGTAGACCTGCTCATAGTGGCTCCTGGGCAGGTGACCATATCGCCAGCCATCGATCGTGCCTACGAAAAGGGCATACCCGTGATTATATTCGACCGTCGCACACGCTCCAACAAGTACACCGCCTATATCGGTGCCGACAACCGGGAGATAGGAAGGTCAATGGGTAAGTATCTCGCGAGCGCGTTGCCCGTCGGCAGCCGCGTCATGGAGATGTGCGGCCTGTCATCGTCGTCGCCAGCCATAGAGCGCCGTCAAGGGTTCGACAGCATAATGGCTCATAGCCATGGTATAAACCTCGTTGGCCAGACCAATGCCGACTGGACCGAGAAGGGTGCCTATCGCACTATGGACTCGCTCCTCTCGCGGCCTCATCCGGCGTTCGACTGCCTCTTTGCCCACAACGACCGCATGGCAATGGGCGCGCGCCGTGCCGCCGCAAAACATGGGCTCGACATCAAGCGCATAAAGTTTTGCGGCATAGACGGTATGCCACAGAAGGGTGGCGGCATGCAGCTTGTGGCGGATGGCACGCTCTTCGCTTCCTATACATATCCCACTCGCGGCGATGAGGTGATGCGGCTCGCCATGAACATCCTCACGGGCAAGAAATACAACCGTGAGAACCGCCTCTTGTCGGCGCTCGTCACCAACGACAACGCCAACGTGCTGCTTATGCAGAACGACGAGATAGTGCGCCAGCAAGACCACTTGTCAACCTTGCGCTCACGCGTCGACAAGGCGTCGGCCGACTTCAACACTCAGCGCGAATTTCTGCTTGTGCTCCTCGTTTTCGTAGTGCTCCTCGTCGTGGTGTGTGCCTTAGCCATTCGTGCATACGTCACAAAGGCGCGCATCAATCGCCAACTCAAGGATTCCGTGCGCAAACAACAGGCCATGACCGAACAGATGGAGAGCATGACCCAGACACAATTGCGGTTCTTCACCAACGTGAGCCACGAGCTGCGCACGCCGCTCACGCTCATTGCCGGACCTGTCGAGCAGTTGCTCGAAGACCCCACCGTGCGGGGCAACCACCGCACGATGTTGCAGATGATACAGCGCAACACGCGCATCTTGATACAGCTCGTGGGCGAGATACTCGACTTCAGGAAGGTGCAGAACGACCGTGCCGAACTGCGTCTCAATCGTTTCGCGCTGCAAACGGAGATAGCTACATGGGCCGACGACTTCCGAGTGGTGGCTGCCCGCCGCCACATCACCATAAATGTTGACACGTCGAATGTGGAGAAAGAAGCCTTGATAATTGCCGACCGCGACAAACTCGAGCACATCTATTTCAACCTCATGTCAAATGCGCTGAAGTATACGCCCGACGGAGGACGTGTCACCACTACCGTGAGCTACGCAAAGCGGCGGTTCACCATCCGCGTGAGCGACACTGGCAAGGGCATCGCACCCGACGAACAGCATCGGCTCTTCGAGCGTTTCTACCAGGCCAAAGGCTCCATCGGCGGCACGGGCATTGGCCTGTCGCTCGTCAAGGCATACGTCGACTTGCACCATGGCGAGGTGTGCGCCGAAAGCGACATGGGCAAGGGCACTTCGTTCATTGTCTCGCTGCCCGACACGCAACCTGGCTATGACCCGTCGAAGGATACGGCTCCGTCGCCACGGGGTGAGCATGGACTCGTTGACGACTCCTATGCGCCTACCGACATCAAGGCGGAGGAGTCGATAGAACGCATTACCAATGCTGAGGACTTTGATGCCGATCGTCCGCTTGTGCTCATAATCGACGACAACAATGGCATGCGAGCCTATCTGCGGTCTATTCTGAAAGACAAATACAACGTGTCGGAGGCTGCCGACGGACAGCAGGGGCTGGAGCGCGCACGGCGCGAGGTGCCCAAGGTTGTGGTGTGCGACGTGATGATGCCCGTGATGGACGGCTTGGAGTTCACCCGCCGCCTGAAGCAAGACACCGCCACGAGCCATATCCCCGTGATACTGCTCACGGCGCAATCGCTTACCGAACAGCGTGCCGAGGGCTACGATTGTGGCGCCGACTCCTATATAACAAAGCCATTCTCAGGCTCCGTGCTGCTCGCTCGCATCGACAACCTGCTGCGCTCGCGTGCCATGCTGCGCTCCATATTCTCGGGCAACAGTCAGAAGGAGGAGGCTGAGAAGATGAGTCTCGGAACACAAGACCAATCGTTTGTCAGCCGCCTGCGCGACATCATTCAGCGCAATCTTGGCAACTCCGAATTTTCCGTGGAGAGTCTTGGCAACGAGATTGGACTCTCGCGAGTGCAGCTCTACCGCAAGGTCAAGGCTTTGACAGGGCAGACACCAGTAGAGATATTGAGGAAGGCACGCCTTGAGAAGGCACGCCAGATGATAGAAAAAACCGACTTGTCGATTTCTGAAATCGCATACGAAGTTGGTTTTACCGCTCCGTCTTACTTCAATAAGTGCTTTAAGGATGAGTTTGGAATGAGCCCGGGAACCGCAAGGGAAAGCAGGTAAAACTGAAAATAGCATGAAAACATGTTATTCTTGGTCGATTTTTTTGTATTTTTGCATATTGAACGATAACGCCCCCATTATAATTCATAATATGCAAATATGTTTAAAACCCGAAACAAGAAAGGCGAGCCGCTGAAGAAAAGGCCTTCGGCGCTGCTCTCGCTTCTTCCCGTGGCAGTACTCGTGGCGCTGCTCACTGCCACCATCCGCTCGTTTGGCAGCGATGCCCTAGGTGGCCCTTCGCAGATTACGCTGCTCGTCGTGGCAGCCATATGCGTGCTCGTGGGCATGGGCTATCTCAACGTGCCATGGCAGAGCTTCGAGAAAGCCATAACGAAAAACGTGTCGAGCGTGTCGAGCGCTCTCATCATCTTGTTGCTCATAGGTGCTCTTGGCGGCATGTGGATGGTGAGCGGCGTGGTGCCCACCCTCATCTATTATGGTGTGCAGATCATCCATCCCGACGTGTTCCTGGCTTCCACGTGTGCCATATGTGCCCTTGTTGGCGTGATGACCGGCTCCTCGTGGACAACCATCGCCACCATTGGCATCGCCCTCATGGGCATAGGGCGCGCGCAGGGCTTTAACGAAGGATGGGTGGCTGGAGCCATTATCAGCGGTGCTTACTTCGGCGACAAGGTGTCGCCTCTCTCCGACACCACCACGCTGGCATCGGGTAGCCTCGGTGTACCACTTTTCGACCACATACGCTATATGCTCCTCACCACGGTGCCCACGCTTACTGTGACGCTCATCATCTTCGCCGTCGCTGGTCTGCTCACCCATACCAGCGACGCCAACGACATACAGACCTTCGCTGAGGCCATCCGCCAGCGTTTCAACGTCACCCCCTGGTTGCTTATCGTGCCCGCGCTCACCGGCCTGCTCATAGCACGCCGCGTGGCACCCGTGATAACACTCTTCCTGTCAACGCTCATGGCGGCTGTGGCAGCCTTGGTGTGGCAGGGTGGGGCACTGGCAGAGATCGACGCCTCGCCCTTCCGTGCCATCATGCAGTGTCTGTGTTCAAGCACCTCGCTGTCCACCGATAGTGAGATGCTTACCTCGCTTGTCGCCACGCGTGGCATGGCGGGCATGATGGACACTATTTGGCTCATAATCTGTGCCATGTGCTTTGGTGGCACTATGTCTGCCGCCGGCATGGTGGGCGGCATCACACGCCTGTTCATACACCTCGTAAAGGGGCGCACGTCGCTCGTGGCGGCCACTGCCACCACAGGCGTGATGCTCAACGTGGCCATTGCCGACCAGTATCTCTGCATACTGCTTACTGGCAACATGTTTCGCGACATCTACGACAACGAGGGCTTTGAGCGGAGGTTGCTAAGCCGCACCACAGAGGACGCCGTCACCGTGACGTCGGTGCTCGTGCCGTGGAACACTTGTGGCATGACACAAAGCACCGTGCTCGGAGTGTCGACCTTCACCTATCTGCCATATTGTTTCTTCAACCTCCTGTCACCGTTGGCAAGCATCACCATGGCTGCCATCAATTACAAGATATTCAGACGCAAAAAAGGAGAGGTAGCCGACGTGGAAAAATGAGGTGTAATCCTCTACGTTAGAACGGCATCACCTCTACGTTAGAACGGCATCACCTCTACGTTAGAACGGCATCGCCTTTATGCTAGAACGGCATCGCGATTCTAACGTAGAGGCGATGCCGTTCTAACGTAAGGGCAAATGGCCTTCTCGCACGAACAAATCAACGGCGAAAAATCCCGAATCGGAAGATGAATTTCAATGGGTGGAGTAAGATAAAATTCCTGTTCTTGACCCTTTTTTGATTATAATCCATTACCTTTGTATTGTGAGTACCGATTACAGGGAATAATCAAAATCAATTCATACTATGCTTCAAACGAAAAGAGCAAGGATAGAAGACATTGAAACTATCATGTCGATTATAGATGCTGCACGCAATATAATGCAGCAAAACGGCAATACCCAACAATGGGTCAAGGGCTATCCCGCCATCGAAACAATAAAGAAAGACATCGCAAACGAGAATGGTCTCGTTATTGTTGATGCGAACGATGTTATTGTGGCATATTATGCTTTTATCAGAAATAAACTAGACCCTACTTATCTAACAATAAAGGACGGGCATTGGCTTGATAGCGATACTGATGAGTTTGGTATGTGTACCTATTCTGTCATTCATCGCATAGCAAGTCTCCCAAATGCCCATGGAATCTTCGATGAGATCATGCGTCATTGCTCTATCTTTACAAACAACATTCGCATAGATACGCATCGCGACAACCACATCATGCAGCATATTCTTGAAAAGCACGGCTTCGTATATTGTGGCATCATCTTCACGGAAAGGGGTGATGAGCGACTTGCATATCAAAGGAAGAAGGATTTTTCTTTTTCGGACAACGCATTCACCGTGCGAGCCATTCAATAAGGGAATGGTCACCATAAGCGGCACTATCCTTTTTGTTGTAATAATCCCAATAGGTATTTTCCAATACGGCCAGGATGCGCGTGTCGGCGCGGTTCTCCCACATTCTGAACTCCACGTCCTCTTCATATTCGTGGGCAAAATCTATCAATTTGCTTATATTGAATTCATCGCTTGCCACTCCTGCCATTTCCTTTTCAGCGTCAACGGCATTGCAAAGTTGCTCCACGTGGGTGGGTATCATCAGGCATGGCTTTCCCATGTAAAGAGCCTCGCATACACTCTCAAATCCTGCCGTGGTTGCGTAGGCCTTGCAACCAGCCATCATGCTAAGGAACTTTTCATCGTTCAGCTTATGGAAAGTTAGATTATCATCGACTTTTACCTCTTCTGCTACACCCTTTTTGTCCCAAAAGAAGTGGAGGTTGACCCGTGGATGCTTCTCGTGCCATGTCACCACATCGTGATAAAAACCTGCGTTGAGGATATATCCCAGGATATATTCGCCATGATGCCGGATGACGTTTTTCGCCCCTTGACGCAGGAGTGGCGGCACGACCTTGATGCGCTGCATGGGATCATCACCATAGTCTCTAATGGAAAGGGCCATCTTGCAAGTGGCACCCAAACAAGTGGCTTTTGTGAAGAGACGAAGTAAACGCTCCGGAATAGGATACTTCACGGGCATTACGAAGGAAGGGTGGAGAAAGAGGTATTGGTGGCCAACACAGACCTCGGGTATACCCAAATGAAACAGTGAGTAAGTAAGCCCACACAATATCTCATAAAAATTGACAACCATTTCCGCGCCGCTTTCCTTGATGTGGCGATGAACCGTGAGCACGCTTCTAAGGTATGAAGGCACGAAAAGGCAATTGTAGGCTATGGAACTAAACAGGTTCAACTTGCGGTTGTCCTTGGATGGCAGAAAGTTAGGACTGTTAAACAAGGTTATAGGCACGCCTATCTTATCCTTGAAGAAAGCGGGAATCTCGCGGTTCTTGCTTTTACCCACCATCACATCCACAACCTCATGACCGCTCTGCTGAAGCATGTCCTTCAACGCCAAGGCCTGGGTGAGATGTCCTCTTCCTTCGCCTTGAATAACAAAAATAACCTTCATTTCTCTTTTTCTTTTCTAAACGTTTTGAAACACCTTGTTTCGGGCACAAAGTTACAGGTAGAATATTTCAAAAATATGATGAAGAAATGAAGAAGATATTAAATTCGGTTGAATGCTAAAATTTTATTGCACAATGAGAAAAAATAGACAAATAATACCTCAATTCTCCTAAATTTACTACCTTTGCATGATAATAGGATATAGGTGGGAAGGGGATTGTTCGACGCGATAGGTATGATGCCACAATCCCTATGCCCCATTAGAACATGCATATTAACCATAGGTTAAAGAGTTCAACTTATAGCAACGTCAAACATAACTGCTTGAAACATCGTTTTTTACGAGTTTGAGCAGGATTAGATGGTATTGCCTTGCCGCAAATGTTGGTTTGATAAAAGAACACCAAGCAATCGCATAATGGAGTCTTTAAAGCAATGGTTCGTAATGCGCGACTTAAAGCGCCCAAACTCACTTACCCCCGCATTTAAGCAACTGCCTGAGATGGGCGTGGAGACTTTCACGCCAATGCGATGCTGCGTGGTTATGCACAAGGGTGTCAAGTGTCGCGAGGACGTGCCCTATATCCGCGATCTCATCTTTGTTCATTCCACCACAGAGGAGATAGACGCTATCCTCTTGCGCATGCCTACACTGCAATATCGGTTTGTGCGAGGCGGAGGTTACCGCAATCCCATGCTCGTGAGCGACAGAGACATGGACCGCTTTATCAAAGCCGTGAAATCGGTAGACTCGCCGCGATATTTCTCACCCGACGAGATAACACCCGACATGATAGGACGGCAGGTGGCCATCGTTGGCGGACAACTCGACGGCTACGAGGGCAAGCTGCTCAAATGCCGCGGCTCACGACGACGCCACCTTCTTATCGCCATACCAAACGTCATCGTCGCCGCCATAGAGGTGGAGCCGGAGTTCATTCGCCTGCTCTGACCCTATCCGTCCTATCGAAAAGTAAACTAAACATCAAGCAAACATACACATTTACCAAAATGAATTACAGACATTTTTCTTTTAAGCATCTCTTGCTTATGCTTGTCGTGGTGCTGCTTGCCTCGTGCAAGAGCGCTACCAACATTAGCTACTTGCAGAACCTGCAACCCAATGTGCCCGTTGAGGTGCAAGAAGAAAAGGCCATAAAGCTTCAGACCGGCGACCGCCTGAACATCATGGTTCACAGCCGCGACGAGGATTTGGTACGCATCTTTAATATCAGCACCACCTCTGGCACTGGCAACAACAACATGCAGATCAAGTCGTACTACACGGTCGACGACCAGGGCAAGATCGATTTTCCCACGCTCGGCCTTATCTCTGTGGCTGGCAAGACGCGCCAGGAGGTGTCCAACGAGATCAAGTATCGTCTGCTTTCGGGCAGTCTGGTGCGCGATGCCGTCGTCACCGTTGAGTATGCCGACATGGGTTTCTATGCCCTCGGCGAAGTGGGTCGTAAAGGCCGTATCGAGATCACGCGCGACAAGATGACCCTTCTTGAGGCCATTGCCGAGGCAGGCGACCTCACCATCGACGGCAAGCGCGAGAACGTTACCGTGATACGCACGGTGAACGGCGTGCAGACTCCTTATAGTGTGAACCTCACCGACGCGCAAAGCGTCTACGCCTCGCCTGCATATTACATTCAGCAGAACGACATCATCTACGTGGAGCCTTCGCAGAAGAAAGCCAACGAGTCGACACCTACGTCAAACATATTCAGTACACCTGGCTTCTGGATGGGTCTGGCATCGTTTGCCATCACCATCGTCAATTTCCTCGTGAAATAAAATAAACAAAACGCAACACCACCATGCAACGAAAAATGGATACAGCCGAGTCACAGGCTTCCAAAGTCCAAGACAACACCTCTGCCAAGCGCCAGACGCGAAACCAGACAAATATAATGGTTCAGGTGCGCGACATCCTCTTCCTCTGTCTTGCGCAGTGGAAGTGGTTTGTATTGTCACTCCTCATAACTCTTGGCTATGCCTATTGGTATCTCAAGAGCACGCCCAAGGTGTATACATGCTCGGCAAGCATTCTCCTCAAGCAGGACGACAAGAAAAGTTCCACGGCTGAACGTCAGCTTCAAGAGCTGGGTGTGGAAGAGCCTTCGTCCAACCTCACCAATGAGATGCTTCTGCTCAAGAGCACGCCTCTATCACAAGAAGTGGTAAACCGTCTGAACCTCGACGTTAACTACTTCCACAGTGGCATGCTGAAAGACGACGTGGCTTATGGTCTCGACCTCCCCGTAAAGGTGACGTTCGCCGATCTTGACGACTCTGAGACGGCGTCGTTCCATCTCAAGCTCAATGCCAACGGCCAGTGCGACGTAAGCAATATGAGCCGCGGTGGTAATACGTACAACCAGATTGTCACCACCAAGCTGGGCAAGGAGACGAAGCTGCCCATAGGCACCGTCACCATAGCCCCTTCGGAGTTCTATTCCAAGAACACAAGCGACGAGCTTGACATCGTGCGCATCAGCAAGAACGCGGCTGCAAACCGTGTCTGTGGCGGCATCAAAGCTGACTTACAGGTCAAAAACTCCTCGGTGATCGACATCACCTACCGCGACCAAAGCGTGGCGCGTGCCAACGACATCCTCAATACCCTCATCGCCGTCTACAACGAGGCGTGGGTGAAGGAGCGCAACCGCATGACGCTCGCCACCAACGACTTCATCAAAGACCGCCTTACGGTGATCGAAGGCGAACTGGGTCACTTCGACAACACCATCTCCAACTACAAGTCGCGCAACCTCATGCCCGACGTGGGCGCGCTCGGCGCGCAGGCCATGAGCCAGAGCACTGCCGCCACGGAGGAGAGCCACCAGTTGAGCACCCAGATCTACATGGCACGCTACATTCGTGCCAACCTGGTCGACGAGAAGCACAACAACCAGTTGCTGCCTTCCAACTCGGGCATCGGCAACTCCAGCATACAGTCGCAGATCAGCGAGTACAACGAGATGTTGCTCAAGCGCAACAAGTATGTGGCCAACAGCTCCGAGCAGAACCCCATCGTGATGGATCTCGACGCCAGCCTCAGCGTGATGCGCCGTGCCATCATCCACACCCTCGACAACGAGATAGCCCTGTTGCAGCAGCAGGAGGCAACATCGCGCAGCAACAAGGCCAACGCCAACGCCAAGATTGCCGCCAACCCAAAACAGGCACAGTTCCTCATCTCCGAGGAACGCCAGCAGAAGGTGAAGGAAACGCTATACACATTCCTCTTGCAGAAGCGTGAGGAGAACGAGATGTCGCAGGCATTCACCGCCTACAACACCAAGATCGTGGAGCCGGCACACGCCGCCGGTGGCATTACGCCCGTGGGCAGCATGGTGATAATGATAGCGTTCCTCGTCGGTTTGCTTGTACCGGCTGGCATCATCATCCTCATCGAGCTGGCCAACACCACCGTGCGGTCGCGCAAAGACATTGAGACGCTCAACGTGCCGTTCGTCGGCGAGATACCGTTCGAAGGCAAACCGCAGAAGTTCGCCTTCCTGCGTCGCCGTGGCAAGCAGCAACACCACCGTCATAAGGTCGTGGTGGAGGAGGGCAGCCGCAACCTCATCAACGAGGCGTTCCGCATCGTGCGCTCCAACCTCGAATTCCTCGTCAGCAGCGAGGGCCGCCGACAGGTGGTCATGCTCACCTCCATGTATCCGGGCAGCGGCAAGACCTTCGTCTCCCACAACCTCGCCCTCACCATGGCGGTCAACGGCAAGAAGACGCTCGTCATCGACCTCGACATGCGCCACGGCTCGCTCTCGCAGTACTACAAGAGTCCCAAACTCGGTATCAGCAACTACCTCGGCGCGCAGACCGACGACTACCGCAGTCTCATCATCAACGACGGCAACATCGACATCCTGCCTTGCGGCACGATACCGCCCAACCCCACCGAGCTGCTCTATTCTTCGCGCTTCGGTGCATTGATAGAGAAGTTGCGCACCGAGTACGACTACGTCTTCATCGACTGTCCGCCGAGCGACATGGTGGCCGACGTGAGCATCATCTCGCCCCACACCGACGTGACGCTCTTCGTCATCCGTGTGGGTCTCTTCGACCGCTCGCTCCTGCCCACGGTAGAGCAGTGGTATGAGAGCGGCAAGTACCAGAACCTCGCCCTCCTCCTCAACGGTTCCACCTCCTACTCGTCCTACGGCACCCATAAGTACGGATACTACGGCCGCTACGGGTATTACGGCCGGGGGTACTATGGAGGGTACTATACGGAGGAGAAGAAATAAAGAAATCTGTAACAATTCATGGCCTCTGACAGCAACAAGCGAATAGCCAAAAATACACTGGCGTTGTACTTGCGTATGCTACTGTCCGTCGTCGTCAGTCTGTATACGAGTAGGGTAGTACTGCAAGTATTGGGCGTGAGCGACTATGGAGTATATGGGGTTGTGGGTGGCGTTGTCGGCATGTTCGGCTTCTTGAACTCGGCCATGTCTTCCGCCACCTCGCGTTTCCTCAACTTTGCGATGGGCAAGGGCGATGAAGCCGAGTTGAAGGACACGTTCAACGGTGCACTCCTTATCCATCTTGGCATAGCCATTGTAGTAGTGCTCATAGCCGAGACGGTCGGCCTGTGGCTCTTGTGCAACAAGATTGTCATCCCCGAGGGGCGAATGCAGGCGGCCCATGTGGTCTATCAGTGCAGTGTGTTCGGTTCGTTTCTGAGCATCACGCAGGTGCCCTATTCAGCAGTCATCGTGGCCCACGAAAAGATGGACATCTACGCCTATATCGAACTGCTGAATGTCGGTCTCAAGTTAGCCATTGTGTATCTGATAACTATTGCCGTCTGGGATAAACTGATTGTTTATTCCCTGCTCATGTTGTCAGTCTCCGTCTTGATAATATTCATCTATCGGTTTTATTGCATCCGGAATTACAAGGAAAGTCATATCCACCTCACTTTCAACAAGAATATCATTAAGCCCATGATGGGCTTTTCCGTGTGGAATATGTTGGCCAGTTGCGGTTACTCTCTTCGGGTTTATGGAAGCAACATTGTCCTGAACATGTTTTTTGGAACCATTGTCAATGCTGCCGGAGGTATTGCGGCAACGGTTCAGAGCGTACTGATGGGT
The DNA here is from genome assembly GCA_963599465.1 of Oscillospiraceae bacterium. Lineage (GTDB taxonomy): Bacteria > Bacteroidota > Bacteroidia > Bacteroidales > Bacteroidaceae > Prevotella. The sequence goes on along the minus strand of CAVBXD010000022.1, from coordinate 4,129 downwards.
TTTGCAGGTAACATAACGACAGCGGCCAGACCACAGATAATCACCACTTATGCTACAGGCAACTTTCAACGGATGAACACGCTGATACTTTCTGTTGTCAGACTAAACTTGTTTCTGGTGGGCCTTGTGACAATACCAGTATTTATCAACGCGCCTTATATCCTTAAACTCTGGTTGGGCAACATCCCCGAGTATTGCGTCGATTTCTGCCGTCTGATGTTGATGGTTATATTTATCACAGGAGTGTCGCATGTAGTTACTATTGGAATAGAAGCCTCCGGCAATATACGTCGAAGTAGCGTCATACGAATCATTATTTACATGCTCACGCCTGTATTGATATATTTATTGCTGAGATATAGTGATGCCAGTCCCGTTATGGGATACTCTATTACTGTATTCAATCAAATGATACTCGGTCTTGTTGATATCTACTTATTACATCAAAATATACCGCAAATCAAGTGTTCCGTCATATTCTTTGATTATGTGAAATCTTTGATTATCGCTGTCGTCATTTTTGTGGGATGCAGGTTGATGCAAGGAGAGACAACCACGCTTTATGGTTTGGTGGCAGACTGTTTTGTTGTGTGGATTGGTCTACTCATTCTTTTCTGGTTATTTATGTTCAGAGCGGAAGAAAAAAGAACCATTAAATCATTCGTCGCAACTTCTCTTTTAAGAATCAGAAATTTATGAATGTCATTTTAATGTTTGGTTAAAAACGTTATCATTAAGTGTTCCTAAAAATGCTACGCAACATTTTACGCTCTGTGCGTGACCGCCTCTTTCCTGTCAGAGCAAAAGGCGAGAACAACCACATTGCCATTGGCTCGAAAATTGGGCGTGGGTTCATTCTGATGATAACTGGCAATAACAACGAGGTTACAATCGGAAAGGACTGTCTGTTGACCAACACCGTGGTGAATATATGTGGTGACAACAACCGTCTTGTTATTCATGACAAGGCGCGTTTTATGGGTCCCTGTCGCATTATTTTGGGCGGGGGGGGGTAATTCGCTCGTCATCGGTGAAAACGCCGGCATACGCGGCGTTGAGTTCAATGTAGACGGCGGCGGACGTATGGAGATAGGCGCACTTTGTATGTTCAGTTATGGCATCACGTTGCGCAATCATGACTCCCACCGCATCATCGACCCCTCCAGCGGCAGGGTGCTCAATCCTCCCAAGGATGTTATATTGGGTCGCCATGTGTGGATAGCGCAGAACGCCACCATACTCAAGGGATGTCATATTGGCGACAACTCGGTTATCGGTTTTGGCTCCATCGTCACCAAGAGTTGTCCGCCTGGTTCGGTCATGGCTGGCGTTCCGGCAAAAATTGTAAAAGAAGATATCAACTGGGATTACTAAGCCCAATACCAATTAATTATTGCAGATTATAGTTCTTGAAATAGATGAGTATTTTAAGTGAAGTCAGATATAAATGGCTTTTCCATAAATCCTATTTCCGAGTCTGCACTTGTGCAAAAGCAAAGATAGGTAGGAATGTTACCATACGCAACAGTCGTATAATTGTCTGCCCCGGTTCCAGTGTGGAAATCGGTGACAATGTATGCATCGAGAATTCGGTAATATCAATAAGCAATGGTGTTTGTATCATTGGTAATGACAGTATTATCGGCTGTATTCCTAAAGAGGTAATGCTTAATATTGAAGAGGGAAAAATACAGATTGGACATCATTCAAAGATAAGTGCAACCCGTTTTTGGGTAAGGTTTGGAGGAAGCATTCGTATTGGAAACTATACAAACATCAATAGTGGATCTGAGATACGTTGTGACGAGGCCGTTTCTATTGGTGATTACAATCAGATAAGTTACAACGTAAACATTTGGGACACGAATACGCATACAATACATTCCAAGGAAGAGCGTAGACGTATCACTGAAGAACATTATCCGTATTATGGCTATGAGAATAGCAAGCCTAAAACAAAACCCGTAAGCATCGGCAACGATTGCTGGATAGGGGAGAAGGCTTCAATACTTAAAGGTACAACCATTGCTGACGAGGTTATTGTAGGATATAACTGTTTGTTGTCTAATGTTGATATTCCAAGCAAAACATCAGTTGTTTCCAAAAGTATTCTTGATATGCACAAAAGAGATTAGATGTTATGGCGGACGTTGAGGTTTCGATAATTGTGCCGATTTATAATGTAGAAGGATTTATTGACAGAGGTATAAGAAATCTCTTAGGCCAAACATACCGAAAATATGAAATTATCCTTGTTGATGACGGTTCTACGGATGGCAGTTTAAGTAAATGCAAAGAATGGGCACGAAAGGACGAGAGAATAAGAGTCTTGCATCAAGACAATCAAGGAGCCGGAGGAGCCAGAAATAAAGGTATAGACAATGCAGTCGGAACGTATATCTACTTTTTTGACATAGATGATGAAATATCCCAAGACCTGTTGGAGAGAAATGTCGAAAAAATGGCATTGTACGGCGTTGATTTCTTGATGTTTGGTTTCAAATGCTTGGATACTGTATATTCCACAGAAAGCACAATAAGTTTTCCCCGTCAGTTGATTAAGTCAAATGATGAGATGAAAAACAGTTTCATGGACTTAGTCATTTTCAAGATGAACGGTTTTCCTTGGAATAAATTTTACAGGAAGTCATTCTTGAATAAATACAATTTAAGATTCGAAAATCAGCGTATTCAACAAGACGAAGTATTCAATCTGAAAGTATATCGGTATTTGGACAACGCTTATATATCATCTGACGTATTATATACTTATTACGTTTATAGCAAGGGCAATACCCGTTCGAACTTTATTCCCGATCGGTTTGACATATACAAGTCAGTGCGAAAACATTTTGAGGATTTGAAAGAATATTGGAGTTTCAATGATAAACGCTTGGATGATTTTCTCAACCGTCGTTTTTATTATGATGTCATTGCCTGTATGATGTTCAACCTCACTCATCCATTGTGTACATTTTCAAGGAAGCAGGCAGATGCGGAAATGAACAGAATAATGAATGACCCCTTGACTGAAAAGGCATTCGAATATGCCGAAAGAAATGAAAAAGGAATAGAACAAAGTATATATAGAATAGTCTGCAGAAAAAAGAACTTGTCACAAATTAAAATGTGCGTTTCCTTCTTTTCATTTTTGAGAATCGTTAAAAGATGCCTTAAAAGGTGCTTGGCTTAGTCAATATCAATGCAGTCTAACATGACCCATCGCGACCTCTCTCTCGACCTCATCCGTATCTTCGCCTGTCTGATGGTAGTGGCAACCCATTCCACGTCACGGCATTCTCGCTGCTCTTCCAGCGCGACGTGTTTGTGGTGAAACGAGGCGACGGACTCAACAACCGCATGGCCGACGTGTTGCGCCGCTTCGGTATCAGCCAGCGTCTTGTTGATGCAACGACGCCCGACGCCACGCTCCAGCAACCAATTGACTACTCTCACGTTTCCGCAGAGATAGAACGACAGGCAGACGCCTCGCGGCAATGGCTCGAAAAGGAGATACAAGATAGGTAATGATATCTTTCCTCTTTAAAGAACAACTAGTCCCTATGGGACTGATTCCTTCGATTTTTAGCGGACACCAATAGATAAAAACATACGCGAAAAATAATTTTCTCACAAAAGAGGAATACAAATAAAAAAGACTATCTTTACAACTATATATGAAATGGCAAGAAGAATGGACGAGAAAATAAACTTTGAAGAATTGAGGGCAAAATTGCCAAAGAAACTGAATAAGACAGGCGAATGGTTCTTTTCAAAGAACAGAACCCGGTTTCTTGAAATCAATGACATGAAGGCTGTGCTGAGATGAGACTTTATCTTGACACCAATATTTTGGTGTTTTTGTTGGGTGACCAACCATCTCTGAGTGACGACGTACAGGATATGCTTCTCTTCCGATAATGCGAGATCATCGCGACCCGTATGACCGCTTGATTATAGCCCAGGCCATATCAGACAAGGCAACATTGGTAAGTTCAGACCTTAAATTTGCATGGTATCAAAAATTGGGTCTTGACTTTGTACAGAACGAAAGATAAAACTCTCCCCATGACTTTCTCACAGTTTGATTCGTGGTTAAAACAGGGATACAAGTTTATTTTTTCGAACA
>CAVBXD010000021.1:0-53987 GCA_963599465.1 Oscillospiraceae bacterium | reverse complement strand
GCTTGCGCCGATGGTACTGCAATGCAATGCGGGAGAGTAGGTAGCCGCCTCCTTTCAACGAAGCCTCGATTACTTAGGTAGTCGAGGCTTTATTTTGGTTGTCCACGAAGGACACGGAAAATTCACGATGTTATTATTCGTTAGATTCGATATATTCGTGGTTCATTAACCACTTATTCATTGTGTTGGTTGTGTTTAACCACGAATATGACATTTTCGACTTCTATGAATTCATAAACGCACGACGCGGTATCAAGTATGATTATCGACGCACACCGCCACCTCAAAAGCGTCAAAGCATTTCTGGTTGCATTATTTCTAAAACATTTGGTTAAAAAAGAAAACCGTTATGCACTAATTTGAAATTCAAAGCAAGGATAAAGACAGTGGGATGCAGTTATTTTTGGTTACTTTGCAACAGTTAAAACAAGAAACCGATGAACAGTAACATTTCACTTGTACTTTTACCCGTTGCCGCTTTGACTGTCGCGACACGGTCGATGGCGCAATCGCGCCCTAACATTATTTATATCATGTGCGACGACCATGCAACCCGTGCCCTTTCCGCCTATGGCAGTGAGTTGTCAAAACTCGCACCCACACCCAACATTGACCGCATAGCCCAACGAGGAATGATGTTTACCAACTTCTTCGTTGAGAACTCTCTCTCAGCTCCCTCTCGTGCTTGCCTCATCACCGGGTTGTATAGTAACCAGAATGGTCAGCGGCAGCTCTTTGAGGGCATTGATTCCACGAGAACATTCTTTCCGGAATTGCTCCATGCCGCCGGCTATGAGACAGGAATCGTGGGCAAGTGGCATCTGCGTTGCTCGCCAAAAGGCTTCGACTATTGGCACATTCTTGACGACCAGGGTAAATATTACAACCCGACATTTGCCGACAAGCGCAGCGGAGGCAAATATGTGCAAGAAATGGGCTATGCCACCGACCTCATCACCGACCATGCCATAGAGTTTCTTGACCACCGCGACACGGCAAAGCCTTTCCTGCTGATGGTGCACCACAAAGCCCCACACCGAAACTGGATTCCCGCGCCGAAGTATATGGGTTCTTACGCCAATGTCAACTTTCCGTTGCCCAAGACATTTTGGGACGATTACAACACGCGCGGCGTTGCCGCCAGTCAGCAGAAAATGTCTATTGCCAATGCCATGGAGATGATACAAGACCTCAAAGTGCCCGAGCTTATAGACTCCACGGCTGAGATGCAGGCTTCCTACGGCTCACTGATGGGTGAGATTGGGCGCATGACACCAGAGCAGCGCAAGGTTTTCGACAACTATTATATGCCACGTAACCGCCGTTTCCTTGAGGCCCATCTCACAGGCAAAGACCTCGTGGAATGGAAATACCAAAACTACGTGCGCGACTACATGGCAGTGATACGTAGCGTCGATGAGAGCGTGGGGCGACTGTTGAAATATCTCGACGACCACAATCTGACCGACAACACCGTCATTGTCTACACCTCCGACCAAAGCTTCTATATGGGCGAACACGGCTGGTTCGACAAGCGTTGGATGTATGAGACATCCATGCACACGCCGTTCATCATCTCCTGGCCTGGGCACATAAAGGAAAACAGCGTTTGCGATGAGCTGGCACAAAACATCGATTGGGCTCCCACGCTGCTTGCCTTCGGCGGAGTAGAGAAGCCCGACTACATGCCCGGTCGTGTGCTTCAGCCACTGTTCAGCGGCAAACCGGTAAAGAACTGGCGCACGAGCCTTTATTATCACTATTACGACTATCCTACGTTCCACCTCGTGCGCAAGCACGACGGAGTGCGCACACGCGACTACAAGCTCATACACTTCTATGGAAAAGGCGGACTGAGGGCTACGTCGGAGAACAAATACCAAAACGTGCCCGGGACGTCAGAATATCGTGTGTTGCATTATCTTGAGAAGGCAAACTATTTCAAAGACAGTGTGCCCGACATCGACTACTACGAACTCTACGACCTTAACGCCGACCCTGACGAGATGAACAACATCTACGGCAAGAAAGGCACGGAGAAAGTGACGAAGAGCCTGAAGAAGACCTTGGATAAATATCGTAAGGATCTCAATATTGACGAATATTGAAATATTTTTCTTAACTTTACAGAATGTTTAGAAAAACATATACAGAAACATTTGAATTATGTCTACCATAGCCACACCTTTTGCCCGTCCGCTCTATGTGATGGTGAAGCCCGCCAGTGCCTCGTGTAACCTCCATTGTAAGTATTGCTACTATCTTGAGAAACAGTTTCTCTATGATGAGCAAGGCAGGCGCACCATGAGCGACTCCCTCCTTGAGAGTTTCGTGGAACAGTATATCAACGCCCAGACCATGCCTCAGGTGATGTTCACCTGGCATGGTGGCGAGCCGCTGATGCGCCCGCTGTCGTTCTACAAAAAAGCGATGGAGTATCAGAAGAAGTATGCCAACGGAAGGCGCATAGACAACGTCATCCAAACCAACGGCACGCTGCTCACCGATGAGTGGTGTGAGTTTCTTGCCCAAAACCATTGGCTTGTGGGCATCTCCATCGACGGTCCTCAGGAGTTTCACGATGAGTACCGGCGCACGCATACGGGGCGACCGTCGTGGTTGCAGGTCATGCGTGGCATAAAACTGCTCAAAAAGCATGGAGTGGAGTGGAACGCCATGGCAGTGGTAAACGAGTTCAATGCCGACTATCCTTTGGAGTTCTACAATTTTTTCAAGTCGATAGGTTGCCAGTATCTGCAGCTCTCGCCCATTGTGGAGCGCACGGTGCAGCATGCAGATGGCCGCCATTTGGCAGACATCAACGACGCGGAGGACGCACCGCTTGCCGACTTCTCGGTGACACCAGAGCAATGGGGCGACTTCCTCATTGCCATCTTCGACGAATGGGTGAGGAAGGACGTGGGCAAATTCTACGTAGAGACATTCGATTGCTTCCTCGCCAACTGGTGTGGGAAAGACCCAGGCATCTGCATCTACGGACGCGAGTGTGGCCATGCGGGAGTGATGGAGTATAATGGCGATGTGTATTCGTGCGACCACTTCGTGTTTCCCGAATACAAGCTTGGCAACATTCGTGACCATACTCTCATAGAGATGCTATACGGTGAGAAGCAGGGTGATTTTAGCCGCCTGAAACATGCTTCCCTGCCGCGTCAGTGCAAGGAGTGCAAGTTTGAGTTCGCCTGCCACGGCGAATGTCCCAAGAACCGCTTTGTGAGAGACCGCTATGGCGAACCCGGACTGAATTATCTTTGCGAGGGCTACCATAAATTTCTCAATCATGCCGCTCCATACATGGATTTCATGAAACGTGAGTATGAGAACCAGAGACCGCCAGCCAATGTCATGAAAGCCATTGAAGAAGGATATTTCAGGGCTTTAGGCTAGTAAATCCTTATTTGTACTCACTCGGACTCACGCCGAACTGCTTCTTGAAAGCTACGGAGAAATAGCTGACGGTGCCGAATCCCGTCATCATAGCCACCTCCGACACGTTGTACTTGCCTTCGCGCAGCAGTTTGGCAGCCCTGTTGAGCTTGAACTTTCGGAAGAAGGAGCCGGGAGTCTCGCCGGTGAGCTCCTTCAGCTTGTAGTTGAACTTAGAATGGCTTATCAGCAGTTCGTGGCTGATTGTAGGCACGCTGAGCGTTTGTTCGGCTATATGCTTCTCCATCAGTTCGTAAAGCTTGTCCATGAAGTTGCGGTCTTGCTCCGACAACCCTTCCTTTGGCATATTGGCGGGTTCGCCCTCGTTGAGCAGCTTGTGTATGCGTGTCGTGCGGTCGAGCTGGTTGCGCACAAGAGCCTTGAGATAGCGTGGGTCGAAAGGCTTGGTGACGTAAGCATCGGCTCCGATGTCGAGCCCCTCCACCTGTTCGTTGACCGTTGACTTGGCAGTGATGAGAATGACGGGTATATGGCTTGTGCCGATGTCGCCCTTAACCTTGCTGCACAGCTCATAGCCGCTGATTTCGCCCATCACCACATCGGATAGGATAATGTCGGGATGCACATCGTAGATGTCGGCCAGAGCCGACTCGGCTGAGTATTTGTTTACCACTACGTAGTCGTAGGAGAAGATGCTTCGGATATACTGTGCCACGTCGGTATCATCGTCGACAATCATCATCACGGGTCGTTTGGCCGTGGCGTTGACCAGCTGGCGGTTGCTGTCCACACGGGAGTCAGTGTCGTTGTAGTCGTCGGTCGGTATCTGCATGATGTCCTCATCGCGGCCCACATGTTTGTCGGCGGTGTATGCCACTTCGTCTATTGGCAAGACAAACTGGAAAGTGACGCCACCCTCAGGCTCGTTGACGACCCATATGTCGCCATGATGGAGCATCACCTGCCGCCGGACATAGTAAAGACCGATGCCGGTGCCCCAACCATATTGGTGTTGGCTCTTCGCATCTTGAACTTGGTAATAGCGCATGAACACATATTGCAGCTTGTCAGTCTCTATCTGTGGCCCGTTGTTGAAGACCTTGACGCTGACAAACCTGCCGTGATAATCTTTCAGATGAGATGTCGTTTTTTTGTCGTCATCATTTTCTCCACAGGCCATAGTTATGCGTATGATGCCGTTGTCGGGCACATGCTTCAGTGCGTTGGTAAGCAAGTTGCTCATGATTTTCTCCAGCTTGTCGCGGTCTGTCAGTCCGTAGACATTACCGTCGAGTCCTTTCGTCTCCACAGTTATTCCTCTCAGTCGTGCCGACTCGACAAACACCCGAGTCTGCTGTTTCAGCTCGTTGGCAATGTCGCATTGAGCCACGCGCAGACGCAGGGCATCAGTCTCAAGCTTGTTGAAATCGAGCATCTGATCGATGAGACGCAACATTCTGTTGACGCTCTTGCACACGATGTTGACGGTATGATGGGCATCAGCAGGCAGCGTCTTGTCGTCGCGCAATACCATCAGCGGCCCGGCAATCATCGTCAGCGGATTGCGGAACTCATGCGAGATGTTCGCGAAGAAGCTCATGTTCATCTCGTTGGTGCGGTGGTCGCGCTCGCGCTCGGCTTGGGCCTGTTGAAGTTCCAGGCGGTTGGTGCGCTGGCGCAGATATAAAGTGTTGGCATACCACAACAAGGCAAAGGCACACATAATATAAAAATATATGGCTGCTGCCGATGCCCACAATGGCGGTTGGATGGTCAGGCTCACGGAAAACTCAGAGAGAGGGGCCTGGCCGGGAGACAGGATGGTCTTGACGTGAAACTTATAATGGCCAGGCTTGAGGTCGGTGTATTGCACGTGGGTTTTCAGTGTCGGGCGCTCCCAGTCGTTGTATCCCTCAAGCCGCGTCTGGTAGAGCAGTCGGCGGCGGTTGCCGAAGTTGGCATTATTGAACGCTATGTAAACGTCGTTGTCCTTAGAAGAGAACGTGTAGTGTGCGCCGTTGGAAATTCCCTCGTTGACCAGTTTCCATGTGCCGTCGCTGTTGGGTATCCTTATGCCGGTTACAACGAGATGTTTTTCATTTTTGTCATCCCTTTGATGGCGTGGCAGCAGGTGGCAACCGTCCGTAGTGGCGTACACAATGTTGCTGTCGGTCATGCAACAACTGCTTATGATGGTGTTGGCGCTGTTGTCTGTTGTGGAGTTGTGCGAATTGTACACCAGATGTCTTGTGTCGGGAGCATACATCAAAACATCCGTCTTTGTGCTTATCCACAATTCTCCCTTTCTTCCCTCTACTAATGTCACTACTTCTGTCTTTGGCACTATCTCGTCATGAATGAGCCGTTTCTGCTTCATGTCGAGTCGGAAGAGTCCGTTGTGTGGCGTGCCAATCCATATGCGGTGATGAGAGTCCTGCAGCAGTGAGCTTGGGGTGTAGTTGGTTAGAGAGTCGGCATTAGCCATTGGAAATGGGAATACCTTGTTTTGTCGTGGATCGAAGACTGCCGTTTGCATTGAACGCATCACCATGAGCACCCTTCCATCGGCAAGGCTCAACAATCGGGTGTTCTCGTCGTATTTTGAATTGTTCACTTTTATGGAGTCGGGACGGTCTGACCCGAATACACAGCTGATGAGGTATGGGCTCTTGCTCGTCACTAAGACGCGGTCGCCCAATCTTGCCCCGGTGCCTAACATCGGTCCTAAGTCCTTTCTTCCGAAAGCCTGATTTACGATTCTCACTTTGCCGCCTTCCACGGATGCGGAGAAGATGCGCACCTGTGTGACAAGCCATGCAAGTGAACCTTGGTAGGGAATGATGTCGTTCAGATCCTGGCGGAAGATGGGACTGTCGTTGAAGATGTCGTAGTAATGGTATGTGCTTGTTTGCCGCGTGTCTTTGTTATAACAGAAAAGGCCATCCTCCAAGCCGCCGATTATATTTCCGCCAACCGCGTTTATGCATGTCACGCTTGTGCCGCGAGAGTCCCTTACCAATGGGCTTTCGCTATAGCCATGATGGTTTGGCATCACTTGGAAACCGCCGTTCAGATAGCCTATCCAACTGTTGTGCTCGGCATCCTCAAAGATGGTAGAGATAGTGACATCCTTGTGGTTTAAGTGCATCTCAGAGTCCTTGACCTTTGTCATTTCAGAGGTTGACGCGTTCAGTATATACAGTCCGTGATACCCGCTGTTGACATATATTTTGTTGGAGGGATGGTAGTATAGAGTCGTGGGAAGGATGTTGAGGTGCTGTTGCATGAACGTTTGCCCCGTGCGCAAGTTTAGGCCGGTGAGTTGCTGCCCTTGCGAGAACCAGATGCTGTCGCCATGATGATAGGTGTGTGACAGGTTTGCCTCGGAATAATATTTCTTGCTGAGCTCTCTGCCGTTTTTATCGCAATGGCAGAGGTGGTTGGCGGTTATGGCATAGAAGCCGCCATGTGGGTCTGAGTAAATGCGGTTGGTATAGAAAGGCATTGGAAACGTGTATAGCTTTGACACCTTATAGTCTTTTATACGGTAAGCTGATATGCCATTGTTGACAATCACGGAAGAGTCTGGCGCGTCGGTGACCTGCACTATGCCGTTGTTGGAATAAGGTATCGAGAAACGGCGAAAGCGGAAAGGCCCCGTGTAGCAGGCTACGCCAGTTTTCGAGCCAACCCACATCGTGCCGCGCATGTCGCGGTGGATGCACAGTATGTAGTTGTCGGCGATGGTGGCGCTGTCGCTTTCGTCGTGATAGAGCTGGATGAAGCCTCCCGAGCCGCTGAAGAGGTTCAGACCGTCGGCGGTGCCTATCCACATCATGCCAAGGGAGTCTTGCCCGAATGACGTGACATGTTGGGATGACAATTGCTGGCTGTGTTGGAATTTCGTTGCCTGAACCACAATTTTTGATGTCCTCAGGCGGTTGGGATTAATAAAGTAGGCCAAAAGAAGCATTGCCTGAACGACAACGACAACTATAAGTATGGTCTTTTTCTTCATATAGATTTGGCTTTTAAAAGTTGTGCAAACTTAATAAAAAAAATGCTGATTGTTTCAGTTTTATGTCTTCTTTTGTATAAAATAGAATAAGAGACATACCAAACATTGCAAAAACAAAAACTTTTTTATGAAAAGAAAAGCCCTTTTGCTTGTTTTCAAACAACGATAAATCTTAATAAAACTAACGCAAATTTAATTTCCGCTAACTTTGCAGACGTTAAATGGAAAGAAAACCAAGAACGTCTAAAAACAAAAATCATGAGAAAAACAAGCAACTATTTTTATGCCGGACTCATTGCCCTGGCTCCTCTTTCTGTCTTTGCTCAGGAGAACACTGACAAGAAAGGCACGGGCGCGCAAGCCAACAGTACGTCGCAGCAGACCGACCGTCAGGCTCAGAGCATGTTGCTCAATGCCTCTACTGATAATGGCGGCCCGCGCGAGATCAATATAGGACTTCCGTCCGACTTGGCAGGAACCACCATTCTTGAGAACGGTATTCCCGTGACTTACGACTACCAGTCGCAGTCGGGCAACAAGGTGTGGCGTGCCGATGGCAGTTTCTCACGCATGAGCTCGATGAACCTATATAAGACTGCTATCTGGAACGGTACCATTGGTGTGGCAATGGCATCAGAGTCGGGCAAGGGTGCCGACAAGCTTGGCGGCGCTGTCACCTACCAGACCAACACCTTTGGCCTTCAGCGTGTCATGGGCAAAATTTCGTCGCCTATCGGCAAAGACGGCTGGAGAACACAGCTGAGCATGTTCCTCAACTACGACCCTTCGAGCATGCGAGCCAAGTTCTCGCGCTATACCGACAAGACGCAAGAGGTGCGTTTCTACATTGGCAAGAAATATGCCAAAGGCGAGTTCGGATTGCAGTATAAGTTCTTCAATACCGAAGGCTGCACACAGTGGAACTACAACCCGTATGTTTATCATGAGGACGGAACAGTGACCAAGTACAACGGCCTGAAGATAGGAACCACCACTTATATAGAGAGCAGCGGCAAGCTCTATCCTCACAATATCTGGACTGGCGAGCAGCAGGAGCTCGACGTCTTGAAAGGCACGGGTTCCACTTCACACATCTTCGACATCATGGGCAACCACACTTTCGACAACAACGTGAAGTTCAACTACACCGTGCGTTGGCATCTTGCAAGCTCAGGATTCCTCAATCCTAACACCGGCACCATCTTCAACACCGAGTCGCAAAGCGCGAGCAACCGTTATGTCTATGTAGACAATCCCGCCCAGGTTTACACTGGCAATATACAGAAAGGTCAGAGTGCCATCTCCGGCAAGTGGGCCAAGTGGGGTCTCGGCAGCCGTTTCGAGTTTTCAAAGGCTGTGAAAAACAATAAGTGGACAGCAGGTGTAACAGAGAACTTCCTCAATGCAAGCAATGCCTATCGCTCTGTCTATGCCACATACATGACCGTTGAGGACCAACCCGTGGCATTGCTCCACCAGACACTTGTCAACGGCCAGTGGACCAACGGCACAAGCAACAAGTGGGGAGCCGAGAACGCCAACAGCGCCATACAATATTACAGCGGTTTCGACGGCAAGTTCGCCGGCTACATCATGGATACATGGAAGTTCGCCCCTCGTTGGACTATCGACCTCGGTGGCCGTCTTGAATGGCAGCACATCAACGGCTGGTGGGCACCAAAGAGCGTGCGTCAGCGCACGTCAGACGCGGCAGGCGTTACGACGATGATTCTCACAGGCCGCGAGAAGCTGAAGAAAGACTACCTCAACAAGAGCATTGCCGCTAATCTCGTGTGGAACGCTTTCCGCAATGGTGGCTTCACTGTTGACGCCATGTATGCGCAGGTTGGCGACAACCTCAGCAACTATGCACAGGCTGTAGACCCGCAGGTGAAGCAGAGTGGCACACAGGCTTACTCGGTAGGCGTTTACTATAATGGCAAGGTGATAGACGTGACGTCAAAGCTCAACTATATTAAGCGCAACAACTATCTCTTCGCCGGCAACTTCGAGAATCCTAAAGAGGTGACTGAGATTGAGCGTGCCACCGTAAACTACGACGTGCACACACTCGGCTGGACAACCGACATGAACGTGCGTCCTTTCAAGGGTTTTACTCTCCACTTCCTTATGACCATTCAGAACCCGAAATACGGCAACTTCAAGTTCGACCTCTTCAATGGAACCCAGACCTACGACTACACAGGCATGGTAGTGCGCGGCGTGTCAAAGCTTCTTCTTGAGATTGACCCGAGCTACCGTTTCGACAAGTTCCGCGTGTGGGCAAGTGCCCGCTATTTCAGCAAGCAGTATGCCTGCTTCTCCGACGCGCTCTACTTTAGTCCACGTTGGGAAACATTTGCCGGCATCGACTATAATCCGTCAAAGAAGATTGGTTTCTCCGTGAACGTTGTCAACCTGCTCAACCAGACTGGCGCACAGGGTAACATCGCCGGCGCAAACACCATCACAAAGGATGCTGCGTCAAACTATTATGACAAGGTGCTCTCCGGCACGTTCATCCGTCCGTTCCAAATCGAGTTCAAGACTACCGTGAAGTTCTAAACCATAATAAATGGCCGGCCTGTGTGCCGGTCATTTACAACTGAAAACACAAACTGTTATGACGCAATTCAATATCCCACGCTGTGCCGCCGTGCTGACATCGCTCACGGCAGGAGCTTCAGGCCTCATGGCTCAGCAGGCAAAGACAGACCTCAGCGCACAGCGCAATGGCAGTCGCCCAAACATAGTCATGGTCATCTCTGAGGATCTTAGCCCACGCTGGCACTGCTTCGGCGACCCCGTGGCGCGCACTCCAAATCTCGACGCCCTTGCCGAGGAGGGCGTGCGGCTCACCAACGTCCACACCATGTGCGGCGTGTCGGGCCCCTCACGCTCAGGTCTCGTGACAGGCATTTTCCAGAACTTCACCAATATGCCGCACATGCGGTCGTGCCAATACACTAAGGGACCTTACTTCGCCGTGCCGCAGCCCGACGTGAAAGGCTACCCCGAATTGCTGCGACGCAGCGGCTACTTCACCTATTGCGACGTGAAGTTCGACTACCAGTTCACCACTCCCACCGCGCCCGGTGCTTTCTCACTCTTCAATGAGGTGGAGAAGGGTGGCTACAACGACATCAATTCCCATCTGCTCAACCCACGTTGGCGCGAGTACGACATGAAGGGACGTCCGTTCTACTTCAATTATAATCCTCAGATAACCCACGAGTCGGGTCTCTTCCGCCCCGATGATCCCACAATGCCAAAATGGGCCCTTGCCAGTGCGGAGCGTCAAGCCCAGATGCGCGAGATGTATAAAGACCGCATAGTGCCGACAGACCCTAAAAGGGTGAACACCAAGCCTTTCTTCATCGACACTAAGGCATCGCGCAAGGAGATAGCCCTCTTCTACGACAACATCCAGGTTATGGACTGTCAGGTTGGCGACCTTGTGAAGAACCTCAAGGAAGACGGACTGTGGGACAACACCATCTTCATTGTCACCACCGACCACGGCGACTGTCTGCCCCGCAGCAAGCGCGACATCTACAACTCCTCCACGCTTGTCCCGATGATTGTGCACGTGCCCGACAAGTATCGCCCGGCATGGCTTGGAGCCAATGGCACCGCCAACGACCGCCTCATCTCCTTCGAGGATTTGCCTGTGACATTCCTCAACATTGCCGGAGTGCCAGTGCCAGAACATCTCCACGGCATCAACCTGGCTCAGAACAATCCCGAGAAGCGCGAGTTCTTCTATGTCAACCGTGCTCGTCAGGCCGCGGCTCAGTGGCAGTCGTATGCAGTGCAAGACAACGATTACGAATATGTAAGAAACCTCTCCGACGATCCCAACGGTTTCAGCCTTCCCTACCGCAACATCCTTTCTACCGTGAAAGACCTCAATGCCGCTCACGACAAGGGCACGCTGCCCGAGGACATGAAAAGCTGGTATGAGAAACGCCCTGTGGAGGAGCTCTACGACCTGAAGAACGACCCCAATGAGTTTCATAACCTTGCCGCCGATCCCGCCTACGCACAGCAGCTGGCCCGTTTCCGCAAGGCTCTCGACAACTTCCGCGATCGTGGCAACGATGCCATGCTCATGCCTGAGGACTCGCTAAGAAAGGCATGCCTCGACGAGAACGGCAAGCAGAAGGTGACGGCATCGCCTTATGTCACGCAGGACGAGGTGAACCAAAAGGTCTATATCTCCAACCTCACCGACGGTGCCTCCATTGGCTACAGCTTCGACGGAAAATTCTGGGAGCTCTATACCAAGGCGTTCACGGTGCCTGCCGATGCCGACAAGGTTTATGTGAAAGCCGTAAGATACGGATGGAAAGAGTCGAAGACAAAAGCATATGACCTAAAACATTAGAAAACGATTTAAAACAAATCGACTATGAACAACTATAACTTTTCACGCGGCGCAGCCTTGCTGACATCGCTCACGGCAGGAGCCACGGGCCTCATGGCTCAGCAGGCAAAGACAGACCTCAGCGCACAGCGCAACGCTGACCGCCCAAACATAATATTCGTCATTTCCGAGGACCTCAGTTCCCGTTGGGGATGCTTCGGCGACAAAGTGGCTCACACGCCTAATCTTGATGCCCTTGCCCAGGAAGGCGTGCGCTTCACCAATGTGCACACCATGGCGGGCGTGTCGGGCGCGTCGCGCTCGGGCCTTATCACCGGCGTGTTCCAAAACTTCACCAACATGCCTCACATGCGTGCCATGAGTTGTCCCAACGGCAAGTATTTCGCCGTGCCGCCTGCCAACATCAAGGCATATCCTGAGCTGCTTCGTCGCGACGGCTACTTCACCTACTGCGACGTGAAGTTCGACTACCAATGGTCGACGCCAAGTGATCCGGGAGCCTTCACTATCTTTAATGAGGTGGAAGACAGAAGCCAGCTTGAGGCTTACTGCTTGCAGCCGAGATGGAGAAACTACGACTTGAAAGGCAAACCATTCTTCTTCAACTATAATCCGCAGATTACCCACGAGTCGGGCCTTTTCTTCTCCGACGACCCTACACTTTCCAATTGGGAGCGCGGCAACCCGCTGAAATGGGACAAGATGCGTCAGATATACAAAGACCGCATGGTGCCCACTGACCCTAAGAAAGTCGACTTGGGTGAGTTTTATCTCAACAAGAAAGGCTCACGCAAGGAGATAGCCCGCTTCTACGACAACATTCAGATCATGGACTGTCAGGTGGGCGACCTCATAAAGAATCTGAAGGAAGACGGACTGTGGGACAACACCATCCTCATTGTCACTACCGACCATGGCGATTGCCTGCCACGCGCCAAGCGTGAGGGTTACGATTCAGGCACACGCGTGCCCATGATCATGCACGTGCCGGCCAAGTACCGCCCTGCATGGATGCCTGCCGACGGGCAGACCTCCGACCGCCTCATCTCCTTTGAGGACATGGCCCCTACGTTTCTCGGCTGGGCCGGTGCTCCTGTGCCCTCTTACATGAAAGGCATCGACCTGTCGAAGGACAACCCAAAGACACGCGAGTATGTCTTCGCCGACCGTGGACGCATGGATAACCTCTACCTCAATGCGTTCTTCGTGCAGAACACCAAGTTCCAGTATGTGCGCAACCTCACAAAGACCCCCAACGGCGGAAAGATTCCTTACCGTGAACACCTGCTCACCATGAAAGACTTGCGCGAGGCTTACGACAAGGGCAAACTGAAGGAGGGCATGAAAGAGTGGTTTGAGGATCGTCCCGTGGAGGAGTTCTACGACCTGACAAAAGACCCCTACGAGCTTCACAATGTCATCAATGACCCAGCTTATGCAGCCGAGATAGCGAAGATGAGGGAAGCCATGGACAACTGGCGCGACCAGGGCAACGACGCTACCATCATTCCGGAGAAGGAGCTGCGCGCGGCGATGCTCGATGCCAACGGACAGCAGAAGACAACGCTGCAGCCCGTGGTCACACAGGATGAGATCAACCACAAGGTATATATCACCAACCTCACCGACTATGCCTCCATCGGCTACAGCTACGATGGCAAGCATTATGAGATCTATACCAAGGCATTCGCCGTGCCTGCCGGCATCGACAAGATTTATGTCAAGGCCGTGCGCTATGGTTGGAAAGAATCAAAGCAAGTAGAATTTAACGTCAAGCACTGATGAGAAGACAATTTTTCACCTCCGCCCTGGTTTCGGGCTTTGCCCTTGCAGCCCTCGCTGCCGTGCCTCACTTCAAGGACATACGCAAGACCATCTCGCGCATGACCCTCAAGGATAAGGCAAGCATCGTGATGGGATCCGGCATGTCTGGAGCCCAGGGCGGCGATGCCGTCGTCGGCGCCACCACTGGCGGCATGCTGCCTGGAGCGGCAGCCACATCGTGGCTCATAGAGCGTCTCGGCATACCGGCGATAGCCTATACCGATGGTCCTGCAGGCGTGCGCATCGACGCTCACCGCGACAACGACTCTGCCACTTACTATTGCACCCATTTCCCCATTGCCACTTTGCTGGCATGCACATGGGACACCGGCCTCGTGGAGACGGTAGGCGCGGCAATAGGCAACGAGGCTCGCGAGTATGGCTCTGACATACAACTCTCGCCGGCGGTGAACATCCACCGCAACCCCCTGTGCGGACGCAACTTCGAGTATTACTCTGAAGACCCCGTCGTGGCGGGCAAGATTGCGGCAGCCTACATCAGGGGCGTGCAGAGCCAGGGCATAGGCACGAGCATCAAGCACTTTGCCGTGAACAACCAGGAGACCAACCGCCAGAATATGGACGCGAGGCTCACTACGCGTGCCCTGCGCGAGATATACCTCAAACCTTTTGAGATAGCCGTAAAGGAGGCAAAGCCGTGGACGGTGATGTCGTCGTACAACTACATCAACGGCCACTACGCCTCGCAGAGTCCGGAGCTGCTCACCACTATCCTGCGCGACGAATGGGGGTTCGACGGAGTGGTGATGACCGACTGGTATGGTGGACAGAACGTGGTTGAGCAAATGGCGGCAGGCAACGACCTGCTCATGCCTGGCAGATCGGCGCAGCACGACTCTTTGCTTACCGCCATGACCGACGGGCGCATGAACATGAAAGCTGTTGACCGCAACATAGGCCACTTCCTGACGCTCATGAAGAAGACGCAGCACTATAAAGGCTATAAATTTTCCAACAAGCCAGACCTAAAGGCTCATGCCGCGGTAACGCGCCGTTCAGCCTCAGAGGGCATGGTGCTCTTGAAAAACAACGGCAATGCCCTTCCGCTTGCCGAGGGCACCAAGAGCATCGCGCTCTATGGCTGCACCTCCTACCGCTTCATCGCCGGAGGCACGGGCTCGGGCAACGTGCAGAGGGCTTACACCGTGTCGCTGCTTGAAGGGTTGCGCAATGCGGGGTACGCCACAGACATGTCGCTGGAAAACCGCTATCAGGACTACATACCCAAGGCGTTGGAGAAGATACCCGAACCTACCGGCAAGTTTGCCAAGTTCCTTTCCAAGCCATTGCCGCCGGAGTTCACTTTCTCCACGTCGGACATGGAAAAGCAAGCCCGTGACAACGATATGGCCATAATAACCATAGGTCGCCTGTCGGGTGAGTTTCTTGACCGGGGCCTTGACGACTTCTATCTGTCGTCGTCGGAATACCGCCTCATGAGTCAGGTGTGTCGAGCCTACCACAAGGCTGGCAAGAAGGTGGTGGTGCTGCTCAATATTGGTGGCGTCATAGAGACAGCCTCGTGGCGAGACATGCCCGATGCCATACTCTGTGCATGGCAAGGCGGACAGGAAGGCGGCAACAGCGTGGCCGACATCCTCTCGGGCAAGGTGGCTCCGTCGGGAAAACTCTCCATGACCTTCCCCCTCGATTATTATGACGTGCCGTCGGCCAACGATTTCCCGTCGGAGGGCGTACAGACGGTGTTTAGTATCAACAACTCGGGCAAGAGACAGACGACGCGTAAGAACATCGACTACACCGACTACACCGAGGACATTTTCGTGGGCTACCGTTTCTACGACACTTTCCAGAAAGACGTGGCCTATCCTTTTGGCTACGGTTTGAGCTATACCACCTTCGCCTATAGCGGAGCTCAGGTGAAACGCGATGGCGACAGCTATCAGATTAGCGTGACCGTGACCAACGACGGCAGTAATGAAGGCAAAGAGGTGGTGGAAGTCTATTCGGCATTGCCTGGCTACAAGACGCTTGACATGCCGGAGAAGGAACTGAAGGCCTTTGCCAAGACGCGCCTTCTGAAACCCGGCGAGAGCCAGACGCTGACAATGACCGTCAAGGCGCAAGACCTGGCGCATTTCGATGCTGAGGCGTCGGCATGGAAAACCGACGCGGGTGAGGTGGACTTCCTCATAGGCGCGTCGTCGCGCGACATACGCGCACGTCTGAAGTCGGAACAGAAAGCCTCGGTGACTCCTGTACATAGAGTGCTGGAGCCAGAGGCGAAGCTCAAGGTCTTATCAACCTCAGACCACGCCGCTTACTGATAATAAACGTGAACACTCCGTCGCGCGTTGGCACATTCTCTTGATAGGTCAGCTTCTCTTGGCTGCCGTCAGCATAGTGCAGGACAATGGTCCGCTTGCCACGCGTGGCGTAGGTTCCCGTGAGTCGTGTCATTTTCAGCGAGTCGCCGTCATAGGCGTTGAATACGAACGTGCTGTCGCCATGGAAGTTGATGTCGATGATGGCCTCGAGAATCTCGAAGTCGTGAGGCTGGTACCAGTCTCCCTGAATCTTCTGCCAGAGGTCGCCCGAAGGCTTAACGGCCATGACGCCAATGCTGAAGCTGATAAATAAAAACAAGAGTAAGCGTTTCATAACTGCAAAATTAATATTTGTTTCTCTTAACCAACAAGGAAAAAACAAGAAAAATATACGAGTGTTTTCCAAGTTGTTATTTATGTTTCACGAAAAGATAATTTATAATGAACAATAAACTGTTGCTCCTCCCGATTATAGCATCCGGTGCTGTCATGGCTGAGGCTCAAACCGACCCCAACCACCCCAACATCGTGTTCGTGCTTGCCGACGACATGGGCTTTTCTGGCATTCACGCCTGGGGAGGCAACGACATACCCAGCCCTAATATCGACTACCTTGCCGACAACGGCATAGTGTGCGACAACTACCGCACCACGCCCATAAGTTCGGCAACGCGGGCATGCATCATGACGGGAAAGTATCAGCAAGGCGTGGGTCTGAACCATATCTATTCCGAAGTGGACCCCATGGACGGCCTCGACCCCGCCAAATACCCGTCGTTCGCCAAAGTGCTGCAATCGTCGGGCTATGCCACGGGGCTTATAGGCAAGTGGCACCTGGGAAAGGACATCAAGTTCAACCCCCTCAACCACGGCTGGGACGTATGGCACGGCTACACTATGGGAAACATCGACTTCCAGTCGCATTACAACACGCTTCACGAGATTGACTGGTGGGACGGAAAGAAGAAGAAAGACGAACCAGGCTACGTCACAACGCTCATCAACCGACACTCCTGCCAGTTTATCAAGGATGCCGTGGCAAAGAAGAAGCCGTTTTTCCTCATGGTCTCCGAGAATGCCGTCCACGTGCCCATGCAGGGCCCCAACGACCCGGCAGTGCGCACCGATACGACCTGTCCCTACCGTAACGACGTGGACATGACCGACACCGAGTATCGACGCGTATACCAGGACATGGTGCGCGAGATGGACAAGGGGGTGGGAGAGATAATGCAGACCTTGCGCGAGCAGGGCGTGCTTGAGAACACCATTATCATCTATACCTCCGACAACGGTGGCGAGCAGGTAGCTGCCGACAAATACCCAGGCAATAACGGTTATTTCCGCGGGACAAAGGGCAGTGCCTATGAGGGAGGATGCCGTGTGCCGCTCATCTTCTATTATCCGAAAGAGTGGGGACACCGCCGCACCAATGAGCCAATGGACGTGATCGACCTCATGCCGACGTTCCTCGACATGTGCGGTGTCTACAATCCGCGCAAGGTCGATGGCGTGTCGTTGTTGCCCACATTGCTCCAAGGCAAGCCTATGCCAGCGCGCAAGCTCTACGACTCGCTCACGGGATGGATAAATGTGGTTGATGGCAGTTGGAAATGCATATGGGAGAAAGACAAGGACGGCAACGACAAGCTGGAACTCTACAACCTCTATACCGACCGCAACGAGGAGCACGACCTCGCACAGATGTACCCGGAGATGGCAAAGGCGTATAAGGCCGACATGCAACAATGGTGGGAAAACACCACAAAGGGCACTCGCCTGGAGGGTCGCATGGTATGGAACTCGGGATGGATAGTGGAGCTCAAGGAGAAGCTTGCCAAGGAAGGCAAGACGTTGCAAGACCTGCCGTTCTTTCAGCAGGCCCAGGGCAAGACGCTGATGAACCCCGTGAAGAAGAAAAAATGACCGGTACACAGGCTGTTGAGGCCGTATGTGGTTAAAAAAAATGGTTTGTTCGCCATTTCAATAGATACTCAATAATGAGATAACAGGAAACCGCCTTTCATGGATGTAACTTTGTTTGTAATTATTCAAAGTTGCGGTTATGAAAGGCGGTTTTCTTATATCTTATTTCTTAGCATATATGGGCAATTGTTTCATTATGCTTTTGCCGTTCTCCACTACTTTGGCGTTGCACTGGTGGTAGCCGCTCTCGCTGAGGATTGTGATGAGCTGAGGGTCCATTTGCTTGGAGACGTCTATGACGAAATCAGGTTCCCGTGCCCTTATTGCCTGATAACGCTCCTCTTTCATAGTTTTGGAAGCACCGTTTTGCAAAGCCCAGTACTTGCATGCCGGCAGAGCACGCGCACGAAGTCCACAACCGTTCTCATGTCCTCCAAACATGATTTTGCAGAAAGGCTTGCGCATGAGTATTCGTTCAGTTGCGGAAAACGCTGCGGATGGGTCACCAGCCATGAAAGCAAGGCGTTCGGTGTAAACGTTGTAGGCAATGCCGACGAGACAGACGGCCGATACGAACACACCGTACAACCAACGCGGCATACGACGCAGTCCGGCGGAAAACAGACTGACAAGTTCGCAAAACGGATATGCGAAGAACGGGATGGTGGTGGCTGCATAGTAACACCATGGTGACTTAAACTCGATAAAAAAGAAGAAAGGGAGAAACGCAAACAAGAGCCACCACGAAAAACGAAAGCGCACACAGAATAGCGCAATACCTGCAAATATGCTACACTGCCCGATGGTTTTCAAAGTAGTGCGCAGATGGGTGGTGTTGGTAACGACGAACGCCTTCCACATCTCCAATCCGCTCCCGTTGTCGGTAATCAGGAACGTGTTGACGAAATACTCGTTCACCATGTCGGCGAAACATCCTTTTGCTACAAGGTACACGACAAATGGCAATAAAGGCAGTATGATTCCCATCAGTCCACAGGCAACGGCAATGAAATTACGTCTTTGCAGCGCAACAACAGCAACGACAATTGCCATGCCACCCATCATGATAAACATGTTCCATTTAATGAGTAGGCACCACGCCATGCTCACTCCGAGCCAGAAGGCATATCTCCTCAGTTCTTTGCCAGACGGTCGCTGAAGCGAACGGGTCATGCAATAAATTCCGGCACATAGCCACGGCATACAGAAATCTTCGGCACGCACTTCATCGTGAAATTGCCGGAGAAACAACAGAATGGACAACATTGCCAAGACAAGTACTGCCTCACGCCTGCCAACAAAAAGCCGTGCCGTGCGCCACAAGAATTCAAACGTAAAGGTGTAGGCCACAACGCTGAGCCAAAATACGCCTATATAAGAAGTGGGCGAGAGCAGATAGCCGATGCCGTAGATGAGCCAAAGCAACGGTCCTTTGGAGTCGGCAAAGTCTACATAGGGTGTCATGCCCTCCATCCATGCCTTGCCGCAGGTGAAAAACCATGCTGAATCGCAGCGCGGACCCCAATAGGCCATCAGAAAGGAGTCGGGCGAAAGCCACATCAACAAAAAGAGGGAGAAAACAAAGAAACCCACCCAGCGAAGGACGGTAAGCCTACAGGGGGGGGGTAAATTTCAGATTGTTCATAAAACTGCTTTAAATATATCGAATAGTAATATCAGGGCCATGTTTGATGCCGTGGATATAACTTTGCCGAATGCAAAATTAGCAAAACATTATGAGATTTCGTTAAACATTCAACATAAAGATGCAAGGTTTTATGGTGTTGTGTGATAAACGTGCGAGTTGTTCTATGGTTGCCGTAGCTTACGCTATTGACGATTTTTTTTTGGGGGGGGAGTTTATTCTACTATGACAAAGAATAAACTAAAAGCGGAAAGACGGGGATTCGAACCCCGGATACCCTTTAGGGGTATACACGCTTTCCAGGCGTGCCTCTTAAGCCACTCGAGCATCTTTCCTTAAAAAAAACAATCTGTAATAGGGTGTTTGCCCTATTGCAAATGCAAAGTTAATAATAATTGAGTTGAATTTTACATGACAATGACTTATTTAATATATTTTAAATTATACAGTTCCCTTGTTCGTTTTGAGGGCGAAACATAACAGGCTTTGGACGTATCGCGGAAAGGTTATTCGGCTTTTCAGAGAACCCTTTTGCCGTTACGTTAGAACGGCGTTGCCGTTACGTTAGAATGGCGTTGCCGTTACGTTACAACGGGATTGCCGTTACGTTAGAACGGCGACGGCATTTTTGCGGCAAGCTGAAATGCGGCGAAAAAGCCTTCGGAAGATGTTGATTTATAGAGGTTTATGCTTTTATGCTTGCCTTGAAAAAAAGAAAACCTGAAGTCCTGAAAAATAGGACTTCGGGCATGAGATTTTTGCTCTTTGGAGATTTACGGACAGCAATAATCTTTAGTGTTGGTCAACCAGCCTGTCGCATCTCGTTGAGCAGTTGTTTTTGTCTTTCTGTCAAGTTGACAGGCAGGGTAACGTTGTAAGTGATGATCAGGTCGCCGCGGCTGCCGTCGCCACGGTCGTGCCCCTTTCCTCTTAACCGGACTTTCGTGCCGTTTTGCGTTTCGGGTTTGACCTTCAACTTGACTTTTGAACCGTTGCCAAGTTGGATAATAACCTCGCCGCCCAGCAATGCCGTGTAGAGATCGATGTTGACGTTTGCGTTCATCTCTCCCGTGTTTGCATGAGCAGACGAGTGTTGACAATGGTGGCCCCTGTTGCCGAAGAGGTTTTGGAAGAAGTCGGAGAAACCGCCTCCCGAACTAAAACCAGAGAAGTCGAAACCTTCAAATGGTGAGCCTCCTCCCGCGGTGTTCCATTGGTAACCACCGCCACCGAAACCACCACCTTGCTGGTTGAAAGCGCCTGCCTCTTTCCAGTTTTGCCCGAATTGGTCGTACCTCTTACGCTTCTCAGGGTCGTTGATCACCTCATAGGCTTCGTTCAAGGCCTGAAACTTGGCCTTGGCCTTTGGGTCGTCTGGATTAAGGTCTGGATGAAACTGCTTGGCGCGTTTAAGATAAGCACGCCTCACGTCTTTTTGAGGAATGTCCTTGCTGACTCCTAAAATCTTATAATAATCTATGAATGCCACTTCTGTCCTCCGTTTCGTTTAATGTTACTCTAATTGAAACCAACAAAACCCATGCCAAATGCGCAATATGGCGACATCTAGTTGAGATAAAATACGGTTGGAGCTTCCGGTAAAAAACTTCCCGGAGGTATAGAAATAAAAAAAGCGATTACCTTCACAGGCCACCGCTCCAAATCTTCAATAGGTATCAGTTTCATCTAAGGTAAAAAGATTGTTTTCAGGATAACGTTGACAAAGATACGGAAAATAAATGAACCCGCAAAGTTTTCTGTCAAGTATTTTATAAAAAACTTTGAAAATTCATTTATTTACATTAGTTTTGCATACAAAATACGCACGAGGTAGCCTTGTGGTGCCTAAATACTAACATCCTTTAAGAACTTATCATGCTTAAAAACTTCCTTGGTATACTCGCCATTCTTTCGCCCGCGCTCACAATGGCGCAGGGACGGACAGAGCAAAACTTAAAATACTGGCAATTCTCACACGACAGCGTTCATTGGCAACCTGTCACCATTCCTCACGACTGGGCCATCAAAGGCCCGTTTGACAAGAAATGGGACTTGCAAACTGTTGCCATTGAGCAAAACGGCGAGAATGAGAAAACGGAAAAGAGCGGACGGTCTGGCGCGTTGCCATGGATAGGCAAGGGATATTACACCACCAACATCCACTTGGATAATATCTCCGATAGACACGTGGAACTGTGTTTCGACGGGGCTATGGCAGAGCCGGTGGTTTATGTCAACGGAAAGCGTGCCGGCTCGTGGGCCTATGGTTACGCGCCGTTCAAGGTAGACATTACACATTATATAATTAAGGGAAACAATCGCATAGACGTGTCGCTAAACAATGTGGACGAGAGTAGCCGTTGGTATCCAGGCGCAGGATTATATCGCCCAGTGACATTGGTTTCCACTAACAATACGCGTCTTGACCCATGGAAGACGGTGGTCATTACTCAGGGCATTACACAAGCCGCCACAGCCAAAGCAGAAATGTCGTTTCAGACCACACTTGCCGGAGCTTCCAAGAATTTCCGGGGCTTGTTGAAAATAGTGCTCCTTGACAATACTACGGGCGAGGAGAAGGCGCTGCGCAATTTTAATATAGAAGGCGAGACAGTAAAGGGAGTTTTCGAAGTTGACAATGCAAGGCTATGGAGCCCGGAAACCCCAAACCTCTATACATTAAAGGTTACCTTGGCCGACAACCAAGGCAAGAACTTGGACAATCTATCGACACGTTTTGGCATACGCACCATTAAGGTTGACTCTGTGCGTGGCTTCCAGCTCAATGGCGAGAGCCGTAAGATAAAAGGAGTCTGCCTCCACCATGACCTTGGCCCGTTGGGAGCGGCTGTCAACAAGGCGGCTGTCATACGTCAAATCAAGCAACTCAAGGATATGGGCTGCGATGCCATTCGCACGTCCCACAACCATCCCTCGCAGATTCAGATGGACGTTTGCGATTCGTTGGGCATGATGGTGATGGCGGAGAGTTTTGACATGTGGATTTACCCCAAGTGCAAGAACGGTTACGCCCGCTTCTTCAAGGAGTGGAGCGACAAGGACATCACGGCACTTGTGGAATCGAACCGCAACCATCCTTCGGTGATCATGTGGAGCATAGGCAACGAGATCCCGGAACAGTGGAGCTATGAGGGGCGCCTTATATCTGAGCACTTGCAGAACCTTTGCCATAAACTCGACCCCACGCGCCCCGTTACACAAGGAATGGACAAGGCGGAAGCCGCGTTGAAGTCGGGCTTCGCGCAGGTGATGGACGTTCCGGGATTCAACTATCGAGTGTACAAATACGACCGCAATATCAAGGGGCTGCCTTGTGGCTTCCTGCTTGGCTCGGAAACGGCATCGACGGTAAGCAGCCGTGGCGTTTACAAGTTCCCTGCCTCTTGGGGACAGGCTATGGAAGACAAGGATGGCCAGTGTTCCAGCTATGACGTGGAGTGGTGTCAGTGGAGCAATCTGCCAGAGCAAGACTTCATGGCCATGGACGACAAGCCATACACGATAGGCCAATTTGTTTGGACGGGTTACGACTACCTCGGTGAGCCTACTCCCTATGACGGTTATTGGCCAAGCCGCAGCAGCTATTTCGGCATTATGGATCTTGCCGGCATTCCAAAGGACCGTTATTATCTCTATCGTTCCGTTTGGAACAAAGACGACCATACCCTTCATATCCTTCCCCATTGGACGTGGCCAGGACGCGAGGGACAGGTCACCCCGGTGTTTGTATATACAGACTCCCCAGAGGCAGAACTCTTTGTTAATGGCAAGTCGCAGGGCAGGGTGAAGAAGGACGAGACGGTAAGGCTGGAGCCACATCCTGCGCAAGAGTCGTGGATAGACCCGACAGCGCCAGACGAGGCGAGGCGATATGCCACACGTTACCGTCTGATGTGGCCTAACGTGAAATATGAGCCAGGAGAACTGAAAGTGGTGGCATATGACAATAGCGGCAACAAGGTGGGCGAAGAGACGGTGCGTACCGCATTGGAGGCAAAGGCCCTGAAGCTCGACGTAGACCGCGCGGAGCTGAAAAAAGGCGTTGATGACCTTGCCTATATTACAGTTTCGCTTGTCGACAAAAACGGAACCGAACTGCTGCAACTCGACGACCGAATCGACGTGGAAGTCACTGGCGCAGGTTCTTTCGAGGCAATCTGCAATGGAGACGCCACGTCGTTGGAATCGTTTGTAAAACCCACGATGAAACTGTTTAACGGCAAACTCTCGGTTACGGTCAAGGCGGGCGACAAGAAAGGCTCGATTCGTGTAGTTGTAAAGGACAAGAAAAAAAGATTGAGCAAGGCGGTGACAATCAAAGTTGTTTGACGCCAGAGCAGGCACTTGCAAAGTCTACATTGCAATTTTTTATTAAAAGATAACATAATGTTTTGAAATAAATGATTACCTTTGCAGCGCTCAACGAGCCCAAAAAATAGATATATCTTCTGTTACTTATATATAACGTTATAAACATTATGAATTTCACTTTGTTAGTCACCGTGTTGCTGACGGCAGTCACGTTGGTGGTGGGCGCTTTCGTCATCGCCAAGTTGATAGGCCCTCGCTCGTACAATCCGGTGAAGGGTGAGCCTTTCGAGTGTGGTATCCCCACGCGTGGAAGCAGCTGGATGCCGCTTCACGCCGGTTACTATCTCTTTGCCATCCTTTTCCTGATTTTCGACATTGAGACAGTGTTTCTCTATCCTTGGGCCGTAGTGGTTAAGGACTTCGGCAGCATGGCTCTCCTGAGCATCGGGTTCTTTCTGGTAGTGTTGGTTTTAGGCTTGGCATATGCCTGGCGGAAAGGAGTGCTGGAATGGAGGTAAGAAAGCCAAGAATCAAGAGTATTCCTTACGACGAGTTTAAGGACAACGAGACATTGGAGGACATTGCCGCCCAGCTCAACGACGGCGGTGTGAACGTGGTGCTCGGCTCTCTCGACCAGCTTGTCAACTGGGGTCGAAGCAATTCGCTCTGGTCGCTTACGTTCGGTACGAGTTGCTGTGGCATTGAGTTCATGGCCGTGGGCTGCGCGCGTTACGACTTCTCGCGTTTCGGTTTCGAGGTGACGCGTAACTCCGCTCGCCAGGCCGATATCATTATGTGTGCAGGTACCATAACAAACAAGATGGCACCTGTGTTCAAGCGTCTTTATGATGAGATGGCCGAGCCAAAATATGTTGTTGCCGTTGGCGGTTGCACCATTTCCGGCGGACCGTTCAAGAAGAGCTACAATGTTGTGCGCGGCATCGACCAGATTGTGCCTGTGGATGTTTACGTTCCTGGTTGCCCACCGCGTCCGGAGGCAATACTCTACGGCATGATGCAGCTTCAGCGCAAGGTCAAGGTCGAGAAGTTCTTCGGCGGCGCAAACCACAAGATGAACAGTTTCGAGAAAGAGACGAGCTTAGGGCTTGGCGGATTGCACGGCATAAGCAACGAGAACCTCTCTGGCGCGAAGATAGGCAACAAGGAGCCAATCATCGTGGCAGGATCACCAAACAAGGAGGAAGTGGAGGCTCTTGGAAGGGAGCTTGACGAACTCAAGAAACAAGGTGAACAATATAAGGCTAATAATCAATAAGGCATCGAAATGAAATTAGAGAATAAGATATTCGGTTTTGACAACTTCGCCTCAGAGATGGCAAAGTTGAAGAATGAGCAGCATTTCGACTACCTTGTGACTATTGTCGGCGAGGACTTCGGAGAGGAAGGCCTCGGCTGTATATACATTCTTGAAAACACCCAGAGCCACGAACGCGTATCGGTGAAGCAGATAGCCAACAAGGTTGACGGCGACAACTACGTGTTGCCATCGGTCATCAAACTTTGGCACGACGCTGAGCTTTTGGAGCGCGAGGTGTTCGATTTCCTCGGCATAAAGTTCTTGGGACATCCAGACATGCGCCGTCTTTTCATGCGTTCCGACTTCACGGGTTATCCACTCCGTAAGGATTTCGACATGAGTCCAGAGGCAAACCAGTTCCCCATGACTGATGAGCCGGAGACCGATTGGACTGTGGAGTATAACCTCGACAAGTATGGACATCTCACCGAGACGAGGCACCGCTTGTTTGGTGACGACGACTTTGTGATGAACTTCGGCCCTAACCACCCGTCAACTCACGGCGTGTTGCGCTTGCGCACGGTGGTAAACGGCGAGATGATAAAGCACGTCTACCCACACCTCGGATATATCCATCGCGGCATGGAGAAGATGATGGAGAGCATGAGCTATCCGCAGACTCTCGCCCTGACAGACCGTTTGAACTATCTTTGCGCAATGCACCACCGTCATGCCCTCGTGGGGGTGATAGAGGAGGCTATGGGCATCGAACTGTCTGACCGCATCCATTATATCCGCACCATCATGGATGAGCTTCAGCGTATCAACAACCACTTGTTGTTCCTTGGCACGTGCGCGCAAGACCTTTCAGCATTGACAGCGTTCCTGTATTGCATGCGCGATCGTGAGCATTTGCTCAACGTGATGGAAGAGACCACCGGTGGACGACTGATCCAGAACTATTATCGCATTGGCGGATTGCAGGCCGACATAGACCCGAACTTCGTGCAGAACACCAAGACGTTGTGCAAATACCTTCGTCCGATGTTCCAAGAGTATCTTGACGTGTTTGGTGACAACATCATCACTCACAAGCGTCTTGAGGGCGTTGGCTACATGAATCTTGAGGATTGCGTCAACTATGGTGTCACAGGCCCCGCAGGACGTGCGGCTGGTTGGCACAACGACGTGCGCAAGAACCATCCTTATGATGTGTACGATAAGGTGGAATGGAAAGAGATCACTGGCACTGGCGCCGACTCCATGGAGCGTTACATGATACATATTAAAGAGATGTATCAGAGTCTCAATATCATTGAGCAACTGATCGACAACATTCCTGAAGGTGAGTTCTACATCAAGCAGAAGCCAATCATCAAGGTGCCGGAAGGCCAGTGGTGGTTCTCTGTTGAGGGTGGTGCCGGTGAGTTTGGCGTCTATCTCGATAGCCGTGGCGACAAGAGCCCGTATCGCGTGAAGATGCGTCCTATGGGCTTGACATTGGCAGGCGCGTTCGACAAGATGCTTCGTGGACAAAAGATAGCCGACCTCATTGCAACGGGCGCAAGCATCGACTTCGTTATACCGGATTTGGATAGATAATGGTCTTCATTATCTATTACAAGGATTCCAAAACATAAACAAGTAAGATTTACAATGTTTGATTTTTCAATAGTAACACAGTGGTTCGATGCATTGCTCCGCCAAACTTGCGGATTAGGCGACTTCTGGGCCATCTTGATAGAATGTGTGCTTGTGGGGCTTATCGTGTTGACACTTTATGCCCTCATCGCCATGTTCATGATCTACTTTGAGCGTAAGGTGTGCGCATTCTTCCAATGCCGCCTTGGGCCCATGCGTGTGGGTAAATGGGGTATCTTCCAGGTCATGGCTGACGTGCTGAAGATGCTCATCAAGGAGATTTTCGGCGTTGACCGCTCCGACAAGTTCCTTTATGCCCTCGCGCCGTTCCTTACCATTATCGCCTCTGTGGGCACGTTCTCTTTCCTTCCTTGGAACAAGGGAGCCGTTGTGCTCGACTTCAATGTCGGCGTGTTCATGGTTACAGCCATCTCGTCTATCGGCGTTCTTGGTGTGGTACTGTCTGGTTGGGGTTCCAACAACAAGTATTCTGTAATCTCGGCAATGCGTGGTGCCGTGCAGATGATTTCCTATGAGATTTCATTGGGCCTGTGCATGATTACCGCAGTGGTGCTTTGTGGCTCAATGCAGTTGAGCGACATCATCGCCGCACAGACTGGCCCTTGGAATTGGCTTATCATCCAAGGCCACATTCCTGCTATCGTGGCTTTCCTCGTGTTCCTCATCGCAGGAAATGCCGAGGCAAACCGTGGCCCGTTCGACTTGGCCGAGGCAGAGAGTGAACTTACCGCCGGTTACCATACAGAGTATAGCGGTATGGGCTTCGGATACTTCTATCTCGCTGAGTACTTGAACCTTGTGGTCATCTCTGGACTTGCTTCCACCATCTTCCTTGGTGGCTGGGCACCTCTCAATATCGGCATTGAAGGCTTTGACACTGTGATGAACTACATCCCTGGATTCGTTTGGTTCGCAGTGAAGACCTTGCTGGTCATCTGGGTTCTCATGTGGGTGCGTTGGACATTCCCACGTCTTCGAATCGACCACATCCTCAAACTCGAGTGGAAGTATATCATGCCTTGCATGCTGATAACCCTTGTGGTGATGACAGCCTGCGTTGCCTTTGGCCTGACACTGTAATTGTCATCCAAGGCGAGTAGAGATAAAACATAAAGATAACATAAAGATTATGTCACAATATTTCAAAGGTATTAAGGATGCCGCGAAGACTTTGACAACAGGACTGAAGGTCACCATGAAGGAATACTTCACTCCTAAGTCTACCGAGCAGTATCCAGAGAACCGCAAGACCACGCTGCACGTCTCGGCACGCCATCGCGGAAGGCTCGTGTTCAAGCGCGTGGAAGACCCCAATGACCCACAAGCGGTGAAACGTGGGTTGAAGATTGGCGATTACAAGTGCACGGCTTGCACGATGTGTGAGAAGGCGTGCCCTAACGACACCATAAAGATAACATCTCACATGGCGGAAGACCCGGAGACGGGAAAGAAGAAAAAGCAGCTCGACGATTATCAGTATGATCTCGGCGACTGCATGTTCTGTGAGTTGTGTGTCAATGCGTGCAACTTCGACGCAATCGAGTTTGTAAACGACTTCGAGAACTCCGTCTTCGACCGTTCCAAGCTCGTGTTGCATCTCGACAAGGAAGTTTACCAGGGCGGTTCCCTGCCAAACCTCATTGACGGTGGCGCACCATTGACTATCGGTAAGTTTAACACTAAAACCAAGTAGGATAATGGCTAAATTAGTAATGTTTTGTATTTTGGCTGTAGTCGTGCTTGGCTCAGCCGTAATGTCCGTATGCACCAAAAGCATCATGAGAGCTGCCACTTGGCTGTTGTTCGTGCTCTTTGGCATTGCAGGATTCTATTTCATGCTCGACTATACATTCCTTGGAGCCGCACAAATCAGCATCTACGCCGGCGGCATCACGGTGATGTACATTTTCGCGATTCAACTTGTTTCAAAGCGTTCGTTGCAGAATCTTGTAGCACGCTTCAAGGGCGTTCGTGTCGCTCAGGCTCTGGTAATCTCAATTATCGGCCTTGTAGTGCTTAGCTTGATTCTTGTGAAGAACCATTTCGTCAACGCTGCTCTCGACGTGGCAGACATCGAGGTTCCAATGAAGCAAGTGGGTCAGGCTATGGTTGGCTCTGGCAAATATGGTTATGTGCTTCCGTTTGA
The DNA here is from genome assembly GCA_963599465.1 of Oscillospiraceae bacterium. Classification (GTDB taxonomy): domain Bacteria; phylum Bacteroidota; class Bacteroidia; order Bacteroidales; family Bacteroidaceae; genus Prevotella. The sequence goes on along the minus strand of CAVBXD010000021.1, from coordinate 25,072 downwards.
GTTTATCTCGCTGTTCCTTTTGGCATGCATCGTCGGAGGCGTAATGATAGCAAGAAAGGAGGACAACAAATGATATCAGTTTATGCATTTCTCGGAGTCAGCACGTTGCTTTTCTTCATCGGTGTCTTTGGCTTCGTCACACATCGCAACCTTGTTGCCATGCTCATTTCCATTGAGCTTGTGCTCAACTCAGTGGACCTGAACTTCGCGGTGTTCAATCGCCTGCTTTTCCCAGGACAACTTGAGGGTGCTTTCTTCACTCTTTTCTCCATGGGCGTGAGCGCGGCAGAGACAGCCGTGGCATTGGCAATCATCATCAACGTTTACCGCAACTATCACAGTGACCAGGTGAACAGTATTGAAAATATGAAATTCTAAAAAAGTAATGGAATACGGTTATTCATTTTTAATACTTCTTCTCCCATTCCTGAGCTTCCTGGTCTTGGGATTGCTCGGCATGAAGATGAAGAAGCCCGTAGCCGGTCTCATAGGAACGACAGTGCTCGGTGTGCTGTGGTGCATGAGTCTCTATACGGCCTACGAATATTTCTTTGCCATTGGCAGGGACGCTGCCACTGGACTCTATCCCACGGTGACGGTCTTTAACTTCACTTGGCTGAAGTTTACCGAACTTCTGACATTCAACATCGGCTTCCGCTTGACACCAATGTCAGTGATGATGCTCATCGTCATTACCACGGTGTCGTTCATGGTTCATATCTACAGCTTCGGCTATATGGCAGAGCGTGACGAGAACTACAAGAAGGAAGGCTACGAGAAAGGTTTCCAGCGTTTCTACGCTTATCTGAGCTTGTTCACAATGTCAATGCTCGGATTGGTAGTGGCTACCAACATTTTCCAGATGTATCTCTTCTGGGAGCTTGTCGGTGTATGCTCTTATTTGCTTATCGGCTTCTACTATCCGAAGCACGCTGCGGTACACGCATCAAAAAAGGCTTTCATCGTAACACGTTTCGCTGACTTGTTCTTCCTCATCGGTATTCTGTTCTACAGCTATTATACCGGCACGTTCAATTACGACTTGACCGCTGATCCTTCGCTGGTAACCAAGTTGCCTGGAGCTGCCTTCTTCTTGCCCATGTCGCTCTTCCTGATGTTTATCGGTGGCGCTGGTAAGTCGGCAATGTTCCCCTTGCACATCTGGTTGCCCGATGCCATGGAAGGCCCTACACCTGTTTCGGCCCTCATCCACGCCGCTACAATGGTTGTCGCCGGTGTTTATCAGGTTGCTTCATTGATGCCAATCTGGGTGGCTTATGCTCCTAACACTCTCCATATCGTGGCATATATCGCCGCATTCACGGCTTTCTACGCTGCCGCAGTAGCTTGCTGCCAGCGCGACATCAAGCGTGGTCTTGCATTCTCCACAATCTCGCAGATTGCATACATGCTTGTGGCTCTTGGCGTCGTTACGTCGATGGAAGGTGAAGGAAGTGTTGGCTACATGGCATCCTTGTTCCATCTGTTCACCCACGCAATGTTCAAGGCTCTTCTTTTCCTCTGCTCTGGTGCTATTATCGTAATCATCGGCTCCAATTTCAAGGATTATATGGGAGGCTTGCACAAGTATATGCCTATCACCAACATCTGCTTCCTTATTGGTACCATCGCCATTAGCGGATTCTGGCCATTGGCAGGTTTCTTCTCAAAGGATGAGATCGTGGACGCTTGCTTCCATTTCTCACCATGCTTGGGTTGGTTCATGACACTCGTCAGCGGAATGACTGCATTCTATATGTTCCGTCTCTATTACGTCATCTTCTGGGGCAATAGCTATTACGAGCAAGATCCTGAGCATCGCCGTAAGCCAGCAGAGGTTCCTTTCGTCATGTGGGGTCCGCTGGTGTTCCTCTCGATAATCTCAATTTTCGCAGGTTGGATTCCTTTTGGTCATTTCATCACTTTGGACGGTCATGCTGAGGAGATTGCCTTGCAGCATTTCCATTTCGGTACAACCGCATGGGTTTCTCTGTGTGTCGCCACAATTGGTTTCGCGCTCGCTACATACATGTATGCACCAAAGCACAATCCATTGTCCGACAAGCTTGCCAAGTCTATGCCAAAACTTCACAAGGCAGCTCTCAACCGCTTCTATATTGACGACGCATGGCAGTTCTTTACACACAAGGTTGTGTTTGCTTGCTTCTCTAAACCAATAGCTTGGTTCGACCGTCACGTCATTGATGGCACATTCAACTTCTCAGCTTGGGCTACACAGGAAGGTGGCGAGGCCATCCGTCCGTGGCAGAGTGGAGACGTTCGCCAGTATGCGGTGTGGTTTATCACAGGTTCTGTGGCATTGACACTAATATTAATATGTATATTGTAAAATAACATAAGATGACTTTTCTAACATTATTCGTCATTATACCGGTCGTGATGCTTCTTTGCCTGTGGCTCGCCAAGAACGATTCTCAGGTGCGCATCGTGATGACAGTAGGCTCAACCGTCCTGCTTGCCCTCTCCGTCTATTTGGTATTCGCGTTCTTAGAGGCTCGCGAGACCATGCCGGCAGATCAATTCCCGTTCCTCTTCGGTGATGCTATTCCTTGGTTCAAGCCGTTGCATATATTCTATCGCACTGGTGTTGATGGCATAGCCGTGGTGATGATTCTCCTTTCGGCAATCATCGTCTTCACTGGTACGTTCGCCTCTTGGCAGCAGCATCCTATGCAAAAGGAGTATTTCCTTTGGTTCACGCTTCTTTCAACTGGTGTTTTCGGCTTCTTCATCTCTGAGGACTTGTTCACAATGTTCATGTTCTATGAGGTAGCCCTTATCCCTATGTACCTTCTCATTGGTATCTGGGGTACAGGACCGAAGGAGTATTCGGCCATGAAGCTGACGTTGATGCTCATGGGTGGTTCTGCCCTGCTCATTATCGGCATCCTTGGAATCTACTTCTTCAATGGACAGTTTAGCGGCTCTTACACCATGGATGTTGTGCAGATTGCTTCATTGCATGCTATCCCCGTAAGCATTCAAAAAGTGTTCTTCCCATTCATCTTCATCGGATTCGGTATCCTTGGTGCCTTGTTCCCGTTCCACACATGGTCACCCGACGGTCACGCTTCCGCGCCTACCGCCGTGTCAATGCTCCACGCCGGTGTGCTGATGAAACTTGGCGGTTATGGCTGCTTCCGTGTGGCAATGTTCCTTCTTCCTGATGCAGCTCAACAGTTGTCTTGGATTTTCTTGGTTCTCACGACCATATCAGTTGTTTACGGTGCTCTGTCCGCTTGCGTTCAGACAGACCTTAAATACATCAATGCCTACTCTTCAGTGTCTCACTGTGGCATGGTGCTCTTCGCACTTCTCATGATGACACAGACCGCTTGCACAGGTGCTATCCTCCAGATGCTTTCCCACGGTTTGATGACAGCTCTCTTCTTTGCCGTCATCGGTATGATCTATCACCGTGCCGGAACACGTGACGTGCGTCGTCTTGGAGGTTTGATGAAGATCATGCCGTTCCTGTCTGTGGCTTATGTAGTTGCCGGTCTTGCCAACCTTGGCTTGCCAGGATTCTCTGGCTTCGTTGCCGAGATGAACATCTTTGTGGGTTCGTTCCAGAATGCCGACTCCTTCCATCGCAGCTGTACAATAATTGCCTGCACTTCGATAGTCATCACGGCTGTCTACATCCTACGTGTTGTTGGAAAGATACTTTATCAGAAAGTACCAAATCCAGAGTTTTACAAACTTACGGATGCCACATGGGATGAGAGAATTGCTGTGGGCGGACTTATCCTTTGTGTCGCTGGTCTTGGCCTTGCTCCGCTGTGGGCACAAAACATCATCAATGATGCTGTCGGACCAATGATTAGCCATATAATGGGACTTTAATTTAATAAGTTTTTGAGTAAGAAACTATGAATATCGATTACAGTCAATTTCTAAATATGATTCCGGAGGTCACACTGACAGCTATCCTTCTGATAGTGTTCGTCGTCGATCTCCTCACTGCCCAAAAAGCCTCTCCCTTGGCCATACACCAAGCGGAGCAGGGTGAGATGGCATTGGTTAAGGACCAAGAGTCTACAGTCGCAAAGGTGGCTGGTGAGTTCAGGAAATGGTTCAACCCGCTCGTTTGCGTGTTGATGCTTGTCCATATCCTCATCAACATCTTCCCTACATCGCCGGCAGAGTCTTTTGGCGGCATGTATGTCACAAGCGCTAGCATCGGCATTATCAAGACCATCTTGGCCTTTGGTACACTTATCGTGCTGATTCAAGCTCGCGAGTGGCTCATGCGTCCCGACACGGCTTTCAAGGAGGGCGAGTTTTATGTGCTTGTTGTCTCAACACTGTTGGGCATGAACATGATGGTAAGTGCAAATCACTTCCTGATGTTCTTCCTTGGTCTTGAGATGGCTTCCGTGCCAATGGCATGCCTTGTGGCAATGGACAAGTATCGTCACTTCTCAGCCGAGGCAGGCGCCAAGTTTATCATCACCGCTACGTTCTCAAGTGGCGTGATGCTCTTTGGCATCAGCTTTATCTATGGAGCTACTGGTTCTCTCTATTTCGAGGATGTGGCTTCGCGTATCGCTGTGACACCGCTCACCATCTTGGGAATGGTGTTCTTCTTCTCTGGCTTGGGATTCAAGATCTCGTTGGTGCCTTTCCACTTCTGGACAGCCGACACCTATCAGGGTGCTCCTACTTCGGTCACTGGTTACCTTTCGGTGGTATCTAAGGGCGCAGCAGCTTTTGCGCTTTGTGCCATCCTCATGAAGGTCTTCGCCCCGCTGGTAGACTATTGGCGTTATATGTTGATGGTAGTCATTGTGCTCTCTATCACTATTGCCAACCTCTTCGCTATCCATCAGAAGAATCTCAAGCGCTTCATGGCGTTCTCTTCAATTTCACAGGCCGGATATATCGTGCTCGCCATTCTTGGCAATAGCGCTATGAGCGTAACCGCATTGAGCTATTATGTGCTCATATATGTTGTAGCCAACCTTGCGGTCTTCGCAATTATCGCGTCTGTTGAGGAGAATCATGGTACCGTTGACATGGACAGCTATAATGGCTTCTACCAGACTAACCCTCGCTTGAGCTTTATCATGACTCTCGCGTTGTTCTCTCTTGGCGGCATCCCTCCATTTGCCGGTATGTTCTCGAAGTTCTTCGCGTTCATGGCTGCTGCTGATGGAGCACAAGTGACCAACACCATTGGTTCTTTGACCTATGCAGTGGTATTCATCGCCTTGGTCAACACGGTGATAAGCCTTTACTACTATTTGCTTATTGTCAAGGCTATGTTTATCAAGCCCAACGATAACCCGTTGCCTACTTTCAAGAGCGCCACAAGCACTAAGTTGGCTTTGGCCATTTGCACGCTTGGCGTGGTTGCTTTCGGCGTATGCTCTGGCGTTTACGAATGGATTGCAGCTGCAGCAGGTCTCTAAAGACGAGAATATTAAATGCTCTTCCTTTTAAATAATAGGAAGATTTGAAAACACAAGCCCGACTGGAATTTTTCAGTTGGGCTTTTCTTGTTAAATGAATTGAAGACAAAAAAATAATAGGCTTCATAATACAACTTTTTGGCTTGTTCTACGTTTTATCTTTTAGAGGGCAATTTGATTGTTAAGAGCCAATTGTATTTATAGCTGTCTTTGTAGATGTTGTGTTCTACAAAGTCGTGACTTTGAGACATTCTTCGGAATGTAAGGGTAAAAAGATTGTTATCGCATGGAAAAGATACTTATCGTAGAAGACGACATCTCGTTTGGTACCATGATTCAGACATGGCTTAGAAAGAAAGGATATTTGGTAGAAAAAACCACTTCGGTCAAGTCGGCAATAGTGGCTTTACAAACCGAGGAAACTTCAGACAAATCCACACGAGGCTTCGACTTGGTGTTGTCTGATCTCCGTCTCCCCGATCATGATGGTATATTCCTTTTGCAATGGATGCGCAAACATGGACTGTTGATGCCGTTCATCGTAATGACCAGCTACGCGGAGATTCAAAATGTGGTTGTCGCCATGAAGTCTGGTGCCACTGATTATGTTGCCAAACCTTTTCACCCTGATATTCTCTTGTCGAAGATCCAAGAAGCCTTAAATTCCATCAGTGCCGATAAGTATTCGCAGCAATCAAGTCCCACCCCCGAAAAAGTCTGTGTCCACAATACCGTTCCAACGGCTCTGCCTAAATACATAGAGGGTGAGAGCGAGGTTTCACGCAAATTGTACGATTTCGTGTCTTTGGTAGCTCCAACCCCAATGTCTGTTCTTATTCTTGGTGCCAGCGGAACAGGCAAAGAGTATGTGGCTCGTCGCATCCATGAACTTAGCCCACGTGCAGACAAGCCTTTCTTCGCGCTCGATTGTGGTGCCATTCCGAAGGATGTAGCCGCGTCTGAGTTTTTCGGCCATGCTAAAGGAGCTTTTACTGGTGCCGAGCAAGACAAGAAAGGTGCTTTTGAGATGGCAAATGGAGGAACACTGTTCTTAGACGAGATGGGCAACCTCAACTATGAGGTTCAAATACAGTTGCTTCGTGCCTTGCAGGAACGCAAGATTCGTCCTTTGGGCAGCAACAAGGAGATAGATGTAGACATACGTCTTGTTTGCGCCACCAACGAGAACCTCGCCCAGCGTGTAGCCGAAGGCGTTTTCAGGGAAGACCTTTACCATCGCATAAACGAGTTTACAATCTACATGCCAGAGCTGAAAGACCGCGGTTCGGATATTTTTATCTTTGCCGAACTCTTCATAAAACACGCCAACAAGGAACTAAATAGGCAAGTGGAAGGGCTCGACGACAAGGCGAGGGAACTGATAGCATCTTACAAATGGCCTGGCAATCTGCGAGAACTCAACAACGTGATGAAACGTTCCACGCTCCTTGCTACAGGCAAGTATATAGGTGTGAAGGAACTTCAGCAGAGTATCGGCCAAATACAAATATCGTCTACAATACCGCCATTGTATGATGAGCAGACAGAGTTGCAACGCATTGAGGCAGCCCTCGACGAGGCTGGTGGCAACAAGAGCAAGGCGGCACAACTGCTTGCAATCGACAGAAAGACGCTCTACAACAAGATGAAAAAATATGGAATATAATACGATTCCCCAACTTTTTGGGGAAATATTCCACACTTGTTCCACACATTCCCCAACTTGAGCTTTTTGGCACGGAGATGCTATGGCTATTGATTATCAGTGACTTAATAGGTTAGGTGCACTTTTGGCACGCCGATTGTGATATTAGATAATGAAATCGCAAGCAAGCTACAACGCGAGTGAGCGGTTCATGGAGAAGTAACAAACATTAATATCACAATTTTTAAAGTAAAGTGACTATGAAAAAGTTAGTATTCGTGGCTATCGCAGCAATGGTAATGGTAACAGTGAGCAACGTTTTCGCTAGTAACAAGGCTGCAAGTGTTTCATATGTGGCTTCGGGCGACACGGTCTCACCATCAGACACAGTGGCTCCAGCTGATACTGTGATTCCCACTCCCGATCAGCCAGTTGACACAACGGCAACAGACACAACCGTGGCGCAGTGATTAGTCAGCAAGAGGCGTTAATGAATAGCGATTTTTAATGTTGGGAAAATCCAAGTAATTGACGCATTGCTTTCAACTGTCAGGAGACTAATGATAAATTCATTGGCCTCCTGTCTTGTTTTTACCCCGTTTCTCTTCTCTTAGTCATTTTTTTGCTGTTACTTTGCATTCGATTGGCATCGTAATGTAGTTGCCACATCACTTTTGTAAGTCTATAAAAACATATTTCTCATGCACAACAATAATATTCCTGTCAAGGTCGCCATAGGATATTGTGTCGTAGCCCTGATAATGGTTTCGGCAATCAGTCTGGTGTTCGTCAACACCAAGAGCATAATTGCCATCAACAAGGCATCCGAGGAATATCTTGAGAAGAAAAACACTGCCGACAGCACCATAGCCGTGTTGCTGAAAGAACAACAGCACAACTTGCGGCAACTTTCCGACGCCATGGCTGGAAAATCTGCAAAGAACTATCTTCACGACAAGGTGAAGAGCCTCAGCATGGGCAAGGACTCCATCGTGGTACATTCTAAATCTCCACAAACACATGAGGCGAAAAACACCACTGTTGAGGTGTTTAAGACAAGAAAAGGCTTTTTCCGCCGTCTTGCCGATGCCTTCAGGAAAGAACATGCCGAGACCCTAAGCGTTAAGCAAGATAGCAACAGGGCTGTCGTCGATACGGTTGTAACGCCGGTTAACGTGGCGGAGAACGTTGCCGATATTCTTCAGCAGATAGAAAAGAAGGAGAAAACCGCCTCTAAGAATCGCTCGGAAAACGTTGATAAGGAAATAGAACAACTCAAGATAGTAAACACCCAATTGGCCTTGCGCTCCGCCAACCAGCTTAATGATGTCCATCATAAAGAGCGGGATGCTATGCGGCAAGCCATCAACAAGGCCATGGAAGCTCGTCGTCAGCTATTGTGGCAAATGGCATTGTTGGCTCTTGTAACCGTTGTAGCCATTGTTGTCCTGGTAGCGTTGATTTGGCGAGACAGTAAGAAGGAACGCATCTATCGTGAGAATTTAGAAGCCGCCAATGCGGAGATACAGCGTGTCATGAGCCAGCGGGAACGTCTGCTCCTCACCATCACCCACGACATAAAGGCTCCGGCAGCTTCAATCGCTGGTTTCATAGACTTGATGAAAGACTATGTAGACAATCCGAAGGGAATAGATTGTCTCAACAACATCAGAAATTCAGCATGTCATCTGTCTCATCTTGTGGCTTCACTGCTCGATTTCCATCAATTGGAAAATGGCCTCATGAAAGTTAATCCCACAACGTTCTCGCCAGTTAGTTTGATAACTGAATCTGTGGAGGCAATGCGGTTGAATGCCGAGACCAAAGGATTGAATCTCTCATGCGATCTTGCAATAGGCGAGGGGATGTTCATTGCCGATGCTTTCCGTATTCGACAAATATTAGATAACTTGCTAAGCAATGCCATCAAATATACCGAGCATGGCAGTGTGACCGTTAAAGCGCAAATCTCTAATGTCATGGACAAACCTCAACTTCAGTTTAGCGTTGCGGATACAGGCAAGGGGATGGACGTGATGGAGCAACGGGAAGTCTTCCAAGCCTTTACAAGGCTCAAGAGCGCACAAGGCATTGAGGGCACGGGATTAGGACTTTCTATCACGAAAGAACTGGTAACGTTGCTTGGCGGCGAAATACATCTGCGCTCCTCTTTTGGCAAAGGCTCCACGTTCACGGTCTCTGTTCCTTTGGAACCATGCGGTGAGGAAAAGGCGAAGGAAGAAACAAGGAAACCATTTGCCAACGACAAAATATTGATTCTCGATGACGACAAGTTGCAATTGCGACTTATTCAGGAAATGTTGCGCCGTCTCGTAGGCGACACCTGGCAGGTGTTCGCTTGCGACCGTGCGGTAGGTGCGTTAACTGTCTTGCACAATGAGCGACCGGCATTGATGCTTATGGACATAGAAATGCCTGAGATGAACGGCATGGATATGATAAAACACATCAACCATGCCCAGATGACGGTAGTCGCCATGACCGCCCACGACGTGAGCATAAAGGAGAAGCTGTTGGACGCAGGATTCGACGATTGCCTCTTCAAGCCATTCGGTATAGACCGGTTGGCAGAAATCTTGGGAAACAAAACCGCTGCAACAGTAGTCAAGCCTGTTTCTCCCATTCAATCTTTTCTTGCCTTTGCCGATGGCGATGAAGAAGCGGCTAACGAAATCATAAGCACGCTTAAACAGGAACTCGCGGCTCAGTTGTCATATTTGGAAGAAGCCATAAAAGAAAAGCCGTTGCCCGTCGAAAGCATAGGCAAGACCGTCCATAGGCTTATGCCCATTGCCTCAATGATGCATTTGGGATGTCTGGAGTCGTTGACCGCGTTGTCGTCAGGGCATATTCAAGAATTGGACGAATCGCAGATAAGAGGACATTTGAAGATGGTGACAGGAGACCTTCACCAAGCATTCGTTGTTTTGCATACATAGGAAGCGATTAACCAAAAAGGGCTGGCACCTCGTGAGAAGTGTCAGCCCTTTAGGTTATCTTAAAGTCTTACTTTACCAGCACTTTCTTCACTGTGCCGTCGTTCATCTTGATTATGGCTATGCCTTTCTGTCCCTTGCCAATTCTCATGCCGCTTATGTTGAAGCGTGCGGCTTCCTTTGCATCGGATGTTGAAATCTCCGTGTTGGCAATGCCTGTGGTTGGGTCATATCCATAAACGTTTACTACTATGCGCTCGTTGGTCTCGCCAGCGACATTTTTCACTATGCCTGCTGGAATGACGAAGGCGAACATGTCGTCAGGAGAGCAACTGAAGTTCATCATGTAACCATCGTAGTCGGCAGCCCATACGCGCACGGTCTTCTTGTCGTTTTGAAGTGTCACGTACCATTGGTCGTCCGGCTCAAGGATATTGCCTGAGAGTTCCGGCTCCACGTCTTCTGATCCCTTGCGCAGGAACACGTCGGGATGCTCGTTGGCGACGCTCACTTCCTCGCTAAATGTGATGTCTACCGAAGCGTCAAACCATTTCTTCGTTAACATTGAACCGTCCACAGGACTTGTCGATTCACATACTAACACCCCTTTGTCGCTCTCTTTGAGAGTGAAATAGTCGCTCCAATACTCTTTCCTGTAACTTGCCGTTGTGCCCTTGGGTATGTTGAGCGTTGTGGCGGCAATATTATAGAATGGATTGTCGTATTCTTCATACACGTCCTCCAACGATGGCGCGGTGCTGCCTTCGCAGGTCACCGAAGCCACTTTGGTGCAGCCGTTAAAGGCATGAGGGTAAATAGAACTCACGCCCGAAGGGATTACGACAGATGTTATGTCCTTTATGCCGGCGTATGTTCCGTCTTGAACCATAGGCACATTTTCGGGCAGACGCAGTTCACCCGTCAGTTTTGTGGAAGCGAATGCCTGTTCGCCTATATATGTAAGTGTGTTGGGGAAGCTGAAACTCTTCAATGCCGATTGGCAGAAAGCGTAGTCGTCTATTGCCAAAAGTTTTTTCGATGGCGTGACGGTCTCAACCTCGCTGCCCCAAAATGCTCCGCCGTTTATGCCTATGCAGCTGCTTGCAATGCTTACGGATGTTTTGCCCTTCATTGGCGCGAGGTATAGGAGGCTGCCGTCTTTTGAATATAGCACGCCATCCACAACCTTGAACTCCTTGTTGCTTGAATCGAGGTTTATGCTGCTGATAGAAGTCTTGGAAAACGCGCTGACTCCCATATCCTCAAGCGATGCGGGCAGGCTGATGCTTGTTATTCCCGCGCATTCGAAGAATGCCTCATCGCCTATCTCCGTCAATGTTGACGGAAGCTCCACGTTTTGCAACTCCTTGCATCCGTTGAAAGCGCCGTCGCCAATGCTCTCAAGGCCGCTTGGCAGGTTAATCGCTGATAGCTTGTCGCACGACAGGAACATCTTGTTGGGAATCGCTGTCATGTCGTCGGGAAGTTTAACCGATGTGAGTACAGGACAATGGTAGAAGATGGAGGTGCCCATCTCTTCGGGAGTGCCGTCGAAGACTACACTCTCCAGTTTTTTGCACGTGAAGAACGCGCTGCCGCCGAGGTATTTCACGGAGGCTGGAATCTCTAATGTGTTGATGGCTGTGGATCTGAAAGCGTAGTCGTCTATATATTTCAACTTCGATGGCAGCGTTACCTCAGCAAGATTGCTTACCCCAAACGCATCGTAGTATATAGAGTCCAAGCTCTCTGGCAGGGTCACCTTTGTTAGGTTGTTGTATTTGAAAGCCGCCTCGCCAATGCTGGTCACGGCATAGGTAATGCCATCGTTCTCCACCTTTTCTTTAACGTCGATGGTGTACGGCTCCGCCGTCAGGCTTTTAGCTTTTGTCACGCGCACGGTTGTTGCTGACGTGACTTGATACGTCAAGCCGTCCTGTTCGAAGGTGGTTTGTGCGCCGGCTGCCATACAGCATCCGAGCGAGAGTGCAAGAAGTAAATGTTTTTCCATAAAAAACGGTTTTGTTTCATGGGGGCGATAAAATAGTATTAGCCAAGGCCACCTGCTCCCTGAGATGGCTTGGCCTTATGAAGTATGCAATCTTTCTTTTATTGTTCCCAATCGTGTTGCGTGTTTTCTTACATCTTACGGTCCAACCTGTTGCGCCATAAGTATTTTCTCGTCTCATGCACGATGATGCCGTTCAGAAGGAGCAAGGAAATGAGGTTGGGTATTGCCATAAGCGCGTTTGTGCAGTCGGATATGTTCCAAACGACGTTGAGGTTTGCCACGCTTCCAATGAAAATAGAAATGATGAACAGCACGCGATACACTATCATCCAGCGTTTCCCCTTCAGATATTCAACCGCCCTTTCGCCATAATAGCTCCAGCCCAAGATTGTGCTGAAGGCGAAGGTCAGGAGACCAAAGCTCAACAAGGGCTTGCCTATGTAAGGAATCTTCTCGAAAGCCACCTTGGTCAATGCGGCTCCGTCGGCATACGAGATGTCGGGGTAGGCTATGATGCTGCTTACTATCACGATGCCTGTTATGGCACAGATTACTACCGTGTCCCAAAACGTGCCGGTGCTCGATACCAACGCCTGCCTCACAGGGTTGCGGGTGCGTGCTGCTGCGGCAACGATAGGGGCAGAACCCAAGCCAGACTCGTTGGAGAAGAGTCCGCGCGATATGCCGTAACGTGCTGCCAACAATATGGAAGAGCCGGCGAAGCCACCCCCTGCGGCTTGTGGCGTAAACGCTGACACTATTATCAACTTGATGGCGGGCAACACGAAGCTACTATTGACAACGAGGATATAGATGCATCCCAAAACGTAGAAAATAGCCATGAATGGCACCAAAAATCCACACACCTTGGCTATGCTCTTCACTCCGCCCAAAACCACGGCACCGGTAAGCAGGCTTATTGCCACGCCCACCCATGTGGTTGACAAGCCATACGTCTCGTGTGCTATTACGGCTATGGCGTTTGCTTGCACCGTGTTGCCAATGCCAAACGACGCGCAAGCGGTAAACAAGGCGAAGAGCACGCCCATCCATTTCCATCCCAAGCCTTTCTCAAGCGCGTACATCGGGCCTCCGAGCATCCTGCCGTCGGGTGTCGTCTCACGGTATTTTATTGCCAACAGCGCTTCCGAGTATTTGGTGGCAATGCCGAAAACGCCGGTCAGCCAACACCAAAACACCGCTCCAGGACCTCCCAGAGCTATGGCAGTGGCCACGCCAACGATGTTTCCCGTGCCAATGGTTGCGGCAAGCGCGGTTGCCAAGGCTCCAAACTGTGACACGTCGCCAGAAGCGTCTTCGTCGCGTTTCACCGATAATTTGATGGCTGTAAGCATCTTAAGCTGTGGAAAACGAAGGCGGATGGTGAGAAAAATGTGTGTGCCAAGCAGCAAGGCAATCATAGGCCATCCCCACAGAAGGCTACTTAGAGTACTGAAAAAAGCGTTGATAGAATCCATAATCTCTACGTTTATTAAGTGCTTTTTTGTTATGGAAACACACGAAAAGTTTCCAATTTGTAACTTATGAATGCAAAGTTAGGATTTTTATTTAATATTTAAGCCATAAAAGGATAAAAATGTAAAATTATAGTTTGTGGATTCTGGCAAATCTGTCAAAGCTCCTTGTCATGAATGGCATCCTTAGGTAGTTTAATCGTTACTGCCATTTTTCCATTAATGTTTCATAAGATAGCCATGTAACCCATTTTATAATGAACTATTTTTCATAAATTTGCACATTATAATTAATTATGTGTAAGTATGCCTGAGAGTATAATGGCAAACAATAGATGATGCAGTAAAAGAAAGTATATTATACGATAAAGCAGAATATATAAAATAACAAGAGGATTAAAAAATGGTATCAACGGAATTGTTGTTTTTAGTGGGCTTTGTGATATTTATCGCAGCCATATTGGTGTTAGACATGCTGGTCATCGACCGCAAGGCGCATGTTGTTTCCATCAAGGAGGCGGGGACATGGACGGGTGTCTGGATAGGCTTGGCACTCATCTTTGCCGTCTTCTTGTACTTTCATGGCGACATGGTGCATGGCATTCATAGCTATCAAGACCTGCAGGCGGTGGCTTCTCGCTATGCCGCCCATCTCACGCTTAATCCAGATGATTTCGAGGCAAGCGTGCAGCAGTATCGCCATTACATGACCATTTCTTATATATCGGGTTATTTGATAGAGAAAACGTTGTCTGTTGACAACCTCTTTGTGATGATGATGATTTTTGCTTCGTTTGGCATCGACAAGAAGGAGTATCAACATGCGCTCAACTGGGGCATCTTGGGAGCTATATTCTTGCGATTCTTCTTCATCTTTGCCGGTGCAGCTCTCATCAGCCGTTTTGAGTGGATTCTCTTGTTGTTTGGCGCGTTCCTGTTGTACAGCGGCGCCAAGATGTTCTTCAACCGCAATAAGAAAGAAGAGATTAATGCCATGAATCATCCGGTAGTGAGATTCCTGAACAAGCATTTCCATCTGAGTCCGTTGGTGCTCACTGTGATATTCATAGAGTTTTGTGACATCATTTTCGCTTTCGACAGCATCCCGGCGGTATTCTCCGTGACCCTTGATCCTTACGTGGTGTTCTTCTCCAATATCTTTGCTATACTTGGCCTGCGTGCCTTGTTCTTCCTGTTGGCAGCCGTTGCCGACAAGTTCCGTTATCTGAAGGTTGGTGTCAGCGTCTTGCTCATCTTCATCGGTGCCAAGATGCTCATCCACGACTATGTGGAGATTGGTGCGGTAAGCTCGCTCGTCTTTATCCTCTTGGTATTGGCGGTTAGCATCGGTGCCTCCATTCTGATTCCAGAACGAAGTGAGCAGAATAATTGATTCCGGTATTTCATAACGGCTGTTGCCTGTTCTACGGCCGTTATTTTATTGGTTTAATTGACAGTATAACATAAAAAGTTTTGCAAGTGGTCTTAAAGCAACGTATTATTATGGGTGCTTTAAGACCATTTGCAATACTTATCTTTCAAATTCCACCTCCCCGAAAAATTGAGGGCAATGGAAGTCTGGTTTGGGCAAGCTGATTGGGTTCCACGACAGGAAATGCGGCTTGCTGAGCTTGTCGCCACATTTATAGAAGTTGGCGCGGACGGTGGTCCCGGATATGTCGTCAATGTGGTGGTTGTAGAATGCTGATACAGGAACTACCAGCACCAACTGCCACACTTTAGGCGCGTCCTTCTCTTCAAATGGTTCGCGTCCCAGCGAGGACCAGCGTCTCACGGTGTCGAGCACCTGTTGTGTGGCACGCTCACGGTTCTCGCGTTCAGGTCCGCAGCCAATGAGCATCTGCCCGGCGCAGTTGCATTCAATGTTGTAATAAATGCCGTCGCCAGCAGGAACGGAGAAGAACTCGCAGCACGAGTCTTCCCACACGTTGCCGTCGTCGGCAGCCACTGCCCGTGCAGTGTCTTCCTCCACACGGTAGTTCAACACTATGCTTTTGCCTGTGTGGGCTATGCGAAACTCCACCTTGGGCGCATACGGAAAGCCAGACGCCCAATTGTTGGTGTCGATAGCCGCAAACTGCACGCCCTCACTGTCGAGCAGTGCAGGAATGTCTTGCAGATGTTCTGGTATCTTCGATGCCGGAATATGCTTTGCAATAATCTTTTTCATGTGAATCGGTTTCTAATTATAGATACTTGGACTCTTACCGCTGTTTCTGCTTGCCTACAAGCACAAGGCATAGCTTGCGCTGCATCACGTGTGCGTCGAGGACCGACATCTCTGAGTTGAGGAACGCGAAGCACAGGTCGTGGCCGTCGGCCCCTTTGCAGTAACCGGCGAGCGACGAGATGCCGTAAGGATGCGACAGCGTGCCGGTCTTGCCATGTATTTGCCCTCTCAACCTTGGGTCATAGAGCAATCGGCGCAGTGTGCCGTCCACTCCCGATATGGCGAGGTTGCTCATGAGCTGTTTGTAGATAGGCTTGTGGTGATAGCCAAACTGGAGAACGCTGACGAGTGCCTTGGGCGACAAGTGGTTTTGGGTGCAGAGTCCGCAGCCGTCGTGAACCATCAAAGTGCTATCGCTGAGGCGCAGGGAGTCGCGCATTAAAGCCCGGATATACTTCACGCCAGCAGAGGCAAGCGTGTCGGCAGAGCCATTGTTGTTTGGCTCAACGGCGTTGCCAAGCGCATAGAGAAGACTTGTGGCTTTGGTGTTGCTTGAGTTTTTCCACATCAGCTTGGTTACCTCCCTGACGGGGCAGATTACGCGAAAGCGGCCTCTCCATTTCTTGGCGTTGTCTCTTTTAGGCACGCCATGCTCGAAGCCGTCGCCAATTCTTATGCCCTTTGCGATAAGGGCAGTTTTCAAGGCTTTCTCAACGGCGTCCGGCCCCTTGAACAGGATGCCATATTTGGAGAAGGAGAGATCCCACGGATACCAGTGTTGCTCCGCCTTCACCTTCTCTTTTAGTTTGAGGTTCAGGAAACACTTTCCAGCCACATGCTTTATGCCCATCTTGCGCAGATGGCGCGCAAACATCGTCATGTCTTGCGCCTTGAGCATTGGGTCAAGACCCGCCATGAGCATTATGTCGCCACGCAGCGTGTCTTTTACGATGTTGCCCCTGGTATACAGCGTTGTGCGGTACGAATAGTTGGCTCCAAGCTTATTGAGTGCCGCCACGCCGGCGAGCACCTTCGTGCACGATGCCACAGGCTGGGCATGGTCGATGTTTTCGGCTGCCACAGGCTTGTCGGCGGTGAGGTCGTAAACGTAAAGACCGAACTTGCCGTTCACGCGAGGTTGGGAACAGAAAGCCTTCAGGCGTGACTGCAGGGCCGTGTCTACCACCGTCGTGACGGGTTTCTCATTATGCTTAACGCTCTTCTTGCCTTCCTTGCCTCCGCAGGCTGATACCAGCACGCAGAGACCCAAGGCAAGCGTCGACTTCATCGTGTTGTATAGTCTCATTTCCTGTTTTAATTCATTTCTTTTTCAGGCTCAGACAGAGAGCTTTGAAGAACCCTTTGCCTTGAGGCTCATGTCGAGTGATTTCACGCTGTGGGTGAGCGCGCCAAAGGAGATGAAGTCTACTCCAGCCTTGGCATACGGTATCATAGTGTCGAAAGTGATGCCGCCCGACGATTCCGTCTCTATGTGGGCAGGTGTGCCGTCGGCGTTCTTGGCGGCGTGCACCAGCTCTACAGCCTTTATGGTGTCTTCCGGTGTGAAGTTGTCGAACATGATGCGGTCGGGGAGGTCCTTGAGGGCTTCGTGCAGTTCGGCGAAGTCGCGCACCTCGCACTCAATCTTCAAGTCGAGTCCCTTGTCCTTGCAATATTGGCGCGCGCGGGTTATCGCGTTGTGCACGCCACCGCAGAAATCTATGTGGTTGTCCTTGAGAAGAATCATGTCGAAGAGCCCGATGCGGTGGTTCATGCCGCCGCCAATGCGCACAGCCTCTTTCTCCAGCATGCGCATGCCCGGAGTGGTCTTGCGAGTATCGAGCACACGCGTCTTCGTGCCTGCGTCGATGAGGGCCTGCTGATAGCGGTGTGCCATGGTTGCTATGCCGCTCATGCGTTGGCAGATGTTGAGCATGAGGCGCTCGGTGGTGAGGAGGCTCTGCTCGCGCCCGCTTACCGAGAGCACGATGTCACCCGGGCGCACATGGTCGCCATCATGCATGTGCATGGTGACTTTCATCTCGGGGTCAAAGCGTTTGAACACCTCCAATGCGGCACGCTCGCCGGCAAAGATGCCTTCTTCCTTGATCATCAGCACGCTCTCGCCCATGGCGTCGGCAGGGATGCAGCATAGGGTGGTGTGGTCGCCGTCGCCGATATCCTCGGCAAAGGAAAGGTCGATGAGACGGTCGGTGAGTTCTTCTTCTGTTTGCTTGTAGTTCATGTGGATGAGTTTTAATGTCGGGTTTTAATAAGACTAAGAGAGGCTGAGCATCTTCTCTATTGGCTTCACTGCCTCACGCGCGATGTCCTCGGGTATTTCCACATGAGGTTGGAGCGTTTCCAGGCAGGCAATGATTTTCTTCAATGTGTTGAGTTTCATGAACTCACACTCGTTGCACGCGCATGAGGCTGGTATGCCGCCGTCTGCCTTCGTGGAGCCTATGCCGTTCTCGCCTTCGGTGACCTCTGGCGGCACGGGAATGAACTCTTGGTCGGGGCACTGCTTGCTCAGTTCGAACAATATGCCTGCCTCTGTTGCCACGATAAACTGTTTTTGCTCGGGGTGGTCCTTGGCATAGTTGAGCATGCTCGCCGTCGAGCCTTTCACGTCTGCCACGGCGAGCACGGGAGCTTTGCACTCAAGATGAGCCATGACAAGGGCATCGGGATAACGTTTCTTCAAGTCGAGTATCGCGCCGACAGAGAACTTCTCGTGCACGTGGCATCCTCCATTCCAGAGGAGCATCTCCCTGCCAGAGATGGAGTTGATGTAATTGCCGAGGTTGTAGTCGGGGCCGAAGATGAGTTTCTCGTCCTTTGGCAAGCTGTTGATTACCTTCACGGCATTGCCGGAGGTGACGCAGCAGTCGGACAGGGCCTTCACCGCCGCCGTGGTGTTAACATAGCTAATGACCTTGTATCCAGGATGTTCTTTCTTGTATTTGGCAAGGTCTTTGGCGTTGCAGCTGTCGGCAAGCGAGCATCCTGCCGAAGGGTCTGGCTCAAGCACTATCTTCTCTGGCGACAGCAGCTTGCACGTCTCTGCCATGAAATGCACGCCGCACATCACCAGCACGGGCGCGTCGGACTCGGCGGCCTTGCGCGCCAAGGCAAGCGAGTCGCCTATGAAGTCGGCAACCTCCTGTATCTCTGGGCGTGTGTAATAATGGGCGAGGATGAGGGCATGACGCGAATTGGCCAAGGAGCGAATACGGGCGGCCTCTCCCCTTGCCCCTCCCCCACCCAGGGGAGGGGTTATATTACCTTCAAGAGCCGTTTTGCTCTGGTTCTTCTTGTGTTCTTCCATTCTTTTTATTTTTCAATTATTTTCTTCTTATTCAGTCTTCAATATTGTTGTCTATTTCCCTATTCTTCACACTTCAATATTGTTGTCAGTTTTCCTATTATGCTCTTTTCAATATTGTTGTCTATTTCCCCATTCTTCACATTTCAATATTGTTGTCCATTCACCTATTATGCATTTTTCAATATTGTTGTGAAATTTCTTCGGGTATCATTCAATAGTGTGTTGATTATAGATTTCCATATTGAAGATTTCATCATATATTTGTTCTGCGATGGCCTTGGGGTCAGCTTCTACTTCCTCATTAGTAAATCGGAGAACCTTGAAACCTTCATCGTTCAAGGCTTTGGTTCTCAGGGCATCGGAGACTTGTTGGTCGCTCTGATGATGGTAGCCTCCATCCACTTCGATGACGAGATGATACTTGAGACAAACGAAGTCAGCGATGAATATTCCAATGACATGTTGCCTGCGAAACTTAAAGTTATACCTGTTGGTTCTTATTTCCTCCCATAGCATCCTTTCCGCACAAGTTTGGTTCTTCCTCTTTTCAAGGGCAAATGTCTTGAGCAGATGATAGTTCACAGTGTCCGCTGTCTCATAACCATGAGGTCTATCGTCGTCTTCCACCTTCCGTTTCCCGTCATTCTTCATTCGTCTTCCGTCTTCCATCTTCCATTTCCCGTCTTACATTTCCCGTCTTACATCTTCCATCTTCTGTCTTCCATTTCCCGTCCTTCTGTCTTCCATTTTCCGTCCTTCGTCTTCCATCCTTTGTCTATCATTTTCATCTTCCGTATGAAGTGAAATGTCAGAAGAGTCTTCGTTTGTTTATCTAAGTGTTTATCCCCTCCCCTTTGTGGGGGAGGGGGAGCAAAGTCCTAGAGGACTTTGCGGGGAGAGGCCGGGTAGTCGATATTATAGTGCAGTCCACGGCTCTCGTGTCGCTCAATGGCCTGGCGCGTGATGAGATATCCCACGTTTATCATGTTGCGGAGCTCACAGATGTCGCGTGTAGGTTTCACGCGACGGAAGAGATCCTCCGTCTCCTCGTAGAGCATGTCGAGACGAGTCCACGCACGCTTCAGGCGCAGGTTAGAGCGCACTATGCCCACGTATGTAGACATTACCTGTCCCACCTCTTTCTCGTCTTGGGTGATGAGCACCTTCTCCTCATTGGTGAGTGTGCCGAAATCGTTCCATTCCGGCACGTCTTCCTCGAAATGGTAGTTGTCTATATTCTCTATGGCATGCTCTGCAGCGCTCTTTGCGTACACCACAGCCTCGATGAGCGAGTTGGAGGCCAGACGGTTGCCGCCATGCAATCCCGTGCATGAGCATTCGCCGACGGCGTAGAGGCGATGGATTGAGCTCTCGGCGTTGAGGTCAACCTTGATGCCGCCACACATGTAGTGGGCCGACGGGCAGACAGGTATCATCTGCTTCGTGATGTCGATGCCTATGGAGAGACATTTCTCATAGATATGTGGGAAATGCTTCTTGGTTTGTTCGGCGTCTTTCATTGTCACGTCGAGGCAAACGTGGTCGAGGCCGTGGATCTTCATCTCATGGTCTATGGCGCGTGCCACGATGTCGCGTGGCGCGAGCGAGAGGCGAGGGTCATATTTCTGCATGAACTCCGTTCCGTCGGGCAACTTGAGTATGGCTCCATATCCACGCATGGCCTCCGTGATGAGGTGTGCGGGGTGTGTCTCGGCAGGGTTGTAGAGCACTGTGGGGTGGAACTGCACAAACTCCATGTCTTTCACCGTTGCCTTGGCGCGATATGCCATGGCTATGCCGTCGCCGGTGGCTATGACGGGGTTCGACGTGGTGGCGTAAACCGATCCAGTGCCACCCGTGGCCATGAGGGTTACGCGCGAGAGATATGTGTCAACCTTCTGTGTGTCAGGGTTTATGACATAGGCTCCGTAGCACTCTATGTTTGGCGTGCGGCGTGTCACCTCCTGCCCTAAGTGATGCTGGGTGATGATCTCCACGGCGAAGTGGTTTTCGAGAACCGTGATGTTGGGGTTGCTTCTCACGGCTTCCATCAAACCGCGTTGAATCTCGAAGCCCGTATCGTCTTGATGGTGCAGGATGCGAAACTCAGAGTGGCCGCCCTCACGATGAAGGTCAAACGAGCCGTCGGTCTTCTTGTCGAAGTTGACACCCCATTCCACGAGGTCCTTTATCGCCTCCGGCGCGTTTCTCACTACATGCTCCACGGCATCGGGGTCGGAGAGCCAGTCGCCTGCCACCATGGTGTCGTGGATGTGCTTGTCGAAGTTGTCCACGCTGAGGTTGGTTACAGAGGCTATGCCGCCCTGTGCCTTGGCGGTGTTGGCCTCGTCGAGTGAGGTCTTGCAGATGATGGCGACAGAACCCTTATGGGCGTTGGCAACTTTGAGAGCAAAGCTCATACCGGCTACGCCGCCGCCGATGATGAGGAAATCGTAATGATATATCATGTACTCTTGAGAATATGTTCTTAGTTGTGTTGTTTCTTTTTGATGATGACAAGCATCACCGCCGAGAGTATCAGTATTATGCCTATGGCCAGACGGAGCGTGAACTCCTCGCCGAACAGTGTGCAGGAGATTACCACGGCGGTGAGAGGCTCAAGGGCTCCCATAATTGCCGTTGGCGTGGCTCCGATGGCTTTGATTGCCACGTTGATGAGGAAGAGGCTGAGAACCGTTGGCAGGAGTGCCAGCTGGAAGCTCCAGAGCCACTGTGTGCCGTGGAGCATCTGAAAAGGCTCGCCCTTTAAAACCATGAATGCCATGAGGCTTATCCATCCGAAGAAGATGACCCATGCCGTGAACTTCACGCTCGACATGCCCTCGATCTTGAACTGCTTCACGTAGACTATGTAAAGGGCATAGAGCAGGGAAGAGAAAAGCACGAGCAGCACGCCCGTGGCAGATAGCGTGTCACCGCCGCTGCCTCCTCCGCGATAAAGCAACGCTATGCCGGAGATGGCAAGGGCTATGGCGGCTGTGGTGCGCCAATTGACGCGCTCATGGTAGAACATCACCATGATGAGGGCGGTCATGATGGGGTAGGAGAAGAGTATGGTTGAGGCTATGCCGGCGTTCATGTAGTGGAAGCTCTCGTAGAGCGTCAATGACGACATGGCGAACATCGTGCCGAGCACGGCGAGCTTTATGGCGTGCCCCCACTTGATTCTCAGCGATTCGCCGCGCGCGAGAAGCCACAGCATGAAGATAATCACGGAAAAGCCGTAACGGTAAAACAATACGGAACCCGAGGAGATGCCGTCGGCATAGAGGGGCAATGTGCCCAATGGATTGGTGCCGTAGAAAATGGCGGCGAAAACTCCGGCGGCGAACCCCGCCACGGTTGATGATGCCTTAATGTTCTTGTATGTCGATTGCATGAAGCTTGATACTTTCTTTCAAAAGGCAAAGTTACTGATTTTATTTTGTTTATGCAAAAAGATTTGTGGCAATTATGACGGGTATGCCCAACGGGGAGCCTTGTAAAGAATTATGGTCTAAATTCTTGTCATGAGGAGGGAGTGAAATAGAGCAGGATGTGGCTTGAAATTGAGATGAAGGCGTGTTTTCAACGCCTTTCAAATGGCGTTTTTGTCGATTTTTGTGGCTTTTTCGGCATGAAGTGTCCGCCTTTGCAGCGTAATGCCGATGTCTTTACGCCGTAAACGTAACGCCGTTCTAACGTAACGCCATCGCCTTTACGTTAGTATGGCAAAAGGCTTGAGGCTGGTGTTTTTGGTGAAGTGGCGTGGGAGGTTGATAGTCAATAAGATAACAAAACGGCCCAAGAATCGCTTATTCGCTGACACACAGGTGTGCCGATGCAATTAAACGATTCTTGGGCCGTGTTTTGTAAATAAAAAATACCATGTGCCGATGTAGTGTCACATCGCCGTGTTATGGCTTATGGCTTTAATCCTCTAAAGTCCCCAGTCGGATAGCATGGTGGCTTTGGATGCCGACTCTACCGTGTTCTCAATCTTGTCGGGGAGGTTGCAGAAGAAGTCGATGCCCGTGAGCTTCTCAAGCTCGTCTATCGACACCACGTAGTTGCTCAGCTTCTTGTCGCTGTTTGCCTTGTGCTCAAACCACAACCCAATGGCCTTGTATTGGCCATCCTTGACGGCGAGTATCGCTGCGAAGAAATATTTTGGCACGATGATTTTGCTCGTGGTGTATCCGGCTATCTGTGAACTTTTGTCTATCGTGCCGCCCTTGCAAACATAGAGTATGTCGCGATACTTTGTGGTGTTCCACACGTTGCGCAGCTGGTTCTCCATGGTGTACCACACGCCAACGTTGAATCCGTTGATCTGTGGCTGCATGTTGCTGAGATAGAAAGTCTGCTCGTTGGCCTCTTGCGAGTTCACCCTGTCTGCCGAAGGGCAGATGTGTCCGCGGTCATAGCCTGAGCCGCGATAGTCGGTAAGTGTCGTGCGGTATTTTTCGGGTATGTCCTTGTCTTCCTGGAAAGGATCGTCATGCCATGAAGTTGCGTCCCAATTGTTGCGGTTCCAATTTGTCACGCTGTTTGCGGCGTCCATCTCGTAGCACGACCAGCGTTGTGCCTTCTTGTCGCAATCCCATTCCACCGAATAGTTCACGCCATAGGCTGTGGTGCTGTGAACTATGACGAGGTTGTTGCCGTCGGTCTTGATGTGAGGAAACTCGAGGCGTGAGTAGTTGGCGTTCTGTTGTGTTGGATTGGCGTTGGTGTTTGCCTCTGTCTCGGGGTTCTCTTTCTGCTTGGGCAGGTTGTCGTTCTCCGAGCACGAAAAGAGGAGCGACGCTGCCAAGAGAAGCATCCATGCCGTTGACTTCCAAAGATTTGTCATGGTCAATATGTTTATCAGGTGATAGCTATTAAGCCGAAAAATGCGGACGGACGCATATGCAACTACGTCCGACCGCATTTCCAATGTCTTTATGCTTGTTGAATAAAGGTATTACTTCTTCAGCTTGCCGTAGCGGTTCATGAAGCGGTCCACGCGACCTGCTGTATCGACGAGCTTGCTCTTACCTGTATAGAATGGGTGAGAGCTGCTTGAGATTTCTACCTTAACCACTGGGTAAGTCTCGCCTTCAAACTCTACTGTGTCTGTAGTCTTGCATGTAGACTTTGTAAGGAACATATCGCCGTTGGACATGTCCTTGAACACGACGGGGCGATAGTTTTCTGGATGAATACCGTTTTTCATTTTGTTCTATTATATAATGTGTTAATAATGCGCTAATGCTAAATCGGATGCAAAGTTACGAAGAAAATAGTTGTCTACCAAAGTTTTCGACTGTTATTTTGGGGTTATGTTGAATCGTGTGGGTAAAAATATTCTTGCTTGCGGATTCCTGTCGCGGATTATCATGATTTTGCAACATACGTATTGTTTTTTCTCCACACGTATTGTTTTTTCTCACACGGATTGTTTTTTCTCACACGGATTGTTTTTTCTCACACGGATTTTAAAGATTTGAAAGATAGCTACGCCGCAAGCGGCTACGCGGTGATTAATAAATGATGTGCAAGGATGGATGAAAAACGGTATTCGCAATCGGCGAAGCCGACATCTTTTAAATCTTTAGAATCCGTGTGGAAAAAAATAATCAGTGGGAAGAAATAATATGTGAAATGTGGACGCCCATACAAATCACATAGAACCAAGAAAACGACAATAGAGACAACTTTTTTCTGACCATAATTTTGGTTCATGGACGAAGCCAGTTGTCTATGTTGTCTCTATTGTCGTAAAAATAAAAATTAGTCTGATTACTACTTATATACGAAGAGATAGTGATTATACATATAATATGTGTCACCCATCATAGAGCAATGCCTTGAGAACCACACGTGTTTTTTTTCCACACGGATTTTAAAGATTTGAAAGATAGCTACGCCGCAAGCGGCTACGCGGTGGTTAATAAATGATGTGCAGGAGCGGTTGAAATGCGGTGTTCGCAATCGGCGAAGCCGACATCTTTTAAATCTTTAAAATCCGTGTGGAAAAAAATA